>NZ_QYTU02000013.1 GCF_003605365.2 Siminovitchia fortis
GTCTTTTTTTCTTCAAATAGAATCAGCAGTAATCTGAATATTCAATCACTTACCCTGGGTATGGAAAATCAATGTTTGACTATGCTTTTTATTCTTTATGCAACGCTAGTGGGAAATTATAAAATGCTCAGGTTGTGAGTAACTTATTTGTCACTTAGTGCTACGTCCGGCTCCAGCGCCTATCGACTAGCAGACTTCACGCTTCTTCCTACGATAAGTCAACATCGCTCCGCTGCGCTGCGCGTGTTTCCTTTATCTCGTCAGAAGCGCTCCAGTCTGTACGTCGATAAACAGGCGCTTGCGCCTTTGTTCTTAACGCCGGCAAGCAGATTATATATGCCTTTTGGCAGGGGGCTTCCGGTTGCTTTTTTATCGAAGTCCAAACTTGCACAAAGTAACTTAGTACTAAAAAACAATAATATGCCTGTTTCTTTGGAACTGTTTTAAAGGGTTTTTATTCTAATATTTGGATAAATCTGATAAGATTCCATTAGACAATGTTTGCTTATCTCCAATCATAAACGCCATCTTTCTTCTTAAATCGGAACAAATGGAAAATGCTTCAACCTTTTCGACATTAGGATATTCGTCAAGCCCTCCCAAAAGAAACCACTTTTTTGTTTTTTAATATAACATTTAATACACGGTTTAACTTTATTCGTTACGGAGAGTTATGTGAAGGAGGTGACTAGCAGACTGTAGTCATGAATTGAAGTTGTTGATGCTGTAATGGACACTGGACGATTAACCTCTACATAACTCTATTAATCAACTAAATGACAAAGAGGAAACAATTTGAGAGGAGTGAGGAAGATGTTAAAGAGACGCTTGTTTTTGGTGGTTGCAGCTCTGTTCCTTGTTTTTTCTTCCAGCGGGATAGCCGGAGCGGAGTCGGAGAGCATTGTTGGCTCTGAAATCATTCTATACGATGAAATGGTCGACATTCTTGGGCAGTTGGAAGAACAAAGTGATGGCAAACTGGATGTATTTACGCTGAGGGAAATAGGGATTGAAGAAGGAAGAAGTGAAACAGGCAAAGACCTTTATGTTGCAAAAATTGGAAATGGGGACAGAAATATTTGGGTTCAAGGACGAATCCATGGGAATGAGCCTTATGGTACAAATGCAACACTGCGTTTGATTGAAAACCTGATAAACGAAAAAGACGTTTCTTACAAGGAAATTCTAGAAGAGTTAACTGTGTATTTTATCCCAATGTATAATGTTGATGGTGCCAATAGAAATCAGCGGGGAACGATCCTGTATGACCATGAGACTGGAGAACCCAAGCTGAATGATAGAGGACAAACAATTACGGTCGATTTGAACAGGGACTGGGTCGACGGTGGCTTTGACGCAATCGAATCAGTCGGATACTACAAATTCTGGACGCAGATCAAGCCTGAATTTATGATGGACATCCACCATCAGGGGAATAAAAACTTCTATGGGACAAATATTCCTGTGACACTGTCACTGGGAATCTCTTTAAATCCCGGAGGACCAACTCTTCCTAACCTCAAAGGCGGGGAGTATGAGGATTTGACACGTCAAGCAATGGTTACTGTATTCGATGCGCTGAAGCCATATAAAGAGTTTACCGTTGACCAATATATCACCGGAACCAATGTCATTGATATCCGCGGCGGTGTTTCATCGGGAATGATGATGGGAATCAACTATGAAGGTCTCAATGAAGAAGGGCACAGCAACCCTGCTGTCTTTCTTGAAACATCTGGCCAATTCCTTGATGGAGAGCGGGAGCCTTTGATTCAGCAAAATATTATCGCTACTCACGCATTTTTATCCGGGCTTGCGTCCGGAGAATTGTATAAAGCTGACCCTGAACGTTGGAACGAAGTTCCGATCCGGCCTATCAGCGGCTTCAATACTGATTATCAAGGAGTTATTCCGATTAATCCTCCACGTCCGGAAATTCCGGTGAAAGTGTCTGCAGACCACATTAAAGCGCTTGTTGAACGTTACGAAGAAATTGGAAAGTTTGCAAACAAGGGTGCTGCCCAAACATTGAAGGTACATGCCACATCCCTGAAGCATTATGAGGAGACGGGACAATATGATAAGGTCATTAAACATCTGGACGGATTTAATAAATTGATAGACCAGCAGAAAAAGACTAATTTGATGACCGATGGAACATATCAAATGCTGAAAGCCAACAGTGATTATTTGAAAGCTTTAATGGAAAAACAGAAGAATCAGGCGGTTGGCGGCAAAGCCGGCTAGAGATGATTATACCCCTGGGCTGCAACTTCAGTGCAGGGGTTTTACTCTGAAAAACTTTCGAACGGGAATAAAGAACTAGTTTTTAATAAGTAAGTCATATGAACAGTATTACTAATATACTAGCAAACGTTGTAAAAATTGTTATCTTTATAATGCTATATAATCATTTTATTCCAAACTATAACAATCTTCTAAAAATACTGATATAATCAACGAAGAAAATCAAAAATTTTATACAAGGGGGGGAATTAAGTGTCTTACAGACGATTTGTGTCACATTTCTTGACGGGGACAAGCATCGTTGCTTTGACTGTATCCTCTTTTTTTGTAAACCCCGTTGAAGCAGCACCGAAAGAGGATGCAACCAAGGTGGAGTTTGAACGGAAAGCGGCGCTTGTGGAAATTGTCGTACCGGATCGGAAAGCGGTGGAGGATCTAGTAGTCAAAGGTTACGATTTGACAGGCTATGTCAGTGACCGGAACGGGCAGCTCGAAGTGCAGGCCGTTTTAACAAAGGCTGATATTGAGGTGCTCAAACTAAAAGGGTATAAAGTGACAGTTATTCAAACTGCTGAAGAAGGCGAAAAGCTATTAAGGCAGCAGGAACAAACAGAAAAACAGAAACGCCAACCGGCACAGCAGGAAGACAAGATTAAGGTGTTCCGGGCGGATTACTTCAAAAATCAATCAGGACTGTTTCTGTATCTTGAAGTGAAGTCAAGTGCAGGCCCGGACGTTGGCATGACGGCAGAATGGACAGATGGCAAGGGAAATAAACAGACAGCCACAATGACCCGGAAAATTGATGCCGGAGAATATTTATATCATTACGTATTAACCGATATTGATTCTGTTCCGGAAAATGTAGTCATTACTACCAATCAGGGCGGGAAGGCCGAGACAGGTTTAAAAGAATGGATCGGCGACGGCACCCCGGCGCATGATGAGTATTTCAGCGACTTCGTTGACAAATATATGACACCTACCGAAGTAACAGAGCGAATCGAGCAGCTTGCCGAAGATTTTCCGGAGCTGGCGGAAATTGTCGCTCTTCCTGAAAAAACAAATGGATATAGAAGAAAAGCCCAGGCCACAGTCGGAAGTGTGGTGAACTCCGCTTTTGTCCTTACATCAAAGGCATGGGGACATGAAGGAGGAAACGATATTACGGTTGACATCAGACCCTCAAAAAGTGTAAATGCCGCTTTGGAGGTTATGGTCGATGGCAGCCATTTGACTGTAAATCTGGGAAATAACAGTACATCGGATGCAGTGATCAAGGCCATTAACGAGAAAGCCGGCGATTTGGTAACTGCGACAAGGTATAGAAACTCCAACGGAACCGGCATTGTTCAGCCGCAAAGCAATATTAAGCTGACCGATAATTTAAGGGCTCCAAAAGAAGTTTCGAGAGATCCATTTGAAATAAAAGCCATTCGTATCGGCAAAGTGCGGGACGGCTCTAAACCAGGTGTCTTAGGTTATTCCCAGGAACACGCGCGTGAATGGGTAACACCGCTCGTGGCTGTTGAAACGGCAGAGCGTCTGCTCAGGAACTATCATACAGACGAAAAAACAAGAAAGCTAGTAGATAATCTGGATATTTTCATTGTTCCCAGCATGAACCCTGATGGCGGTCACTATTCATTCTACGATTACAATATGCAGCGCAGAAATTTGACAAACCATTGCGGACCTGAAGCCTCCGACCCGGCTTACCGCAATTCATGGGGTGTCGATTTAAACAGGAACTATAAAATAGGATCTGTATGGGACGGCTGGATCGGCGGTTCGAAAAGCTGTACATCCGATACTTTTGCCGGACCGGAACCATTCTCGGAACCGGAAGCACGGAATTTGAATTGGCTTGCGGAACAAAATCCGAACATCAAATTTGCTATGAATATTCACGCATATGGCGGATATTTCATGTGGTCACCCGGCGCCTATGATGCAAACCGGGTAACGCTGCCTCGTCCGACAGCTGGAGAGGAAGCTTATTACTGGCAGGCGTCCGAGCATA
The DNA here is from genome assembly GCF_003605365.2 of Siminovitchia fortis. Lineage (GTDB taxonomy): Bacteria > Bacillota > Bacilli > Bacillales > Bacillaceae_C > Siminovitchia > Siminovitchia fortis. The sequence continues at coordinate 4,271 of NZ_QYTU02000013.1, forward strand.
TTTTAAAAAAGATCAAAGAGCATCGCGGAACGGTTATCTTGCCAAGCAGGACCGGGCCGATTCCTGATGTTTTATATTCAGCAGGAGGTAACTCGGCGGACACGCTTTGGTACGAGCACGGCATCTACGCATGGAACTTTGAAGTTGGTGCAGATCTATGGGATGCCAGAACGAAGCGTTGGACAGCCGTTGGTTTCCAGCCGGCATTCAGTGAAGGGCACGCTGAAGCGATGGAATTCGCCAATGGTTTGATCGGGATGTTTGAAGTGGCTTATGAAAATGCCAACGACGATGTCAATCCCGAATCAAAAATTGTTCCTGGAGCTGGAACGTACAATAATCCTGTAGAAATCAAATTTGAGACGAGTGAACCGGCGACAGTCTATTATACGCTGGACGGTTCAAGACCAACGCTTAAATCCAAGGTGATTGGGGTTGGGGGTACAAGGGAAGCTGCAGAAACAATAAAGATTGATGAAACGACAACCCTCAAATGGTTCTCAGTGGATGCCGCAGGCAATATTGAAAACGGATACAATCCTGACGGAGACAAAAACAACTACAACGAAGCTAAAATTGTCATCGATTACTTGGAAGGAAATATAAGCGCCAAAGCAATGAAGAACCTTGTTGAACGCTTCGAATCTGAAGGTGAATTTAATGGCGCTGTTGCGGCACGTGCATTAAAAACCCACTTGACTGCTGTAGAACTCTACGAGCAGAAAAAGGAAGCGGAAAAAGTCATCAAGCATATGGGCAGCTTCAAGACCTTGATAGATCAGCAGGAAAAGGGCAAGCTTATTTCCGGAAAAGCTGCACGTATTCTAAAAGGCTACGCGGACGATTTGATAGAAAAATGGGATACGAGTTTTAATCCTGAAAAGGCGATGCAACATTTAAAACACTTAAGTGTTGATATCGGTCCAAGGGTTACAGGTACGGATGAAGAAAGGCAGGCTGCCCAATATATTCAAAATGAGTTCGAAAGACTCGGTTATGACGTTTCTGCTCAGGAATTCAGTATTAGGGACAGGGTCAGCGGTGAACTGAAAATTGTCTCTGATAACAACAAAAAGCTTCATTCGGCGGTGTCAGCCGGTTCCGCCCAGACGGATGAAACGGGTGTAACTGGTGATGTCTTCCATGCAGAATTGGGCAAACCGGAGAATTTTACAGATGAAGCGGAAGGAAAGATCGCTCTCATTCAAAGAGGGGAGATCTCATTCTGGGAAAAGGTGGATAATGCGACAAAGGCGGGAGCAGCCGGCGTCATCATTTATGACAATACGGAAAGCCTTGCCCCTATCAACCCGAGCTTGGGAGATAACAAAAGCACAATTCCTGTGATGGGAATTACGCAGGCGGATGGAAAAGCACTGCTTTCGATGATTTCCTCGGGTGAAGCGAAAGTAAATTTGACAGTGCGCACACTGACAAATCAAAAATCACAAAATGTCATTGCGGTTAAAAAGGCAAAAGGCATTGAAAATCCGGAAATCGTTTATGTTACGGCGCATTATGACAGTGTACCCGGCTCTCCGGGAGCTAACGACAATGGATCGGGAACTGCCTCCATCCTGGAGTTGGCGAGAAACTTCAAGGACATGCCAACCAATAAAGAAATCAGATTCATCGCGTTTGGCGCGGAAGAGATTGGATTGGTCGGCTCCAGATATTACGTCGGCCAGCTGCCGAAAGAAGAGGTTGACAGAAGCTTAGTCAACTTCAATCTGGATATGGTTGGAACGAATTGGGACAAGGCTACTCAATTGTCTGTGAATACCGGCGATGGCAACTCCAACCTTGCATGGGAGGCCGGAAAAGCGGCAGCCGGCAAGCTGGGAATTGACCAGAAAATCATGCATATGTACCGCTCAGGCGGCTCGGATCACATTCCGTTCTATGAAGCCGGTATTGATGCAGCACTTTTCATCTGGGAAGAGCCGGTCGTTCACCGCTTGGAGCCATGGTATCACACACCTGGTGACGTGATTGAAAAGGTCAGCCCGGAAAGAATGGGCATTATCGGAAGCATTATTAACCAGGCTGTAGCGGACCTCATGGCCCAAGAAAAAGTGGATCAAACGAAAAAAGCATCTTAATTGAAAGGAGTCAGTACGATGAGGGGCTATCAAACAGTAAAAAAAGCAGCAGTTTACTTGAATAGCAATCTAGTAGTCAAGCGGCTTGCCATATTATATTTGTTGTTTTGTATTGCCTCTCTTCTGACTACTCCTACAACTGCTCATTACACCCATGAGGAAAGTGTTCCAGGGGAAATGTCTGTCAGTGGCCAACTGGGGGAAGCTGAAGAATTCGTTACAGAGAATGATGAGGAAGAAAAGGAAACAGACGAGGCAAATGAACCAGAGGAAAATCAGTTGAAACAAAATGAGGCTGAAAAGCCAATCGATGAAAAAAAGCCAGAAACAGGTCAGGCAGAGCAGCAGGCCGAGAGTGATTCTAGCGGTCAAAGTGAAAAAAACGAGACAAATGAATCCCAGGCTGAAGATCAAAATGAGGCTTCCGATCAATCCGGTGACAGCAGCAATGCCGAGGGACAGGAAAGTGGCGAAAAAGCCCCTTAATCCAAACAAAGGCTGGAGTGATTTTACAATGAACTGGCAAAAGACAAAAAAAATCGTGGGAAGTATCGGATCCACTTTCATGTATATCATCCTGGCTGTGATCTTGTTCAATGTCGTCACTTCCAAAATGGCAGGGGAACCTCCCAGCATCTTCGGCTATCAAATGAAGGCTGTTCTGTCCGGGTCGATGGAACCTGGCATAAAAACCGGATCCCTTATTTTGATCAAGCAGACGGCTAATGGGGATCAATTTAAAAAAGGTGATGTCATCACTTTTATTACAGAGGAAAAAATCCTCGTAACGCATAGGATTGCCGAAGTGAAAGACGGAGGACAACGTTATATCACAAAAGGCGACAATAATAATGGGCCTGATCTGGAACCTGTCCATATCAATAATATAGTCGGCAAATATACGGATATTACCATTCCGTATGTCGGTTATATATTTAAAATCACCGAATCGCAGCTGGGAGGAGCGCTTCTTCTGTTTTTACCGGGAATCATGCTTGTGTTCTATGGGTTGTTCAGTATTTGGCGAACGGTACGCATGCCTGAAACCTACAAGGATGCGAAAGGCGTAGACGCCAAATGAAAAAATTGGCAATACCTATCTCATTGAGATAGCAAAAATAAATTATTGGGGGAATAAAAAATGTCAATGAAGAAAAAGTTTGGTATGGGTATGATGTCCGTGGCGCTGGGAGCTGCTTTGATCGGCGGAGGTACATACGCTTATTTCAGCGATGCCGAAACAACGAACAACACCTTCGCAGCGGGTACTCTTGATTTGACTCTATCTCCGACGGAAATTATTAATGTTGAAAATATTGCTCCTGGCGATTCATTTATCCGTGACTTTGAATTAGGAAACGGAGGAACTTTGGACATTGATAAGGTATTGCTGGAAACAGATTATACCGTCAATGATCCCAAGGGAGATAATACGGAAGATATGGCAGAGCATATTCAGGTCGAGTTCTTGTATAACGTAGATAATTTTGATGAAGTCATTTTTGAAACTACTCTAGCGGAACTAAAAGATATGACTCCGGAAGCGGTCAATCAAAATGTTTTTTATCCCGAACTTGGTGATAAGGGACTTCCGGCCGGAAAAACCCATGACCTTATAGTCAAATTTAACTTCCTTGATGACGGAGAAGATCAAAACCAGTTCCAGGGAGATTCTCTGGAGTTGACATGGACGTTTAATGCGACGCAAAAGCCAGGCGAACAAAAATAGGGGACAAGCTCGGAGCAGGTGATCATCCTGCTCCGATTTAACGGAATATTTTTTCTTTTAAAAACTGAATACGAGGGGGCTTTTATATGAAAATACGCCGGTTTGGCGCTTTTATGTCGGCGGTATTGATCAGTTCTACGCTGGTCGGGTTTTCGCCCAAAAACATAGAGTACAATAATCCTGGCACTGCGGCTATAGCCGAGGAGCAGCTGGAAGCCAGTATAGTCAATTTGCAGGCGCTTCTTGACAGGATGGAGAAAGATGGGGACATTGCAAGTCCGGCAGTCGCCCGAACTTTGAAAACCCATGTCACGGCGGTGGGGCATTATGAAAACAGCAAATCGTACAAAAAAGCGATCAAACACATGGAAAGCTTTCATGTCCTATTAAACAGCTATGAAAGCAAAAGGATGGTTTCCGAGAATGCCGCCAATCTTTTAAGAGATTATGCGGATGCGCTGATCAGCAAGTGGGATGTCATTTTTGATTCTGGTAGAGTGATGGATTACTTGCATCAATTAAGTGTGGAGATCGGGCCGAGAGTTGCCGGCACGGAAGGTGAAAAGAAAGCCGCGGAGTATTTGAAGAGCCAATTCCAGAGCTTAGGATACGATACGTCCATTCAGGAGTTTGCGATTAACAACCGTACAGAACGGACATTGAGAATCCTGACCAATAATAAGGAAATAGCTTTGGGTGCTGCAACAGGATCTGCTGTCACCGGCGAAAAAGGGGTTACAGGTGCTATTTATCATGCAGGCCTTGGCCAGCCGGGCGATTTCTCGGATGATGCAAAAGGGAAAATTGCTTTGGTCCAAAGGGGAGAGAACTCCTTCTGGGAAAAGGTCCAGAATGCGACGGATGCCGGAGCGATTGGCGTTGTCATTTACGATAATGTGGACAGCCTTTCCCCGCTTCGTCCAACATTGAATAACAATAGTTCGATTCCTGTAGTTGGAACAACCAAGGAGTTGGGAGAATCTATCCTTGCACAGCTTTCCAAAGGGGAAGTGAAAGCGAACCTGGTTATTCATACACACACAAATCAAACATCCCAAAACGTTATCGCTGTGAAGAAACCTAAGAACGTTGTAAACCCTGAAATTGTGTATATTACGTCTCATTATGACAGTGTACCTTATTCTCCGGGAGCGAATGATGATGGATCGGGGACCAGTACAATTGTTGAACTGGCAAGAACTTTAAAGAACTTCCCGACTGACAAGGAACTAAGATTCATAGCTTTTGGTGCGGAAGAAATCGGGCTGGTCGGCTCGAATTACTATGTGAACAATCTTCCTAAGGAAGATATTGACAGAAGCCTGATCAATTTCCAGATGGAAATGCTCGGAGCAAAATATGAACCCGCTTCTTATCTTGCGGTCAACACTGTCGATGGGAAAGCCAACACTGCATGGGATTACACAAATGCTGCATTTGACAAGCTAGGGAAGGATAAGGAAAAACTGATTCTTTTCAGAAGAGGGTCGTCTGACCATGTTCCATTCCATAATGCGGGTATAACAGCAGCTTGTTTTAACATGGGAACGTCAGACGGCGGATTGGAACCCGAATACCACACTTATCATGACACAATCGAAAATGTCAGCCCTGAAAGAATTCAATTCGCAGGAGACATTATAAGCAAAGCCATATTTGATTTTCTGGCAGACCACAATAGTCAGGGAAAAGTTTTAGATGAAGCTTCCTAAATAAATATTGTACTCATGATTTATAGAGGGATTCGCTCTTGGAATCCCACGCTTTCCTGCCCAAGCTCGTAGTTTATCGCAATAACGGGCACAAATATCCAGGATTGGTTACCGCTTCACAGGCCTTTTCTTCAGAGGGAAATAACAGACCCTAGAGTAGATGCTGGATAACTGCTTTTAAGAGACATTCTCTGTTTACAAACGTATTTTATTTGGTTCAAATTATATAAAGTTGTAGACTTCATCTGATTTAAGGGGGTGTGAATGGTGGACTTAATAAAAAAATTCAAGGCCGGCTTGTTGTCAATCATGCTTGGTATCGCCCTAATCAGCGGTGGAACATACGCTTATTTCAGCGATAATAAAATAACGGATAATACATTCGCATCCGGAACCTTGGATTTGTCTGTCAATCCGAATACATTGATTGATGTAAAGAATATAAAACCGGGAGACTCCTTTCTTCGGAATTTCACCCTTAAAAACAACGGTTCACTGGACATTGGAAAAGTCATTATAGAGACCAATTATACAGTGAACGATGCAAAAGGCGATAACACGGAGGATTTCGGGGAACATATTGCGGTGGAGTTTTTGATGAATATGGACAAGCATAATCAGCCAATCTATAAGACTACACTGGCAAGCCTGAAAAATATGTCACCGGATGCCGTAGCAAAAAATATCACCATTCCGGCAATCGGTAAAGAAGGGCTCCCCAAAGGTGCCAGTGACCGTCTTGTTGTAAAATTCACCTTTGTTGACAATGGAGAAGACCAGAACCAATTCCAGGGGGATTCACTCAAGCTGAAATGGAAGTTTGTTGCGATGCAGGCAAAAGGCGAATGATGTTGATGCGGGCAGGGGGATTCCTGCCCTGTTTTATTGTACATCATAGTTAGTGGGAGTTCCTGGAATGGGTTTTCAGTAAATACTATATCAACACAAATATCTTCATTCTGTAATTATATCAATGCACTTTTTCATATACAGAGTAACCGGCTCTTCCCATTTTCTCACCCAATTGACATTAAAAAGGCTGGCTCCAGTTCTGCGTATGAACAAGTCTTCAGGTGTTATAGCCATTTCGTGCATGATTGAATAGTGAACAAGTAATTTAATCGTCAAAGGCAGTTCGACGTCCGGCAATAGTAGACTCTCCATTGATGCAACAATATCCGCGTTCGTTCCATACACTGCCGCAATTCTTCTCGCATCCTCTTCACATAAGCCAATTTCCTGTAATTCCTTGCTTTTTCGGCCAATAAAGAGTTCATATTCTTTTGGGCTCTCAAATTCTCCGCCGGAAAGCCGCAGCTTTCTTGTTATGCATGGACTACTTTTTATTCCGTCTTCATCCAGTAATTTTGCCAGCATATCTGTCACCGTTTCGGCCATTTTCCTGTAGCCGGTCAGCTTTCCTCCTGCAATGGTAATCAAACCGGATTCGGAAACCCATATTTCATCTTTGCGTGATATCTCAGAAGGCCCTTTTCCCTCTTCTTGAATTAAAGGACGAACTCCGGACCATCCCGACTCTATGTCGTCGATGTTAATCCCTAAATCCGGAAACATGTATTGGATGCATGATATCAAATATTCTTTGTCTTCCTCTAAAATGGGAGGATTGCTTAAGTCTCCCTCAAAAAAAGTATCCGTAGTTCCTACATATGTCTTGCCGTCTCTTGGAATGGCAAATACCATCCGGCCATCCGGTGTATCAAAATAAACGGCCTGCTTTAGCGGGAACCTTTCACTATCAATAACAATATGAACACCCTTTGTATGAATGAGACCTTTCCCTTTTATTTTTTTGTCCTTTTCAATAATTTTCTCTACCCAAGGCCCTGTCGCGTTTACAACCTTTTGACACGTTGCTTCATATAATTTATCTGTAAAAACGTCTCGAACCTTAACACCTGAAATTTTGCCGCCTTCATAGAGGAAGCCTTCTGCCTTCGTATAATTCAGAAGATCAGCGCCCTTTTCGAATGCCTTTTTAGCGACCTCTATTGTCAGCCGGGCATCGTCCGTCCGGTATTCAACATAATAGCCGCCGCCGATCAAACCATCCTTCTTTAAGAGCGGCTCCTTTGCCAAGGTTTCTTCGCGTGACAGCATTTGGCGCTTCTCATTCTTTTTTACACCTGCTAAAAAATCATACACACGCAGTCCTGCAGAAGTGGAGAGCTTTCCAAACGTACCTTTCTTATAGATTGGAAGCAGCATCCACTCAGGATGTGTTACGTGCGGAGCATTTTCATATACAATTGCACGCTCTTTCCCGACCTCTGCAACCATATTTATTTCAAACTGCTTGAGATATCTGAGCCCGCCGTGGACAAGTTTTGTTGATCGGCTTGACGTTCCGGCAGCAAAGTCCTGCATTTCCACAAGAAGTGTTTTTAGACCTCTCGTTACACAATCCAGCGCAATCCCCGTTCCGGTTATACCGCCTCCAATAATAATGACATCGTAGTGCTTTTCACCGAGACGCTTCAACAATCGTTTTCGCTCTATAAAAGAAAAGGTTCTCATATTGTCATTCCTCCAATAATAAAAGCCACCACAATTTCCCTGTTAGAAAACAGGGGATTGTAATGGCCTTTTCTCGCGATCTCCGACCTTATATTATATTTTTAACAAAGCACTTCTGTGATAAACTAAAAATACAGAAGAAAAGGATGTGATTTAGCAAATATGAGAATCGAAGACATGGTAGAATCGCAGATTATCGCATCAGTCAAAAGTGAGGAAGACTTGGATAGCGCGTTAAAGAGCAACGTAAATATCGTTTTCTTGCTCACAGGCAACCTTTTAACTGCTGAACGATACATTTCCCAGCTAAGAGAATCAGGGAAATACGTCTTTCTCCATCTTGACTTCATCGAGGGACTTTCAAATTCCCGCAGCACCATCAGCTTTATTGCAGAAGTATGGAAGCCGACAGGAATCATTACGACAAAAGGGAACATGATCAAATTCGCCAAGGAAATGAATCTCATGACTATTCAACGAATTTTCCTGCTTGATCGAAGTGCCCTCTATAAAGGGATTGAGATGGTCAAATCATGCAATCCTGATGCAGTCGAAATCATGCCGGGGATCATGCCGAAAATCATTGATCAGCTTGCATCCGAACTTCATTACCCAATTATTGTTGGGGGGCTGGTTTCAGAAATTCAGGAAGTTTACGATGCACTAAAAGCCGGTGCACTTGCTGTTTCTTCAGGTAATCCTGCCATGTGGAATTATGAAATTTAATATCCGGCATCAACTTTGAGCCCTAAGCAAAATAGCTTCTTCTATATTTGATCAATTTCCTTTACGCTTTGAAGTGTATATTTGGGACGGTCAATGGCGGTTTTCAGCATAGATGAGTTCGTGATTCCTGTCATGACAAGAACTGAATTCATCCCTGTTTCATTTGCCATCCGGATATCAGTCTCGAGCCGGTCCCCAACCATATATACGTTTTCAACGGGCAGCTGAAGGACTTTATCCAATACATAGGTTGCCATAAGTGATGATGGTTTTCCTGTTACCATTGTTATTGTTTCTCCAGTTGCTCCTTCGACTGCTCCGATCATCGCACCACAGTCAGGAATTTCTCCCTCTTTTATGGGACACGTCCGGTCGGGGTTCGTTGCGATGATCTTTGCACCGTTTCTCCATGCCTGGAAAGCAGTATTTAATTTATTGTAATCGAACCTTCGGTCCCATCCTAGAACAACATAGGAAGCCTGTTCGGGATTATCCGCAATTCTGATCTGCTCTTCCGCCAATTCGTCAAAAAGCGGCTCCTCCCCAATGACATATGCAGTATCGTTAGGTCCCATGCTATCTTTTAAATATTTTGCCGTAATAAAATTCGAATTGATCACTTCATCCAACGATACATCTACCCCTAGCGAAATCAATTTTTCCACATAATCAGCCCGACGTGCTATTGACTTGTTCGTCAGAAAGATTACACGGTCACCTCGTGATTTCAACCTGGCGATTGTGTCGGCTGCGCCTTCAATAATTTCATCATCGACATAGATTGTTCCATCCAGGTCGAATATGAACCCTTTCATAACTGTCACTCCTGTAGTTACATCTGCTTTTGTCCCAATCGATTTGCAAGGGCTTGCAATAATAGTACAAGGACCACCAAAACCACGGACATGGCTGCGGCTGTATAATATTCACCCCGCAGGATATTTTGAAAGATGGCTAAACTCATAGGTGCCCATTCCGCCGGAGCGAGAAGGATTGATACACTCGCTTCCTTAATCACCGTAACAAATACAAGAACAGATCCCGCTGCTATCCCTGGAAGCATAAGCGGACCTATGATAGTCATTGCAGCTGTAAGTTGTGTAGCGCCCAGGTTGATGGCGGCCTCCTCGATGTCCTGCTTGATGGCACGCATTGTCCCCATCGTTGACCGTATCATGTATGGAAGCCGTCTGATGGTATACGCGATGATAAGCAGGATTGCTGTTCCCGTCAATTGAAGCGGGGCGGTATTAAATGTTTGGATAAGCGCGATACCGAAAGCGATCCCGGGCACGACCAACGGAATGGATACGATAAAGTCCATTGCAGAAGACTTTTGACGGACAACAAAATAAGAGACGAATGTTGAAATGATGACACTCAGAACTAAAGCGCCAAGCGCAAGAATAATACTGTTTTGAATATTCCCGATCGATGTAGAAAAGATAGTTTTATAGTGCTGAAGTGTATACCCGTTTGGCAACGGATCTTTTCCCCAAGTTGTCGCGAATGATTGAATCGCTATTGACATCATTGCCAGCAATGGAATAAGAACAACGAAAAGGGAGTAGATTGAAAGTGTCCAATTCAAAGGCCTGTTTTCACTGAGTTTCTGCTGCTTTGGCTTTCCGGACACTGTTCCATAATTCCTTCCTTTTGTGAATAAATGTTGCAGCCAGAAGAAAAATCCGGCAACCAATACCATAACAACAGTTAGGATTGCAGCCCCACCCCAGTTGAAGAACCCTGACATTTCACGGTAAGCCTCAACAACGAGCAAATTCGTTTCTTTTGGTGCCAATATGATCGGCGTACCAAAATCAGAGAAACTTACCGTAAATATGAGTAGGGCGCTTGAAATGATGCCTGGCAATGCAAGTGGAAAGGTGATAAATACAAATGTAAAGAAGTTTTTCGCCCCAAGGTTTTGTGATGCCTCTTCCAAGCTCAAGTCACTCACTTTAAATGCGGCAACTAGCGGCCAAAGTGCATATGGAAAGAAGAAGAAGACTTGAACAAGCACAATACCTGACATGGAATATGGATTGATGAACATCCCTTCTCCGCCAAGCGCATTGTAAATCTGCGTAACCCAGCCTGAACGGCCAAGCATGATAATGAATGCATATGCAGAAATGAAGGTTGGTACGATGAGCGGTACCATGCATAGTGCTGATATTGTTTTCTTGAACGGCATTTTTGTGCGTGCAATTCCATAAGCCAGCGGAATGCAGACAAGAGTAACAATAATTGTTACTAAAAATGAGAGTAATAAGCTATTTTTTAAAGCTGAGAAGTAGCTCTTTGCCGTAAAAATCTTTTTATAATTATCAAATGATGCCGCTTTGAATTTTTCCATAGTTGAACTGAAGATTGCCAGGTCAGTAACCGAACCGAGCAGGCTAATCGGTTGTCCAGTAAAGCTGACGAGGAAAACTGAAATAAGCGGAAGAATCAGGAACAGACCAAAAAATATGTAGATCAGAACTTTTACGACCGTAAGGCCATTAAATTCTCTTTTAATTTTCAAATCAAAAGCACCCTTTCATGTTCAACCGTAAGCTTTACCTTCCTACCCTCTTCGAAAATCCCTGTTCCGCTGGAATACGTGGTATCAACGATGAGCTGGTAGCTTCCAACTTGAACATCATAACGAACTATTGAACCAAGGTATGTTGACATGAGGACCTTTCCTTGAATTACATTCGTATCTGCTCCATTCACTGCTTTGCCTGCATCTACTACCTTCACATGCTCTGGTCTAATGATGACATCAACTTCAGTTTTGTCCGTCTTGTTCGCAGACCGCAATACGAATCCGTCTCCTTTTACAACGGTCAAGCTGTTTTCTTCCCCCTCAACTGAGGCTTTAAGAATATTAGATGTTCCAACGAAGTCAGCAATGAACGGAGTGGCCGGATTACTGTATAAATCTGTCGGCGTTCCAACCTGGACCACCTTTCCATGATCCATAACCGCAATTCGGTCAGCCATGCTCATCGCTTCCTCCTGATCATGTGTAACAAAAATGGTCGTAATCCCCAAATCCTGTTGAATGGAGCGGATGGTATTCCTCATTGAGTGACGAAGCTTTTGGTCAAGGTTGGAAAGCGGCTCATCCATTAGAAGTACCGCTGGTTCCATAACAAGAGCACGCGCCAATGCTACACGTTGCTGCTGCCCGCCGGAAAGCTCACTCGTCAAACGATCCGAATACTGTTCAAGCTCAACATAGCGAAGCATTTCCATTACTTTGTTTTCAATATTTTTCGGTGTCTTTCCCAGCCGCTTCGATAATAGACGGGTGTAGATTGGGAGCTTTGCGAAAAAATTGCTTGAGTTAAGCTGCTTAATATTCAGGCTGTATGCTACATTATCAAACACATCCATATGCGGGAAAAGCGCATAGCTTTGGAACACCATTCCACAATTTCGCCTGTTTGCTGAAATCCCTTTCATTTCGCGATCACCTATATAGATTGCGCCAGTCGTCGGACTCTCGAAACCCGCGATACACCGCATCGTTGTCGTCTTTCCACAACCCGACGGTCCAAGAAGGGCGAAAAACTCGCCCTCTCGAATATCGAGATTGATGTCGTGCAAGGCTGTGACATCTCCGAACTTTTTCGTTAATTTTTCGATTTTTACCGAGCCCATAGTGTTCATCCTTTATTACTGAAATTTTTCTTTCCATTCATTCCGGATACGATCATAATTCTCATTCACCCAATCAATATCCAGGTCAACGGCGTGTGATTTTACACTCTCCAATGAAAGTGGTGTTTTTGATTCAACCTCAGGGTTTATTGGAATATGGTACCAGTTCGCCAGTACTTGCTGACCTTCTTTTGAAAGCAAGAAATCGATGAATTTTTTGCCGCCCTCCTGATTTGGTCCGCCTTCTACGATGGAGGCAGGATTAACGAGAATAGGTGTCTTATCAGGTACGACAAAATCAACGCTTTCGCCTTTTGCTTTTAGTTCGTATGCCATGAAATCAAAGCCAACACCGATATGCGCTTCTCCCATGGAAACAGCTTTTGTTGGGGCTGATCCGGAGTCCGGTGTGGAGTTTGCCTGTTCAGCAAGTTTTTCAAAATATTTCCAAGCCTCATCTTCGCCCTTTTGCATCATTTGACTCATAACCATTAAAGTAGCTGTCCCAGAAGCAGCAGGGTTGGAAAACTGAATTTTTCCTTTCCATTTTGGATCAAGCAAATCTTCCCATGTTTTTGGCGCTTCTTCTTCGGATACAAGCTCAGTGTTGTACGCAAATCCAAGAACAAAGATTTCTACACCGACATATTTTCCGTCTTCGTGCTTAACTTTGATTCCGTTTTCAACGACATCCCAATCAGCTGCAAAATCCGGGATATAAGAACCGATGATTCCTTTATCAACAGCCGCTTCGAACGGAAGGATGCCGCCTCCACCGTACCAAACGTCCGCTTTCGGGTTGTCTTTTTCCGCCATCATTTGATTGACAAGAACGTTCGTACCCGCATAGTGCACATCTACTGTTTCATCATTCAATTCTTCATACTTTTGCTTTAATTCCTTCGTCATGTCAGGAGTTTCGGGAGAATAAAGCGTAATGCGGCCACTGTTCTTCCCGTCATCTCCAGATTCTGAAGAATCTCCTGCACATCCTGCCAAAACACCTAATACCAGTGCAATACTGGCTGCTAATCCCGCTAACTTTTTCACAAAAATCCCCCTTTAAAATTGTTGTTAATAAAGACAAAAATGAGATGGCCGACCGAAAGAAACCCTATCATTTGCAAGGGCTTACAATTCAGGCGTTCATCTCAACATCTCTGCCTTATTTTTGGAATTAATTCCATTATACTAAACTTTTAAAAAACTACAAGCTTAAATTCTGAAAAAATATTATTTTTCCCTCAACATGATAACCAATCAAAATTTTTTCATATCCAAAATTTCAGGAGGGAACTATTGGCCCAATGAATGTAACGCCCATGCAACTTGATTTAGCAATATTCTATCAAATTAAAGTATGCAATTCACCGGTGAAAATGAAAATAAGCAATTCAGTTACTTAGCCCTATCATGCATTTAGTCCAAGTGTATTAGAAACTATCATGTCTCAGGTAAAAAAGGACGATTTTTAGCGAAAAACAAAATTTTTACTTTCCAGAAAATTAACAATAATATATACTGCTAACCAATTGCTGTCTGGGTTAGTGAGAAAATCTATATACAAGGAGGAGTCGGAATGAGAAAGAGGAGAAACATTGTGATGAAGCTTGCCATGATTTTCACTATTATCGTTATGACTGCTGCCAGCTTTCCTTTTGAAGCAAGCCACATCGTTCGTGCAGAACAATCAGTATTGGTCGAAGAGAATTTTGATCGGTTGGATGACCGCTTGCCAGATGGGTGGAAGGTAATTGAAGGGCAAGCTGCGGTCGAGAACGGGAAATTAAAGTTAACCTCACCTTCCACTGCATCCCCGGCTAGAGTATTGGTGCCTCTCCCGGATGAAAGTAGAGATATCGTTTTTGAAGCAGATATGACCTTTGTTTCCGCTGTTGAAGACACTCGTTGGGCATCTTTGATGTACAGAGTTCAATCTGAGGATTATCCGTACTATCAGTTTGCAGTCCGGAGAGGAACAACGGCATTAAATGGAGTTGAATTCGCTGAGCGTGACGCCCAAAACAAGTGGGTTGTACCGGAAGCTACTTTTTTTACGGAAAACTTTGAGTATAATAAGCCTTACCGTTTGAAAGTTATCATCAGCAAAAACCGAGTGCAGCAATTTATTAATAATAAACTTGTCATCAATAGCGACCAGGCAATGAATATGAAGAATGGGGACGTCGGATTTCAAGCAAGCGGATCAACCGTCCTTTTTGACAATGTGAAAGTATCGACATTTGACCAGGACTTGCCGCCTGTTGATAACTCAGGTGCTTTCCTTCCAGAGGAGGTTAAGACCAATATTATCAATGCACCGACACTTATCGGCAGTTCACTTTCAGCCGCAGCCGATGCAAATACAGCATCCGTCCTTCTTGATGTTGAAAGGAATGCCGCAGGTCACTTGGTGACGAGCGGACTGCCTCTTTCAGAAGCGCTTGCCAAGGTAAAAAATAAACATATTCCAATTCTAAAAATTGAACAAAGAGGGCTCGAAGAGGAGGTAGTCCATACACTAAATGAAACTCAGTCAACTGATGTTCATATTGTTTCCTCCAACCCGGATATTGTAAAAGCAATTACCACGCTGATGCCAACAGCACGAGGCGGGATCATCTATACGAAACAATCATTTAACAAACATGATCTTAACCAATTGGTCCGGACTGTCCATTCAAGTAATGCCAAGGTTGCGTTGATTCCCCAAAAAATACTTACAGTAGAAACTGTTCACTACCTGCACACAAGAATGGTCGCTGTGTGGGGAATGGGTGCCGGAACGGAAAATGCCGCACATGAACTTATCCATACCGGTGTGGATGGCATGATTACAAACAATCCTGCTGCTTCTGTTGAGGCACTTGCAAAGTATCCAAAGAATACGATTGTTCAGCGGCCGATCGTCGCGGCACATAGAGGAGTTCCGTCTATGGCTCCTGAAAACACAATGGCTGGTTATCGACTCGCTTACGATTTGGGCGCGGATCAAATTGAAACGGATTTGCAACTCACTAAAGACGGGCACATTATCATCATGCATGATACAACTGTGGACCGAACTACAAATGGCAAAGGCGCTGTTCGTGACCTTACCCTGGAAGAAATCCGCCAACTTGATGCCGGAAGCAAGTTTGGTGAAGAATTCGCAGGCGAAAAGGTTCCGACCTTCAAAGAGTTTTTGCAGGAATTCAAAGGGAAAGATGTAATTCTACTCATTGAATTAAAAGATGTAGACATTGAAGAACAAGCGATAAGAGAAATCAAGGAAGCGGGTATGGTCGACCAAGTCGTCCTTCAAAGCTTCGATCTTGGCAGCATGGTAAAATCTTTCGAGTTACATCCTGAAATTCCGGTCGGATACCTCTATTCCGCGGCAGTTCCAGGAACGCAAAGTGCCAAAATTAAAAACGCACAAAAAATGATGGATTATGGAACAAACTACAACGTTACGCTGAATGCAAGCTACGGAAGCACATACAAGGAATTTATCCAATACATGCGGCAACGCGGCATGCTTACCATGCATTGGACTTTCCGCGAGGAAGCACCGTTCCGTGATAAGCTTGCAGAAGGTCTTATTGGACCAATCACCGATTACATGCAATGGCTGACGGACTCACCCATCAACCTGGAAACACCTATCAAAAAAGTAAATCTAAAACCAGGCAAGACGTCTACGATTCGTGCAAAAGCTTTCGTAGACTACCGGACTGCAAAAAAGGAGAACATCCCAACTGAGTTATTCGTTACAGAAAATACCGATGTTGTCCGAGTTAATGGCAATACAATCGAAGCAGTTTCTCCCGGAACTGCCCAAGTCTTCGTAAAACATACATTCTCAATGTTAGGACAGGAGTGGAATGTTGTTGGTGAGCCAATTGAAGTCCATGTAAAGGAGTAAAACTTATAATAAAAGTAATGTCAGGGAAGAGGGGGAAATACCTCAATCCGGATTTTTCTTCCTCGTCTGGATTGACATTAAGCCCCTTTAGTAAACAATTTTTTTAGCCTTATCATTGTTGAACATTAAGATTTGTGAAGCTCGCTTAAACAAAAAACCGGGCCCTCTGGCCTGGTTTTTATCCAATCCTTTTGGCATTGACCTTGTGATCTTGTTCCATGCTTTCCCAATAATCCTTCATTTGCTCTCTGCCCTTCTCTATATCAGGATTAAATTGAATGGCGGTTTCCCTCCGTAAAGCCTGAACCCGATGGATCGCCTCCTTCAGTATTTCATCTAACGATTGCCCTCCACTTTTTGCCTGCACAGCAATCGATAGCCCGGCTACAGCTCCCTGGGCCATCGCAATTTTACCGCTTTCAATTCCCGTGATATTTCCGGCGACAAAGAGTCCCTGAAGAGGTGTTTCCATCTCTTCTGAATGGATCGGCACATGCCCGCCGAGCGCAGGTACGTATTTAAACGGACAGCCGGCGACAGCAGCCAGTTCGGCCAGAGGGTACAAACCGCCGGCGATGCAAACAAAATCCGCCTCATGCTCTATCTCCGAGTCGGAGATCCTGTTTCCGGAAGAATCGATATCTACGGCGCGAACACCTTCCACTTGCTCTTTGCCTACGATCTCAACTGCCGCTTTCTTTAATTGCAGCGGTGTTCCGTTCACCTTAATCCCATCTTTAGGGAAAAAGCGTAATCCAGCCTTCCTTATCCAATCATTTTTCATCAAGCGGCTTCCTGCTCTGAGAAGAGGGGAAGGGGCAAGATGTGCAGCGTTTAACAGGGATTTTAACACTTTTTCCGGTACAGCTGCATCATTGCTTAATGGGGTCTTTTCAGGCAGAACAATTCTGTCTACATGAATTCCCGCCAACTGGAGTTCATTTAAGATGGCAAAGGCCAAAATATTCGCTCCAATAATGATCCCTTTTTTTCCGACTTCAACTCTGTGCACATTGGTCATGACTTGGGCAGCGCCGATTGACATGACTCCTGGAAGGGTCCAGCCCGGAAGAGGTATCGGGTATTCGGCTGCACCAGTCGCAAGTAGAACAAAAGGAGCTTGAAAGGAACCTTCATTTGTATAAACGTTCCAGAGGGCACCCTCTTTATAGAGGTTATAAACGGATACGCCGCAGCGTATATCCACGCCCAGTCCTTCCGCTTCTTCTTGAAGCCGTTTTGATTCTTCGATTCCATTCCACCATTGGCCGGATGGCTCCTGATGCAGCTGTCCGAGCAGCCTTCCGCCGGGCTTGATGAATTCATCGAGTACAGTAACACTCAATCCGTATTCAGCCGATGAAATAGCTCCCGCCAAACCTGCAGGCCCTGCCCCAATTACAATCACATCCGTCACTGTTCTTCCACCATCCTTTTGACAATGTTCGGAAGCCGCTTTCCGCTTTCAATCAACATATCTTCTTCCACAGTGGTTAGACAAGCCCTCTTATTTAGCTGGCCATTAACAGTAACACGGCACTCCATACAGTGGCCGATATTGCAGTAAAAGCCTCTCGGTGTCCCGCTTTCTTCATGGACCCGGAGCTGGCGGACGCCGTTTGCCAACAAGGCCGCAGCTATTGTTTCCCCTTCCCGCGCATAATATAGCTTTCCGTCAAATTGAAAAGGGATTGTTTTATTATTATCCAGTTTCCCAAGGATTGGGTGGTTCATAATCCTAGTCATTTATTTCACCTGCTGAACCGAAAGTGATGGGACGAACAGGGGGTTGATACTTTAAAGGAATCTCCGACATTTTTACATTTTTTACGGCACTTGCAATCATTCGATCTACGGATACCCGGCATGTCCGCCCCCCGCAAAAGCCCATTCCGGCTCTCGTTCGCAATTTTAGCTCCCTTGCCGTGCATTGGTGTTTTTCAGCTGTTTCTTGAAGCTGCCCAAACGTTACTTCCTCACAACGGCAAATAACCATATCTTTGAGTCTATTCACTTGATCGCCTCCTCAAATCCTTGCTCAATATAAATGCAAGAAACATGCCATATTAAGATAATCCGAGGCGCTTCATTCGATTGTACAGAGTGGCCCGGGTGATCCCAAGTTGTTTCGCACATTGTGCTTTATTTCCATCGGTTATTCTTAAAGCCCGCTCAAGAACTTTCCTTTCATATGAGTCCATCTCTTCCTGTAAAGGAAGCACAGTTTCCTCTTCATCTTTTTGTATTTCCAACGTTTGATGAGCCGGATTTATTGCGGAAGCATTAGAAACGAAGGGCAAATATTCTTTTCTTATCAAGCCATCTGCCGAAAAAACGACCAAGCGCTCAACGACATTCCGCAGCTCCCGAATATTGCCCGGCCAGTCATAATGAAGCATTGCATGTATCACATCGGCAGGGAACTTTTGAATAGGGCGCTCATAACGGATCGATAATTCTTGTAAAAAATGGCTTGTCAGTTCAATGATATCTTCTTTTCTTTCTCTTAACGGAGGTATTTGTATGCTGACGACGTTCAATCTGTAAAATAAATCGTCGCGGAATTTCCCCTCTCTGACAAGTTCCTCCAAGTCGCGGTTAGTCGCAGCGATGATCCGAAAATCAATGTCAATCTCTTTTTCTCCGCCAATTCGGTAAAACTTTTGCTCCTGTAAAACCCTTAAAAGCTTCACTTGCATATCAAGGGGCATTTCTCCAATTTCGTCGAGAAAAAGTGTCCCTCCCCGGGCAAGTTCAACCTTTCCTTTTTTTCCTTTTTGGTTTGCTCCGGAGAAGGCCCCTTTTTCATAGCCAAACATTTCGCTTTCAAACAGTGATTCGGGAATAGCCCCGCAGTTGACAGAAATGAATGGGGCATCTTCAGGCTCACTTGCCTCATGGATTGCCTTGGCAAAGACCTCCTTGCCCACGCCGCTTTCCCCCAAAATCAATACGGTGGACTTTACAGTACAAACTTTTCTGGCCAATTCAACCGTTTGCTGAAGGGAAGTGCTTTTTCCTTTGATGGAACTGAATGGATCACGTGTTTTTCTGTATTTTGCAACCTCCTGTTCCAGACGGTGGACTTCTGTTGACATGTTGAATAGTTTCTCATTCAGCATTACCTGGCTCGTTACATCCATTTCGGATACGACCGCTCCGATAATTTTCCGATCGCAAAAAACGGGATTGGAATTAATCAGCACAAACAGGTCGGATCTGGGCTGATGTTGATGGTGGGTAATGCTTTTGCCTTTATAAAGCGACTTCAATAATTCCAGTTTATCAGTGTCGAAAAAGTCAGTTATTTTTCTGCCCAATATCTCGCTTTGCTTGATTGAAAATATTTTCTCCGCACCTTCTGTCCAAGTCTGAACCAGCTCATTCTCATCAATAACAGTCACTGAGGAGTCCGTTGTTTGAGTGACAGTATTGTAAAAAGCTCTTAATTGTCTGTACAAGGAGTAGAGGGTTTGAATCATATCAGAAGCTGTCAAGACCGCTTCCGGCTGCTGCTGCTGATTTACAATGACGATCGGCTCAGACTCTTGGAGGGATTGAATCAAGGTTTCCACTGAGTCGTTGATATGGACAGTTTTATACGATGGTTTCATTGCTTCATGTAATGATTTTGAGCCATTTTTCAAAGCTTCTTTTAAAATCTTATCAATGGTGAGCGAAAACGCCATTTCTTTGCCTCCTAATCGTAAAAGTAATTATACAGTGTCTAACTTATTATACACGTAGTGTTTATTTTTTTGAAATACTCTTATAAATTTGTTTTGTTTACAAACATTTAAGGTGGCATGTTCCTTGCAACATAGATAACCAAGTGGTCGAAAGGAGGGTAGGATTTTGAAACATTGCGATGTTTTGGTCATTGGAGGGGGGATCATTGGCTGCGCGATTGCATATTACGTATCCAAATCAGGCCGGCAAGTGACGATTCTTGAAAAAGGGGAGTTTGTAAGCGGAACTTCCTCCAAGTGTGACGGCAATATCTTGGCAATTGATAAAGATCCCGGATTTGATAGCCAAATGTCTTTGGTCAGTCAAAATTTGGTCGATCGGCTGGCAAAAGAATTGAAATATCCTTTTGAATATCGGGCGCCGGGAAGTATTCTCGTCTGTGAAACCGAGGAGGAAATGGAGGCGGCCCGACAGTGGGTGGACAGGCAAAAGGAGGCAGGGCTTCCTTTTCGGATGCTCGACCGCCAGGATATCCGGCAGGAGTCAAAGTTTTTCGCCGATGATCTGTTAGGAGGTCTGGAATGCGCCACAGACTCGACGATCAACCCCTATATGCTGGCCTTTGCTTTATTGGAAAGCGCCCAGAACAACGGGGCTGACGCTTGGAAGCAGACGGAAGTAAAAAGCATTCAAAAAGGACTGGACGGACAATTTAGAGTGGAAACTTCCAATGGAGTTTTTACCGCCAGCCAAGTGGTAAATGCTTGCGGCGTTTGGGCTCCGCGAATCGGAGAAATGGTGGGGCTTTCCATTCCGATACAACCAAGAAAAGGACATATTATTGTAGCTTCCAGACAGGAGCACGTCGGTTCCCGCAAGGTGATGGAATTTGGCTATTTGATTTCAAAATTTGGCGGAAAACGCCGAGTCGACCCGCTCACTGAAAAATATGGGGTTGCCCTTGTATTTGAGCCGACGGAGAGCCAAAATTTCTTAATCGGAAGCAGCAGGGAGTTTGCCGGTTTTGATATGAGAGTAAGAAATGAAGTCATTAAGTGCATAGCAAGAAGAGCCATTCGGTTTTATCCGAAAATGGCAGATATGATGATGATCCGTTCCTACGCCGGCCTGCGGCCATACACAGAAGATCATCTGCCGATCGTTTCCCATGTGGACGAGGTTCCCGGGTTTTACATAGCCGCAGGACACGAGGGGGATGGCATTAGTCTTTCGGCAGTTACCGGGAAGGTGATTGAAGAGATGATCAATGAGAAAGAAACCTCCATTCCCATTGATCCGCTCCGCTATAACCGGTTTTCAAGAGAGGTGGTTAGTTGATGAAGGCGGATAAAATGTTTACGACGATTGACACACATACGGGAGGGAATCCGACAAGAACATTGATCAGCGGCCTTCCTGAATTAAAAGGAAACACCATGTCAGAGAAAATGCTCCATATGAAAAAAGAATACGACTGGATTCGCAAGCTGCTCATGAATGAACCGAGGGGTCATGATGTCATGTCGGGGGTGCTTCTCACGGATCCTTGCCATCCTGATGCTGATTTGGGTGTGATTTATATTGAGACGGGCGGCTATTTGCCGATGTGCGGCCACGATACGATCGGTGTCTGTACCGCTCTGGTTGAGGCGGGAATTATTAAGGGTCAGGAGCCTGTCACTATCTTGAAGCTGGATACGCCCGCAGGATTGGTGGAAGTCGATATTACAGTTGAAAATGGGAAAGCAATAGAAGTGTCATTTTGCAATGTACCGGCCTTTTTATTAAAAAGAGTTTCTGTCAACGTGGAAGGCATCGGGCAGGTTGAAGCTGACATTGCTTATGGCGGAAATTTTTACGCCATTATTGATGCAAAATCAATCGGGCTGGAGCTGATACCTGAAAATGCATCCACAATTATTGATAAGGCAATCACCATTCGAAATGCCATCAACGAACGGACAAAGGTTGTTCATCCGGAATATCCTTTTATCAAGGGCTTGACCCACGTGGAGTTTTTTACGGACCCGACCCATGAAAAGGCTCACGTAAAAAATACCGTTGTCGTTCCGCCAGGAGGAATTGACCGGTCACCTTGCGGCACAGGGACTTCGGCGAAGTTGGCGGTTCTTTATGCTAATCAGGAAATTGCCAAAGGGGAGGAGTTTGTCCATGAAAGCATCGTTGGTTCCTTATTTAAAGGCCGGGTTCTGGAAACGACGTGTGTGAATGGGCTGGAAGCGGTTGTAACCAGAATCACAGGATCCGCCTGGCTGATGGGGATGCATCGGTTTTTTTACAATGAAGAAGATCCGTTGAAAGAAGGCTTTCTCCTGATTCCGCCGATGGAGCATGAAATGGAGGAGGTAAAATGATTCTACAGGAATTCTATTCCACAACAGATGTACATGTAGCGGGTGAAGTGTTCCGTTTATTTGATGATATTCCTTTTATACAATATGAAAGCTTAAAAGAGCTGGATGAGCAGCTGCCGAATGTTTTTTCAAAAGAAATCGCACTCTTGCTTAATGAGCCGCGGGGGTTTGCGGGGATCAACGGATGTCTCGTTGTTCCGCCCATTAGCAGGAACAGTGATGCTGCAGCCGTATTTTTCAACCATGAGAAAACGCTGCCTATTCATTACGGAGGGGTCGTTGCCGTAGTTACCGCTTTGCTTGAAAGCGGCAAATTGAAGGAGAAATCGAACGGTACGTATTTGATTGAAACGGTCCACGGTGTGATTCCGGTTGTGGCCCTCAAGGAAAAAGAACAGGTTGTCTCTGTAAGTGTGGAAATCGAAGATTGTTCAGTCCTTCAGACAGATGTTCCCTTGCTTGATTCATCGTATACAGTTGTACAGGCGGATCATCGCTATGCTGTATTTGATAAAAGCGCAACGGAGGCAGACATTGGGCTCAGTGATCTTTCGGCATTAAAAAAGTGGGGAATAAACACTATTCAGGCTCTTAAATCCACTGAAATTGAAGGGGTCATACTGATGGACGAAGCTGCGCTTGCACAAGGAAAAATCAAAACGGTTACATTCCGGAAAGATGGCTGGATTGTTCGCTCGCCGGGCTTTGGTTCCACGGCAGCTTGCTTTGCTTATCTTTTATCAAAAGGGCGGGTGAAACCGAACCTTACTCTGATCAATGAAAGCGTTTTCGAAAGCTTTCTGGAATCAAAGGCTCAGTATATAAACGGAAAGTATCAATTCAGTATGTGTGCAAAAGGATTTATTACTGGAATGCAAACGTTTGTACTTGATCCAACGGACCCGTTGCCGGGGGGCTTTTTGATTAAATAAAAAATGATAGGGGGAACCCGTCTGTGGAAGGAATCATTAATTGGTTGGTCGATCAAGTATGGGGCACCGGTCTTGTTGTTTTTGCACTTGGGGCAGGTTTATTTTTCTCCATTATGACCCGCTTCGTGCAAATTCGGTATATTAAGGAAATGATTTTGTTGTTGTTCGAAGGTAAAAGTTCCGAGAACGGAATCTCTTCCTTCCAGGCATTTTGTTTGGCTTTATCAGGCCGTGTAGGGGTAGGGAATATCGCAGGTGTGGCAACCGCTATTGCCTACGGCGGTCCGGGAGCGGTTTTCTGGATGTGGATTATGGCACTGTTAGGCGGGGCGAGTGCTTTTATTGAATCGACGCTTGCACAGGTATTCAAGAGCAAGGTGGGAAATGAATACCGCGGAGGAACTCCTTATTTTATTGAAAAAGGCTTAAGGATGAAATGGTTTGCTGTCATCATGGCTGTGGTTGTTACAATTTCTTACGGATTTTTGACACCTGGGGTACAGGCCAATAACATTGCGGCCGGGATGGAAAACGCCTTTGGTTTAAGCAAGACAGTTACAGCAATATTTCTGGTGGTTTTACTTGGAGCTGTCATTTTCGGCGGTGTAAAACGTATAGCCGGTGTATCGCAAGCGGTTGTCCCATTCATGGCTATTGGCTATGTTGTCGTTACTTTCATTGTCTTGGGGCTGAATTATGATAAAGTGCCTGCAATGTTTTCTTTGATTTTTACCAGTGCTTTCGGAACCAATCAAATTTTTGGCGGCATCGTGGGAACAGCGATTGCCTGGGGCGTCAGAAGGGCTATTTTCTCCAATGTTGCCGGCTGTGGTGAAGCGACTTATAGTTCCGCAGCAGCTGAAGTGAGCCATCCTGCCAAACAAGGATTAGTGCAAGCTTTTTCCGTCTATATTGATACGATTGTCGTTTGTACGGCAACAGCCTTGATGATTCTCGTAACGGGAATGTATAACGTTACGCCGGAGGGGAAAGCCCCTATCGTCCAATCATTGGCAAATATTGAACCAGGCCCTGCCTACACTCAAATGGCGGTTGAAACAGCGCTGCCCGGCTTTGGACCGGGGTTTGTATCCATTGCCATCTTCTTCTTTGCCTTTACGACTTTAATGGCCTATTACTATATTGCTGAAACAACGCTCGTCTATTTAAGCGGCAAACGGGAACTGCCTTGGCTGAAAACAGTTTTGAAGATTGTCATGCTCACGATGATTTTTATTGGCAGCGTCAAATCAGCATCCATGATGTGGGCCCTAGGTGATATTGGGTTTGGATCGATGGCATGGCTCAGCCTTCTGGCGATTCTGCTCCTTACCAAACCAACTATGAAAGTGTTAAGAGATTATGAAATCCAGAAAAAAGCCGGTAAGGATCCTGTTTTCGATCCGATTCAAGCCGGCATAAGCGGTGCTGACTTTTGGGAGGAAAAAAGCAGAGAGTATCGTACTGCTAATGAAAAAAGTTCCATTGGATAATGACATATGAACTATAAACCTATCAAGACGAGGAGGAATTTATTGTGACAAACTTAAAAGGCGTATATCCGGTGCTCGTTACACCGATGCACAATGACGAAACGGTCAATTGGGATGGACTTAAAAACAATATTGAGTATTTCATTAACCAGGGTGTCGATGGCCTTGCCATTAATGGGAGCACCGGGGAGTTCGTAAGCTTGACAAAAGAGGAGCGGTTTAAGGCGGTCGAAGAGGCGGTCAAACAGGTTGCGGGAAGAATTCCTCTTATCGTCGGAACAGCAGCCGAAACAACGGAGGAAGCGATCGAATATACACAGCAGGCTGAAAAGGCAGGGGCGGATGCCGCACTTCTTATCAACTCGTACTATGCACATCCGAAGGAAGAAGAGATCTATGAGCATTTTAAGGCGGTTGCTGAATCGGTTTCCTTTCCGATCATGATTTATAACAACCCTTTCACTTCCGGGGTGAACATTTCAGTTGAAACAATACTGCGAACTGGCCGAGATGTAGAGAATATTACCCATGTCAAAGAATCCAGCGGAGAAATCCGGAACGTCCGCGACATATCCCGTCAAGGCAAGGGATTCATCAAAACTTTCTGCGGAGCTGATGATATGGTTCTTGAGTCGTTCACGGTCGGGGCAGAAGGGTGGATTTCAGTGGCAGGAAATATTGCTCCCCGAACTTCCAAGGAAATGTATGATGCTTATGTGGAAGGTGATATCAGCCGGGCGTGGGAATTATATGATAAGCTGCTTCCGCTTTGCAATTTCCTTGAAGGTTCCGGGAAATATGTACAAATTACCAAGCACGCGATGGATTTGAAAGGGCTCGCCGGAGGCCCAGCTCGCAGGCCGCGTCTCGGATTGAGCCACGAAGAACAAGAAACGCTAAAGAAACTGATGGAACAGTTGGATGTTTTAGAAGTATCAAGATAAATGGAGGGGTAAGAAAATGACGAATGTTAAGGCGGTGGAGTTAAAACCGAGAGTTTCGGCCTTTTTGAAAGAGAAATTGGGACTTTATATGAATGGGGAATATGTACCTTCCAAAAGTGGAAAGACGTTCGATGTACTGAATCCGGCGACGGAGGAGAAAATTGCGGAAGTCTATGAGGCGGGCGAAGAAGACATCGACTCAGCGGTCGCCGCTGCCCGCCATGCTTTTGATGAAGGAGAATGGACCAGGATGGATGCTGCTTCGCGTTCACGGCTGATCTACAAATTTGCAGATTTGCTCGAAGAACACAGGGAAGAGCTGGCACAACTGGAGACACTGGACAATGGGAAGCCCTATGCTGTTGCATTGGCTGATGACGTGGACGGCACTGTTCAGCATTTCCGCTACTATGCGGGCTGGGCGACGAAGATAGAGGGAAAAACAGTACAAGTCTCGCCGGATTATTTGAATTATATCGTCCATGAACCTGTTGGGGTAGTCGGGCAAATTATCCCATGGAACTTTCCGCTTGCCATGGCGGCATGGAAGCTGGGCTCGGCACTGGCGGTCGGTTGTACAGTCGTGATCAAACCGGCAACCGAAACACCGCTTTCCCTTTTGTATGCTGCACAGTTGTTCAAGGAAGCCGGCTTCCCGGACGGTGTGGTGAATGTTGTGCCGGGATCCGGCCGGGTAGCGGGAGAAGCGATTATCCGCCATAAACATGTCGATAAAGTAGCTTTTACAGGGTCGACGGCAGTGGGCAGAACGGTCATGAAACAGGCAGCGGATCAAATCAAGGGAGTGACACTGGAACTTGGCGGCAAATCCCCGGCGATTATTTTGGAAGATGCGGATTTAAGCGAAGCGATTGACGGTGCTTTTGCCGGAACGATGTATAACCATGGTCAAAATTGCAGCGCCTGCACAAGGGTTTACGTTCACCGGTCCTTGTACAACGAAGTGCTACAGGGATTGGCAGAACGGGCAAATTCACTAAAAATTGGACCTGGACTTGAAGAAGATACGGAAATGGGTCCACTTGTTTCGAAAAAACAACTGGAACCGGTCCTTTCTTATATTGAAAAAGGAAAGAAAGAAGGTGCGCGCCTTGTAGCCGGAGGAGAACGTGCCTATGACAAGGGATACTTTGTACAGCCGACTATTTTTGCCGACGTCACAGATGATATGACGATTGCCCGCGAGGAAATCTTTGGACCGGTTATGGCTGTCTTTCCGTTTGATACAGTGGAAGAAGTTATCCGTCGGGCAAATGACAGCGACTATGGACTGGCAGCCAGCATCTGGACGGAGAATGTCAAAAAAGCCCACTACATCGCGAGCAAACTTCAATCCGGAACAGTATGGATCAATGACTTTGGCCTCGAATGGGAAACAATGCCGTTCGGCGGTTATAAACAATCCGGAATTGGCCGCGAAATGGGCGGGGAGTATGGGCTTGCGAACTATACCGAGGTAAAAAGCGTCTTTGTAAATATTAAACAAAAATAATAAAAGCAAACTCTTGGAAAGCTGTTTTTGCTTTCCAAGAGTTTTTTAAGTCTTATCGGTATAATTGATTAAGCAAAGCATAAGAAGAACAGCTTCTTACTCTTTCACCTTCAAAATCTGCAAATCAATATACAACTGGCAATTAGCATGAAAATCATCAAAACTGATCTCGGTCAGTTCACTGATTTGATTCAATCGGTATTTCAGTGTGTTTGTATGAATGAACAGCTTTTCCGCCGCCTGCTTCAGCCGGCAATTTTCCTCTAAGTAGACTTCAAGTGTTTGAAGGAGGTTCGTTTGGCTTTCCTCATCTTTTTGTTTCAGTTTCAGCAGGTCCTCATTCATGTCACCCATTTTTTTCTGCTGCTGTGCAATCGCCTCCAAATACCGGAACAGCCCAAGCTTTTTATACTCAAGTGATGGGAGTTCCTTCAGCCCGATGAATTTGGCTGTCTTTATGACCTCAATGGATTCAAGATAACTTTTTCTAAGCTGGGTGACAGATGTATGTTCCCGGCTGATTCCCGCATATACCTGCTCCCCGCTGAACTGTGCCAACACGGACGATGCCAATGCGTTTGCGTGTATGGACAGATCTTTCGGGGATGAGATACTGCTGCCGATCATGACAATTACCGTCAGCTGATCAATAAAAAGGTGGGTAGGCATTTTCAGTGCATTTGCGAAAAGTCCCACTTTTTCAAGCAGTTCTCCAAAAGCTTCTTCACTGGAGGGGCCGACTGTAAAGACGATGGAAATAAAGGAATCCGGCAGGGAAATTTTGACGTTGGCGGCTTCCCATTTGATTTGAGCTTCCGTTTGGAAAGCGTCCTCCAAGATTTTTTTATAAAAATTATTCTTTTCTTCGTCTTTCTTCAGCTTCAATTGTTTATTTTGATAAAGGAGTTTGCCCACATGAAAGGAAACATCCAACAGAAAGGAGAGCTCGTCTTCAGTCAGCAGACGGTCCGTTTCCTGCACCCAGATGAAGCCCAAAACGCGCTCTTTATATTTAGCGCTTACAACAACGCGCTGGTTCAATCCGATTTCCTCTATTTTTTCCACTCTGAAGGGTTCGGGAATTGTTTTTAGCTGATCGACAATGCCTTCATCCATAAATTTCTCCAGGATGGGAATCGTCCAGCGTTTTTTAAAAATGGTTTGCCTGTTGGCTTCGTCAAACTGGTCAATATAAAAAGAGCTGTACGCCAAAAGGGAAAATTGCTCATCTTCTATGACAACCGGTTTTTTTAAATATTCACTGATCATCTCTGTTATTTCTTCGATATTCGTTAAAGAGTGGATTTTTTCCAAAAGACGGTCCATTCAAATTCCCCCCATCCATAAAGAAGCGGTCAATGAAAAGTTTATCATACTTTTCATTGACCGCATCAGAAAAAACACTCTATTCTTTCAATAAACGCAAGCTTTCATCAAATTCCTTTTCGATTTCTTCATTTGGTTTATAGGTGATCAGGCTGACAACAACTGCTACGAGAAGGTTGATGAGAAAGCCCGGTACAATCTCGTAAAGGGCGAAATCCAGGCTTTGCCATACAAGCACGGTAACCGCTCCGGCAACCATTCCGGCGATTGCACCCCAGTTTGTCAGCTTCCTCCAATAGAGGCTTAAAACAACGACCGGCCCGAATGAAGCTCCAAATCCGGCCCATGCGTGGGCTACAAGGTTCAGGATGGACTCCGTTTTATTGGAGCTGAGAATGTAAGCGACCAATGCAACGGCCAAAACGGCCATCCTTCCGAAAAAGACAAGTTCTTTGTCGCTTGCATCTCGGCGGAAAAGTAATTTGTATAAGTCTTCTGTAAGGGCACTTGAAGTGACGATCAACTGAGATGAGATCGTACTCATGATGGCGGCAAGAATTGCAGCCAAGACAAATCCTGCAAACAATGGGTGGAATAGAATTTGACCGAGCTCGATGAAGACGGCTTCCGGATCATGCAGCGTGTGATTCGTCGTGTGGAAATAGGCGATTCCGATCAAGGCTGTTAAAACAGCTCCCAACAATGATAGGATCATCCACCCCATTCCGATCCGGCGTGCCACTTTTGTTTCCTTCACTGAACTGATGGCCATGAACCTTACGATAATATGCGGCTGTCCGACATAACCAAGTCCCCAGGCCAGCAGGGAGACAATCCCGATAAACGTCGTATCCCTGAAAAACGAGAAAAGGGCAGGGTCAATGGATTGGATCGTTTCCACTGTTTGTGCGGGACCTCCGGTTTTCATGACGGCCAACGCCGGTACAATCAAAAGTGCAATCAACATGATCAGGCCCTGTGCAAAGTCTGTCCAGCTTACAGCGAGGAACCCGCCGAAAAGTGTGTAGGCTACGACAACGAGTGCAATGATAAGCAGTCCTTTCTGATAGCCGAATCCGAACGAGCTTTCAAAGAAAACCGCCCCTGCGACAAGACCCGAAGAAACGTAAAAGGTAAAAAAGACCAAAATGACAAGGGCAGAAACGATACGCAGCAATTTTGTGTTATCTTTCAGCCGGTTTTCAAAGAAAGACGGAATTGTAATCGAATCATTGCTCACCTGGGTATAGGTGCGCAGCCTCGGTGCGACAAAAATCCAGTTTAAATAAGCACCTAATGTCAAGCCGATGGCAATCCAGACACTGGTCAATCCGCTTGCATAGACAGCTCCGGGCAGACCCATAAGCAGCCATCCGCTCATATCCGCTGCACCGGCGCTGAGTGCGGTGACTGCCGGTCCAAGAGACCGCCCGCCTAGCATATAGTCGTTCAGGTCGCCTGTCTTCCTGTAGGCGACCCAGCCGATTACAAGCATGAGAATCATATATACAATAATCGTTATAAGTTTCAAAGTTTCATCTGTCATAAAAGCTCATCTCCGTTCTGATGACTACAGCATCTCGGATGTCGTCTTCGCCTGCATATGAAGCAGCAGATAATCAGGACCTCCTGCCTTGGAATCGGTCCCGGACATATTGAAGCCTCCAAAAGGCTGATAGCCTACAATCGCTCCTGTACAGCCGCGGTTGAAATACAGGTTGCCGACATGAAATTCCTCGCGGGCTTTTTCCATGTTCATGCGGTTGTTCGTAATGACTGCTCCAGTCAGCCCGTATTCTGTATTATTGGCAATTTCCAGCGCCTCTGTAAAATCTTTCGCCTTTGCAAAAGCCACAACCGGGCCAAAAATTTCTTCCTGCATAAGGCGTGCTTCAGGGGCAAGCCCGGCAAAAATGGTCGGTTTGATGAAGTATCCTTTAGAGTCATCGCCTTCTCCGCCGATCATCAATTCACCTTCGCCTTTGCCGATTTCAATATATTTCATGATTTTATCAAATGCGTTTTGGTCGTTCACCGGTCCCATGAAATTGTTCTGATCGGCAGGATCGCCGATGGTCAGCTCTTTTGTCAATTCAACTGCACGATTCAACACTTCATCGTATACGTCTTCAACGATGACCGCACGGGAACAAGCGGAGCATTTTTGCCCAGAAAACCCGAAAGCCGAGCGGACGATCGATTGGGCTGCCAGTTCCAGATCCGCTTCCTTATCCACGACAATTGTGTCTTTTCCGCCCATTTCGGCGATTACGCGCTTCAGCCAGATTTGGCCTTCGTTCACAATGGCGGCACGTTCATAGATGCGAGTTCCGACTTCCCTGGATCCTGTGAAGCTGATGAAACGTGTTTTCGGATGGTCGACGAGGAAGTCGCCGACTTCGGAACCGCTTCCCGGAATATAGTTGAGCACGCCTTTTGGCAATCCGGCTTCTTCCATCACTTCAACAAATTTCGCTGCGATGACAGGTGTCGTGGATGCCGGCTTCAAAAGGACTGTATTGCCTGAAACGATGGCAGCCACCGTCGTTCCGGCCATGATGGCAAAGGCGAAATTCCATGGGGAAATGATCACGCCGACGCCAAGCGGGATATAATCATAGCGATTGTATTCTCCCGGCCTGCTTTCCACTTTTTTGCCGTCCTTCAGTTCAAGCATTTGTCTTCCATAGTATTCCAGGAAGTCAATGCCTTCTGCCGTATCGGCATCCGCTTCATTCCACGGCTTTCCCGCTTCTTTGACAAGCAATGCGGAGAATTCATGCTTTCTTCTGCGAATAATGGCAGCCGCTTTGAAGAGGACATCCGCCCGAATTTCCGGTTTTACTTTTTTCCAAGATTCAAAGGCTGCAAGCGCACTGTCCATTGCCTGTTGGGCCAATTCGCGGTCAGCTTTCGATACCCGTCCGACGATTTCTTCTTTATTGGCAGGGTTGATCGAAACGATTTTTTCATCTGTCGTAATTTTCTCCCCGCCGATGACTAAAGGATAATCCTTGCCAAGATAGCTTTCTACCAAATCCAGCCCTGCTTTGAATGCCTGCTTGTTCTCCTCTTTGGAAAAATCAGTGAATGGTTCGTGTTTATAAGTGATCATCCGACACAACTCCTTATCATAATAAATGATTAATTTTTTACCAACCCTTTAAAGGCAAATGAAATATTTGCAGGCCTTTCAGCCAGTCTCCTCATAAAATATCCATACCAATCGCGGCCGTACGGAACGTAGACTCTCATCTTATATCCCTGCTCCACAAGATCTAATTGTGTTTTAGTCCGCATGCCGTACAGCATCTGGAACTCAAACTGATCTTTTGGAATCTGCAGTTTTGCAGCCAGTTCCTTTGTATAATTGATCATGTTGTCATCATGAGTGGCGACAGCTGTATACAACCCGTATTTCAGACTTTGCTCAATCAATTTTTTATAATTGGCGTCAACATCTTTTTTATCCGGATAGGCGACGGCTGCCGGCTCTTTGTAGGCTCCTTTTACAAGCCGTAAAAACGGTTTCAAAGAACTTAATTTTTGCAGGTCATTTTCCGTGCGGTACAAGTAGGCTTGAAGGACTGTACTGACACAGCTGTAGGATTCCTTGAACTGTTTAAAAAGCTCCAGCGTTTTCTCGCAGCGGGGCTCATCTTCCATATCGATCGTCACCATAACGCCATGCTTTTCCGCCGTATCTAAAATGCTTGTCATGTTGCTGATGACAAGATCTTGGTCAATATCAAGGCCGAGCGACGTCATTTTGACAGACATGTGGGAATCAAGCTTTTCCCTGCCAATCGTTTCGATCGTTTCAATGGCCTCTTTCGTCCTTTCGATGGCTGTCTCTTTTGAATTGACAAACTCCCCCAAATGGTCAACAGTGGTAGCCAGTCCTTTACTGTTCAGATCTTTGATGATTTGGACCGAGCTTGGAAAATCAGTTCCGGCGATGATTTTTCCCGTAACGATACTGCCGCCTCTTTTCCTTGCCATTTCATTCAGCCAATTGCTTTTGGAAAGTAATAAAAAGAAATTCCTTGTTACCGCTTCCATTTTATTCACCACCTTAGGAATATTAGACTTAACTTTATTGTATAAATTTTAATAATGTCTTGCATCGTCTGAAGAAACCAAACTTTGGCCGCTTTTGTTGTTGGTTGGGGACAAAGGGGGATGGAAACGGTATATATACGCGTTGGAAGGAGCACATTTGATATTTGAAAAAGCATCCCGCGGGAGGATGCTTTTTCAAATTTTAAAAGTATCGGGCATGACGACAGCGACCACTTCGCCCTTTGCACATAGGGTATCTCCGGCAAAGACTTCTACTGAGGTTTTCCATTTCTTAGGGTGAATCTCTTCGACGGTGCCGATCGCTTTTAGTGCTGTTCCTTGGGGTGTAGGTTTCAAATAATCGACATGCAATGATGCTGTAACGAAACGGGGAGGTGCATGCCCGCTGCCCGGTTCGTGGCCATTTTTCCTATGTAGGGCAAGTGCAGCCGAGCCTGTTCCGTGGCAGTCGACTAATGAAGCGAGCAATCCGCCGTAAACAAACCCGGGAATCGCCTTGTGTTCTTCCTTCGGTTCATAGATGGTGATGGTTTTATCGCCGTCCCAGCCTGTCCGGAAATGATGTCCTGCTTCATTCAGCCTCCCGCATCCAAAACAGTGGGCAAATTCGTCCGGATATTCATCTTGAATGGCATGAGTGATTTTTTCCATCTTTACCTTCCTCTCTAATTCCATATTTTTCTATCTCTATCTATATTATAGTAGACGAGCAGTTTTGTTTACAGAATAATCATGATTCGATAAGCTTTTTTATAAGAATAGGGAAGGAGTGAGAGAAATGAATTTAAACAATTGGTTTGAAAAAGGGCTGACGCCCGAGAAATATATGGGTGACCTGGAGTACCATAAAGACGGCTTTTTACATATCTATGAAAATTTCCAGCCGCCTGCTGACGACGAATTTTTCAGTAAAATCAAAGGGAAGAACCTGCGTGTTGTGGCGTTGGCTGAAGTTTGGTGCGGCCATTGCATGTTAAATGTCCCCGTTTTGCTGCGTCTGGCGGAAAAAACAGATATGGACGTCCGGCTTCTGCCGCGTGATCAGCATCTGGATTTGATGGACCAATACTTGACAAACGGGAAAAGGGTAATCCCCATTTTCATTTTCATCGATGAAAATGGCAATCAAGTGGCCAAGTGGGGACCGATCACTGAATCGACGAAAGCGTTTGTCGATGAGCACAAAAAAGACCTGCCGCCAAAAGATGATGACAGCTATGATGAGAAATTCAAAGAGATGGTTAAAATAGTCGCAAAAACGTTCATGGAAAAACCTAACTTCTGGAGCAACTCCTATGAAAGCATGAAAGAAACCTTAAATGAAGTAAAATAATTTTTTATGGGCGGGCTAACGATTCCGCCCATTTAAATTTTGGGCTGCAGTTCCTTGGCTACATCTCTCGTAATGTCCAAAAACCGTTCGACAATCGACGGTTGGTAATGATGTTGCAGTGTCACCAAGCTTAATTTCGTTTCCAGTTTGGGCTCCGCCAGCGGAACGAGTTCCGGCAGCCCGGGCCAATGGAACCGGCTGAAATTATAAGGCGCAAAACTGATTCCCACTCCTTTCATCACCATAAAGAGCATTGGAAAAACTTCCGTTCCCCAATAAACCACATCTGGGGCAAAGCCGCTGTTATGACAGGCTTCCACGATCTCTTCGGCAATTCCCGAACCGTGTGAAGAGGTGGGAAGGATGAACTTTTCATTCCGAAGATCAGCAATGCTGACCGACGGCTTATCCAATAATGGGTGGCCGGGGGGCAATGCCAGAAGTAAAGGTTCCGTCATTAAAGTGGATATATGGAGATCCTCCGCCTCGAATATTGTGCGGACGATGCCGATGTCTATTCTATGATTTCTCAATTCATTCAGCACGAACGAAGAATTCCCTTCCCTTACACGCATGATGATGTTCGGCGCTTCTTCCCGGAGTTTTTTTACCGCATCAGGAATGATGAATAGATTAGCAGAGGTAATGCATCCCGCGGTGACTGTCCCGCGCATTCCGTCATTGTGTTCCATCAGCTCCTTCACCATATTTTCAGCAGATGCAATCAGTTCTTTCCCCCGCACATATAAAAATTCCCCGTCCCTTGTCAAAGTCAGCCGCCTTCCAGACCGGTCAAACAATGAAACTTTCAATTCTTTTTCCAGCTTGGCCATCATAATACTTAATGGCGGCTGCGTCATATTCAGCGCTTCAGCGGCTTTGGAAACACTCCCCTCTTCTACTATTTTTATGAAACAGCGCAATCGATGCAAATCCATATAACTTCTCCTCTGGTTGATTGATAAAACTATATATAATGTATATTAAATTCATATGTGTTATATATTTTTAATAATACGAAAATTTACAGTTGGTTTGCAAGGGCTTTCAATAATTTTATAAAATATACTTTTTCTAAGGGGATCAACTGAAATAAGAAAAGCCTCCCGAATCCGAGAGGCTTTTCGTTTGGAAACTTTATGGGGATGCAATGGTGACTGAATCTTTTCTTGGCTTCTTCTCTACAATCTTGCCTGCTCTTAAAAATAAAATCCGATTTCCCAATTTTTTCGCTTCCTCACGGTTATGGGTGACCATAACAATGGGAATCCGCCATAGCTGATGAACACGGAGCAGTTCTTCATGGCTTTTTTCTCTTGTTTCATCATCAAGAGCTGAGAATGGCTCGTCCAACAAAAGAGCTTCAGGTTCAGTGGCGATCGCTCTCGCGATGGCTGTGCGCTGTTTTTCCCCTCCGGAAATTTCGGATGGATATTTGGCTGCCAGGTGTTCGATCCGAAGCTCTTTCATCAAGTCTTTCGCAAATGCTTCGTTCTTCATACCGTAGGCGATATTTTTCCAGACGGTCATGTGCGGGAAAAGGGCGTAATCTTGAAAAAGATATCCTATATTTCTTTTTTGGATTGGTACAAGGGGCTTGCCGTCAAAAAAATCTGTTCCGTTTAAACGGATGATTCCGGAATCCGGATGGCTCAGTCCTGCAATGTTATTAAGGATGGTGGTCTTGCCAGAACCGGAAGGACCGGAAAGGACGACAATTTCATTGGCGGCCGAGAATTGTATATTCAGTTTAAAATGAGACAGTTGTTTTTGAATATCTACGGTGAGCACAGTCATCCCTCCATCAGGACTTCGAATGTTTCATCATATTCCTTTTGCTCCACCAATTCAGCCATAGGATAGCACTGAATCCGAGTGCAACAATAATGATGACCCAAAATTTGGCTAGTTCCATATTTCCGGATTCCACTGCGAAGTAGATGGCGAGCGGAATCGTGTCCGTCACATTCGGGATATAGCCGGCAATCATCAGCGTAGCGCCGAATTCACCCAGGGCGCGGGCGAATGAAAGGACGGTTCCTGCCAGCAGCCCCGGCCAGGCAAGGGGAAAGGAGATGGTCCAAAATACTTTCCATTTCGAGGCGCCCATCGTATAGGCCGCGTTCTCAACGTTCAGGTCATATTGTTGAAATGCGGCGGCAGCACTTTGGTACATCAATGGAAAAGAAACAACAACCGCGGCGATGAGAACTCCGTACCATGTGAATACGATCTGGAAGTCGAACCAGTCGAGCAATAGCTTCCCTATGAACCCGTTTTTTCCAAAAACATATAAGAGCCCAAAGCCGACAACGGTCGGGGGCAGTACGAGCGGAAGCAAAATGATGGCTTCCACAACACTTTTCCCATAAAAAGAGTTGCGCCCGATGATCCTTGCCAGGACAACACCCGTGATAAAGACGATGACCGTTGCGATGGCAGCTGTTTTAAATGATAGTACAAGCGGAGAATAGTTCATAACATCCTACCTTACAACAATTATGGCTTGAATCCGTATTTTTCCAAAATGCTCTGTGCTTCTTCAGTCTTCAGGAATTTCAGGAAGTCTGACGCTTCTTTTTCGTGCTTTGTATCCGCAAGGACAGCGCCCGGATAGATGATCGGATCGTGAAGCGATTCATCGACAGTCGCTAAAATCTTGATTTTATCGGAAGTCATCGCATCACTTTCATAGACAAATCCGATGTCGGCGTTTCCGGTCTCAACATATGTCAACACTTGGCGAACGTCCTTTGCCCGGACGAGCTTTCCTTCCAGTTCATCCCATTTTTTTAAGTTATGTAAAATTTCCTCCGTATACTTTCCGGCAGGAACGCTTTCCGGATTTCCGATAGCAATCTGATCCACATCCGCAGCAGATATTTCATCGGCTGATTTGTAATCGATTTTGGAGGCCTCTCCTGTGATCAAAACGATTTTATTGCCTGTGACATCCTCTCTGGTTGAGGTATTGACAAGGTCATCTTCTTCCAGTTTATCCATCCATTCCCGGTTGGCCGAAATGAAAATATCCACCGGAGCTCCCTGCTGGATCTGCTGGGCCAGTGTGCCTGATCCGCCAAGATTAAATGTCAAATCTACTGGATGGTCTTTTTCATATAGTTCTTTGATTTCTTCCAGCGCGTCAGTAAGGCTAACTGCGGCGGAAACAGTCAATGGTATTTTTTCTTCTTTTAGATCTGTTTCCCCTGCCTGGCTGTTGCATCCTGCCAGAGGCAGTGAGAAAATAAGAGACATAAAGATTAAGATTGTGAACTTTTTCATCGTGGGGTCCCCTTTTGCCTGATTACAACAGCAGCAATTGTTATTTCCAATTATAGTTGGTTCGATGGTGCCTGTCACTCCCCGAAATATGTTGAAATAATGCAGGGGCAAGGCAACTCCGGGAAAATGCAATAGGTTGGGGTGGTTTTATGTGGATTTTAGCATTTTTGATCGGCTTATTTTCAGGAATGATTTCCGGCATGGTATCGGTTGGAGGAAGCATTATCGCTACGAGCATGCTGATCTTGATATCAGCCGTTTTTCAATTGAAACTGAATATGAAACAGATTGTGACGACAACTGCTTTTTATACACTTTTTACAACAATTTCCGGAGCAGTCTATTTTTGGCTGCAAAAACTGGTTGTCAGTAAAATTGTCATATACTTTGGTATCCCTGCAGTGATTTCCAGCTTAATTTCATCCTTGCTGGCCAACTCATTCAACGACAATGTGCTGCAAGGGATTTTTTCCTTTTTTGCGCTGTTGGCCGCGGTGGCGACCTTTTTACCGAACAGCGGAAAAGAACTTGAAGCGGAAGGCGGATTTCCGTATTTCACTGCCATTTTTCTCAGCATCATCGTCGGATCGATTGGAGGCATGATCGGTGTTGCAGCCGGATTTCTGTACATGCCGATATTCCTGCGGTTGTTTCGTTTAACGATAAGGCAGGCTGTGGGCACCGGCATGGTTGTGGGCGGGATGCTTTGTGTAGGAACAATTTTGGGAAAACTGAACTGGGAATATATCCGGATGGACGTCATAGCACCACTCGCAATCAGCGGCATTATCGGTGCTCTGATCGGAGGAAAGTTAACATCATTGATCAGCGAAAAATGGCTGAACCTCTTGATGTGCCTGATCATAGCAGCTATTGCCGTCCAGACGATCGTTGTATTCCTGGCGGATTCATTAATGGTGGGTATCCCGGTTGTTGTGGCGGTTGCATTGGCGATGTCAGCGTTATTCATATGGCTTATTTTTAGTTTGAATAAAATCAGTGTGAAAACCAATAAGGGAAATGTTAATTAGCATTGCACGAATCATAAAACAAACCAGCATTTTGTTTCTGGCGAAAAAAACCTGCCCACAGACAGGTTTTCGTGCATCTACTTTACGGGGATATCAATTTTTTTACTATAGTGCTTTATATAATGCATTCCTTCTATCAATAACGACTCAGGTTCGGCCTTTGTTTCGAATAGCAGGGTACGCTTTTTTATGATCCGTCCATCTTTTTGTTCCTCTTCGGTTTGTTTTACGGTGGTTGATAAAGGTACCTCTCCGCTAATAGTTTCTACGGATACTTCATCAAGCATGACATCGTCATCTGTCGCGATCGTAATTTCCAAACCTTGTGGAGTCGAGGAGATTTTTTTGACGAATAAATCCCTTCCGCCAATTATAAAAGGTTTATTTTTCACGGTATCAAGCTTTATCTTCTTCCCAAGTTTCTTATATCCGGCGAATTGGTTTACCACAAGCTCAAGTGAATCAAGCTTCTTCGGTAATGCATCGAAGCGCAGGTCAAACTTTGTGCCGTTAGGTCCCGACTCAGAGCCGCTCCCGATTGAATCGACCGGCACGCCATTGACGATCAATTCAATGCCGTCAAATGGAAAAGGAACCCTGTCAAAATTTCCAACATTAAGTTTACCGTCTATAACCGTCAATGTTGGGGTAGCTGTAATGGATTTGAAGGTAATTGTTCCTTTATCCACTTTCACGGTCTTATTAATCTTTTGTTTAAGCTCAGTCTGCATGGCTTTGTTCGGATCATAAGGGAAAGTGATACTTTCAACTTCCATTGGACCGTCCTCAGCTTCCCAATAATGAAAGGTCAGTTTTTTTGAAAAAGGACTGACAGGCTCGAAATACATCGTTCCTTTGATTTCGGTGTTTTCATTATTGGACATATATTGGCCGCTTTCGAATTTTGCATTCGTTAAAAACCCGGTAATTCTAAGTGGTTGAAAAAAGTCAATAGTCTTTTCATCCAATCCTTTTGGATTCCTTAATGTATAATACATGATCATTTGATTTGAGTCTGCTATGATTCCGTCAATAGTAAGTTGAGTTCCGTCTTTAAGGGCTGCCTTCTTATCAACGGTTTGGCCCGAGCCGTTGTCGTTCAGCTCTTGTAAGGTGCTGTTCATGATTTCATCGAAGCCAAGCAGTTTCTTTCCATAGTAGGCCAAGGCATTATATTGGTACCCGGCAGCAACTATGAATACGAGGACGATGGCCGCCAATTTCAATAAAACTGGGGAGCGCTTCAACCTTTTTGGAGGTGCGGATTGCAGGACGTCTTTTAGCCTTGATTCTAATTCCTCTGGTGCTGTGATGGAGTTCAGGCGTCTCTTTTCTTCATTCAACAGCTTTTCAACATCATTCATTCGAATCACCCCCAAAAATTTCCCTCAGTTTCTTCAAACCCACGAAAATCCTCGATTTGGCCGTCCCAATTGAAACACCGGTTATTTTAGCTATTGTTTTGTAATCCAAATCATGAAAATATTTTAGTTCGATGGCTTCCCTTTGATGATCATTCAGATGGATCAGCATGTTCTGAATATCCAAACGCTGTTCACTGCTTAAAAAAGGAGCCAGGTATGAATGTTGGGCATCCGATGCGCTTTCCAGCGGGATTATTTTCTGTTGCTTAATGAAGGTGGATTTACACATGTTCACTAAGATTGTTTTACTCCAGCTGTAAAAAGCTTCGGCTTTTTTGAGTTGATCAATTTTTTGGTACAATGTAAGAATCATATCCTCCATGACGTCCATCGCATCATGCTCATTTTTCATGTATGTCAAAGCAAGTCTATAATAAGCATCCTTTTCTGCCATGACCAACTGAAGCAATGCTTCTTTGTCCCCTTTTTTGCCCTTTTTACCAACCGACCTGCATCCATGCCCTCACCTCACTTACTTATAAGAGTAATCATAGATGAAAAAAGTTCATTTTTATATAAAATTTTTTGGTAAGGTTCATTTGAATTTCAAAAACGAAAGGTAACATTTCATTTTTGAAATATTAATAGGCGGAGGAAACTGAAAATACGAATGAATAACACTTTTTAATCATTGGCATGGATATTGCAACATAAGAATGGCAGATAGAGTAAATGAGAGGTGAAGTGTTTATGGCCCGTTACGAATACGGCGGAGATGAGTTTATTTTTGTCGAACTGGCAGAAGAGATGAGCCTTGAAGTGAACTTTCAGGCGATGGCGATCACGAAACAATTAAAGGAAGAACAGATTCCGGGCATCCTGGATATTTGCCCTTCGAACGCTTCCTACATGGTTCGATTTGAACCTGAGAAAATCCATCCGGACAAGCTGATTTCAAAATTGAAAGATTTGGAGCAAACGATTTCCATCGATGACTTTGAATTATCGTCAAGAATGGTCGATGTTCCCGTTTTGTTTGAAGATCCGTGGACACATGAAACGGTGATGAGGTTTAGGGAACGGCACCAGGATCCAAACTCGACCGATTTGGAATACACCGCTCGGATCAATGGCTTCGATTCAACGGATGCCTTGATCGATGCCATGACAGGATCTCCGTATCTTGTCACGATGATCGGCTTTGTTCCCGGGCTTCCGTGGTGCTATCAGATGGTTCCGAGAGAGCAGCAGATCGAAGCGCCGAAATATGTCCGGCCCAGGACTTTTACACCTGAAAGGGCTTTCGGACTTGGCGGAGCATTCACTGTCATCTATCCGGTAGATGGAGCCGGGGGATACCAATTATTCGGAATTGCCGCTGCTCCGATTTTTGAAAAAGACAGCAAGTTATACGACTTCCAGGATACGATGACATTCCCTAAACAGGGTGACATCTTCAGATACCGGAGTGTGACAAGGGAAGAATATGATTCAATCAGAAAAGAAGTGGAAGATGGGACCTTCCGCTATCTGACGAAGGAGATCACTTTTACCCCGAAGCAAGTGCTCGATAATCCGAAAGCGTTTTCCGAAGAAGTGTTAAGGAGGTTATACTCATGATCAAAGTGAAAAATCCCGGTTTGCAAACAACCGTTCAGGATGTTGGGCGGATTGGACATTATGAAGTGGGAATGCCTCCTTCAGGGGCAATGGACCAGTTTTCATACAAAGTGGGCAACCTTCTTGTCGGAAATGATGATGGAGCGGCATCGCTGGAAATTACATATATGGGGCCTGTCCTTGAATTTGAACAGGACGCGGTCATTGCGCTGACAGGAGGGGAAATCCCTCCAAAGATCAACGGGGAATCCGTTCCCATGTGGGAGACATTATCGCTCAAGGCCGGCGATACATTGTCATTCGACTTTGTCAAAGGAGGAGCCAGGGTCTATCTTGCCGTACAGGGCGGGATCGACGTTCCCCCGGTCATGGAATCGAGATCAACCTATACATTATGCGGAATCGGGGGCTTGGACGGACGTGCGCTGCAAGAAGGCGACGAACTGAAAGTCGGAAATGATGTCATACAGCAGGTGAAAATCGGGACCCGCATTCCGGACGGAATAATACCCAAATTTTCGAAGGAGCATGAAATTCGGGTCATCATGGGCCTATGCAGCTACCGTCTGACAGAAGAAAGCAAGGAGCGTTTCTTTTCTTTGGACTGGACGGTCACTCCTGAAGCGAACCGGGTCGGCTACCGCTTTAAAGGGGAGCGCTTGAATTTCGTGGAAAGAGAGCAGCCGTTTGGCGCCGGGAGCAACCCTTCCAATGTTGTGGATCTGGGTTACCCGATCGGTTCCATTCAGGTACCGGACGGTGTCGAGCCGATCGCTTTGCTGAATGATGCTGTCACAGGAGGCGGATATGCGACAATTGCCACGATCATCAGCACAGACCTGAATAAGATGGCCCAGGCAAAGACGAATGAAAAGGTACGCTTCATCTCCGTCAATATTGATGAGGCGCTTGAAGCAAGAAAGGCAGAAAAAGACAAGATTGAACAAATAAGAGAGCAAATCCAATCACAACAGGAGGTTTAATCATGGAAGAGAACAAAACAATTATTTCACCGATTCCGGGAGTGTTTTACCGGAAGCCGGCCCCGGACAAAGAGGTGTACGTCAATGAAGGAGATTCAGTCAAAGCGGGTGATGTCATCGGTTTGGTCGAGGTCATGAAAAATTACTATGAAATCAAAGCGGAAGCGGACGGTGTGATCGATCGTTTTTTAGCGGATAATGAGCAGCTTTTGGACGCCGGACAGGAAATTGCCATTTTAAAATAAACCATTAACCTGTTTTTACAAAGGAGAAATGCCTGTGTTTTTTAAACGAATATTAATAGCAAACAGAGGAGAGATTGCCCGCAGGATTATACGTACATGCAACCGCCTCGGAATTGAATCCGTTGCTGTTTATTCCGAGGCGGATGCCGCAATGCCGTTCGTCAAAGAGGCGACGGCCGCAGTCTGTGTAGGCCCGGCTCAAGCCAAGAAAAGCTATCTTGACATAGACAACATCATCCAGGCGGCCAAAGAGACAGATGCGGATGCCATCCACCCGGGATACGGATTTTTATCAGAGAACCCTGCATTTGTGCGACGCTGTGAGGAAGAAGGGATCACGTTTATCGGGCCGGCAGCAAAAGCGATTGAACTGATGGGGAGCAAGCTCGAAGCCCGCGCCCAGATGCAGGAGGCAGGAGTTCCGGTTGTCCCTGGATCGGAAGGGCGGTTGGAGTCTGTTGAAGAAGCCGTGAGCCTTGCCGGTGAAATTGGTTATCCGCTCATGCTGAAGGCCAGCGCGGGCGGAGGCGGGATCGGCATGCAGCTTGTCCATAATGCCGAAGAACTGGAAAAAGCCTTCGATTCCACGAAACAAAGAGCCGAGTCTTTCTTTGGGGACGGGGATTTATTCCTGGAAAAATGGATTAATGAACCCCGTCATATCGAAGTTCAGATCGCAGCAGACGAACATGGAAACGTCATCCACCTGTACGAGCGGGAATGCTCCGTCCAAAGGAGAAACCAGAAAGTGGTGGAGGAGAGCCCTTCCCCGTTTTTAGATGAAAAATTAAGGAAAGAGCTGCTGCAGACGGCGATCCGCGGTGTCCAGCATATCGGGTATACGAATGTCGGGACGATGGAATTCATTTTCGATGGTGAGAGAAACTTTTACTTCCTTGAAATGAATACGCGACTTCAGGTTGAGCACCCTGTCACCGAGGAAATAACCGGTTTGGATCTGGTGGAATTGCAGCTCCAATTGGCTGCAGGTGAAGAACTTCCTTTCCAGCAGCAAAACATTAAAAAGGACGGCCACTCAATTGAATGCCGTTTGTATGCAGAAGATCCGAAAACTTATTTTCCATCTCCGGGAACAATCAAGCGATTGATTTTGCCGGAAGAGGCAAGGCTCGATTTTGCCATTGAAGAAGGAAGCCAAGTATCGCCGTTTTACGATCCGATGATCGGGAAAATCATTGTCCATGGAGACGATCGGCATCAAGCCATTGGAAAAATGCAGGCAGCACTTGAAAAGTTGGAAGTTGAAGGCATTACAACAAACCTTCCGCTTCTATATGACATTATGGAAAATGCCAGTTTTAAAAAAGGTGAGTATACAACAAAATTTTTGGATGAATTCCAGAAGGAACGCCAGGTGAGGTGATAGATAATGTACAAAGTTGATTTGAACTGTGATATGGGTGAGAGCTTTGCTCTTTA
Source organism: Siminovitchia fortis (assembly GCF_003605365.2). GTDB lineage: Bacteria > Bacillota > Bacilli > Bacillales > Bacillaceae_C > Siminovitchia > Siminovitchia fortis. The sequence goes on from NZ_QYTU02000013.1 coordinate 48,299, forward strand.
TGAGATGGGAAATGACGAAGAAATGATGAAGTACATTACCTCTGCGAATATTGCATGCGGATTCCATGCGGGAGACCCGCAGGTGATGAGACGGACCGTAGAAATGGCAAAAGAACATGGAGTAGGAATTGGAGCCCACCCCGGATTCCCTGACTTGCTCGGGTTCGGGCGCCGCTATATGACGTGCACGGCGCAGGAAGTGAAGGATTATATTACGTATCAGACAGGCGCGTTAAGAGAATTTGCCCGGGCGGCCAATGTGGACATCCAGCATTGCAAGCCGCATGGCGCATTGTTCATGAAAGCAATGGAAGACAGAGAGCTTGCACGGGCAGTTTTGGAGGCAATCCACGCCGTGAATCCGGAAACGGTCGTTTTTGCCCTGAATAATTCCGAAGTATGGGAAGAAGCGAATAAAATGGGAATTCCGGTTGCGCTTGAAACTTATTCTGATCGTGAGCATACAGAAAATGGGTCGATCGTGCTGACGAGGAAGGGGCAGACAATCCAAGATTACGATGAAATGGCCCGGCGGGTTGTCCGCATGGTCAAAGAGGGGAAAGTCACTACTCACGACGGAAAAGAGGCTTCCGTCAAGGCGCAGACAATTTGCATCCACGGAGATACGCCGGGTGCTCCCGAGCTTGCCAAAGCGATAGTTTCCGCATTGAAGGCAAACGATGTGGATATTGTACCTGTCAGGGAAGTCATCGGTTAATAGAGAACTAGGAGTGATCAACTGTGAAAATAGAAAACTCTCATACATTTAAAGGCGTTTCTGTCGAAACACTTTGGAATACACTGCAAAATAAGGAGGTGTTGCAAGGGGCTTTGCCGGGATGCAAGTCGTTTGATGAAGTGGAAGATGACGTATATGATGCCGAGCTTGGCATCAACGTAGGTCCAGTTAAAGGAGTGTTCACGGCTGAAGTCCGACAGGTGGAAAAAAGGGAGCCGGAGTTTTATAAGCTGCTAGTCCATGGGAAAGGGAAACCTGGTGAAATCGATGCAGTGGCCGAAATGGGATTGAAAGATTCAGAGGCAGGGGCGGTTCTTACTTGCAGCGCAGATGTAAAAGTGACCGGTATTCTTGCTTCTGTCGGACAGCGTGTCATGGGAGGCGTAGCCAAGCTGTTGTTGGGACAATTTTTCAAAGATATTGAAAAAGAAACGAAAAAAATCGCAAACCTGTAATGATCATATCTAAATGAGGAGGCGCGGTTCATGACAAACGAAAAAATGAAGGTGAATATGACCGTCAATGGCCGGGAGCGAAGTGCAGAAGCTGAACCACGGATGCTGCTTGCCCATTTTTTGCGGGATGAGCTTGGTTTGACCGGTACACATATCGGCTGTGATACGAGCCAATGCGGAGCGTGCACAGTGATGGTGGACGGTGCTGCCGTGAAATCCTGCACGATGCTTGCTGTGCAGGCGGACGGAACAGAAGTGACGACTGTGGAAGGAATCGGCACGGTTGACAATCTGCACCCCATGCAGCAAGGATTTTGGGAGGAACATGGGCTTCAGTGCGGTTACTGTACTTCGGGGGTCATGATGGCGATGATCGGCTTGTTAAACGAAAATCCCAATCCGACTGAGAAAGAGATCCGGGAAGGGCTGGAAGGCGTTATCTGCAGATGTACAGGCTATCAGTTTATCGTGAAGGCTGTTCAAAAAGCGATACAAATCATGGCGGAAACCGATCGGCCGATACCGGCAAAAGAAGCTGTTGGGGAGGTGCGCTCGTAATGACGACTGTAGTTGGAACCAGTGTAAAAAGGAAAGAGGATCCCAAGCTGCTTACAGGGACCGGATATTTCTCTGATGATATCAAATTGCCCGGCATGCTGCATGCCGTCATATTAAGAAGCCCCCATGCCCATGCAAAAATCAAAAGCATCAATGTGGAAGAAGCATTGAAATCACCGGGTGTTGTAAAAATTTATACCGGCAAGGATTTGGAAGGGAAAATCGGAAGAATCCCTTCATCGTGGCTTGTTCCGGACAGCAATTTAAAAGAAGCGCCCCAATATCCGCTTGCCATTGACCGTGTCCGTTACGTAGGTGACGGTGTCGCCATGCTGATTGCTGAAGACAGGTATGCTGCCCGCGATGCGCTTGATCTGATAGATGTTGAATACGAGGTGCTGCCTCCTGCTGTTCATCAGAAAAAGGCGATGGAAGATGGTGCACCGCTTGTCCATGATGATATTGAAAACAATATCGCTTTCCATTGGAAGGCCGGCGAAATTCCGGAAGAAATTTTTCAAACGGCGGAAGCGGTCGTCAAGGAGAGTTTCCATGTTCAGCGGGTCGCGCCAAGCCCGATGGAAACACGCGCAGCGGTAGGACAATATCACCCGGCTACGGGAGAATTGACACTTTATTGTACATCGCAAAACCCGCATATCCACCGGATGGTTCTTTCAGGAGTTCTTGGAATTTCGGAAGCCAAGCTTCAGATCATTGTGCCTGATATGGGCGGAGGTTTTGGCGGGAAAATCGGCGTGTATCCGGATGAAGCCCTCGTCGGCTATGCCGCACGCGATCTGCAGCAGCCTGTCAAATGGATCGAACAGCGCAACGAACATTTCATGGCATCGAATCATGGCCGGGATGAAATCATTGAGGTGGAGCTTGCAGGGAGCCGCGATGGAAAATTATCGGCTATCCGGGTGAAAAATACAGCCAACATGGGAGCATACCTCTCTACAATGGGCCCGGGGGTTCCAACCATTGATTTCGGCCTCATGATTACCGGCGCCTATGATATCCCGCATGCTTCATGCGAAACGTTCGGAGTCTATACGAACACGACGCCTACGGATGCATACCGCGGAGCCGGAAAGCCGGAAGCGACTTACCAGATTGAACGGATCATCGATCTGTTTGCAAGGGAAATCGGCATGGATCCGCTTGAAATCCGGAAAAAGAATTTCACTCCAAAGGAAGCTTTTCCATATACGAATGCCCAAGGGCTTGTATATGACAGCGGAGACTATGAGAAGCCATTGAAGAAAGCTTTGGAAATCATCAATTACGAAAAGCTCCGCAAAGAGCAGGAAAACTTGCGCAAAGAAGGAAAGCTGATCGGCATCGGGTTGTCTACATACGTGGAGCTGTGCGGTTTTGGTCCATCGGCGGTCGCCGGCGCCATCGGATTCCAGGGAGGAGTCTGGGAAAACTCCACCGTCCGTGTACATCCTTCGGGAAAAGTGACTGTTTTTGCCGGAACTTCTCCGCACGGGCAGGGACATGCAACAACATTCGGACAGGTGGTAGCAGACAAGCTGGGCATTCCAATGGACGATATTGAATTCGTTTTCAATGATACAAAAGCTGTTTCCATGGGCTGGGGAACTTATGGGTCGCGTTCAACCGCTGTGGGTGGAGGCGCTGTTGCATTTGCCGCCGAGCGCGTCGTTGAAAAAGCCAAAAAGATTGCCGCCCATGAACTCGAGGTTTCTGCCGAAGACATTGATTTTGAAAATGGCGTATTTAAAGTAAAAGGCGTTCCAGGCCGCGAGCGCACCTTCCAGGAAATCGCCAGATCAGCGAACTATGCCTGGAATCTCCCGGAAGGAATGGAGCCATCCTTGGAAGGACAAGCCTTCTTTGATCCGGAGAACTTCGTTTATCCGTTCGGCACGCATATTGTTGTGGTCGAAATTGATCAGGATACAGGAGAGATTGAGCTTAAACGGTATATAGCTGTCGATGATGTCGGGCGTGTCATCAATCCGCTTACAGCATCAGGGCAGGTACATGGCGGCATAGCCCAGGGTGTAGGACAGGCCATGTGGGAAGGCATTGTCTACAACGATGAGGGACAGCTTATGTCCGGTACGTTTATGGACTATACAATGCCAAAAGCACGGTTCTTCCCCGAAATTGAAAATTCTTTTACGGAAACCTTGTCGCCTGTCAATCCATTGGGCTCCAAAGGTGTGGGAGAAACGGGAACGACCGCTTCCATTCCAGCCGTTATGAACGCGGTGGTAGATGCACTCGCACCGTTTGGCATCACCGATATTGATATGCCGCTTACCCCTGAAAAAGTATGGCGGGTAATTCAAAAAGGGAGGGAACAAGCATGATTCCTGCTAAATTTGATTATGTTCGCGCCGATTCCATTGAACAGGCCATTCAATTATTACAGGAGAGCGATGGGGAAGGCAAGCTGATCGCCGGCGGGCACAGTTTGCTCCCCCTGATGAAGTTCAGGCTGACTGAACCCGGGACTTTGATTGATATCAGCCGGATTTCCGAATTAAAAGGAGTGCACAAAGATGGGGACCGCGTCGTTGTCGGAGCAATGACCACCCATCGCGAGGCGGCCACTGATCCGGTCATTAAAGAACATATTCCAATATTGGCAGAAGCTGCACGCCAAGTCGGGGATATTCAAATCAGGAACCGCGGAACGGTCGGAGGCAATATCGCGCATGCGGATCCGGCCGCAGACCTGCCTGCAGCTGCGATTGTTCTCGATGCAGAGCTGACAATCCAAGGGGAAGAAGGCGAAGAAACGATGAGCCTTGACAGCTTCATCATCGGACCGTTGATCACGATGATGCCTGAGAACAGCATCGTTACAAGTATATCTTTTGCTATTCCTCCTTCACATACAAAATCGGCGTATTTGAAATATTTTCACCCGGCATCAGGCTATCCTGTCGTAGGGGTTGCCGCAGTTGCCGGAACAGATAGTAACGGGAAAATCGATTATGTCAGGGTGGGAATCACCGGGGCAGGAGATATGGTATTCCGGGCGGAAGCTGTAGAAGAAGCGCTGATGGGGCAAGTTCCTTCCGAATCCGTCATCGACTCGGCCGCCGGTCTTGCGGTGGAAAACGCGGATATGGGAAGCGACCTGTTTGCATTGGAAGAATATAGAGAACAGCTATGTAAAATTTATACTGCTCGCGCGTTGAAATCCGTTTTACTGTAAAAATGTTCTTTGTCTATAAAAAATGAATTCAAAAATTTAACACATAATCACGAGCAGATTTCCTAATATTTGCCGCTTTCTCAATAAACTTGGTTAATGGGTCGGACCGCCAACGCCCGCGGAAGGTTTATAACGGCGAAGCGGTCAACGGCAGAGCGAGCCAATGCCCGGAGAAGGGAGTTATCGTTGAACGCGGTCAACGGCAGAGCGAGCCAATGCCCGGAGAAGGGAGTTATCGTTGAACACGGTCAACGGCAGAGCGAGCCGATGCCCGTGGAAGGGAGTTATCGTCGAACGCGGTCAACGGCAGGGCGAGCCAATGCCTGGAGAAGGAGTTATCGTCGAACGCGGTCCACGGCAGAGGGAGCCAATGCCCGTGGAAGGGAGTTATCGTCGAACGCGGTCAACGGCAAAGCGAGCAATGCCCGTGCAGGCGCTATTTCAAAGAACACGGTCACTGATCCGGCCCTCCACTGCCCGCGCAGGAACTATTTCAAAGAATGCGGTCACTGGTCCGCCTCTCCAATGCCCGGGCGGGAGCTTTTTCAAAGAACGCGGTCACTGGTTCGGACCGCCACTGCCCGCTTTGATCAAGGTGTTTTTCTTTTCTAACCAGGGTCTGCGCTTTAACAGTGCGGCCCCTTCATTTTCAAATTAACTTTCCAAACGGGGTGATTTATATCGGCCGTCACGAACAAACAATCGAAGAAGCATTCAGGGAACAAGGGTATATCGCCGACTCGGCAACATTGACAGCACTCCATCTTGTAACAGCGCTGAACAAGCCCCTGTTGATCGAAGGCCCGGCAGGCGTCGGAAAGACGGAGCTTGCAAAGGTGCTGGCCAAGTCTTTGAATACGCGGCTGATCCGGCTGCAATGCTATGAAGGGCTTGACGCCAGTTCAGCTTTATATGAATGGAATTACGCCAAACAAATGCTCCATATCCGGTTGACTGAAAACAGTGATACTTCTTTGGCCGAAAAAGAGGCAGCCATTTTCAGCAAACCATTCCTCCTTACACGCCCCATTCTCGATGCTCTGACAGATGAGCATTCTTCACCCGTGCTTCTGATTGATGAGGTGGACAGGGCGGATGAGGAATTTGAAGCTTTTTTACTGGAGGCCCTTGCTGAATTTCAAATCACCATTCCGGAATTGGGCACCATTCAGGCGAAGCATCCGCCATACGTCATTTTGACGTCCAATCGGACCCGGGAACTGAGTGATGCGCTGCGCAGGCGCTGTCTGTATCATTGGGTTACATATCCGGATGTTGAAAAAGAGTCCGCCATCCTTCATGCCCGCATTCCAACTATCAATGATCAGCTGACAAAGCAGATCGTCAATATGATGCAGCTTGTCCGTAAGATGCCGTTAGCAAAAATTCCGGGAATAGCCGAAAGCCTCGATTGGGCTTTCGCTTTGATGGCACTGAACCAAAGTGAGCTGGACAAAGAGGCAGTACTTCAAACAATGGGCTGCTTTATCAAGGATCAGGAAGATTGGGAAACCGTTGAAAAAGAGATCAATGAGGGGAATCTTCTTTCCATGGCCAAGGTCTAAAGGAGGCTGGAACATGCTGACACGGACACTTTCCAACCATATATTAAAATTCTGCCTTCATTTGCGGGATCGGGGTTTTTTGATCGGGCCGCAGGAAACGATGGACGGCATCCGCGCCGTCCAGACGATTGATATTTTCAACAGAGACCAATTTCAGGCGTGTTTACGGCTTGTTCTCTGCTCCCGCGTGGAAGAGCAGCCTATTTTCGATCATGCTTTTAAAGAGTTCTTTTTTAACATAAAAGAAAATAGATTAAGTGAAGAATTGCTTCATTATTTGAGTGATAAAGAGAATAATGGAAGAAAAGAAAAATCCGACCAGGGAAAACCGCAGGAAAGTAAAAAAGGAATACCGGAAAAACAGGGGACGGTTCCCTCAGGATCACCGGGAATACAATCACAAGGCGGTGAAACCGCCAAAGAAGAACGGAAATTATCATGGGTTGCTTCAAGAGCAGCCTTTAAGCAGTCCGATGAATTTCAGGCCTATATCCCTCCCGATGAACTCGGGGATATGGAAAAAGCGGCTAAAATGCTTGTGAGAAAAATTGCGCTGACAAGAGCGCACTCCTGGCAATCTGCGAAAAAGGGGATCAGGCTCGATTTTCGGAAAACGATGCGCGCCAATCTTCAGACAGGCGGCTATCCTGTCCATCTATATTGGAAAAAAAGAAAAAAACAGGGTGCCAAGTTTGTGCTTTTATGCGATGCAAGCCGTTCCATGTCCCTTTATACCCAACGGTTCCTGCAGTTCGCTTATGCATTGTTAAAATGTACGAAGCATGTGGAAGTGTTTCTTTTTTCTACAAAAATCAAAAGAGTGACGGATCAGCTGCTGGATAAACGTACGGATCTCCCGGCTTTAAGCAAGCTTGAGAATTCCTGGGGCGGGGGAACCTGCATCGGTGAATCGATCTATTCGTTTGTACAGGATTACGGCCCGCAAATGCTCCATCAAGATACGGTCGTCATAATCGCCAGCGACGGCCTGGATGCCGGGGATATCAGCCGCATGGCGTGGTCGATGGGAGAGATTCAAAGAAGGACATCTTCCGTCATTTGGCTCAATCCGTTGCTGAAAATTGAAGGCTATGAACCGACGGCCCGCGGAATGAAGGCGGCACTTAAATATATCGATCTTTTTGCCGAAGCCTCCGATGCACATTCATTCCTGAAGCTTGCAAAGAAAATAAAGATTAGGAGGTAAAGAGTATGACTGAAAATGAGAAAATCATCCAGGCTGTCATAGATACCCGGGTAAAAGGCGTCAAAGCTGCCCTTGCAACGGTTGTCCGCGTGTACGGATCAGCTTACCGCCGGGAAGGGGCCAAAATGCTGATAGATGAACATGAAAATCGGATCGGCATGGTTTCAGGCGGCTGCCTCGAAGCGGATGTTGCAGAAGTGGCGAAGCAGGTGATCAGCTCCGGCACTCCCCTTTTAAAAACATATGACATGGATGAAGACCTTGTCTGGGGGCTAGGGCTGGGCTGTCCTGGTACTGTCGATATTTATATCGAGCCGGTTCCGCAAAAGAAGGATCCAGCCTTTGACCTTTGGTTGGCCACTATAAAAGAAGAGCAGCCCTGCGTTCTGGCGACCATTTTACTGGAAAAAGGCGACTCCGAGCGTATCTTCATTCCGAAAAAAGGAGCGCCGGCCGGGGATTTTTCGGATTCAACGGTTCAAGCGCATGTCATCACGATGGCACAGCAAAAGATGAAAGAAAAAAATCCGAAGTCTCTTTCCCAGTCCTTTACAATGGAGAACGGCAAGGAGATTGATATTTTTATTGATGTGTATATGCCGCCGGCTGAGCTTGTGATTTTCGGCGCCGGACATGACGCCATTCCAGTGGCCCAATACGCAGTGTCGCTCGGATGGAAAACAATCTTAGTCGATCCGCGGCCCTTCTATAACAGTGAAGAAAGATTTCCGGGAACGGTAAGGATTTTGGTCGACACTTCCAAATTGAAGGATGAAGTAAAAATCGGCGGGCATACATATGTGATCGTCATGAACCACCATATTGAAAGGGATCGGGAAACGCTGAAATATGTCTTGCCTTCACCGTCTCCATATATCGGGGTTCTCGGCCCGCGCAAGCGTCGTGTCCGGATGCTTGAGGCCATTCAAGGGGAAGGGATCCGCTTTACGGAGGAACAGCTTCGGCGGATGCACAGCCCGATTGGCCTTGATATCGGTTCGGAAACGCCTGAGGAAATTGCCATCAGCATCATGGCAGAAATCATCGCGGTGCAAAAAGGGCATCATGGAGGATTTTTGCAAGATGCAAATACGATCCACCAAGGAGCAACTGTAAACTTATGATGGAACAGACGAGTGCCATCATTCTTGCCGCCGGCACTTCATCCAGAATGGGAACAGCGAAGCAATTGCTGCCTTTAGGAGACCGCCCCATCCTGGCGCATGTCATTGAACATGTGCTTGCAGAAAACTTTTCTGAAGTCATCGCTGTAATCGGGCATGAGGCGGAAGCGATCCGGCGGGCGATTCCCGTTAAGGATGATCGGTTCCGCTGGATATTGAATGAAGATTACAGACAGGGGCAGGGAACCTCTTTAAAATTGGGCATAAGCCAAATGAGCGAACGCCATTCCAGTGTAATGGTGTTTCTTGCCGATCTTCCTTTTATTTCTCAAAAAACGATTCACGATATATATACGCAGGGAAATGCCATGCTTCAAGACATGGATGCACCGTTTGTTGTACAGCCAAGCTTTCAAGGGACCGCCGGCCATCCGGTTTTTTTCGGTCATGTAAAAACGGAATGGTTCCAGCAGGTTGAGGGTGATCAGGGTGCAAAAGCGATTATGGGCCGGTTCTCAATAAGGAAACGGGTTCCCGTTGAGGATCGGGGGGTTTTATATGACATCGATACGCCTGAAGCATATGAGGCGGCTCTGCAAAACTATCGGCAAAGTTGATGGAAAAGAGATATAATAGATGAAACACCTCTTCGGCGGAACAGGAGGGATCCTTTGATTCTTTGGAAAGACATCCTGAAACCGATTACAGCAGTGGTCGGACACGACTATTCTATCAAGTCGGCCATTCAAAAGATTACAAGTGAGCGGACCGATATCGCCTTTGTTGAAAAGCAAGGCGCACTGATAGGCTATATAACAAACAGCCATTTGCTTGAGCAGATTGGGGCAGGCCAAAGCCTTGATGAACCGATCCAATATAAGGAAGATATTTTAAAGGTTCCCGATTCGCTTCCGGTCGAATTTTTTCATAATGTGACGACGGTCATCGGAGTTGATTCAAGCGGAGGCGTCACCGGTTATAGTACGGTCAAGAATGCCCGCCATCAAATCAATGAACTGCAATTGATCCATTTAAATGAGATCATCCATGGGGCGGGTGTAGGAATTATCAGGACGAACAGCCAATTTAAAATCGAATTTATGAACGAAACAGCGGAAAGATTTTTGGGGCTGCCCGGGTCTTTTCTATTATCCCGCAATTATAAAGCACTGTTGACGATGGAAAAAGATTTGCAGAGGGTGCTGGATGGGGAAACGCTTGTAAGCGTGAACAGCACGATCAATTTTAAACAAATGAGCGGCAACTTTTATCCGCTGAAAATAGATGGGAACATCACAGGACTTGTACATATGTTTTACCTCCGGGAGGAATTCGAAGAGGCCGTCCAGGAATTGGACTTTGTCAGGCATCTGTATTCCGACCTGCAGGCGGTGTATGATTCCTCCAATGAGCAGATTTTGGTCATTGACGAAAAAGGGACAATCCTTCGTGTGGCCGGTCAGTTTTTGAGCAGCTTTTGGAAAACGAAGGAAGCCGATCAGATCATCGGAAAGCAAATCGAGGATTTCACAAGGCGGAATATTTTTCAGCCGAATATATTTGAATTATGTGTCAAACAGGGGAAGAAGGTCACTTCCATTCAGCAGTCCTCCGGAAAAACCCGAATTTGGTCCGTAGCTACGCCTGTTTATCATGAAGGAAAGCTGGAAAAAGTGGTCATTCTTTCACGGGATATCACATCGACGGCGCCAATTAATGCCGAAACAGAGTTGAATCCGGAGCTCTTTGAAACTGAAACGGAGAAAAAACAGTTGGTTTACCGTTCAGGCAAAATTGCTTCCTTATTGAATAACCTTCGGAGAGCCGCCAAGATGAATTCTACGATTCTTCTTGAAGGCGAATCAGGAGTAGGCAAGGAAATTTTCGCGCATGAAATCCACTTTGCCAGCCAACGGAAGGACTGCCCCTTCATTCGGGTCAACTGCGGCGCCATTCCTGAGCAGCTGATCGAAAGCGAACTGTTCGGTTATGAAAAAGGTGCCTTTACGGGTGCTGACCGCAGAGGGAAGGCAGGCCTGTTTGAGCGGGCTCATACGGGAACGATTTTTCTTGATGAAATTGGTGACCTTCCGCTGAATATGCAGGTAAAATTGCTCCGCGTCATACAAGAACGGGAAATGGCTCGGATTGGCGGCACGGAAACCATTCCGATTGATGTCCGCATCATCGCAGCCACGAATAAAGACTTGAAAGCAATGGTGGCAAAGGGTGATTTCCGGGAAGATCTCTTCTACCGATTGAATGTCATTCCTTTTTGCATCCCTCCGCTGCGCGAAAGGAAAGAAGATATTTTTCCACTGGCGGTTTATTTCCTGGAGGAGTTCAAGCGGACGTACAACATCGAAAAGAGCTTTACTCCCGATGCGATTTCAGTGCTGGAAATGTACGGATGGCCGGGAAACATCAGGGAGCTTGAAAATATTGTGGAAAGATTAATTGTATTAAGCCAGGAAGAATGGATCGACCGCGAAGTTGTTTTGAAGGTTCTGTATGGTGAGGAAGAAGCTAAGAAGAAACAGCCGCTCGTACTGGAGATGATGCCGCTTAAAGAGGCGGTAGCCGAACTGGAAACGCAGCTGATTGAACTGGGGATGAGAAAGTACGGAACGGCGGCAAAAGTGTCTGAAATATTAGGGGTAAGCCCCGCCACCATCAGCAGACGGATGAAAAAGATCAAAAAATAGAGGTGGAGACGTTGTTTACATTGCCTGAAACGAATTTTAATTTTGGCGGTGACGAGTATATATATGCCGAGATTTCCCGTGACATGAGGGTAGAGAGCAATTTTAAGGCATTGGCCATTACCGCTGAACTGAGAAAAAGAAACATTCCGGGCATTACGGACATTGTTTCCTCCAACGCCTCTTATTTGGTCCGCTATAACCCTGACATCATTTCAGCGCGGGATCTGCTGGACTTTTTAAGGGAAATCGATTTGACGAAAAGCGATCCGAAAGAATTGAACCTGTCAGTGCGGATCGTCGAGATTCCGGTCTGGTATGATGATCCGGTGACAGGGGAGTATTCCGAACGGTTCAAAAGCAGGCATGATTCTCCCGAAATAACAAACTTTGAATATGTGATGCGGACAAATGGATTTAAGAGTAAGGAGGCTTTTATAGAAAAACATTCAAGCACTCCCTACCTGATTACGATGGTTGGCTTTCTTCCCGGAACCGCTTGGCATTTTCCGCTTGGCATCCAGCCCGAAGATATGATCCAGGCACCGAAGTACGCAAGTCCCCGAACGGATACGCCTGCTAGAAGCATCGGGATCGGAGGAGCATTCAATGTCATATACCCTGTTAACGGACCGGGAAGCTACCAGCTTATCGGCATGTCCGCTGTCCCTGTTGTGGATCATGAAAAATATTTGCCTGAACTGGAATCCTATTTTTTGGCACGTCCGGGTGACATTTGGAAATACAGATCCGTCGGCGAGTCCGAATACGTGCGGATCCGTGAAGCTGTGGAGGCAGGGACGTATAAATACCGGATGAAAAATATAGACCTGTCTCCCTTGGAATATGCTGAAAGAGGAAATGAATACATCCGTGAATTGACAGGAGACTTTTAACATGATAGAAATCATTGAACCGGGACTATGGACCACCGTGCAGGATCTGGGCCGGCTGGGAAACTATCATTTAGGTGTGCCGCCATCAGGTGCAGCAGATAAATTTTCATTCATGGCCGGAAATCTCCTTATAGGAAATCCGGTTGACTTCGCCGGGCTGGAAATGACTTTATTCGGCGGGAGAATGGTATTTCACAAAAATACAGTCATCGCTTTGACCGGGGCTCCGATGGAAGCCTTGATCAATGGGCGTCCGATGGAATTTTGGAGAGCTGCGGAGGTTCGGGAAGGAGATGTCCTTACCCTGAATGCATGCTGGGAGGGAGTAAAAGCTTTTTTATGTGTGTCCGGCGGGATTGATGTTCCGGAAGTGCTTGGAAGCCGATCGACCTATGAATTAAGTAAAATCGGCGGATTTAAAGGAAGAAAATTGGAGAAAGGTGACAAGGTAAGCATGAATGAACCGTTACCCGGAGTTTTCAAACAGGCTGGCAAATCCGTTCCGCAAGAATTTATCCCGGGTTTCAGCCGGTCACAGGAAATCAGGGTAACGATGGGGATCAAAGGACACATGATCAGCGACCAGGGATTGAAGGCATTTCTTAATTCGGAATGGACCGTTTTGCCCGAATCAAATCGGGTTGCCTATCGGTATACCGGGGCAAAGGTTTCTTTTATAGAGGAAGAGCCCCCATTTGGAGCAGGCAGCAGTTTTACAAATGTCGTAGACTTTGCCTATCCCATCGGCGGAATTATGTTCCCGAATGAAGAAGAGCTGATCGTTTTGCAAAATGATGCAACGACGGGCGGCGGATTTGTTACGATAGGTACGGTCATCAGCCAAGATTTGGATCTGATTGCCCAGTCCCGTCCGCTTTCTACATGCAGGTTTACAGCCATCACACTTGACCAGGCTATCGAGGTAAGGAGAGAGCGGAAAGAGAGGCTGGCGCGGTTGGAAGAACTGTTAAAAAGATAAATAGAAAGGTGATTGAAATGAGCAAATGCAATATTGACCATTCTCTTGAAAGTGTGGTTGCCAAGCTTGAAAGCCAGGCAGAATTTTTGCCTGGGGGTCTGGCAGAAGAACTAGGACAATTTTTAAGCAGTGATCAACCGCAGGATACCTTGAATGAAGTATTTCACTTATTGAAGAAATATGATCTGGCTTCTGCGGAAGAGAGAACAGAGAGGGATCGGAAGCTGGAGCAGTATATCAAATAAAAAGGGTATAATGCAGACCAAATGGCAGTTAAAGGTGAAAGGAAAATAATCTTATATTCTTTCAAAAATTATTGCGGGATAGGTAGAAGTTTACGGGTCTCATGAAGGATAAGGAAATAAGTGCTAAGCGGAAACGTATAAGTTTCCGCTCAGTTTATTTTTAAGAACACAATCAATTTATTATTTTATCTCGAAAATTCCTTTTCTATTTCCTCGATAACTTCTTTGGCTATATCCAAAAACATTTCAACCGCTTCCTTTTTTACATTGTTTTTCACTGTCACCATATTTAAGGTGGTGGTGATGGGTGGATCAGAAAGCTCCGCCAATGGAGGGAGAGCAACCCCGACGCTTTTTAAAACGGATTTAGGAGGAAACGCTATTCCCATTCCTGCGTTAACCATTCCCAGCATAGGAAGGGTTTCCGTTCCCCAGTAGATGATATTTGGGGTAATCCCTCTTTTCTTACATTCCATGATTATAGTGTCCGAAATATTATATTCAAAGGAAGAATGGTGAAGGAGAAATTTTTCATCCTTTAATTCTTCCAACCTTACGGATTTTTTTCCTTCAAGTGGATGGCCGGGAGGCAGCGCAACCATCACCGGTTCGGTAAACAGCTTAGTTGTGATTAAATCGTCCCTATTATAAACATTCCGCACGATGCCTATATCGAGCTTATGAAAGCGCAGATGTTCGAGAATGTAAGGGGGTGATCCTTCCTTTACATGAGTCACGATATTGATGGAGTGATCATTCATTCGTTTGATCACTTCCGGGATTAATGAAAAATTGGCCACTGCGGCACATCCGATAGATACAGTTCCGCGATGGTCCTGCTGAAATTCCCGTGCTTCCTGAAGAATAGCCTCTGAACTCGCCAACAGCTCTATTCCCCGCTGATAGACCAATTGGCCGGAGTCTGTCAAATATAGGCGTTTTCCTTCCCTTCTGAATAATTGTATTCCAATTTCATCTTCGAATTTTTTCAACAGCATACTTAAAGGCGGCTGAGTCATATTAAGGGCCTTGGCTGCTTTTGACACGGTTCCATTTTCAACGACAGCGATAAAATACTTCAGCTTTTGAATATCCATGAAAATCACCTATATATATAAAATGTATATTTATTAATTTTATTATATATTTTACATTTATAAAAATTCAAGATAATATTTAAATATAAATAGCACTCTTGGCATTCTTAGTTAGGAAGATAGATTGAAAACGCTGTACTTTTTCGGAACGGAATGCCAAACATGTAAATAATTTGAACGGTTTGGGGGAATAAAAAGTGGATTCTTTATCCATGTGGGAGGCAACAGCTGGTGAACGGAAAAGCCGGCCGGCACTGGTGGACGACAAGCATTGTGATGTGCTGATTATCGGCGGTGGATTTTCAGGTCTGTCGACTTCTTATCACTTGCAAAAAATGGGACATAAAACGATTGTATTGGAAAAGAATACGGTCGGATATGGCGCCAGTGGAAGAAACGGCGGTGAGCTGCTTTCTGGATATCATGGCACGATGGAATCATTTGCGCAGAAAAAAGGCTTTGAAACGGCAAAAACTATGTGGGAGCTATCCCTTGACTCTATCGATTTGGTAGAAAACATATCAAATGAAAACGGGATCTCTTGTGACCTTGTAAGAAAAGGGGATATCCGCCCCGCTTACAAAATCTCTCATTTGGATAGATTCAAAAGAGATCAGGAATATCTGGCGGAGAAGTTAAATTTTCACGAAATATCAATCATTGGCCGATCCGAAATGAAAACTGAATTGAATACAGATTTTTACCATGGAGCACGGATCAATGAAAGGGGAGCACATTTCCATCCGTTGAAATTCGCCCTCGGCCTTGCAGATGCGGTAGAGAATTTGGGCGGTACAATATTCGAGAATTCAGAAGCTGTTCATATTCAAAAAGACTCAGCGAGCAAGGCCATCGTCACAACGCCCAAGGGACGGGTCATAGCAGACGAAGTGGTAATAGTGACAAATGCCTATGCAGGAAACCTGAATAAGACGTTAAAAAAATCGGTCATTCCTGTGGAAAGTATCATGATTGCCACCGAACCATTGACAGAAGAACTTATGCAGGATTTAATACCAAAAAATCGGGCTGTCTCTGATTCAAAGAACCTATTATACTATTTCAGAAGAACAGCCGACAACCGCATGGCTTTCGGAGGTTCAGGAAGAGCATTTGGCAAGAAGGCCCAAAGGATGCTGTTCGATAATTTGCGGGAAGGCATGGTCACTGTTTTTCCTCAATTGAAGGATGCGCGTGTCGAGTACCGCTGGGGAGGAAAAGTCGGATTTACCCAGGATTTTCTTCCATATATCGGCCAGTTGGAAGACGGAACCCATTTCGCCTTCGGTTATTGCGGTAAGGGAGCAGCCATGGCCGTCATGGCAGGAAAAGTTCTTGCCGAAACCATTAGCCATCCTGAGCGTGTGAATAACCCGCTCAAAAAAGAAAACTTGCGCCCGATTCCTTTTCACAGCCAGCACGCAAAGGGTGTGGGACTCATGAAATTTTATATGGCATTTCAGGATAAGTACGGGAAATAAGGCTTGCGGGTTCTCCGCAGGCTTTTTTCTTAAGTGGAAAAATATCGTGCCCTGAGAACAGCCCAAATCTGTCATAATAGAGATAGCAAATTGCTTATGGCAGGTGAGAGGGGCTGAACATAAACATGAACTTTGAAACCATTATTGTCGGAGCGGGCTCCATGGGGATGGCCGCGGGATATTTTCTTGCAAGCCAAGGAAAGAAGGTGCTGCTGATCGATGCCTTCGATCCTCCGCATACAGAGGGTTCCCATCATGGAGAGACAAGGATTATCCGCCATGCCTACGGCGAGGGGGAAAATTATGTTCCGATGGCGCTCAGGGCACAAGAGCTGTGGCTTGCGCTTGAAGAAAAATCAAATAAAAAACTTTTTCTTAAAACCGGCGTATTAAATGCTGGAGACCCGGATTCCCAGTTTATTAAAAATGTCAAAAAGAGCGCGCAAAACTATTCGTTGCCTGTTGAAGTGATGACTGCAGCGGAAATGAATGAAAAGTGGCCGGGATTCCGATTCCCAAATGATTACGTCGGCTGTTTTGAAAAAAATTCCGGTGTGCTCATGGTTGAAGAATGTGTTCGGGCGTACCGTGAATTAGCCGAGAAAGCCGGCGCAGTCCTAAGGACAAACACGATTGTAAAATCAATCGAAGCTGCTGGCTCTTCGGTTACAGTAAAAACGGACAGCGAAACGTTTACAGGTGAAAAAATGATTGTCACTGCCGGAAAAGGGACAGGTCCCATCCTTTCCACTTTGGGACTCGAGTTGCCGCTTCAGCCGTTGAGAAAAACTTTCTCCTGGTTCGACTCTGATGAAAATATTTATCGTGAAGGCAAATTCCCGGCTTTTGCGGTCAATTATCCGGATTCGGATGAACTGTATTATGGGTTTCCAAGCATTGATGAAGCGGGTGTGAAAATCGGCCGCCACGACGAAGGGCAGCCTGTGCAGCCGTGGGCGAAACTTGCCGGCTATGGTGCATTCCCGGAAGATGAGGGGGACGTAACGGGATTCGCCGATCAGTTCATGTCACAAAAGCTTCCGGTGAAATACGGTAAAACATGTGTCTACACTAATACGCCCGACAGCGATTTTATTATTGACAAGCATCCGGAATTTAAAAATATATTCTTTGCCTGCGGATTTTCCGGCCACGGATTCAAATTCGCCAGTGCCGTCGGAGAGATTTTGAGCCAGCTGGCAGTGGATGGAAAAAGCAAACTGGACATTTCGGACTTTTCAATGGAAAGGTTTAAATAAGTGAGCCGCTTGTCAGCGGCTTTTGCCATTTTGAGTGAAAAAACTTTATTTCGAATAACATTTAAAAGTGAAGGAATGGCTTATACGTCTGCAGATAGTGATATTCTGTATTAAATTTTATCTACCCTTTGCAAGAAAATTCTATATAATAGGTTTAAGTAAGGGCACTGCAGTGTTCCCGCGGTGCCCATTAAAAGATGGAGGCGAAACATTCAATGTCTAATGATCCTGAGATTTTATTGGATAAGGAAAAAGAAAATCAGCCAAAAATAAAGGTGGAAAGAAAGGAAGGGGAACCAACCCCTGCTTTCAAAGGGGCTTCCTGGGCGGCGCTGTTAGTAGGAGTTACGGCTTATCTCATAGGCTTGTATAATGCCGCAATGCAACTGAACGAAAAAGGATATTACTTTGCGGTTTTGATATTCGGGCTCTATTCAGCGGTATCTTTACAAAAAGCGGTAAGAGATAAAGATGAGGGAATACCGGTTACAAATATTTATTATGGGATTAGCTGGTTTGCACTTATTGTATCGATTGCGTTAATGGCCATCGGTTTATACAATGCAGGAAGCATTGTTCTAAGCGAAAAGGGATTTTATGGAATGGCATTTGTCCTTAGTTTGTTTGCAGCCATAACCGTTCAGAAGAATATTAGAGATACACAGAAAGCAAGAGAAAGAGATTGATTGTCTTAATAAATGAGCACTTTACTATTGTAAGAGGGTTTTCAATTGAAAATCCTTTTTTTGTTGTTTTCAAATGATGATGTGAATTCATCTCCGGATTGACGGTCGCTTTAACGGATTAAAAGGTTGATGCTATAAAGAAAAAACGCGTTGAAGCATGTGTTTGCGCGGAATTTTCATTTGTATTAAGCTGGCAATGAATAAGTGGATTTTTATAAAAATTGCTCTAAAAAAGGATAAAGGAGCTGTAGATAATGACAATGACAGAGACAAAGCAATTTGATGCCGAATCGCAGTTTCCCATGCTTCAGATTGTGGATCATGAGGGAAATCTTGTGAATGACGCGTTTAAAGGTGAAATCACAAAGGAAATGGTTCAAAGGTTTTACCGGCAGCTTAAGACGATGCGGCTATTTGACAGGAAAGCGGTAAACCTTCAGCGCCAGGGGCGTTTGGGAACTTATCCGCCGTTTGAAGGGCAGGAAGCGGCCCAAGTTGGAAGCGCTTTAGCCCTTGGTGACAAAGATTGGATGTTTCCGACTTACAGGGATCATGCGGCTATGATTACATTTGCAAACTCTTATTATATTTTATCGAATTGGAATGGCCGGATTGAGGGGAATGTACCGCCAAACGGCAAAAAGATCCTCCCGCCGTCTGTACCGATTGCCACACAGCTTCCGCTTGCAGCAGGTGCAGGAATGGCGGCCAAATATAAAGGGGATGCAACAGTTTCTATTGCCTATTTCGGGGATGGAGCCACATCTGAGGGCGATTTCCATGAAGGGATGAATTTTGCAAGCGTATTCAAAGCGCCTGTCGTGTTTTTCAACCAGAACAATGGTTATGCGATTTCTGTTCCGATTGAAAGACAGATGAATTCCAAAACAATCGCCCAAAAATCGTTAGCTTACGATATGCCGGGTGTCCGCATTGACGGGAACGATATTTTCGCAGTTTACTTTGAAACGAAAAAGGCGTTGGAGCGTGCGCGGAGCGGCGAAGGCCCGACATTAATTGAAGCGGTTACATGGAGATATGGCGCCCATACAACAGCGGATGACCCGAAAAAATACCGCGATCAGCAGGAAAGTGAAGAACGTAGAAAGTATGACCCGGTCACACGCCTTGAGCTGTTCATGAAGAAGAATGGCTATTGGGACGAAGCTTGGGCACAGAAAATCGAAGAAGAAGCAACGGAGGAGATCGAGGCCGCGGTCAAAGAAATGGAAATGATGCCTCCGCCGGATGTAAACGATCTTTATGATCATATGTTTGAAAAAGCTCCATGGCCGATTGCAGAACATAAACAACAATATTTGGAACATTTGAGAGGTGAGAAATAGGATGCTTGCTACTGCGACAAAACAAATGACGCTGATTCAGGCAGTTACGGACGGTTTGCGAACGATGCTGAAAGAAAATGAGGAAGTGCTTGTTCTAGGGGAGGATGTTGGAAAAAATGGCGGCGTTTTCAGGGCGACGGATGGACTTCAGGAAGAATTCGGAGAAGACCGGATCATTGATACGCCGTTGAGTGAAGCGGGAATCATCGGCACATCCATCGGGATGGCGATGTACGGGTTGAAGCCGGTAGCGGAAATTCAATTCCTGGGCTTCGTTTATCCGGCCTATGAGCAGATCATGACCCATGCAACCCGCATGCGCTATCGTTCTATGGGGAATTTTACGGTACCCATGGTGATCCGCGCGCCATACGGGGCTGGGGTGCGGGCCCCGGAGATCCACTCGGACAGTGTGGAAGCACTATTCACCCATATGCCCGGGATCAAGGTGGTTTGCCCGTCAAATCCTTATGATGCCAAAGGACTCCTCATATCAGCCATTGAAGATCCCGACCCGGTCCTGTTTTTGGAATCACTTCGTCTGTACCGCTCGGTAAAAGGAGAGGTGCCGGAAGGAAAATATACCGTGGAAATCGGAAAAGGGGCCCGCTTGAAAGAAGGCGATGACGTCACGATTATCGCTTGGGGAGCGATGATCCCGATCGCTATGAAAGCTGCGGAAGAGGCGGAGAAAAAAGGCATCACCTGCGATGTGATTGACTTGCGGACCTTATATCCGATTGACAAAGACATCATTGCCGAATCGGTTCAAAAGACGGGACGCTGCGTCGTTGTCCATGAAGCGCACGGTACCGGCGGGCTCGGAAATGATATCGTTTCGATCATCAATGATACATCTTTCTTATATATGAAAGCTCCGATTGAGCGGGTCACGGGGGCAGACGTCCATGTTCCATTCTGGGCTTTGGAAGAACATTACCTGCCTACTCCTGCACGTGTCAAAGAAGCGATTGACAAAGTCATCAATTTTTAAGGAGGGATTTTGAATGATCGAGGTAAAATTGCATGATATTGGCGAAGGGATGACAGAAGGGGATATTATATCGTACCTTGTGAAAGAAGGCGACCGTGTCAGCGTTGACCAGCCGCTTGTCGAGGTTCAGACGGAAAAAATGGTGGCGGAACTGACTTCGCCGGCAAATGGTACCGTCAAAGAGATCCTGATTGATGTAGGCAAAACGATTACTGTCGGCACAACCATTTTAACGATCGCTTCGGAGCAAGGGGCTGATCCGGCACCTGCGAAGGAGGAAACCGCGGCAACGGTGGCGCCGGCCGCACCTTCGCAAAAATCGATGATCATGGAAAGGCCGAAGGGTGCTCCGCTTTCCAACAGGGTGAAAGCAGCTCCATACACGAGGAAAGTGGCCAGGGAACATGACGTGGATATTACACTTGTTGAAGGAACAGGGCGTGCAGGCCGGATTACGGTCGAGGACGTTCTCCGCTATGTGGAAGAAAGAGATAACGGCAAGACAAAAGCGGCAGCTGCACCCGAAAAAACGCCTTCCGTTGAAAAAGAACCCGTTCATCAGCCTGAAGAGGAGTTTGACACAATCCCATTCAAAGGCCGCCGCAAGCAAATTGCGATGAAAATGAGCCAGTCTCTCTTTACCATCCCGCATGTCTGCCATTATGAAGAAATCGACATGACCGAGCTGCTTGATTTCCGCAAAGAGCTGAAAGCGATGGATGAAAACATATCTGTTGCCGCATTTTTCATCAAGGCGCTGGCGATTGCTTTAAAAGAGTACCCGGTTTTTAATGCCAAACTGGATGAAGAGAACGAAGTGATCCGCCTTGAAAAATCGGTTCATATGGGAATTGCGGCGGATGCGGAAGAAGGGCTGATCGTTCCGGTCGTCCGGGATGCGGATAAAAAATCGCTGCGCGCAATCCATCAGGAAATGAAGGAATTGACGCAAAAAGCGAAAGAGAACAAGTTGACGGTAAAGGAAATCACAGGCAGCACTTTTACCATAAGCAATGTAGGCCCAATGGGAAGTATTGGCGCAACGCCGATCATCAATTATCCTGAAACCGGTCTCATGGCGTTCCATAAAACAAAAAAGATGCCTGTGGTTAATGAGCACGATGAAATTGTCATCCGTTCCATGATGAATGTGACGATGACGTTTGATCACCGTGTCGCCGATGGCGGTACAGCGATCGCTTTTACAAACCGGTTTAAATCCCTGATTGAAAATCCTAAAAAATTGATGTTGGAGCTTGTCTAACATAAATTGAATGGAGGAAAAAAGAAATGGCAAAACAGCTTGAAAAGTCATCAATCGGCAATGAGGATATTTTTCAAAAGATAGCGAATCATGAGCAGGTTGTATTCTGCAATGACCCGGCTTCCGGTCTGCAGGCGATCATCGCAATCCACGATACGACACTTGGCCCTGCATTGGGCGGGACCCGCATGTATCCATATAAAAGTGTGGATGAAGCGCTTGAAGATGTACTTCGCCTGTCAGAAGGAATGACGTATAAATGCGCTGCCGCCGATATCGATTTCGGCGGCGGGAAGGCGGTTATCATCGGCGACCCGGAAAAGGATAAATCCCCTGCTTTATTCCGTGCGTTCGGCCAATTCGTCGAATCGCTGAACGGAAGATTTTATACCGGTACTGATATGGGAACGACAATGGATGATTTTGTCCATGCACAGAAAGAGACGAATTTTATCAACGGTATTCCTGAACAGTACGGCGGAAGCGGCGACTCATCTATTCCTACATCCAAAGGGGTGGTCTACGCGCTGAAGGCGACAAACCAGTACTTGTTTGGCAACGACAGCCTTTCAGGCAAAACATATGCCATCCAGGGGCTCGGTAAAGTGGGGTATAAGGTTGCGGAGCAGCTCCTTGAAGCCGGTGCAAAGATTTATGTAACGGATATTCATGAGAGCGTCCTGCATTCTATCAAGGAAAAATCAAAAGAGCTCGGCGGTTCAGTAACAATCGTAAAAAGTGATGAAATTTACGGCGTAGATGCAGATGTATTTGTTCCATGTGCAATGGGCGGTATCATTAACGACGATACCATTCCTAAGTTAAAGGTGAAAGCCGTTGTGGGATCAGCCAATAATCAGCTCAAAAATCTCCGCCATGCCAATGTGCTGAACGAAAAAGGAATTTTGTATGCACCTGATTATATCGTCAATGCCGGCGGGTTGATCCAGGTGGCTGACGAACTGTACGGGACAAATAAGGAACGGGTATTGCTCAAGACGAAAGAAATTTATCGTTCCCTCCTGGAAATTTTCAAGCAGGCAGACCTTGACTGCATCACGACAGTGGAAGCCGCAAACAGAAAATGTCAAAAGACGATTGAAGATCAGCGGAACCGCAATAGCTTCTTTTCAAGGGGACGCAGGCCGAAGTGGAATATAAAAGAGTAACTTTGAAAACGCAATCAACGGAAAGGAAGCTAAGCAGATGAACAAATATGAAACAATCGATCTAATGGAGGTGGCCAATAACGGGGCCACCCCTCCGAATTGTGACCTTACCCTGCAGATCAAGCCTGTTTATGCAAAGGGTGGAAAGTCGAAAGGAATTTGGGAAGTGGACGAAAAATTCCTGAACGGGCTCGGCGTAACAATGGGCGGATACCTTGCTTCAGCGGCTGACATCATGATGGCATATGCCATTTCGTCACAGCTGCAGGAAAGCCAGACATTTGCGTCCATTGATCTGCATACGACTTTCCACCGCCCGGTTTTTCCGGGAACTGTAGAGGTGTATGCATCTGTTGAAAGGCTTGGCAGAAAAGTGGCGTATCTGACGGCGGAGTTGGTGCAGAATGATAAAAAGGTGGGCAACGCGGTTTCTTCTGTCATGATCATTGAAAAGTAAAGAAGATTTTGGAAAGAGGACAATTGAACTTTAAGAGGCGTTTGAAGTGTATAATAGAAAAATCAGTTCATTCGTTGCATTAATACACGGAGGTTTTCATTCTTCATGAGTTCTCAAAAGCAATTAAACATATATTATGCCTTGGCTCCCATTGTGATTCTCACCATTTTAGCGGCGTTGTCCATCTTCAAATGGGATGCAGGCATGTTCATTCCTTTGTTGGGCGGTATTGTGGCAAGCGCAATTGTCGGGCTTATGGCAGGATTTAAATGGGCAGAACTGGAAAAATTCATTGCCCAGGGGGTCGCTAGGGCCTTGCCTGCCATTTTCATCCTTTTCCTTATCGGTGCCATCATAGGCACATGGATTTTAAGCGGCGTAATTCCAACTATCATTTACTATGGCCTCGGAATGCTCAGCCCGAAAATTTTTCTTCCGGCGGTCGCTTTTATAACAGGAATTGTTTCCATGACGCTTGGAAGCTCGTTCACTTCCCTTGCAACAGTTGGACTTGCCCTGATGGCCATAGGCGCAGGTCTGGGCTTTCCAGCACCTATCGTTGCCGGGGCGGTTATTTCCGGTTCCTTTTTGGGAGATAAACTTTCGCCGTTATCAGATACAACCAATATTGCACCGGTCATGGCAGATACAGATTTATTCAGCCATATCCGCCATATGATGTGGGATACGATTCCGGCATTTGCGATTTCCCTCATACTCTATTGGGTGGTCGGCCTGAATTATTCCACCGGAGTCACATCCGACGGGAAAGTCCAGGAGATCATGCAGGAACTGGACAAGCTGTTTCTCATCAACCCGCTGCTTTTGCTTTTGCCATTGCTTACTTTGTATATTGTCTATAAACGGCTTCCCGCTGTTCCTTCGCTCATTTTCATCATTGCGCTGGGAGCTTTGGCTGCTTTATTCGTGCAAGGAAGCAATATCACACAAATGGTAAATGTAATGACGGATGGCTACAAAGTTGATTCCGGAATAGAAACAATTGATTCATTGCTCAACCGGGGAGGAATCACCTCCATGCTGCCAACCATTGGTCTTGTCGTTTTGGCGACAGGCTTGGGCGGAATACTGGACGGCACTGGAGCATTCAGGCGAATTATCGAGACGGTGGCAAATAAAATCAAGAGTACCGGTTCGCTGATTCTATCGACTATTGCATCCACTTTTTTAGTCGGATTGGCAAGCGGAGAGCAATATTTGTCCATCATCCTTCCGGCCAGAACTTTCCGGGATAAATATAAAGAACGGGGTCTTGATACAAAAAATCTGTCCAGGTGTGTGGAAGCGGCCGGAACGGTCGGCATTAACTTGATTCCTTGGAGTGTAACGTCCCTTTTTGCCTCCCAGGTATTGGGCGTCAGCCCTACGGCCTTTATTCCATTCAGCTTTTTCGCTTTTCTTGTCCCCGCCATTAATATCGTCTACGGATACTTGGATATTTCCATTGCAAGAAAAGATTATTCGCATGAAGGATTTTCCAAACAGGGACTTGCAAAAAACTCAACACTAAAAGGGATCATGTAGCAGTGTTTTAAAAGCCGCTTAACTCAATTTGGGATGAGCGGCTTTTTTTTGCTTTTGTTCTTTTTTACCGTTTATTTCTCTTGGAAGCTATTATTTCCCCCTTCTGAGACCGAAAGTGCAATTCTCATACAATTTGTATAAACTTGTTTATTTAAGTCCATACAATGTGATAATTGTATAGTGTTTTTTCAAAAAATATAATGATTAAGATATTTTCTTTTTCATAATAAAACGATTGGAAGCGCTTGCCAATAGAATAATAAAATTAATGAAGGTTCATTTTCAGAAAAAAGAAGAGGAAAAAGTATGATACTATTAATACAGCGCTTTCATTCCGGACGATCAAGGGGGAATTGCTTTGAATAAAGTGCAGTATGTTCCACAAGTTGAAGGTTTGTCTTTGCAGGATGTTTTCAAAGCCCGAAAAAAAGTGTATCAAATCGTTAAACCTACTCCATTTATCCATTCCATACCATTGTCAGAACACAGCTCTTCTTCTATTTTTATCAAACTCGAAAATTTTCATGAAATCGGCGCCTTTAAAGTAAGAGGCGCCGCAAATAAAATTTTAAATTTATCCAATGAAGAAAAAAAGAGAGGGGTCGCCACGTTTTCAACGGGAAACCACGGCCTTGCTGTAGCTTATGTGGCCAAAAAGCTGGGAATTGAAGCTGCTGTATGTATCTCCCCGAGGGTCCCAAAGGCAAAAGTGGATGCTATCCGCAGGGCGGGAGCGAAAATTGAAATCGTGGGAAACAGCCAGGATGACGCGGAAAAGTATTGCTATGAACTGGAGGAAAAGCATGGTCTTACGGTCATTAAGCCGTTCGACGACGCTGACATCATTTCAGGCCAGGGGACCATCGGCCTGGAAATGGCGGAAGAAGTCCCCGACCTTGAAGCGGTAGTTGTCCCGCTCTCAGGCGGTGGGCTGTTCGCCGGGGTTGCGCTTGCTCTCAAATCCTACAATCCATCCATTCAAGTGATTGGCGTCTCAATGGAGCGCTCACCCGTCATGTATGAGAGTATCAAAGCAGGAAAGCCGGTTGTTTTAGAAGAACAGCCGACACTTGCCGACAGTTTGCTTGGCGGAATCGGATTGAACAATGAATACACTTTTGAATGTGTGAAACAGTACGCTGATGACTTGGTCCTTGTTTCCGAGGAAGAAATTGCTGAAGCAATGGGATTTATGGCTGGAGAACACCGGATGATTGTCGAAGGGGCGGCAGCAACAGGTGTTGCAGCGATTTTAACCAAAAGGCTGAAATCTGAATTTGCCAAAATAGGCACAATCATCACGGGGAATAATGTAGATCTCTCTGTTATTTCAAAGATAATGCAAGATTACGAGTTTCAGCGGCAGAAATAACATAAGTCAGAGGGGGATGGAATGTGAACTTGTCATTGGAGGATGTCCTTGCATTTCCTATTTTTGAAACGGCGAAAATCATCTCGGGTAAAAATGAGCTGGGAGCAAAAACAGTCGAGTGGGTGTCGGTCATCGAGAGCCCGGTAGAAAATTTTGTACGTGAAAACGAACTGGTCCTTAGCACAGGAATTGGCTGCTATACGGATCCGCATTTGTTTTTTGATTTTGTAAAAGATGTCTATGAATCAGGAGCCTCTGCGCTGGCCATCGCAACGGGACATTATATTTACCGGATTCCTGAAGAAATCGTTGATTTTGCACAAAAAAATAAGTTTGTGATGATAGACTTGCCTTGGGAAGTCAGATTTGCCGATATCATTCATGAGTTAACAAGCGCTATCAACAGGCTCCAGCAGGACGAGCTGCTCAGGCTCAAAGAAGTCCAGCAAGAGTTAATAGAGATGTATTTAACTAAAAAGCCATTTTCATCCATTGTTTCTGTTATAGAAAAAGAACTTGGGCTTCCGGTGCTTGTCATGAATAACAAGGGAAATGTAGCAGGCGGTTCAGCCAAATTACGAGATGTCTGGCGAATGTGGAATGATATGAAAACAAGTGAGGAAGCGGAGGAATCCCATCATCCGATTTTTTCCAAAATGAAACAGGCAGAATCAAAAGATGCACAACTGTTTCATATGAATATTCAGTCGAGCGAGCAGAACCAAGGAGATTTTTTCGTTGTGGCGCCGCCCTCCTATAAGATGAAATTGCGGGAGGCCAATCTCATTGAGCAGGCGGTGATGGTCTGTGCATTATGGCTGACAAGTGAAAATGCCGTCGCCGAGAATAAAAATATCCGGCAAAAAGAATTCGTTCTGAGCCTAACAAGAGAAGATGAAGCTTCCGAACAAACTATAAGAGAAGAAGCACAAGGTCTTGGCTTCGATATAGATTTGCCGTATGAATGTCTGATCGGCTACCCCGAAAACTTGGAATCACTGTTTTACCAGGATCCCAATCATAATCATCAGACGAAAAAGTCATGGCTGGATAAAATGATGGCTTATATTGAAATGGAATTGGCCGATGCCGCCCAATCTATTCAACGCCAAGTCATGTATGCCCGGGAAGATGACAAGATGATCATTTTTCTCCAAGCCAGCGAATCCGTTACCCAGTCTTCTTCGAACGGAACGGTTAACCAGTTTTTGGATTTGGTTGACCGAAGGTTGAACAAGCTTCTTCCTGGGGTTGTCGTTTCGTGGGGCATTGGAAAACATGCAGATGGAGTCATGTCTTTTTACAGAAGTTACAATAAAGCGGCTTCTGCGTTGGAAGTGGGAAGAAAGCAAAAAGGTACCGGAAAACGGTATCATTTTGACAATACCAAAATCAGCAGGTTGATTTTGAATCTATCAAAAAATGAAGAAGTGCAGGAAATAACGATGTCAACCATATCTCCTTTAGTCGAATATGATGAAAAAAGAGAAATGGACCTGATCAATACCTTTATTGTGTACAACGAAAATGCCGGGAATGTGAGCCAAGCGGCACGTGTCCTTAACCTGCACCGACAGTCGCTCCTATACAGGCTCAGAAAAATTGAATCATTGACGAATCTCTCATTGACCAATCCGGATGATGTCTTTTTACTGGATTTCAGCATTAAAATATGGATGAGCAGCGGGAATAGAATCGATCAACATCATTTATAACATAGCGAATCAGTCTGACGTAGGCTGATTCGCTATTTTCATAGGCGGTTTAATCAAATTGTATAAAAACAGTTAAACAAAATTCATACAGTTTCAATAATGTTTTTTACATAATGAATAATTATAATAAATAGAAATGTAAGCACTTACACCTTTTATTTCGACAAAAGTTGGGAAGGAGTGGTTACTCAAATAAGCCAGGCCTAAACGAAGGACTATGAAAAATCTTATGAGGGGGTACTAGAATGAGGAAATGGCCGTTCATTTTTATTGCAGGTTTATTGGTATTGCTTGCCGCTTGCGGAAACAGCAGCGAAAGCACAGGCGGGGGAGACCCAAAAGCGGGTGGATCCACGCTTGACCGCCTGAAGAAAGAAGGCAAGGTGAAGCTTGGAGTTGCCAATGAAAAGCCTTATGGCTATAAAACGTCCGACGGCGAAGTGACAGGGGTTGCACCTGAGATCACGAAAGCTGTCTTCAAGGAAATGGGCATAGACACCGTCGAAGGGGAGGTCACGGAATTTGGTTCTCTGATCCCGGCATTGCAGGCGGAACGCTTTGATGTCGTCACCGCCGGCATGGACATCCGTCCGGAACGCTGTGCGGAAGCGGCATTCGGTGATGTAGAAATCCGCTACGGGGAAGGGATGGCCGTCCAGAAAGGAAATCCGAAGAATTTGCACAGCTATGAAGACATTGCCAAAAACCCGGATGTGAAGGTGTCGATCATGGCAGGA
>NZ_QYTU02000014.1 GCF_003605365.2 Siminovitchia fortis
GTGTCGCCATGGGAATCAAAATGGACGAGCGCGATTTTGCCGTATCTTTTATGGAAAGCACGAAGGTTGCCCAATGTGATCGAATGGTCTCCCCCCATAATGACAGGGATGACATTTTTCTCAAGCAGCGGCGTCAGTCCTTCGACCATGCTTTCATAAGTGCGGAGCGCATTTCCCGGAATGACGTTGATATCCCCGTAGTCGACCCCTGAGCAATATTCGAATATATCAATATCCATATCCGGATTGTAGGGACGGAGAAGGACGGAAAAATCACGAATATGCTGGGGGCCGAACCGCTGTCCTGTCCGGTTGGATGCTGCCGTGTCAAAAGGAACGCCAAGTACAGCGAAATCTATATCGTCAGTCGTTCTAACCTGCTCTAATCTCATAAAAGTCCTGTTTCCCACGAAACGGGGAGATTGTGATGAGTCTTTCGGTTTATACATATAATATTCCTCCTAAAATCCATTCTGCAGATGTTTCGTTTTTATACGAAGCAAAAAACGTGCCAACTATAAAATCCTATTCCTTTTGTTCCTTTTGGATTTTCTAAGAAAAGCGCAAGGCGCGCAGCCTTAGGCGTAAAGCTAGACTACGCTTCCGAAGGCGTAGTTTGCCTTCATCAGCGATTGGCTTAATCCTTGCGCCGATGGCGCCTGAAGCTGGACATATCACATCATCATTCCGTATAGAAACTTTCTTAAACAGCGAGAAAAAAATCCGCATTCGCATCAACAAACGGATTATTGATGCAAATGCGGATTTTGATTCGATTATGAATTAATTCCGTATTTTTGAAGCTTCCTGACGACGCTCGACTGGCTGATCCCAAGATAGTCCGCCATTTCATACGTAGTTTTATATTGTCTGTATGCCCTTTTCAGCCAACGGATTTCCACGTTTTGGATTGCTTCCTGGAGATTTTCCGCCTGCTCGGGGGTCTCTTCTGCTTCTTGTTCATCAGCAACTGAACGGGCCTCCTTCGTATGAAACGGAAGTGCGCTTGGATAAATGATCCGATTTTCTGTCGTAATCACGAGGCGCTCCATTAAATTTTCCAGTTCCCTGACGTTTCCCGGCCAGCTATAGTCGAGCATTTCATGGATCGTCGTCGCATGAAGCACTTTATCCGTTCCATATTTTTCATTGAACATCCCAAGAAAGTACTCGCATAACTGCAGCAGGTCATCCTTCCGCTCCCTTAAAGGAGGAACGGTAATCGGCACAACATTCAGCCGGTAAAAAAGATCTTCGCGGAATGTCCCTTCCTTCACCATCTCTGCCAGATCCCTGTTCGTCGAAGCGATGATTCGAAAATCGATCTGTTTGGGCTGCGTCCCGCCAACCCTTGTCATTTTTTTCTCCTGGATCACTTTCAGCAGCTTGGCCTGAAGGTTTAACGGCAGCTCTCCCACTTCATCAAGAAACAACGTCCCTTTATTGGCCAGCTCTATGAGGCCTGGTTTCCCTTCCTTGTTTGCCCCTGTAAAAGCACCTTTCTCATATCCGAACATTTCGGATTCAAAAAGCGATTCCGGAATAGCGCCGCAGTTCACTTCAATGAAAGCTTCCTTGCTCCGACTGCTTTTTTCATGAATGGCCCTTGCAAAAACATTTTTTCCGACTCCGGATTCACCCAGAAACACAACGGTCGCATCAGACGGAGCCACCCTTTGAATAAGCTGCCAGACATGATTCATCTCTTTACTTTTTAGCACAATGCCATCTGTATGCTGTTCCTTATCCCGTAACTCCTGGATTTCCGACTGATAATATTCCATCTTTGCCCGGAGTTCTTCGTAATCTTCTTTGATCTGCCTGAGCTCGGTCAGATCATGGGAAAAGCTGATGACCCTTATCATTTCGCCGCTTTCGTCAAACACGGGCAGGGCGGTTGCCATGACGGAGCGCCCCGTCAGCGTATGCTGCATGACTTGGACTTCCTTTTTCTCCTGAAGCACCCTTTTGGTAACCGAAGGGGAAAAAACCTCCATCTTTTCAAGTTCGTCCACCGTCTTTCCAATTAACTCTTCATTTTTCATTCCGTAAATGAATTGACAGTTGGGACTGCTCCTCAACACTTTCCCCTGCCCATCCGTGATGACAATATTATCATTAGATGCTTCAAGAATAGCCCTTAATTCCAGCTCACGAATGTCTTCTTCCATCATTTATTATCACTCCCTGCACCAGGGGGCATGCCCCCCCTATCCCTGCAGTCATTTTATCACGAGAGATTTGAATAGTGAAAATGTAGGGGCATATCCGACTTTCTTACTAAGGTGTCGGCAGCCTTTTTCTTTGGGTTCAACAGGAAAAACGGACTATTTTTTATTGTTCAGAAACCTTTTATCCAGTAAACCGTAATTTTTACAAAGGAGGTTTACATATGGCTGCTTCTGATTTGCAAAATGACAAAATGGGTTTCGGATGTATGACGTCGATTTTGGCGGTCTTCGCTTCCATCATTTTTTTCATAAAAGGCTATGCATGGATAGGATGGCTTTGCATAATCCCTACCCTCTTCCTCAATCTCATATCTTTTCTCAAATATTCTAAAGGCATCAAAAGAAATAGAGAAGAACTTTCGAAACAACTGGAAAATCTGAAACCGAAAACCGGCAACTTCAAAGCGGGGCAGACATTCATCTCATCCAACCAATTGACGAAAATCGCCGTGGACGAACAGGCAAAACGGATTTGTATATGGGCGCCTGAAAATCCGGATACTTCAGCAGCCCTGGCGGGAATGGCATATGAAACATTTGAATACGATTACTCTGATATTTTGGCGGTAGAAATGTCAGAAGACGGGGTATCCTTAGGAACCAAATCAAGCCAATCCCAAACAGCCCGTTCCCTATTGGAGGGCTTTATTTCCAAGGCAGACGGCACATTCATCGGCGGTGCGCAGCCGGCTGAAAAAAAGAAAAAGAATGTGGACTCATTGGACTTGACGATCATTGTAAACAGTCCGGCCCGCCCTCTGCATACAATCAACTTTTTTACATTTATAAGCGAAGGCAGTCAGCCTCCGCTGAAAAAAGGCTCCCCGGCCTATCGGGAACATATCAATAGGCTGAGACACTGGTATATGCTGCTAAGCTTTGTTATGCAAGAATCAACCGAGGAGGATAAGCCGGTGCATGAAACTGTGCTAAACGATATCCTTCCTGATATAGATACTTTATCCGCGATGGATGAATTGCTGGAGGAAAGCAAGCGAAGGCAGCAAGGAGGATAAAATTGACGTTTAAATTGCCGGCAGCTGAACATTCGCCGGCAATTTTATATGTTCCCAGGCATAGGAAAGAGGTATTCGGGCGATTTTGACAAATTCATGTAATCGTCTGTTATTTTCTTGAAAATTTTCAAGGAAAATGTTGACAGCTATGACAAAAGTCAGTAATCTAAACCTAAGTGAATAAGACAAAATTCCTATGAAGGAAGCAATGAAGTACGGTCCCATATATGGGCACCTGGGCCGTATGGAGCAAGTGGTGCAACCGGCCTTTCCGAATCTATTTGGAGAGGCCTTTTTTTACTGAGTAAAAAAGTATAAGATGTTTTAGCTTTAAAATTTTGAACAAAGCCTTTTGTTGTCTAGCTCCAGCGCCTATCGACTAGCAGACTTCGCACCTCCTACGATAAGTCAACATCGGCTCGTTCCTCGCCGTGTTTCCTTTATCTCGTCGGAGGCACTCCAGTCTGTACGTCGATGGGCAAGGCGCTTGCGCTTTTCTTATTACAATTTTCTACAAATTTAATTTATAATGAGGTAAATAATGGTAATTGCAGAAGGGCGGTCCGCCATATGTTGAAAAATATATGCAAATACATGTTGATCCTGTCATTGTTGGCATGGCTGCTGCCGCCTGAAATGGCAAAAGCTGCAGGCACCCTGCCCAAGGGAGGAACAATCGCCGGTATCGCTGTAGGCGGCCTTTCATATGAAAAAGCGTATGAGAAAGTGCAGTTGGAAGTGGACTCCTGGCTGACAGAGGCACCGATCCAGGCAGAAGGCACCGATGAAGCCATTTCGATCCCGAGGGACACTTTTCTTTTCGATATTGATAGAACGTTCGATGAATTGGAACAACAGACGAAGCGCCCATGGTACCTTTTTTTCCTGAAGTCTAAGCCTGTCCAGATTCCTCTCCATGTTCAAATAAGCGAAAATCATCAAATTGAATGGCTGGACTATGCTGATGCCGATGCAACACTGCAAAAAGCGAAAGAGGCAGCTGCCACTCTCGGCGACCAGCCTGTAACCATCATTTATAAGGAAGAATCGGAGCTGCCAAAGGGAAAAGTGGCCGAAACAACCTTCCAGATCCCGGATATCTCCCATGTAGAAATCGAGCAGATGGCAGATAAGATTGACGGACAGACCGTTGAACCGGATTCACAGTTTTCATTCATCTCTTCCGTACTGGAAGAAGTTCGCCCGACAGTTTCGCAGGAAGGCGCCAGCTTTTTCGCAACAGCCTTGTATGCTGCAATTTTAAAAACAAATATGGATATTATTGAGCGGCATTCACAAAGGAGCATTCCTTCATACTCTGAAGCCGGAATCGAGGCTGCTGCAGATCTCACGGCAAAAAAAGATTTCATTATATATAATCCAAACTTTCATTCTTATACATTCTCAGCGGAAGTAAAAGAAAACAAGCTTCATATATCTGTAAGCTCCGTAATGAAAGATACAAGCTACGGGTACCAGGTGGAGAACAAAAGCGAAGTGAAGCCACGGACATTGTACCGCTTTAGCTATAAGCTTGCTCCCGGACAGCGCGTCCCTATGGAGTCCGGTCAAAAAGGAATGCAAGTTGAAGTTTACCGTATAAGTTCGGTAAATGGGACTGTTCAGGAAAAAACACTGATCAGCCGTGACTTCTACCCTCCCACCCCGACTATTTTTCTAGTGTCTTCACAGGAGCCGCCTGAAGTGATGGAAGAGGTCAATGGGGAAAATGATGCCAGTCTGGAAGATACGGAGAATCCCGATGGTTCCCCTTCAAAAGGAACTGAGGATTTTGGGAAAGCAGATGAAAAAAAGGAAATGTTAAAAATCATCAATCAAGCGGCGTGCCGGCAGTTTGAGGATCAAACAAAACGGAAATCGTGCGAGCAAATTTTGAAAGACAATGGTTTGACTGAAGATGTTCAGAGCGAAACAGAAACAACAGATTAAAACGCAAAGGGGTGAGCGGAATGTCAAGAAAACGGCTGGGGGATTTACTTGTAGAGTCAGGATTAATCACAGAACAGCAGCTGGAAACGACGCTGCGCCGCAAATCACCGGAGGAAAAGCTCGGGGACGCTCTCTTACAGGAAGGGCATATCACCGAGCAGCAGCTGGCTGAAACACTTGAGCGGCAGCTCGGAATACCAAGGATCAACCTTTACCAATATCCGATGGATCCCGAAGTCATCCAGCTCATTCCGAGGGATCTGGCCAAACGCCATCAGGTCATGCCGATCCGAAAGGAAAATCACAAACTGTTTGTCGCAATGGCCGATCCGATGGATTACTTTGCCATCGAGGAGCTGCGCATGGCGACCGGTTATCAAATCATTCCTGCATTGGCAACGAAAGAAGAGCTTCAGAGGACCATTTCCAAACATTATGATTTGCAGGAATCACTCGATGAGGCGCTGAGCGGATATACAGTGGAAGAAACACTGGATGAAACCGGCATTACGGATGAAGATTCCCCTGTCGTCCGCCTTGTCAACCAGATCATCAACCATGCAGTCACACAAAGGGCAAGTGATATCCACTTTGACCCGATGGAAACTGAGCTGAAGGTCAGGTACCGCATTGACGGGATTTTAAGGACTGAACGTTCTTTGCCAAAGCATATGCAAAACGTCATCATTGCCAGGATCAAGATCATGGGAAATCTGAATATAACAGAAAGCCGCGTGCCGCAGGACGGCCGGATCAAAATGAATGTAAATTTTAAGCCGGTTGATATCAGGCTTTCCACTCTTCCATCCGTTTACGGCGAAAAAATTGTCATGCGGATCTTGGATTTGAGCAATGCATTGGGCGATTTGGAAAACCTTGGGTTCGCAGAAGACAATTTACATAAATTCATTGACATGATTGAAAAACCGAACGGAATTGTCCTGATCACCGGACCGACCGGATCGGGGAAATCATCGACGTTATACGCGGCTTTGAACCGCCTGAACAGCGAAGAAGTGAACATCATTACGATCGAAGACCCGGTTGAATATCAGTTGGATGGTGTCAATCAGGTACAGGTGAACGAGGATATCGGAATGACTTTCGCCAGCGGGCTCCGCTCGATTTTACGGCAGGACCCGGACATCATCATGATCGGAGAAATCCGCGATCTGGAAACCGCACAAATTTCGATCAGGTCTTCCCTGACTGGGCATCTGGTTTTGAGTACGCTTCATACAAACAGTGCTGTCGCCGCCCTGACCCGCCTGATTGATATGGGCATTGAACCGTTCCTGATCTCGTCTTCGCTCACGGGAGTCGTCGCCCAGCGGCTTGTCCGGAGGGTTTGCCGGGATTGCAGCGAGGTGCTCCCTCCGACAGAGCGTGAAAAGGAAATTTTTCAGGCGAGCGGGCTTGAAATCAATTATATCCATAAAGGACGGGGCTGTCCGAGCTGCACAATGACCGGATATCGCGGAAGGATTGCCATTCACGAAGTGCTTACGTTGGACAACCACATACGGGAGCTCATCATGAACGCAGAAAGCTCCTTTAAAATCCGCCAATATGTACAGGAATCGGGCATGAAATTTCTGCTTGCCGACGGCTTGTTGAAAGTGGCCGAGGGATTGACGACGACGGAAGAAGTACTGCGTGTCGCAGCGATGGAATAGGAGGCCTCGATATGCCATATGAAATAAACGATTTGTTGAAAAAAGCATACGCAGACGGTGCTTCCGACCTTCATATTTCAGTGGGATCACCGCCTGTTTACCGATTGAACGGATCTCTCCGCCCTTACGGGGAGGTCAGGCTGACGCCCGGAGTCACGGAAATCATGGCGAAAACCGTTATGCCGGAAGCTGATTGGAAAAAGTTGATGGAAAGCGGGGAAATCGATTTTTCTTACAGCATTGAAGATGTGGCACGCTATCGGATCAATGTGTTTTACGAACGCGGACAGATCAGTTTTGCAGCGCGTGTCATCCCGATGGAAATCCCGACGATTGAGCAGTTGAAAATGCCGGCAATTCTGCAGGAACTGGCCCAAAAGCCGCAAGGATTGATTTTGGTTACGGGGCCTACCGGTTCGGGGAAATCGACGACGCTAGCTGCGATGATCGATTACGTGAACCGCAATTTTGCAAAGCATATCGTGACTTTGGAAGATCCCATTGAGTATGTACATCGCCACCGGATGTCAATTGTCCATCAGAGGGAGATCGAATCGGATACAAGAAGTTTTTCGACCGGCCTGCGGGCTTCACTCCGCCAGGATCCGGATGTCATTTTAGTCGGGGAAATGCGAGATCTCGAAACGATATCCACTGCCATCACGGCAGCGGAGACGGGACATTTGGTCATGGCGACATTGCATACCAATAATGCGCCGCAGACGATCAACCGGATCATCGACGTATTCCCGCCGCACCAGCAAAAGCAGATCCGGATTCAGCTTTCAGCTGTCTTGGAAGGAATCATTTCCCAGCGGCTTTTTAAAAAGACGGACGGCTCGGGCAGGGTTGCCGCTACGGAAATTATGCTCAACCTCCCTTCGGTTGCCAATCTGATCCGGAACGAAAAGGTGGAGCAGATCCAAAACATCATGCAGACGAGCCGGTCCCAAGGCATGCATACACTGGATATGTCGATCAGTCAATTGCTGGCGTCGGGCCTCATCTCGCCTGAGACCGCCAGGCCATACATGGCAAACGCGGGTGGATTTTAATGCCGGTATACAAATTTGTCGGCCGCACTATGAAAGGGGCGGTCAAGCGCGGAACGATCGAAAGCGACAATCGGAACCAAGCCATCAAGCAGCTTCGTGAAAAAGGCATCAGTCCCCGTGAAGTGAACGAAACGAAAGCGACTATCTTCAACAAGAATATTTCTCTTGGGGGAAAAAATGTCAAAAATCAGCATTTTGTCGTGTACTGCCGCCAATTTGCAACGCTGATCCGCGCGGGGATTTCCATCGTGGATTCGACTCATATTTTAGCGGAACAGACGGAAAGCAAAGGCTTGGCAAACGCTTTGCGAGAGGTTGAAACGGAAATTCGGGGCGGCGTCGCTTTTTCAGATGCGGTGCAAAAGCATCCAAAGATCTTCCCGGCGATTTTCATCAACATGGTGAGGGCCGGCGAGATGACCGGTAACCTGGACGAAACGTTGGACAGGCTTGCCTCCTACTACGAAAAGCAATACAACTTGAAGAAAAAGATCCAGTCAACGATGGCTTATCCGATCGTGTTGATGGTACTGATTGTGGCGGTTGTCATTTTCCTTATGCTGTCAATCGTGCCGAACTTCACGTCCATGTTCGAGCAGTTTGGAGGAGACCTCCCTGCCATAACGAAATTTGTCGTGATGGTAAGTGATTGGATCCAGCAGCTTTGGTGGCTTGGCCTGATCTTTGTTGCAGGTATAACAGCGGCATTCCTGTTTTTATATAGAAGCAATAAGGAATTCAACTATTCCGTTCACGTGGCATTGCTGAAGATGCCGATTTTCGGGGCGTTACTGCAAAAGGCGGCGATTGCAAGAATGACGCGGACACTTTCATCGCTGTTTGCAAGCTCCGTCCCGATTTTGCAGGCACTCGATATTGTTGAAAAAGTGGCCGGGAACCCTGTCGTGGGACGGGTCGTCCGCGAATCCCGCAACAATTTGGAAAAAGGAAGCCCCCTTTCCGATCCATTGAAAAAAAGCTGGGTCTTCCCTCCTCTTGTCTCACATATGACAGCCATCGGGGAGCAGACAGGATCGCTCGATTACATGCTCGCCAAAATCGCCGACTTCTACGAGGACGAAGTCGAGCGGAGCGTCGACTCATTGAAATCACTCATCGAGCCGGTCATGATCGTAACATTGGCAACCGTCGTCGGATTCATCGTTCTGTCCATCATGATTCCGATGTTCACGATCTTTACCGAAATTCAATAAGGGCAATGTACTTTAAGGAGGTGATGGATAAGAGAGCTGGACGAAGTGCGCAGTTATTTATAAATTCTTATCCTATCAGACTATCAAATTATATTGGGGGCAATTTTATGAAAAAACTATTAACTAGATTTAAAAAGGACCAGCGTGGTTTGACACTTGTTGAACTGTTGGCGGTTGTCGTTATCTTGGCGATTGTTGCGGCGATTGCATTTGTAATGATCGGGAAAGTTATTGAGAATTCAAAGAAAGATGCTGTCGTTGCAGATGCCCAGCAAATGATTGCTGCTGCTAAATTATATGAAGCTAATGTTGATGAAGTAGGTACAACAGGGGTAACTGCTAAAGCCCTAAGTGATGAAGGGTTCCTTGGGGCGCTAACTGATCCCTGGACAAAAGACGCGTATGGAGAAACTGCTCTTAGTGGCTTCAAAGTAACAAAGGATGACAGCAATGTATACAGAGTTACATTGACAGGCAATGCAAAATGTAACATTAATAATCAAACAGAGGCAGATCTTAACAAAGATGGACGTAAAGTTTGTAATAAAGATTAAAATTAATTAGTTTTAACTAACAACTTTGCTCTCACGCCATGTCAATTAATAATTTTCCTTGCAAAGGACGATGGGAATGCTCAATCTACTTTTATACAGCTACTTGTTCATAATCGGTCTTGTTTTCGGCTCGTTTTTCAATGTGGTCGGCATTCGTACGGCTGATGGCGAGTCAATCGCAGCACCGCGTTCCCATTGTCCCCGCTGCAATCATTATTTGACGGCCTCGGAGTTGATTCCGGTCGTCTCTTATCTTTTGCAAAATGGGCGCTGCAAAAACTGCGGCTCCCCCATTTCTATCAGATATCCGCTGTTTGAATTGCTCACAGCATGTCTTTTTACGATTTCGCCCATGGTGGCGGGATGGTCAAAGGATTTGCTGGTTGTCCTTTTGCTAGTTTCGCTCGTCGTGATTGTTACTGTTTCAGATACGTATAAGATGCTCATTCCCAATCGTGTCCTATTATTCTTTTTCCCGGTCATGGTCATCGTCCGGCTCTTCATTCCGACAACCCCGTGGTGGGACGCCTACGCCGGGGCATTGCTCGGGTTTGCCCTGCTGCTCCTCATCGCTGTTGCCAGCAAAGGCGGGATGGGCGGTGGCGACATCAAATTGTTTGCCGTTCTGGGGCTGTTTTTAGGGATAAAAGGAACAGTCCTGACACTTGTATTGGCAGCAATTCTGGGCCTGCTCTATGCTCTTGTTTTACTCGCAGCTAAAAAACTCAACCGGAAAGAGCCGATACCTTTCGGACCTTTTATCGGGGCAGCCGCCCTGATAAGCTATGTGTATAGCGAATCAATCTGGGCTTCATATTTGAATCTATTAACCTAGGAGTTCAGGCAGGAGATGTACACCATGTTATCCTTTGGAAAATCAAAGAAATTCGCCAACATTGTCATCGACGATTACGTGATCCGCGTTGTTGAAAGCAACGGACCGCAATTGTTGAACGTGAAGCAGTTAAAAGAAAGGCCTATTCCCGCTGAGCTTATTGAACAAGGCAGGATTGCCGATGAAATCAAATTTTTCGACTTCATGAAGCAGCTCGTGCGGGATTGGAAATTGAAGCATTTGAATGTTCGCTTCTACGCACCCGAGTCACTTGTCATCATGCGGCAAGTGGAATATCCGGCCCATTTGAACGGAAACGAAGTCACCGACCACTTTACGTTCGAACTGGGCCAAAGCATTCATCTGCCGTTTGAAAATCCTGTTTTTGATATCCATCCAATGCCGGAAGGCGAACAGGCAAACGGAAGGAAAAAAGCAACATTGTTCGCGGCTCCGGAAGAAGAAATAAGCAAGTTCACCCATATTTTTACCGATGTACATCTTCAGCCGAAAGTCGTGGACGTCCGCCCGCTGGGGATTTACCGCTACTTCCATCACTTGGATAAAGACAGGCCGGGAGAAGTGTACCTATTCTTTGAACTGAATATGCTCTCCCTTAACATCAGCATTTTTTCAGATAACCGGCTGGAATTCTCCAGATTCCAGCCGCTGGATCTTGATCCTAACCACTTAAGCTACTCATTGAAAGACGAAGATCTATTCAATTGGAGCTATTCCGGGGATGAATCATTCCTGGAGCGCCTGCTCGACGATCAGATCAGCGAGCTTGATAGAATCATGGGCTTTTACCGCTACTCACTGTATAAAGGAGAGAAAAACGTTTCTCAGATCATCATGACAGGAGACCATCCCCTTTTGGAAAATGTAAAACAAAAAATTGAACAGCAGTACGGGCTTCCCGTCACACTTTTAAAGGCATATTTAGCGCCCTCCGGGGACAAAGAAACAGAAATAAGATTTGTTCCGGCACTCGGGCTTGTGCTCAAGGAGGGAGAATAGATGCTTCCTGATATAAACCTTCTGCCAAAGTACAAGAGAGAACGGTCCCTATTGTATATTTTATTTCTTGCCGGATTAATCCTGGCCATCCTTTTTACAGGCTTCCTTGGGTATCAATACATCACTGTACATAATGAGCTGAAGGAAACCAACGAGCAAAACAAAGAGTTGACTAAACAAAAGGAAACCCTGCAAGTGCAAACAGCCGAACAGGAGTCCAATCAAAAAGAGGCAATGAGAGAAGCGGTTGCCTATGCCGAAAAATATGTCATTCCTACGTCCAAATTGATCGATCAATTGATGACATTCCTTCCGACAACAGGATATATGAGCCAATACAATTACAACGAAGGGGAAGTCGTGATTGAATCCCACTTTGAGACAATGACAGACGCTTCATCCTATATGGCCAAGCTTAATGCTTCCGATTTTATAAAAAATCCTATTGTGAATCGCCTCGAAACTTTTGAGCTGGAAGCGCCCGAAGCGAATGCGGACTCCGAAGATGAAGCGGACAATCAAGCGGAATTAAGTATATTCGAACTGCTTCCGCGCTATCAGGTCACCTACTCCTT
This sequence comes from Siminovitchia fortis, assembly GCF_003605365.2. Lineage (GTDB taxonomy): Bacteria > Bacillota > Bacilli > Bacillales > Bacillaceae_C > Siminovitchia > Siminovitchia fortis. Next base: position 12,127 of record NZ_QYTU02000014.1, read on the forward strand.
TGAAATCAATCCTGCCCAGTTAAAAAAGGAGACCGAAGAAAATGAATAATCTTTTTGAAGAAAAAAGGACACTGTTTCTGCTTTTATTATGCCTGGTCTTCCTGGGTCTCCTGGCATTGTACTTGTTCTTTCTTCAGCCCCTGTCCGCTGAATTGCAGAACACAAGAAATATGAATGCCTCGTTGGAATCGGAGTTAGCAGTCCTTGAAGCGAAGAAGGATCCCGAATCTGGTCAGGATATCGATACACTTTTACTGCAGAAAAAAGTGCCCCTGAACCCTGAGCTGGAAAAGCTTTTGCTAACATTCCAGCAGATCGAGCAGACAAGCGGAAGCCGGATTGAAGAAGTCGATTTTCTTTACGACGGAAGCGAGCCGGAGTTTGATTTCGTAAAGGAAGAAGATGAGGAGAGCAACAGAGTCGAACAGGATTCAACAAACGAAAAAGAGCCTTCATCCTCAGAGAAGACATCCAGCGAAAACAGTGAGGACACCGAAAAACCGGATAAACTTCATTTAGTTACGGCAAAGTTGAACGTCCTCTCCCCTGATCACGAACACTTTATTCATTTTTTACGTGAAATTGAAAAACTTGAAAGGGTTACACGGGTGGATCAGTTGCAAGTAAACAAACCGACGGAGCAAGTACTGGATTTCCATGAAAAACCGGACAAGACTGTATCCTTCACTGTTGATGTTACAACCTTTTATTATGAAAAATAGGTGTTCCGAAATCGGGGCACTTTTTTAAAATAGGCAGAATGGGTGATTTTGATGAAAGTATCAGAAGTTGAAATTTCAAATGAACATGGTGTGACACTCGTGGAGCTGCTAGCTTCAATCGTATTGATTACACTCATTTTGACTACTTTCATCACCATCTTTATCCAATCAGCCAAAACATATAAGACATCGGAAAATATAATTGACGCCACTTATGTAGCGCAAGCGGAAATGGAGAAGATTTATGCTGTGAGCGTCATAACCAATTATGGGGAAAGAAAGAATGCAATGATCTCCAAGCCGTTGGAATATCATTACTTGGGAAAAGAAGGAAATTGGCTGGTTTACGAAAAAACTGAAGATACCTACACAATTAAAATCAAGCTCGAGGAAAAACGGATAGAAATAAATATTGATGATGACAAACCGCCGATAGAAAGTGATATGAACCAAATTATCGTTGAAGCATTTGATGGTCCCGAACAAAAAGAAAGAGCCAAGATGCAAGGTATTCTTCATTGGGGGATTGATCGACAATGAGGAAGCTGCTCAATAACGGAAAAGGACTGACTCTTGTCGAAGTTCTGGCTGTCTTTGTCATTGGTGTTATTGTCCTGATTCTTATGACTGGTGTTGTAACATCCATTCAGAAGCAGTATAAGAAACAGTCCTCGGAAACGGGGAATTTATTTGAGGAGACCTATGCTGCAAAAGTGATTACAAAGGATGTCAGGGAAGCTGTGTCAGGTAAAGTCTGGATTTCTTCTGATGGTAAATCACTTGAAATAAAAAAAGTCGATGAGACAACCAAGTATTTTTTTCATGAGCCTGCAAAGACAATTGAAAAAAACGGTGTTCCTCTAAGCAAAAATATAAAGAAGTTTTGCGTATCTTTGCCGGATGATGATCCGTGTTCAAATGAATTAGAGGAAATGAATTTAATTGAAGTTGACCAGTTTAAACTGACAATAATCAGCCTTTCAGATAAAAAACTCGAGACAATAATCACCATAAGGAGCGGTGATAATGATGAAGAAGCAGAGACGAAATAAACATTATTTAAACGAGTCGGGCTATTCCCTTGTTGGTGTATTATTGCTGGTTGTTCTTATTTCCGTTTTGGGCTTAGGCCTGCTAACCGTGACAACAACTTCTGTCCAAACCACAACAAGCGAGCGCAGCGACCAATCGGCTTTTTACATTGCGGAGGCGGGGGCTACCGTGAAAATGGCAGAAATAGAAGAAATCGTCGCTGAGGAGGTCCAGGAGTTTGAAAAGACGAAAGATCAAAAAGATGAGAATGACATAAGTAGTAAAATCTATCATTTTTATGATGTCCTAACCGACAGGTTAATAGAATCGAAAAAGTCAACGGAAGAATACGGTTTGAACTTCGAAGAAACCTTTGGTAAGCCTGCCGAATTTGATGTTTCTACCAATGAAGACGGCGATGTTCAGATTAACAGCAAAGAACTTAAAGGCAGCAAGCAATTCAAAATCATCTCCACTGGTGCGATCGGCAACCAAAAAAGAACGGTTGAACAAGTGTTCACGGTCGAGTATGTGCCGGCTAAAGGTGGAAGTGGCGATGGTGGCGGCGGGGGCGGTGACGATAACACTGGAGGGCCGCAAATCGTTCCGTGTATGGCGGCGTATGTGAATGATACTATTAGAATGACCGACGGCGCTTATATTAAAGGCGATTTTACTAATGATGAAGATAAATGCGGAGTTCAGGCTGGAAGTATAGGTACAAGGAAGGCCGGCGCTGGAAGTATTACAGTCAGTGGCGGCCCCACTATAGAAGGATCGATTTATGTGCCGCCAGGTTCAGAAGGCAATGCTTTAACTGGAGACTCAGAAACAATAAGGAAATTGCCTAAACCTGCAGGAAAAGATATGGGAGAGCTGCCAAAGCTGCCTGATTTTCCACCGATTCCTGAAAATTATATGATTCCTCCGAATAAGGAAGTACAAAAGGATGGAAATAAACATCTTGTAATAGATAGCGGGAACATATTAGTCACACACTATGCTGCTAATAACTATGTCTTAGAAATGGAAAATCATATTAAACTTGACAAAATTGAAGTTAATAGTGATAGAAAATTATATATTGATACAAAAAAATCCAATAAGGAAATTGTCGTAAAGGATTTAAATATCACTAATGGACATATCTTCATAAAAGGCGAAGGCAAACTAACCATTTATGTTGAGAATTCAATTACCATGGGAAGCGGCAGCTCTATTAACAAAGATGGAGAAGTAAAACAGCTGAATGTCTTTTTAAAAGGATCCCACGACCCAAAAAACCCTAAAACATTAAAACTCGGCGGAGATCAAAAAATCTTTGGATCTTTATATGCAGAGGATGCGAATATTGAATTTGGCGCTGGCGGTGGATTTCAAGGTAATTTATTAACTGGAGGGAAAAGTATCAAACTATCCGGCGGTTCCAGAACCACCTCCGCACTGGTATTGGCACCAAATGCCAACGTGGAGCTCTCGGAAGGGGGCATGGTTACAGGCGCAGTCATTGCACAGTCGTTAAATATGAAAGGTGGCGCAGGTATCACCTACAAAAAAATAAAATTGCCTATTTTCGGTGGACCCGGCGACAATTCCGATTCGGATGAGGGTAAGGTTGAAGATCCGGATCTTGATCCTGGTGAAGGTAGGAATAAAGGGTCATTTAAGGTGACTAAGAAGGCTTTAAGAGAGCAATCGCCACGATAACTTAGTCCAAACTATGTCACAAACTTAAAATTAAATGAAGAAGAGGAGGAAAAACTGATGGAAGAAGTCAAAAAGCTGCCGGAAGCGGATGAAATTTTTGAACTTCCGATTTCGTATGAAGAAAAGGGAAAATTAGAAGGAAAAAGGGAAGTTGCCCGCCGAATGCTAAATAAAGGATTATCCGTAAACTTAATCGCTGAAGTTACCCAGCTGAATAAAGAAGAGATTGAAAAGCTTCGCAAGGAACTGTGACCCCTTCCCATTTTCTAATATGAAAACCTTTTGATTTAGCTGAGGAGGAAAACAGTGGAAAAATCTGAAAAACAGCCCTTTGAGAATGAAATTATGGAATTGCCCATTTCATATGAAGAAAAAGGAAAGGCGATTGGACGTGAAGAAGGAAGAATGGAAGGAAAGAAAGAAATAGCACTCCAAATGCTGCAAAAAGGTCTGTCCATAGATTTGATTGTTGAAATTACTCAATTGGATAAAGAGGAAATCGAAAAACTTCGAGACAAACTATGAGGCCCTGTCAAAAATAGGAGGACATTGCCACTCGATAGCAATGTCCCCCCTGGTTTCAACCAATCGGTCTCAACACAGCCCTCACCGGACTCCCATCCGCTCCTTCAATGGAAAGCGGCAAAGCGATCAATTCATAGTCTCCCGGTTCCACATCAGTCAGTACGATGTTTTCCAAAATATATACGCCGTTATCATTGAGCGAATGGTGGGCATCCATCGTTTTGCTGTCGACTGCATCGACGGAAGGGCTCTCCGTTCCAATCAGGCGGATTCCCTTTTCTTTTAGAAAAGGGCCGATATTTTCGCGGAAAACGGTGTATTTTTCCGGAAATCGGTTTAAGTCCCTTCCATCCGTTGTTTTAAGAAGCAGCCGTTCCACTCCTTCCAATTCAAACCGCTCCAGTTCTTCTTTTCCAACCATTTCACACCCTGTCACATCAACAACCCGTGCTCGCCCAACATACAAATTGAGATCCAGTTCGTGCACTTTCTTCCCGTGCTCGTCAAAATGATACGGGGCATCAACATGCGTCCCTGTATGGACACTTGTTGTAAATTGGCCGATGTTCACGGAGCCCGTTTGCTCCTTCGTAAAACTAAGCCTGAAAGCAAACGGCGTGTCCCCCGGCCAAACGCCGATATCATTCGTCAATGGCTGCGATATGTCGATCCATTTACGATCTTCCACTTTTTCCACCGCCTTAGTTAACACTTATCCTTTTATAATCCCTAGCGTATTCAAAAATACTAAAACAATTGTAACCGGCACAACCCATGTCATCAAGACGCGCCAAGAGGAATACAAGCCCGCTGAACCCGATCCGTTCAATTGGAACTCTTCTTTTACAAGCGCTTTGTCCATTCGGTGAATAATAAACAATGCAATCAGAAGGCTTCCAAATGGCAGCATGATGTTGCTGACAAGGTAGTCGGTCGCATCGAATACGCTTTTTCCAAAAATCGTGAATTCCGCCAGGCTGCTTGAAGAAAGTGCCGCAGGAATTGCTGCAATAATGATGACCAATCCGGCAATCCAGGTAACCGGCTTCCGTGAACGCTTTCCGTTCGCCGTGAATGCGGCTACAATAATTTCGTACAGGCTGAATGATGATGTCAAAGTAGCGAATAAAAATAAAATCAGGAATAAGCTCAGGAACAATTCGCCAAACGGCATTTGTGCAAATACCGAAGGCAATACGATGAACAGCAAGCCAGGTCCTTCGGCAGGTTCATATCCGAACGCAAAGACGACCGGAAAAATCGCCAGGCCTGCAAGCAGCGAAACAAAAATGTTCATTCCAACGACTGATCCCGCAGAAGAAGTCAAACTGACGTCCCTTTTTAAATAGGAACTATACGTCACCATACACGAAAAGCCGACTGCAAGCGAGAAAAACGACTGTCCCAAAGCGTATAGTATCGATTCACCTGTTATATTTGAGAAATCCGGTGCCAGGAAGAATTTGACCCCTTCCATTGCCCCGTCCAGCGTCAAAGCACGAACAACAAGAATAATAAAGAAGATGAACAAAAGCGGCATCATGTATTTATTTGCCTTTTCGATTCCGTTCTGGACTCCCATGGCAATGACTAAAATATTAATCAATGAAAATAGCAGCAATCCCAAAAGGGTCACCCCCGGGCTTCCGATGACAGAACCGAACAATTCAGGATAATTGGCGCCGTCGCCAATCACCTTGCCTACAACGGACATTCCGGTATAAATCAACACCCAGCCGCCGACAACACTGTAAAACGAAAGCAGCAGGAAACAGCCGAGCACTCCAAGCCTTCCGACCCATACCCAAAAACTGTCCGGAGCCAGCTTTTTATAAGCGCTGATCGCTTCAACACCGGACCCACGTCCGATGATAAATTCAGAAACCAGCATCGGAAGTCCGATTAATAATGTAAATGCGACGAAAATGAGGAAAAAGGCTCCTCCCCCGCTCATACCCGTTACATAAGGAAACTTCCAAATTGCACCAAGCCCGATTGCGGCACCCGCCGAAGCCAAAATAAAGCCCAGCTTGGATGACCATTGATCTTTTCTCTCCTCCATTGCTCTTCCCCCTGCTCTAAACCGTCTGATTATTTTTTATCTAAAACCATCACCAGCCCATATGCGCCAGTGATGGTTGCAAAACAGCCTTATAACTCAGTTCTCAAATCCCAAAGTTCAGGGAAAAATCGATGATCCAACACTTGCTTTAAGTAGTTGACCCCTGAAGATCCGCCGGTTCCCACTTTGAAGCCGATGATCCTTTCAACGGTTTTCATATGGCGGAAACGCCACTGCTGCAGCCAGTCTTCGATGTCGACAAGCTTTTCGGCAAGCTCATACAGGCTCCAATATTTGTCCACATTGCGGTACACTTCCCGCCAGGCTGCTGCTACGGTAGGGTCGCCGGCGTACACTTTTGAAAAGTTGCGGTCCAACAGTTCCGGATTGATATCAAACCCGGCACGGGCCAGCGCCTTGATAGCTACATCATAAATGCTTGGAGCTTTAAAAGCCAACTCCAGCGCCTCATGAACTTCCGGATCTTTTTCGTAGATTTTTAAAATATGGGTTGATTTATATCCGAGCGCAAATTCAATCAGTCTGTACTGATAAGACTGGAATCCGGATGCCTGGCCAAGGGAGTCCCGGAACTCCAAATATTCGGCCGGTGTCAAAGTTGACAGGACATCCCATGCCTGAATGATCTGCGTCTGTGTTTTGGACACACGTGCCAGCATCTTAAATGCAGAATGCATCTCGTCTTCATCAATCGCTTTGATGGCAGCTGTCAATTCGTGCAGAATCAGCTTCATCCACAGCTCACTCACCTGGTGGATAATGATGAACAACATTTCATCATGATGATCGGACAGCCGCTTTTGGCTTGATAAAATTTTATCCAGGTTCAAATAATCCCCGTAGGTCATGTTGTTTTTAAAATCGGTATGGATTCCCTTCTCGCTGTCTAGCTTTTTATAAAGCTCTGATATGGACTTTGACAATGTTGTCTCCTCCTTTTAATTTTGTGAGCGCCTTCAAACGAAAAGCGCAAGGCGCGCAGCCTTAGGCGCAAAGCTAGACGAGCGCTGAAGAAGGCGTAGTTTGCCTTCATCAGCGATTGGCTTAATCCTTACGCCGATGGCGCCTGGAGCTGGACATTACGTAACCCTTGTTTGAAGAGAAAATTCGGCAAAATTTTAACTGTTAAACAAGGACGTCCGGCAGAGCCGGCCTCCATCCCTGCTATGCGACAACATCACGTTTATTTTCAAATTTCTTGTATTCTTCATTTTGCATGATTTTTTTCAAAATCTGAACGACCTGCCACACTTCTTCAAATGTATTGTAAAGCGCGATCGGTGCCAGGCGGATCCCGTTCGGTGTACGGAAATCCGGTATGACGTTGTTTTCCTTCAATGCTTTGCAAATCCTCGCCGCTTCCTGATGTTCAAGGAAAATATGGCCGCCTCTTTTTTCATCATCCCTAGGATTGGCCACGGTAAAATCAAACCCGCTTAGTTCGGCATCAATCAACGTCATCATATACCCGGTCATTTTCAGCGACTTTTCGCGGATTTTTTCAATGCCCGCTTCCTCGAACATTTCCAGAGACCCCAATAGCGGTGCTGCGCTGAGCAAATGCGGTGTCCCCATTTGCATTGATCCGGCATCAGGTGCCGCCGTCAATTCATGCTCCATGTCAAACTGCTTATTTTTATCTGAACTGAACCAGCCTGCAAGCCCAGGGCTCGTTCCAAAGTGCTTCTTGTTCACATACATGCCGGCAACCGCACCTGGCCCGCCGTTTAGATGCTTATACGTACACCAGAAAGCGAAATCCACATCCCATTCGCTCAAGGAATGGGGAACGGAACCGATGGAGTGGCACAGATCAAACGCAATCAAAATGCCGCGTTCGTGTGCAGCTTTCGTCAAACGTTCCATATCCAAAATCTGTCCGCTCCTGTACAGGACGCCTGCCAGAACAATGATCGCCACTTCATCCGTCATCGCCTCAATGATGTCGTTCTCATCAAGCGTCTGTCCGTCCCGGCTTTTTACCTGGATCAAATGCTCTTCGGGATCAAGCCCGTGGACCCGAAGCTGGCTTTTGATCGCATAAATATCCGTTGGAAAGTTCAATTCATCCGCTAAAATTTTCGTCCTTTTCCCATTCGGCTTATAAAAAGTCGATAAGATTTGATGCAAATTGACAGTTGTGGATCCGGTTACAATCACTTCCTCCGGATCGGCACCAATCAATGGAGCGCTCATTTTACCGAGCTTTTCTGAAAAATAAAACCATGGATTGTCTCCTTTTAACCAACCATCAATTCCGAACTTCTTCCATGAATCAAGCATGGACAAAAGTGATTCTTCTGCTCTTTTTGACAATAGCCCAAGAGAATTCCCGTCAAAATAAATCGTTCCGGGCTGGATGTAAAACTCCTCCCTGTATTTCTTCAGTCCGTCCTCTTGATCTAACTGTCTGGCATATTCTCTTGATAATATCTCAGCCATTTTACCTACTCCTTCGCCCCTGAATTTTCAGTATAAATTTACTATAACCGAATCGAATACTGCTAGTCAATGATATTATGTCAATGACATTATATCATCATTTTGATTGCCTATAAACATAGAACGCGGTAAAATATTGCTAAACTGAGAGAAGGAGCGAATAGGATGGACGGCTCTGAACAACTATCCAAGCGGCAGCTCCAGGCGATGCGGACGAGGGAAAACCTTTTGAATGCGGGCCGCGAGGTCTTTTTGGAAAACGGTTTTCAAAAGGCGACTATGACGCAGATCAATAAGCTTGCGCACACGGGTTACGGCACTGCATACGTCTATTTCAAAAATAAAGACGAGCTGTTTACGGAATTGATGGAAACGATCATGAAAAAAATGTATGACGTCGCCGGCCTTCCTTTCAAGCCCCGCACCAAAGAGGAAGCCTTCGCGCAAATTCTAAAGCAGACACGCCTTTTCATGCAGTCAGCCTTGGAAGAAAAAGAAATGATGAAGGTTGTAAAAGAAGCGATAGGCGTTTCTCCAATCGTTGAAGAAAAATGGAATCATATCCGCGCCCGTTTTATCGGAGGAATTACAAAGGATATTCAATTTGTCCAGGAAGCAGGATTGGCAAATGAAAAGTTTGACGCCTCCCTGATCGCAAAGGGATGGTTTTACATGAATGAACAGGTTATGTGGGAGCTGGTTCTGGGGGAAATTGAAGAAAACTTGGATGCCGTCTCTGAAAACCTGGCGGAGCTCTATACCGGGGGACTTTATAAATAAGAAAAGCGGAAGGCGCCCGTTTAGCGACGTACAAACTGGAGCACTCCGTAATGAGATAAAGGATAAGGAAAGGCGGAGAGTGCCTGCTTATCGGCGACAAGCATAAGACGAGCGCTGAAGAAGGCGTAGTTTGCCTTCAGCAGCGATTGGCTTATGACCTCGAGCCGATGGCACTTGTAGCCGGACAACACGGCGACGAAGGCAGGCTCAAGATGCGACGTCCTGTCGCTTCGCCTGCACTAGCACATCCTGTGCGTCGGAGCCGATGTTGACTTATCGTAGTGCACTGAGCCACTTCCTCGAATAAACATCCGCGCAGAAAAAGCAAAGCCTTTTCGAGGAAAGGAGGGCGAAGTTTGCTAGTCGCTGGGCGCTGGAGCTGGACATATCGATCATCAATCCATATAGAAAGCCAGTCAAATTTTAAACTCCCTTAATCAGTTAAAAAGCGAAAAGCCTTTGAGCACCTTAACCGCTCAAAGGCTTTTCGCCAGTGCTTTTCCCCGTTCGTTACTGTCAATCAGTTCAAACCGTTCGCAAACCAGCAACAGATCCTCGGAAAATGTAAGTCCCTTTTCGTTCAACTCATTTGTGAAAAATCTCACATGGGTATCCCACCATTCCTCATAGGATCCTTCCCCTTCCGAAACAGCAAAATCCTCCGTCACTTCGTTCATCGGAACGACTTCAACTTCGGCTGTTCGAATGATGGCAACCGGCTGGTCTTCGCTGTCAAGAATGACACTGTAATCATCCACCTTTGGCAGCGGCTCATTTTCAAGGTCATAAAGCAGCCGGCATGAACACGTTGCCCGTTTTTTGCCGGCAATCACCAGGCGCGCCAGCTTATCCGCATCATCTCCGAACTGCCAGGCGCTTACGGAAGAAGGCTTTTTTTCACTTCCCCAGTATTCATTCCAATACGTTAAAGAAGCTTCATTCATTTGAAAAATACCTCCTACATGCCGAATCCCACTTTGGAAAAGTCCTCTTCTCCCCATTCCTGTGTGCGGGTTTTTTCGTTGGCTGCTTCCAGATTCTGTATAATGCCATCAATATCAACCGCTTGATCATAATGCCATTGAAGGGCTGCGGATGTGTACAGTTCATTCAATTGGGCAATGGAAAATTTTTCAGTTTGCTCGGCAATATAAAGAATGTCCGATTTCGCCATGAACCGCTCCATCTGTTTGTTTTGAAGTAAATATTGAAGGCGCAGTTCGAAGTCAGGACGCTTAATTTCGTAGGCACGGTCGAACCGGCCGGCACGGTTGATCAAAGCGGGATCAATTTTTTCCGGGTAATTGGTTGTGCCAATTAAGAAAATGCCCTCTTTCGAAGTCGCACCATCCAACGTGTTCAAGAATACGGATCTCGATGATTCCGGCATGGAGTCAATGTCCTCGATCACCAAAACCATCGGTGCCATCTTCGCTACAATGGAAAAGACCTCTTTAATCGAGTAGCTCGTTGTATACTCCGTGATCTGCCAATACGCAACAGGCGCATCAATACTGCCTGCAATGGATTTCACAAGCGTTGTTTTTCCATTGCCCGGCTGCCCGTAAAGCAGGATTCCTCTTTTATAAGGGATGTTATAAGTTTTAAAAAAGTCCCCGCTTTCGTTGAAAAATTCGTCAATCGAACGGTAAATTTCGGATTTCAATCCTTCTTCCAATAACACATCTTCTCTGCTTACAAGGGAAGTGACTTTCTCCTTTTCCCGTTCCACTCCTTCTTCCGTATCGGTGAAGACGCTGACGCAATCCTTCATGATTTCCTTTTGGCGCTCGTAAACGTATTGCAAAAATGAAAGCAGGCTTTCATCGTCTTTGGCATAGATGAATTCACGCTGATAATCTGTAAAGCTTTGAAAAATCGGCAGTTTGACCAACGCTATTTCATAATCCGGGTAAAAATAAACGGCATTGTTAATGGATGGTTTGATGACAAATCCATTATCGTTTTGCTCATAGTCAATGCACCCTGTTTCCACGTGGTCAAAAATGTAGGAAAGAAGCTCCGCTTTTCCGGAAGCCAAATCCTCTTCCAGCACATTCCAGATTTCTTCCACATTTTCATTGTCGAGATACATTTTTAAAATAAGCCCGGTCTGTTTTAAAATAAATCCGTGCACTTTGTCCAGCGCCACACCGTAATCGTAATAGTATGGCAAAATTTCTCGGTTGTTTTCCGGCAGTCGAATAATAAATGATTCTTTCAATGTCATTTCCTTCCGTCTATATAGGCTGTATTACTCATTTAGTTTACCGAAAAATTTGCAGCTTGAAAAGGCGCTTTGAATCGGAATATGCAGATCTAAAAAAAACAAAACAGGGCTTGCTGCTGATTTTCGATTGTGTTTTCCGATTGAAGAAAACTGGATGAGAAGCATATTCAAGGACGATGGCTGGAACAGGACATATATGAATGGATCAAGTTCCTGGGCATGGTTGACGGAAAGCAGTAAAAAGCGGGAACTTATCCATTCGTGTCTGGTTTCAGCGATGGAGGCAAACTTAGGGGCATCTCCGTCTGATTCGTGACCGTTTTTGGGGAGGTGGAGATAAATTCGGGAACTTATCCGGCTGTTTCGTGACCGTTTTTGAGAGATGGAGGATTATTTGGGAACTTATCCGGCCCATTCGTTACCGTTTTGGGGAGATGGAGGCCTATTCGGGAACTTATCCGTCACATTCGTGACCGTTTTCACAGCCAACACCAAAAAACGGGCACGAATATGCCCGCTTTCCTATTTTGAACCTGACCACTAGCGTTATTTTTAAAATTAAGCTAAGCAAAAACTACTGCATCCCCGGATGCCCTTTCGGGAATAATATGATCTCTTCCCTGAACGGAAACAGTTTCATTTCCCTCGCCTTTTCCCCGTGGTTGATCATGATTTCATGAAAGATTTCCTGATCGGTTTTTCCATCCGTGTTGACACCTAATTTTTCAGCTGCATTGTGAATCATCGCTTTTCGCACGTCCATCGCCACTTCGCGAAGGTCCCGGCCCTCCGTTTGAATGCCGTACTCTTTGGCATACTTCAGGATTTGTGCTTTCCGCACCTCGTACGTGAGCTCTTTCAGAGATTTGCCTTCACTGGAAATTCCCAGTTCAGAAGCTTCCTTTTTAACCTTTGCTCCTTTGATTTCTTTCTTTAAGGTTTTGATGTCTTTTTCCTGTGTGCTGATTCCATATTGCTGTGCAATTCTTGTCACCCAAACCTTTTCAATCTCTTTCTCCAATTGATCCGTGCTTTTTCCTTCAGTTGAAATGCCCAATCCTTCCGCATGCTTTTTAATGTAAACATCACGGATCTCTTTGTTGAGCGTTTCCATATCTTTGCCTTCTGTGTCGATTCCCAGCATTTCCGCATACTTCTTCGTCATTTCCGGGTCGCTTTTAAATTGGCGCTCCCCCCACTCCGCATCATGCATTTCAGCGGAGACAGCTGATCCCATGCCAACAATGACTCCAAGCGCAACGACTGCCGCAAGAAAATATGTAGCCAGCCTCTTCATTTTGAATTTCCTCCTTAAAGTGTATAGTTCGCTTTTTAGCATGCCCTTTAATAAAAATGCCATGAATAAGAAATGCGCAAGGCGCCCGTCTATCGGCGCAAAGCTAGACTACGCTTGCGAAGGCGTAGTTTGCCTTCATCAGCGATTGGCTTAATCCTTGCTCCGATGGCGCCTGAAGCTGGACATTACGTTAATCTTGTTTGAAGAGAAAATTCGGTAAAATCTTATGATTTCTTTAGCTTTTAAAAAAAAAGAATGCCGGACCCGGCATTTCCATTTCACTGATTCTCTTCCTTGCTTTCTTTTTTCTGCTCCTTTTGCTTAAGCAGAAAAAGCTGCAGCGGCTCCACGGAGCCGGTCATAAGTTTATAAACGTACGAGGAAGTGAGCTTGTAGCTGTTTTCGATTTTTTCAGCGAGGTAGTTGGCTCTTTCAAACAGGATCGAGCGGATGTTTGTAACTTGCCTCAGGATTTTTTCAGTGACCGCTTCTTGGCTGTCCAAACGGCTGATTACTTCCTGATGCCTTTCCTCTTGCTTCGAAATTTGTTCCGCCATTTCCCTTTGGAGTTCATATTGCTCGTTTAATTTTGTTAAAAGCTCTTCGTTGTCGGCTTCAACAGATTTCAAACGATTTTCGATTTCCTCATTCGTTCCACTGACCTGCAAAAGCTGCTCCATTACCTCTTTTTTAAAAAGAGTCTCCTCATCCAGCTTCTCCTCCAGCCTCCGGCTCTTTTCATCAATGGCCGTCAACTGCTCCTTCACATTTTCATGGACCTCATCATGTTTCCGGTCATTTCTTCTTAAATCTTTCAACTGATAGGATATTTTCTTCCATTGATTTTTTCGCACCTGCTCCTGATATTCCACCATTTTATTTAAATCCGAAAAGGATTGCTGCCAGATGGCATTAGCTTTTTTCTGCACCTCTAAAAATTCGGCCCATTCATCTATTTGAGCAACCGATTGGTTGGGTTCATCAATCTCTTCCACACTTTTATAAATATACAGGTGTTCTTCTTCATTAATATATAACCCCATATTCCTTGTACACCCCCTTGCTTTTAAATCCATGTATTAGCTTATGCAAAGCGGCTGCAAGGAGGGACGACAAAAATTGATCCGGAATATCATTAGAAAAAGCTTGTAGAAAAATCCGCTTTTTCTACAAGCTTTTTAAAAATTTATGGTCTCGGCTGAACCATTGTCATGCAATGGATATTGCCTCCGCTTAGAGACCACTCCTTCGTCGGAAGGCCGATCACTTTTCGATCCGGCATCAGTTCCTGAAGTTTTTGAACAGCTTCCTGATCCCGAGGGTCATTAAATTGAGGAACCAAAAATCCGCCATTCACGAAATATCCGTTAATATAAGTTACGGCCAGCGGCTGATTCGGCTCACGCGGCGCCGCATCCGCAGCAATATCAAATCCTTTGTTTTCCTCTTCTGTTATATGGATGACTTCCGGGATATGAATTTTATGGATTTCAAACTTTCTCCCTTTCGCATCCGTTTCATTGCTAAGGATATCATACGCTTCTTTGAACACCGGATATTGCGGGTGATTCACATCATCCACCCATGAAAGGGCGATGACGCCGGGTTTGATGAAAAAGAGGATATCATCCACATGCCCGTCCGTTTCATCATACAGCATCCCTCTTTTTAGCCAAATGACCTTGTCCAAACCAAGATATTCCTTGCAGTTCCTCTCCACTTCCTCTTTGGACATATCCCCGTTCCGATTCGGGTTCAAATTGCACTGCTCCGTCAAAATAATGGTGCCTTCTCCGTCTACCTGCGTTGCTCCGCCTTCAAGAATAAAGTGTTTGGCATCATAGGAATCTATATTTTCCAGTTCAAAAAGCTTTTGCGCAAATTGCTGGTCCAAATCCCATGGAAAATAGAGCCCTTCCTTTAGTCCACCATAAGCATTGAAGCCAAACTGGACTCCTCTCATTTCCCCTTCATCATTGATGACGTAAAATGCCCCTTTATCCTGGACCCATGATTCGTTCGTCGACATTTCCACAACCCGGACTTTTTCCGATAATCTTGCCCTTGCATTTTCATACTGGTCAGCGGAGCAGATCACCGTCATTTCTTCATATTCTGCGATTGTATTTGCTACGATCACAGCTACTTCCTGAGCAGGTTTTCCCCCATTCCGGAAAGCAAAGCCTTTTTCCGGCCAAATGATGATTGACCCTTTATGCGGTTCAAATTCTCCCGGAATTCTGAATCCATCTTTTTTAGGTGTGCTGTCTTTAATTGTTCTTGCCATAATGATTCTCCTCTTTTCATATGATGTAATTTTTTATATGTGTTATTGATCATTATTACTGAGTTCCGGCGGACTGACTTTAAAAAACTTGGTCAAATATAAAATATAGACAAAGCCGATCGCCGCCCAAACTACCCCAAGTATCATAGCACTTTTCTCAAGGCTGAACCACAAGTATATGTTAAATGCCAAACCTGCCCCTGGTATGATAATGGAAGTAATAATCGATTTGACGGACCGATTTTTTTCCCGCCTAAAGAAATAGACGATCACAGATAAGTTGACAAATGTGAAGGCCACAAAGGCTCCGAAGTTAATAAGCGAAGCTGCCTCCGTAAGATCCAAAAACATAGCTGTCAAGGCCAAAGCCCCTACAAGCAGGATATTAAACACCGGAAGCCCAGTCCGCGGGTGAACATATCCAAAAAATTTCTTGGGTAAGACTCCGTCACGCCCCATTCCATATAACAAGCGCGATGCGCTCATTTGCTGGGTGATGCCGCAGGCAAGTACCGCTACAACATAACCCGAAATGAATATAGAGTGGAACAAAGCCCCGCCAATATACCGCGCGATTTCCGGTGAAGCGCCTTCAATATCGCCGAAAACGGATACATCCGGAAATAAGGATTGCATGAAATAGGTTACGGTAACAAAGAAAGCTCCTGCGCTCAAGGCAATGATGAAGATCGCCCTGGGGATGTTCTTCTTTGGTTCAATCGTCTCTTCAGCCAACGTTGTTACTGCATCAAAACCAAGGAAAGAAAGTGCCAGAATGGATGCTCCTGCAAAAACAGCCGGAAAAGAAAGCTGTTCGGTATAAAACGGGTTAAGGGAAAATGTATTTCCGGTATCGCCATACATGATCATTCTGATAGTCAAAATAACAAAGATCACGGTGACCAACACTTGCAGAATAACCAAAAGGTAGTTAAAAATGACCGCCAGTTTGACCCCAAAAAGATTCAGCGCCGTTGTAATGACAATGGTCAAAAAAATCCATATCCACGATGGGACACCAGGAAAAGCGGACGACATATAAATACTTGCCAGCAGCGCGTTGATCATCGGAAGAAAAAGATAATCCAGCATGGCGGACCATCCGACAAGAAAACCTAAATGCGCATTCATTGTTTTTCTTGTATAGGTATAAACGGAGCCTGCCGACGGATATTTTTTTACCATTCTTCCGTAACTGTACGCTGTAAAAAAAATGGCCACAATGATCAATAGGTAGGCCGCCGGAACATGGCCGCCAGTAATGTCGGAGATGATGCCGAATGTATCAAAGACTGCCAAAGGCGACATATACGCCAAGCCGATAAAAACGACATGCCTTAGTTTTAAAGATCGCTTTAATTGTCCCCCGTCAGAAATTGCACTCTCTTGCAAGGAACCGTTTAATTCTTTTGCCTCACTCAGGTTCATATACTCCCCCCATTCAAAATAAACCTTATAAAACTTTTTAGGTTTTTCCAGTTTTCAAAGGGATTAAAAAATGCCCCTTTTCCATATAAAGTGGTTGCCACTTTCTAGAAACACTTCCTTTGCAGCAGGCGTGATTCCTTTTTGAGAAAATTGTTCATAACAAATGATGTCGCTTTCAAAGATATAAGTGCCCGAATTTTCTCAAGGAAAATTTGCAATGCTAGTCCAGAAAGATTCATAAATTTAAAATTTAATGCTATTCAGCCCCCTTCCTAAATGAACCAAGGGCTTAGTTCACTGCGCCTTGGATACTTGCATTTTTTAATATGCAAAATATATTCCACTTTTAATATTTTTGCAAATTGGCCTAACCTCAGGCCTTTTCTAAAAATAAAAATCCTCACAAGATATGATTCGAACCGATTTCGCATAAAACGATGCGATAGCGAATCGGATTTGCAGCTTCGTAAGCCGCAAATATAAAACATGAAAACAATGCAATGTTTGTCCATAACAAAACATATAGTTTATGAGGGGGGATGGGAATGATCACTTTGGTAAGGTGGGCGGTCGCCTACGTGTTCGTCGTTTCCGGTACAATGAAATTGATGAATCCGGAACTCGCCAACACATTTATTCAATTGAGGCTGCCGTATCCCGAACAGTTGATGATGGCAGTCGCGGTAACTGAAGTTGTGTGCGGGATTCTGATTTTAATCAATAGGGGGACGAGACTTGCCGTAATGCCATTAATGGGAATCATGGTCGCGGCATTGATTTTAACGAAAATACCATTGCTTTCATCCGGATTCATGGATTTTGCTTTCGGCGCAAGGCTGGACATCGTGATGCTTTTACTGCTTTTTGTTTTGCATAATCATCGGGGTATATTGAAATAAGGGAGAAAATCAGTTTTCTCCCTTGAAAATTGGACCTTGCGCTCCTCATTTTTCCACTGTAACATTGACCCCTGTTTCGCCGTATTTCTGATAGGCGGCATGGTATGTGGGGCCGACTCCGCGTTTAAATGTAATGGAGTGGCGAATGGCGGCTGTGATGAATTTTTTCGCTTCCTCCACAGCTTCCTGGACTGATTTTCCTTTTGCCAGCTGGGCCGTGATGGCGGCCGAGTAGCTGCATCCCGCTCCATTTGTATGGATTGTATCAATGCGCGGCGCTTCAAGCAGATGGAATTTCTCGCCGTCAAATAACACATCGACCGCCGGTCCTTCGAGACGCCCGCCTTTGACAAGGACATATTTCGGGCCGAGCTTTTGTAATTCGGCCGCTGCCTGTTTCAAATCATCAACGGAAGTAAGCTGCTGTTCAGTTTCCAACAGCCGCGCAGCTTCCGGCATATTCGGCGTAATGATTGTGGCTAATGGGATCAGTTTTGTTTTTACAGCCTCAATGGCGTCGTCTTTTAACAGCGCAGATCCCATTTTGCCAATCATGACCGGGTCCACGACAATATTGGGGGTGCCCGATTCCTCAATCCACTTGGCCACATGGGTGATGATTTCCTCTGTAAAAAGCATCCCTGTTTTTATCGCGTCCGCCCCAATATCGCGCAGCGCCGTATACACCTGTGCTTCAATAGCATCAAATGCAATCGGAAAAACACCCTGATCTGTGCGCGGATGATTGGCGACAATCGCAGTAATAGCACTTAACCCAAACACATCCATCTCCTGGAATGTCTTTAAATCCGCCTGAATTCCGGCTCCGCCCCTTGCAGCAGAACCCGCAATCGATAATGCTCTAGGTATGCTCATATGATCAATCCTCTCTGGCCAATCAATCAACTTTGTATCAGTTTTTTTATAAAAAATCCTAGTAACATTATCCTGTATCCAACCGGTACATTGCAAGGGTTTGACCCCGTGATTTGGGAACGTTTATTTTCTCTATATTCATACAGACGGGTCAGCATCCATGATTTAATGAATTCGATTCCGGAGCAAGCTGTTTATTAAAACTTATGTTGATCACATTGAAATTGGGATAAGGGGCTTGAATTACTGTGAAACTGGGCTTTCACACATTGAGGCTGAGCTGTGCCATATCTCTGTTTTTAAAAAATAGTCGCTGATCAAAACGACAACCATGGTCAGGCAAAAAACACGTATGACTACCGAAGAAGAGTTAAATTCAAATACTCGGGAGGCATTGGATACGTATGACTACCGAAGAAGCGTTAAATTCAAATACTCGGGAGGCATTGGATACGTATGACTACCGAAGAAGCGTTAAATTCAAATACTCGGGAGGCATTGGATACGTATGACTACCGAAGATAAGGCAAATCGAAAACCCAGCCGGGCAGCATTAATTTTCGCAAGTGGAACGCGCATTTTCGCCCATCAAAGCCGCCTCCCTTTAAGTCTTCCATACAAAAAATCCGGCTCAAAATAAACGAATCATTTTGAGCCGGACCAACTACCATCCCTGAATTATTCCTTCACAGGCAATTCAAACGTAACAGATTTCTCTTTAAACAGTTCCTTGGCGTTCTCATCTTTTAGCGGGCCAACCTGCATATCAAACTTTTTAAAGATGTCAAATTCGTCTTTCCTGAACAGGAAAACCGTGAGGAATTCATCTTTGTTCCCTGGGTTTGATGTACCGGAATAGTTCGGCTCAAGCATTCCCTGGTTGAACATGGTTCCGCGGTCCCCATCGATCGTCAATTTTCTGTCAACCAAAAATTTATCAAATGGCGTGTCGCTTCCGTTTTCAATGGTCATTTTTACAGTCAACGCCACCAGACCGCTATCCCCAAAGTTCGAAAACCTTTCCGCATGGCCGTCTGTCGGAGTTACGTCGGCATACTGCACGCCGTTAAGCGTTATTTTTACACCATCAATTTCTTTTGTTTCATTAATCTCAGTATTCTCAAAAAAGATTTCCTTGTCCGCAATATTGTCTGTCACCATTTTATCCTGATACAGTTCCCCTGATGCTGCGGCTTTTTCGGCCCCTTTATCATTAAATGGCAATTTAAAAACAGCGTCTTCGCCCAATCGTTTGGATGTGTCGTTATTCAGCCATAGCGCATCGATTCTCAATGTCGGTGAACTCAGCTTCTCAAATTGTGCTTTCGTCATTGAATGGGCGTTCATTCCGGTGAAGCTTTTTCCTTTGGAATATTGGGAAGCATCTTTCGTACTTTCATCCTTCAGCCATTGGTCTCGATCGACCAGATGCTGTCTCGGGATAATGTAATCCACCCCGTTATCCGCCAATAAGGTTACGCCGCCCGCATAAAATACGTCTTCATCGGACTTGTTATCCAATGTCATTTTATATGTAAGAACATAACCCTCATCCTCACCATCGAAGTTCGTCTTACTTGATTCATTCATATTGGAAACATGGACAATTTGATACTCATCAATTTCCATTGTCACCTTATCGCTGTACGCATGTTTCAATCCCGGGTTTTTATTCGTATACACCACTTTCACATCTGCGTCCAAATCCTCTGCGATATATGGATTCAACACTGATCCATCGTCTTCTTTTTCAGCGGACTCCTTTTCCTCTTCTTTCGGTTCGGCATCCGCTTCTACAGCCTTAGTATCGTCTGTTTTCTCTTCTGTCGTTGCCGGCTTCGCTTCTTCTTTTTTATCATCGGCCTTGCTTCCGCATGCGCCCAGCAATAGGACAGCCATTACAAACATGGCAAGTTTTTTAATGAGCATTCCATAGTCCCCTTTTACATTTTCTTTTCAAAGGTATCATAGCATTTACAAAGTGCACTGAGGGCTTTTTGAAAAAAACGAAACAATTGGCCTACCTGTTTAATTGGGCACTATTAGTACTTAAGACTTGTTTGTTTCCTTATATTAACAAATATAACTATCTATTGTTTTTAGTCGTTGTTTTTTCACATATTAGTTCAAATTTCGACATGGGACCATTTGACGAATGACACATTGTCATTTATACTGGAAGTGTAGACATGACATTGTGTCATAATAAAAATGAGGAGTGAAGCAGCTATGACTCCAATGGCAAATATCCCTCCTTTTATCCAGAGGGAGCTTGAAAAACTGAATGAGCTGATAACCCCTTTAATGAAAAAGGCGTCCAAATACGGATTTTGGTCCCTGCCTTTGATCCTTATTTCTGTTTTCAATCTGGTCACCATCTTATTTTTCATTCCGGACAGGCAGAACATGGTGCTGACCATCATCCTGTACGCAGTGCTGGGGGCACTTGGCATGGCGCTGTCCAAGGAAGCGAAACACCAACGGAAAGAAATTCAAAAAATCAGCGCGGATTATGTCATCAGCCGGATTGAAAAAAGCGACATGGCTTCGCCTTCACTAAAAAGGAAATACACGGCAATGGTGAAGGAATCGCCGGTACTGGCCATCAATCACTTTGTAAAATTTTTGGAAGCGGAAAATAGAGAAAATCAATATTAAAGGATGAAGGAATCATGCCTAAATTGACATTTTACAATTTACCCGATGAAAAAAGACAAACATTGATTCAAGCGCTCAAAAGTGAATTTTCAAGGGTACCTCTGTTTGAGGCTTCCGTTTCCAACATTGTAAAAGCAGCGGGAATCCCGCGTGGAAGCTTTTATCAATATTTCGAGGACAAAGACGATGCTTTTTTCTACCTGCTTAACGAACTGGCGGAGCAGGAAAAATATAATTTCCTCTCCATCCTCAGCATGCATAACGGAGACCCGTTTGAAACAGCCATTGATTTTTATAAACGAATGCTTGAAGAAGAGGAGCATTTCCACTTTTTGAAAAATGCTTTGTTAAACATGACGCAAAAAATTGAAAGTTTCTTTGGAAGAATGATCACCGACCCTGACAAAAACAGCGAAAACTTTAAAGCGACTGCTGCATTAGTTGATCGAAGCAGCTTAAATATATCCAGCGAAAAGGAGCTGTATCACGCTTTACAAATCATTTCGACCATTATATTTAGAAATTTAGCCGAAACATTTGCGCACAATCTATCCCCTCATGAATCTTTGGCTAATCTTAAAACAGAAATCAATCTGATTAAAAGAGGACTTGTCCGGGAATCTACACTCACAAAATAATGGCAGGGAATCGATATCCCTGTCATTATTTTTCCCAAAACAAGTCTCAGCTTTTTTATTTCCCATCAAAATTTTTCATGAATCCTAATAAATTAGGTTATTTTAAGTGAATTCGAAATGTCCTGACGGGCTTGGAAAATATTTCTCGGGAAATATGTCGAAACGGAGTGTTATTGGTGTTTCCCCCACCTTCTCCTATAAAATAGGTTATAGACAAAAAACAAGAAATATTTTTTAAGGAGTAAAAAAATGGGACCCATACAATTAACAATCACAATGGCTGCATTTGTAATCATCAAAAATTACTTTTATGAAAAAGAAAAAAGAAAAATTACTGTTACAGAAACCATTATAGAAATAATAGGAGTGGTTTCTCTTATCATGATCATTGACTACTTTATTTTAGATGGAATCAAAAAACTGAAAGGCGGGTAAAGCATGGTCAAGCTTCATTTTCATCCTGTTTGGGATAGCAAATTAACAAAGGAACAGAAGGATGAATTGGTGAAAATCTTAAAGTCACTGTCCAAACCATCAGGCGACCTGGAAGCTGCACTCGTCAGAGGGAAATATAAGAAAAACGGCGGATTGGTTGCAACTGTCCTATTATTGAACGGTCGGGAAAAGAGACTGGAAATCGGCCGCATCAAAGTACAAATAACGGACGATAAGGGAGTAGTTGTTGCAGAGGAAACTTTTGATCCAAGTCTGCATCTGGAGCCGGATACTGCACAGCCGTGGTCATTTGTCTTTTCCAAAGAATCAGTTCGAATACCAAACGCAAATCCCATGATTTGGAAAATAAACCTCCTGATAAACGGGCAAATATAAGAATTCGTTGTATTTGCCCGTTTTTTGCGTCTCCTTAACACGGCTGCTTCACATCCACAAACAATGTGTTGAGATCATTCACAATATAATCGGGATATATCTTGGCTTTGTCGACTTCCTCTTTTCTCGTCACACCAGTCAAGACGAGACAGGTACTAATTTCATTGAACTTTCCCAATAAAATATCGGTTTCCAGGCGGTCGCCTACGATCAGACACTGATCCCTGTCCACATTTAGCTCCTTAAGGATCCGCTCTCCGTAAAAAACGGAGGGTTTCCCAGTCACCTGGAAGATGGACTGACCTGAAGCGACTTCAATAGCACGGGCAATCGCATACGTGTCGGAAACGACCCCTCCCGGAACCGGACAGGTAGGATCCGGATTTGTCACAATAATTTTCGCACCGTTTCTGACAGCGTTCATGGCCAAGTTCAATTTGTCATACGTAAAAGTACGGTCAAGGCCGACCAGTACATGAGTCGCTTCCATCGGTTCTTCTGTCATGTTCAATTGAAAATAGTTAAATTCAGTCTTGATTGCTTCTTCGCCGACAACATAAATGACGGCGTCTGGAAAATTCTCTGCAAAATACAATGCAGATATGAACGGACCTGTAAGAATTTCCTCATGACAAACATCGATTCCCAATGTTTCCAGTCTCCGCTGGCAGTCTTCCCGTGTCTGCGTGGGTGAGTTTGTAATAAACAATAACTTTTTGTCGTTCATCCTTAACGCTTCCAGCATTTCTTTTGCACCAGGCAAAATTTCATTCCCCAAATAAATCGTACCGTCCAAATCGAAACAATACGCCTCAAAGTCATTTATATACATTCACTGTTCCCCCCAATATCAAGAAGAAGTTAGTAAAGCCCCATGATAAACTTCCAGGCTCTTTAGCCGTTTCTTTGTGCTTTTGTCGAATAAATGGATTGCATTTTCATTAAAAGAAAGATAAATTGGATCTCCCGTTTTCAAATGATCATCAGTCTTGCATTTGACCACAATCTGCTGGCCGGCCAACCGTGTATGCACGAGCATTTCCGCCCCATTGGTCTCAATTAAATCCACGACGCCTTTTATTGAGGTTTTTTCTGCGGAAATGGTGATATCCTCAGGCCTGACCCCCAGGATAACCGCCTTGCTCTTATGTTTCTTCAAAAGCAGCTGCTCACTTTTCGAAAGTGGATAGACCGCCTCTCCGGAACCGATGATAAATTGATTCCCTTCAATATTTCCTTCGAAAAAATTCATCCCGGGCTGCCCAATAAAACTGGCTACAAATACATTTTCAGGAGATCTGTACACTTCAGAAGGTGTGCCGATCTGCTGAATCTCACCGTCTCTCATGATGACAATTCTTGTCGCCATCGTCATCGCTTCCGTTTGATCGTGAGTTACATAAATCGTCGTTGTTCCCAACTGGCGGTGCAGCCTGATAATCTCAGCGCGCATTTGGACACGGAGCTTCGCGTCCAAATTGGACAGCGGTTCGTCCATCAGAAAAATACTGGAGTTCCGAACAATTGCCCTGCCAAGCGCAACTCTTTGCCTCTGCCCGCCGGAAAGTTCTTTCGGCTTCCTCTTCAGCAAGCTGCTCAACCCAAGGATTTCAGCCGCCTCTTCAACTTTCGCCTTCACTTCATTTTTCGGCACCTTTTGGCGTCTCAATCCAAAGGCCATATTTTCAAAAACAGTCATATGGGGATAAAGTGCATAGTTTTGAAAAACCATGGCAATACCCCGATTTTTCGGTTCCACATCATTGACTCTTTGGCCACCGATTAATAAATCCCCTCCTGAGATATCCTCTAAACCTGCAATCATCCTAAGGGTTGTTGATTTTCCACAACCAGAAGGGCCAACCAGTACAATAAATTCCTTTTCCTGAATATCCAGGTTGAAGTTCCGCACAGAATAATCGTTGCTTCCAAGATATTTTTTACACACGTCACGTAATTGAATGTTTGACATCCTGCATCCCCCAGCTATTGATTTTGACCAGATTCATCGAATGTTCAGCACGATCAACCGTATTTGTTTCAAATACATATTTGATCGGCCTGCCCTTTAACTCTTGCAAAAGTGGTTGAAAAGGGATCGTCCCTTCACCGATTTGCAAATGCTCGTCGCTTGAACCATGGTTGTCATTAATATGAAGGCCGTACAAATACGGGTATGCTTTCCGGCATTCATCTAAAAACCCAGCCTGCCCATTTATATAGCAGTGCCCTGTATCCAGCATTATGCCAGCACGCGGATCATCGATCATTTGGATGACTGAAACGAGCTCATCAATAGAGGTACCTATAGCATTTTCCGCATCAGGAACATTTTCAATCAGCAGCCTTGTTTTTTCAGGCAATTCCTGCAGCATTTTGTTTGAAAAATCGGCCGCTGATTTCAGCCCGCCATCAATGGAAGGATTGCTGCCCAGATGGAATAGCACATATTCCACTTCCAGTATTTTGGCTATCGACAAACATTTCTTCCAAATTTGTTCCGTCTCTTCATCTGGAGAAGCGGGATTGAACCCTTCAATGGGCAGATGAAATCCGAAAGAAACATCGTTCTCTTTTGCAAGTCTTGCCAAATTTCCGATTTCTGACCTTTCCATATACAGCAGGAGCCTGCCATGATACTTTCCTTCTCCCATGATTTCAATCGATTTCCAGCCGCCTTTTAACATAAGAGCTTCAACGGCCGGCTCAATGGGCAATGCGAATAATGTATAAGTCGAAATAGAGTAACCCAATAATCATCCGCCTTTCTGTTACTTGATTCCTGAATGCATGAAGCTTGATATGAACTGCCTTTGAAAAATGAAGAAAGCCATCAATAGCGGCAAAGCGACAAACAAAGTGGCAGCACCGACCACTCCCCACTGCGCTCCGGAGTCAGATGCTTTGGCAAACATCGAAAGCCCGACAGTCAGCGGCCGATTCATATCGGAATCCGTGATAATCAGCGGCCATAAAAAGTTGCTCCATTGATGGCATACTGATATAAGTCCAAAGGCGATATAAGTTGGCTTCGCCAAAGGCACATATACATGCCAAATCGTCTGAAGCCGGCTGCACCCTTCCATTTTTGCGGCTTCTTCCAATTCATAGGGAACACCTTTAAAGGTCTGCCTCAGCAAGAAAATTCCAAAAGCAGAAATGAAGTAAGGAACCATGATCGCCAGCTTAGTATCGTAGATTCCGAGCTGGGCAATCGTGTTTGAATTTGGAAAAATCAACAGCTCAATCGGAATCATAATTTGCACAAGGTACAAGAGGAACATCATCCCCTGTCCGATGAAATTCATCCGGGCAAATGCATAGGCAGCAAGCGTCATCGTGACAAGCTGGACAGCCAGAATGACAATGACAATAACGAGCGTATTGATATAATATTGCGCGAAAGGAGCCGTCCTCCAGGCTTCGGCAAAATTATTGAATGTCAGCGAAAATTTCTCTGCCTTTGTGTCTGTAAAGGCCATATAGATGATTCCGAAGAGCGGAAGGGCCCAAAGCAGAGCCAAAACATATGTCGAAATATTGATGAGGCGATTCAACTGTATACCACCTTAACTGTAATGAATTTTACGGTCTGCTCCAAAGAACTGAATGGCTGCGACCATCAGCATCAAAACTAACACAACCACTGTCGCAGTCGACGCTTTCCCGTAATCCATGAAACGGAAAGTACTTTCATAGATGTAGTAGAGCAGCAGATTGCTGGCATTGTTTGGGCCGCCCTGTGTCATCACGACAAGCTGGTCCACGGTTTTGAACGCATTCGTTGTCGCGATGATAAAAGAGAACAGGGTTGTCGGCATCAGCAATGGAAAGATGATTTTTCTAAATTGGACCCACTTGGACGCTCCGTCCATATAGGAAGCTTCAAGCAGTTCCTTAGGAATATTTTGTAGGGCGGCCAAATAAAAGATCATAAAGAATCCGGCTTCCTTCCAAATCACCATCACCATGATGGCAATAAGGGCTGTACTTGAATTCCCCAGCAGATTCATTTCCCCTGCTCCAAACATCTTGAACAGACTATTGACCATCCCGTACTCCGGCGTATAGAAAAACAGCCATATGAACGCCGCAGTCACCATCGGAATCACAACCGGGTAAAAGAAAAATGTCCTTGCAAGACTGCTCCCTTTCATTGCACGATTGACCAGCATTGCAAGCCCCATTCCGATCAACACGCTTGTTGGTACGGTCCCAACCGCAAACCAGATATTATTGATCAACGCCTTCCGAAACACCTCATCTTCCCACATCATTTTAAAATTGTCCGCACCGATATAAACGGGATCCGCTGTTGACAGATCTGATTGAAAAAAACTCGTAAACAGCGTCTTGATCATCGGATACAACGTAAACATGATGAGGAATATGAGGGACGGAAGGAGAAAAAGCCATGCTGTTGCATTTTCTTTCATGTTTTTTCCCAATTCCTTCACCTCATGAAAACTTATTTATATGGCTTTAACAGGGATTCAGCCTGTTCTTGAGCCTGATCCAATGTTTTGTCCACGTCAGCTCCATCAATTGCCGCCTGAATGGCATCTGATAAAATCTTGATGATTTTCCCTTGCTCGTAAACCGAGATTTCCTTATGTGCATTTTCCAGCTGCTGCATGGCAGTCAGGGCCTGCGGGAATGAATCTGTGTACTCTTTTAATGCTGGAGTTTCATAGCTTGATTGACGTGTTGCAATATAGCCTGTGTCAATGCTCCATTCCGCTGCACGCTCAGGATCCGCAATCCATTTAATAAATTCCATGGACGCAAGCTGTCTTTCTTCTGCAATATCCTTGAAGATATAGAAGTTCCCCCCGCCTGTCGGAGTAGCAGCGCGCTTATTTTCCGGCAAGAAGGCAACGCCAAATTCAAAATCAGCGTTATTTTTAACATTCGTCAGGTTCCCTGTGGTAGAAAGCATCATAGCCGTTTTACCTTCAATGAAGTCAGTAGGAACAGTATTCCAGTCAAGTACGCCTTCGGGCATCACCTTGTGTGTCTTAGAAAGGTCAATCCAATATTTTAGAGCTTCCTTGGCCGGTTCGGAATCAAAATAAACCTCTTTTCCGTCGTCACTCATCAGGTTTCCTTCACCAGCCTGGAGTGCTAAAGCCTGATAGATCCAATAACCGCTGATCGTAGCCGGCAATTCAATCCCCCATTGGCCGTCCTTCGTAAGCTTTTTACCATACTCCACAACCTCATCCCAGTTGGCAGGAGCAGCTTCCGGGTCGAGGCCCACTTCCTTGAACAGATCCTTGTTGTAATAAAGCAGGACCGTGCTTCGCTGGAACGGGACAGACCATGTTTTCCCTTCCGCCTGGGAATTCAGCATGAATCCAGGGAAGAAGTCATCCATCATTTTTTTTGCTTCCGGATCTTTTTCAATCATATCGTCCAGTGGCAGGATAGAGTCCTTCAATTGGAAGAGGTCAACGGACAGAAGAACCGCCATATCCGGGGACTTTCCGTTTTTTACAGCCGTCTGGACCTTCGTCATGGACTCATCATAGTTCCCGCTGTAGACCGGCGAGACCGTTACTTTTTTTCCATTCACTTCAATTCCTTCTTTATTGAACTCCTCTGCATATCCGTCAATCACTTCCGTAATTTCACCGCCGACGTTCACCGGGTAATACCACGTCAGATCGATCGTCTCTCCGTCAGTTGTTTCGGACTTAGCACCATCCGAATTGCTATTGGAACCGGCACTGTTGCTGCCGCATGCGCTTAATAAGCTAAAAATAAACAGGAAGAGTGCAAGAAATATGGGAGTTTTCCTCAACGCTTTCAACCTCTTTCTTTTGGAGATATTTTTACTGATAAATTGGATGCCTGTATAACGCTTAGTAGACCGGATTCCCCCCTTTTTATTAGAAAAGCGCAAGCGCCCGCCTAGCGACGTACAAACTGGAGTGGCTCCGACGAGATAAAGGAAACACGGCGACGTAGGCCGCCTCAAAACGCCACATCCTGTGGCTTCGGTGGCACTAGNCGCCTCAAAACGCCACATCCTGTGGCTGCGGTGGCACTAGGACGTCCTGGCCGTCGGCATGCTCAGAACGCGACATCCTGTCGCGTCGCTTGCACTAGTACTTCCTGTACGTCGGAGCCGATGTTGACTTATCGTAGGAGGAGGCGCGAAGTTTGCTAGTCGCTGGGCTCTGGAGCTAGACAAAGCCCCCTCCCTTTTTAAGGGGAAGCTTAGTCTGACTATTTGCTTTCTTCACGGACGAAAAGAGACCACAAATATACTGTTCATCACAACAGATATTTGCGGCCTCTCTCATTGCGCCTGTTTGCTATCTACTTTTCACTTATGAATATACTGGACTATTATTTAGCTCCCATTAATGTAATGTAAAGATTTGTTAAAGTTGGTTGAAATCAAGTTTCCACAGCTTGGCATTCGAGGTGGTAACGGCTGCAGCTCCGCGTTCCAACGCTTCTTTCGCATGGTCAGAGGTTGTCAGCAAACCACCTGTGATGACTGGAACAGGGGACACCTTCGACAGTTTTTCCAGGAAATCAGGTGCCCTGCTCGGCATAATCTCAATAATATCAGCCTGCAGGTGATCGAAACTATCCAGCAGATGCTCATAGACCTCGGTATCAATAAGAAAAACCCGTTGAATCACGAACATTCCTTTTGATTTGGCCCTCTTGATAATGCTCGACTTTGTGGTGACAATCGCAAATGGCTTGACGTAGTCGGTAATAAAATCGATTCCGTAGGGGTCCACCTGCAACCCGCCAATTTTCTCCACATGCAAAATGACTGGGAGCCCTTCCTTGTGCAGTACATCCACATACTCTTTTGCAGTTAAGATATTTCCTGTCATCAAAATGACAGCCGAAATGTTCTCCTTATATTTGATCGCCCTCTCAATCGATTTAGGCTCCTTAATGGCAGCAATCAGCTTGCGCCGCTCTAATCTCTCCCGAAACATTTTTTTCATAGGTTCATTCACTTCTGGCCCCCCCTTGTCCAGGTATTTAAGATGCTACTCCAAGTGTAACCCAATATACTTCGCCATTCACTTTGAATCCAATAAAAGAAGACGGCCATTTGCGCCGCCTCCCCTAGGATTCCATTGAGATTTCCAATCCCTCAATCTCTTTAATTTTGCCAATCAGATATTCACTTTCCGTCACAATGTAGCTTTCTTCCTCGTGAGCAATATTCACCAGCCACGGTTTCCCTTTTTTCAGAAAAGACAAATCCTCCGGCAGGTCAGGCTGCAGCCAAGAATGGAGGGAATTGGCCGTTTTTTTAACAACCTCCCTGGCGTAATCATCCGTATGATAATAATAAACTTTCGCTTTTTGTCCCCCAACCAGTATTGTACCTGTCCACTCATTCGTTTTCTTCATCACTTTCAGGGAGCCTTCCAGCTCCTTCAGCACAGGTTGAAGCTTCCGAGTGGAACCCAAATCCTTTCGGACGACGAGGTGGAACTCATCGCAAATATCAAAAGCCAAATCTATCAGCTGTTCGTAGACTTTTCCTTGAGGGTCTTTTTCTATAAAAATCATGGCTAAAGTTCCTCTCATATTCGTTAATAATTTTCAGAAAATTAATCTTTACAATTTATTATTGTGTAGGTATACTAAAGGCAGCCAGGGCCAAAGCAAGAGAGAGTTATTTCTTTTTGTATAAAGAAATAACTGCGGCGACCACTGATACGATTAGGCCTGCAGCCACTTCCTCGATCAAGGGGAGTGGCTGCTGCCCATTCTGCCTGTATGGACCAACTATTCCTTCGGCGTCCTACGCTTCCTTTTAACAACATAATAAATCCCCACTCCAATCAGCACCAAAAGAATAATGATTGGCAAATTCCCTACAAGGAACACAACCAACCCCGATGCCGCAGCAAGCAAAAAGTTCAGGCTGACAGCCAGCTGCTTTTTCGTCTTTTCCCATGTATTTAGATCATTGCCGCCCACTCCGGGCACAACGACTTTGCTTTCCTGCATGAAGATTTCGACCGTTGAATAGGACGTCTGATTTTCGAGATACTTCATCTTGCCGACAAGGACTTCAATCTCTTCCTGCACTTTCGCCAAGTCACTGGAAATTTTTAATAAATCCTCAGTCTTTTGCGCGTCCTTCATAAAATCAAGGAGCCTTTCCTCCACAGCCCGCTTTGATTTCAAGCGTGATTCCAGATCCACATATTCCTCCGTGACGTCTTGACCCGAAACATTTCTGCCCAACACCTCAGCAGCTTCATCTTCTGCATCATTCAAAAAAGCCTGGAAATGTTTTTCCGGAATCCGGACGATAACATGCCCGCTCATCAGTTCATTTTCATCCCGATATTCGTTAGACTCTACGACATAGCCGCCGTATCCCTTCACTTTCTTCTCGATATTTTGCTTAGCTTTTTTAAGGTTCTTCACCTGAACTTCCAAATTTGCCCGATGAATGATCATTCGGTCACTTGTTTCAATCTGACTTTCTTTCGGCTCTTCAGCTGTGGCCGCATCTTCCTGATCTTCCCCATCAAGTACGGCCATCTCATTCGAGCCCGCAGACTCGTTCATTTGAGCCATATCATTCGCCGACTTTGATTCCTCGGAATCGCTCGAACTGCACGCACCCAAAAAGATAAGAAGAACTGCAGCGAAAAAACCATTCAAGCATCTCTTGTTCATCCATTGATCCCCCTTTCTACATTAGACGTTTCAATGTTAAAAAAATTACAGGTTTAATCGTCCAAAGCCATATCTGTCTCCATATCATATTTGCTTAGCGAACAAGATTTCTTGGCCTGCTGGACAGACTTAATTTCAGCCTCTGACTTTGGCGGGCAAGTGATGAAGGTTTCGATCCCTTCTTTTTTATCGGTAAAATTGAACGCAGAATCAATTGCTGGTGAAAGGGCTTGTACTTTTTCAACGAGCGCGGTTAGCCTTTTCCATTCTTCCTCAGATTCCGAAAAAGGCTGCCCTATTTCAAGACGGACCCCCAACATGGCTTCAGTTTCATCGAAACGTGGAATCTCAGGCCCTTTTACGATATCCAAGCTCTCATAAGTGGCATAGCTCGTATCAACCGATGCGCCAGGATAAATTTCTTTTGCAATGGGCCGGACCGCGTCCTTCAATTGGCGTGCCCATAAAACTTCAGGATAAATATCCACATATGTATATTCCGCAAAGCCTTCCTCCGCATAAAACTCAAGCTCTGGATCCGATGCAGGATAAAACCACGCACCGTAGCTTCCATCTTTAAAATTGTAAAAAGACTCTTTCAGGGTAAAATTCTGTTCATATTTTTTCTCCAAGTAGTTCTCCAGTTTCGCAGCCACCGCCTTTTCCTTCCAGGGCAAACCATAAACGCCGCTTGCAATCCAAGCTGCAATCCCTATCACGATGACCACGGCCGAAATAATTAAAAACCTTTTTCTGCTTTTCATAAAGTTCCCCTTTTAATGATTTCTCTTTTTCTATAGTATATAGGAAAATGCAATGGAAAATTATGCCCTTATTAAAAATTCGAAATTTCACGGAGGCGTAGAAAAAATAGCTGCCGGGGCTATTGGAAGCCTTGAAAGGGATCGAGATGTGCTACGGACAAACACAGGAATGCACGACAAAAAAACTTTCCTAATTGACAATCCTTGCGGATGATAATGACAATAGCCATTTTGTGTTTTTTCATAAAAAAGGGGTGTACTGTAGATGGAAATGCGTAAATTAAAAATGACTGAAGGTGTGTCAGCACCTTCAGCCTATACAATAGCTTGGTTCCCTTCAAGGGAACCGGTAGCAGAGGAAATAAGCCACCTGAGCCGAACTCAAGAGTGGATTATTTTTTTGAAATGACAGTAGCGCTATACAGCAGCGTTTTCTAACAATATCAATTATATTATCTTTGAGACTACATTAATGGTCAGCTTGAATACGCTCTTAATTAGACCAGATGAATTATTTTTTAAAAAAGGCTGAGCATCACTGTATCCATATTCCATTAAATTCCTATATTAATTACCTTGCCTCTTCGGCTTGAAACGTCCAAATAACGTCATTGGTGGTTCCGGCTGCAACGAGCCCTGGTGACTTACGCAAAAAATATTTATCCGAATGATAGACATCGGTTATCATTTGACCGGACTTTTCTTCACCGGGGGCAAGTTCGCCCTCTATTGATTCAATGCTGCTAAAATAACTGGATACATCCGAATAACCCGACCCCTCCAGATCTTCAGTTATTTCGAGTGATCCTACAAGGTCTGACGCGTCCAAACTTTTCTCGCTTGTGTTCTTTACAGTAAGGTCTAACACAATCAGCTCATCTAATTGTGGGGTTTCGCCATCCAACTCTTCAATTAATTTAGCGCTATGCAGTGTAATTTCATAAGTTCCCAAAGTTGTATCAAACTTAGCCGTATCCCCCATCTGTAAATCTAATTGATCCTCTGCTTCAACTTTAAAACCACCGCTTTTTGACTCTTTAACCTTGGAAGCATCATCCGCTGCCGTTTCAGATGGTTCTTGAGTTTCGGATTCAACCTTTTTTGAACCTTCACTTCCAGACCCACAAGCTGAGGCAAGCACCATAAATGCAAACAATAAGAGAACAACAAAAAATCTTTTTAGCATTATATCCTCCCAAATTAGTATTTGATTACCAATAAATCTAGCATTCCTATACTCATCTAATTAGTAAAACTTTATTTTTCCGTATGATTGTACAAATAATATAACATAATAACGTTTATTTCAAATATTCCCACAACCTAACTCCTCCTCCTTGTCTCCAAAGGCAAAAGCCACATTTTCAAACTTTTCCTGTTCTCCCCCCTTCTATGTTAAGATGGCAATGGTATTTTGAAAAGAAAGGATTGAATGAAAAATTACGAAGCATACAACCCAAACCAAACTGTTTATGGAGTATCTCTCCATTATTTTTGGAGCCGCTTTGGTCGGCTTATCATATAATATTTTTCTCTTGCCGGCCAGGCTGGCAGCAGGCGGAGTATCCGGCATTAGTACAATTCTTTATGAATTGTACCAGTATAACCCCGCCTATGTTCAATTGCTCATAAATATTCCCGTCTTTATTGCCGGCTTTCTGCTTCTTGGCAAAGAGTTCAGCTTAAAGACACTGGCAGGCACCTTCTTCGTCCCGTTCACCATTTGGATCAGTGCCGACATCCCTTTTTCAACTGATAACCCTTTGCTGGCCGCGATCTACGGGGGAAGCCTCCTGGGAATTGGCCTTGGAATTGTTTACCGGGGAAATGGATCGACCGGGGGGCTGGCGACCGTGGCGCAAATCGTGAAGAAATATACAGGCCTGTCCAGCGGCTACTCGCAATTAATAGTTGACGGATTAGTTGTCGTTAGTTCTGCGTTCATCTTTAGCTTTGAACTGGCTTTATATGCGATGATGGCCATTTATGTGACGAGCAAAGTGATCGACTTTGTCCAGCTGCAATCTTCACCATCAAAGCTTGTGCTCATCATCACTGAGGAGGAAGAACGCGTACAAACCATTATCAAGGAAGAGATTGACCGGGGCCTTACAAAAATCCGTTCAATCGGCGGCTTTTCCAACAAAGAAAAAACAATGATCCTCTGTGTTGTCGAGCAGCAGGAAGCCGTTTATTTGAAAAAAATAATGCAGGAACAGGAACCTGACTCCTTTGTCGTCTTCCTCAACGCATCCGAAATCCTTGGTAGAGGCTTTTCCCTATCCAAGGTCCATGATACCGCAAAGTGAAAAAGACAAGCCCATTTTTCGAATCAGAAGCTCTTGATTAAAGGAGAGCTTCTGATACCTTTTGAAAAAGGCGGCTTTACATGTGACTCTTTATCCCATCTTCAGATTCCAGTTTGTGTGTAATGACAGTAAAGTTGTTTATTTACACCGTCCGGAAATGTGGACAAATAACTTACTCAAATATATGTCCCGTTTGTTGAGGATTAAAGGGCTGGCACTGTTAAACAACTTTATTGCCACTCAACAGTTTGCCCCTCCATTTTCACATGACAAGAACTGCAGCTTCAGGAGAGCTTTGTGAAATGAATATACGATTCCACAAAACTTGGATGAATAGCCTGTTCCCCATTAACTCCCCTTCCATAGACGGATCAAATAGAACTTGGTACCATGAAATTACGCTTGAAAAGAGTCTCTGCTGAAAACTCCTGAAGAAAGCGAGGTTTTATGAATTGTCCTTATTGGCCTTTATAACCATTCTGATTTCGGCTTTCATGCATGCAACGTGGAATTATTTAGCGAAACAATCAGAGGGTGGATTCAATTTTGTCTGGCTCTATATGGCCGTCAGCACAATCATTTATCTGCCCTTCGTTATCGTTTTCTTTTTTCTGGGCGAAATGCGCTTTGGCTGGCCGGAACTGGCTTTTATATCCGGAAGTGCCGTTATCCATATGGCTTATGCCTTGACACTGCAAAAAGGGTACAAAGTAGGCGACCTTTCTATCGTTTACCCGTTAGCCCGGGGATCCGCGCCCATGCTGATTGCAGTTGCGGCCCTCTTTCTCTACGGAGAAAGACTGTCGTTTGCAGGAATGTTCGGAATCGGATTGATCGTTTTCAGCATTTTTATTTTAACGGGGGACTTGCGCCGGTTTAAGCAGCCAAACAGCGGAAAAGCGATTTTTTATGGATTATTGACCGGCTTGCTGATTTCCTGCTACACCTTGTTGGATAAAGGCGCCGTAAGTGTTGCCCTCATGTCACCATTACTATTAAACTATGGCTCTATCCTGGGCCAATTTCTGTTAATGACTCCTTTGGCCTTTAAAGACAAGGAAAAAGTGAAGAAGGAGTGGGCCATGAACAAAAAGAAAGCAGTCGGCGTCGGAATCCTAAGTCCATTGGCCTATATTCTCGTACTGATTACAATGCAGGTAACACCCGTGAGCCATGTGGCTCCTGTTCGTGAGATCAGCATCTTAATCGGCACCGTGATGGGGGCGAAAATGCTCACCGAAGGGGTCGGTGTCCGAAGGCCGGTCGCTGCCGCCATCATGGTCGCGGGAATCATATCTGTGGCCCTGAGCCAATGAAGGGGTCAGAACCCCTTTAACTGACTAAAGGGGACACCCCCTCCAACAACAAAAAAACAGACCCTGCACAGGGCCTGTCATAAGCTTTCATTAAGCTTTTTGAACGTTTGAAGCTTGTGGGCCGCGCTGGCCTTGTTCAACGTCAAAAGTTACCTTTTGACCTTCGTCTAAAGATTTGAAGCCTTCACTTTGGATCGCAGAGAAATGAACGAATACATCTTCTCCTGCTTCACGCTCGATAAACCCGAAACCTTTGTCTGCATTAAACCACTTAACTGTACCTTGTTCCATTATTTGTTTGCCTCCTGGTGCGGTAATCCGCACTTTGTTACTATCCTTGCTCAAATACTTAGACGAAAATCAAAATCTCTTCTCAATCTGAAAGAGCAAAAATAACTCTTCTTAAGATTAACGGATATGTCTTAAAATAGCAAATTTTTTCGTCTGCCAAATTCCGACAAAGATAACAAACTGCCGGCATATATCAGCGATTTTCATAATACGAATACCCACCATTAGGTTGATCTAGCTTATTTGACTCATCAAAATAAATGGCGTAATTCATTTTCTCCTCCATTTTTGACTTGAGTTATAGCAGAATGCATACTATAATTTTAATCAACAAATACTTCCGTTGGGCAATGTCTTTCCCCGCTGCCATTTTGCAGGGCTGGAGTTGGGGGGACTAATTGCTGTTCTCGATGGATTTCCATCCGGACTGCAATTTGTTTGGTCCATAAACACCCTTTCCCCGCTACCACTTTGCATGGCTAGGGTGTTTTTTATTATTATAACATACATGAGAACCAACGTTCCCTTTGTAAGGGAACTTTTTCATAAATGCTACGCCACATTTTTCACTACCTATCATCCTACACCAGTTTAGCTACCTTTACAGGGACAACTATTAAAAGGTAAATGGGCCACGGCGAAAACGAAAACGCGGACCAAAAAAAGGACGTCGACGGAAACGGAAACGTGGACCACCTATGAAGAATGGCATAAAAAAATTCCCCCTTTATGGAATGATATTATAGGTTATGCCACAAAGGTGCTCGGGGACATAGACATATATGGAGAAATCAAAAAATCAAGTAAAGTTAATACCCACAGTAGCACAAGGGATCGTTCAGTTTTTAGAAAAGTGTTTTAATTTTCGGTGCCCCGACCTGAAGTTTGCTAAATTTTGTTGAATGATGAATAGAATTAATCTGTTCCCATCAATTGATTTCTTCATTCACTCGCCCCTCGAAACCCTTACAAAAAGAATCTTTTATAACCAACAAACAATTCTCCACCATAATGATCAAGTGTAGATTGAATCAATACAATTAGTTCAGATTTATCATTTGTATTCATGTATGTTTTTGTATATTTAACTAGTTTATCGCACATATCTTTATCATATGATTTAAGGTTCCTGGCAACCCACTTTCCTTCACCAAACCAATGGCCATCTGCCCTTAAAATCAGTTCAGTTAACGTATTTATTAACTTATTTAAAATAAATAAACTTTCTTCAAAGTCTTCCGAACTTCTAAAGTCTGACAATAAATCTGTCATTTGATACCTTGCTTTATTTATTTGGTCCTCACCCCAAAGTTGTGGACCCTGTTCATAAAGTATTTTTGCCTCCTGTTGGAGTTCCTTTCCATTCCCTTGTTTATCTTCTATAAGCAGACCTTCGGCACACATTTTAATGATGGTGGGCATTCCTATATGCCTAGCTGTTTGAAATTCAACCTCCAGAGATAAAGCCGTAAAAATAAAAGCCTCTATTTTCCATCCAAGAAAGTGATAACATTCAATTCTTGGTGTTTCTGTTTCATCCATAATAATTAAGTCAATATCAGATTCTGTTGTTAAATTTCCATAAACAGCACTTCCACCTATCAAGACGATATCTGATTCAGGAAAGTGGGAATCGATAAACTGTTGAGCTATTCGCTTGATCGAGTCTCTCATATGAAACACCTCCCATATCAGGATATTCATGTAGATGGTTAGTGTTCTTGAACGCAGGAGCTGCCTGTAAGGCCGGCAGCACGACTGTCCGTGAGGAAGCAAAGTTTATCCCTGCGAAAATGGTGAAAGTACAGCACATCGAACATGCCTACGAATGTAAGGCATGCAAACAGGATGTCTCTTTGCCCGCACAAATAAAACGGGGAAATGCGCCCCAGCCGGCTATTCAGCGCAGCATTGCCAGCTCAAGCGTCCTTGCGAAGGTGCTGCACGACAAGTTCGTTCTCTAAAATAGAAAATTTCGGCCTCTCCCATCCAATTCATCGAAATATCCCAGTATCGTCCTTGCTGCTATTGCTATGCTCCATCTTTTCTCGGCAAAACCCGGCAACCTACACTGACCCCACTTTTTTATCCTATTTTTCCTTTATCGGCCTCTTCAATTTTCGCTTCTATCTGATGTTTTTCTTCACTCCACCAAAGCACCCGGTCCGTTTCTTCTAAGACTTCTTTGATTTCTTCTTCACCGGCAACTGCTGGCGGGGAACCACGGAGGGGTTTACCGGATGTACTTTTTAGAAATAAAGTAACAACCACAATCCCAATGGCCGAAGCGAATATGAGGTAATAGGCTGGCATGAGGCGATTGGCGGTCATGGCAATCAACCAGGAAATCAATAAAGGAGCCGTACCTCCAAATAATGAAGCGGAAATATTGTAAGCAATGGCCAAGCCTCCGTATCGGACTTCTGTAAAAAATAGAGAGGGTAATAGAGAAGTCATCGTACCTTTTATGGATGATAAGAGCGTTCCTAAAATCAATAATCCAAAGAAAACCTGCCAGTTACTGCCTTCCCCAATTAATAAAAAGGAGGGAATGGATAATACAATAACCCCTATCAAGCTTATTTGAATGATCCGTTTATTTCCAACTTGGTCAGCAAAATATCCCATAGCTAATACAATCGGGATCATAATAAACATGACAATCAAAATCAACAGAAGCCCTTTGGTTTCCCCATATCCTAAAACCGCCGTTAAGTGGGAGGGCATATACGTTAAGACCGTATAGTCTATCACATTATAAAAGAAGACTAACACGAGGCATAATAACAGCGATCGCCGATGGAACTGAAACAGTTCTTTCATGGAAACATGCGGCTTTCTTCCCATTTCTTCAATTTTCTCTTCCATCGCTGCAAAGGCAGGTGATTCCTCGAGTTGGTTTCGGAGATACAGCCCGATCATTCCCATCGGACCCGCAATCAGAAACGGCACTCTCCAGCCCCAATCATGCATGGTTTCTGTTCCCAAACCGTAGGTGAGTGCTGTAACCAATCCTGCCCCGAGAATATATCCGGCCAGTGTCCCCACTTCCAATCCGCTTGCCATAAACCCGCGTTTTTTATCCGGAGTCGATTCAGCAATAAAGGTCATCGCCCCTGCATATTCTCCTCCCGTAGAAAATCCTTGTATCAATCGTGCACACAGCAACAAAATAGGTGCAGTGATTCCAATGGATTCATAACTTGGGATCAGTCCGATACTGAATGTGGCAATGGCCATCATAATTAAGGTAACAGCCAAAATCTTTTTACGGCCTAATCGGTCCCCCAGCATTCCAAAAAACATCCCGCCGATGGGCCGAACGAGAAAGGCAACCGCAAAGGTGCCAAAGCTAAATACCAACTGGGCCGAATCACTGACACCCGAGTAAAACACTGTCCCGATGATGACAACCAAATAAGAATAAATTCCAAAATCAAACCATTCCATGGCATTCCCTAATGCGGTAGCCACCACAGTCTTTTTCGCAACATCCGTGTCTACAACTGTAATTTCGTCCTTACTAAATTTGTATTTTTTTCGTTTTCCTTTTTTACGATCCATTCACAAAATCCTCCTTACAC
Source organism: Siminovitchia fortis (assembly GCF_003605365.2). GTDB lineage: Bacteria > Bacillota > Bacilli > Bacillales > Bacillaceae_C > Siminovitchia > Siminovitchia fortis. Next base: position 51,505 of record NZ_QYTU02000014.1, read on the forward strand.
TCCTTCCTTATTTAATTTCCTTAGTAATCAACTGTATAAACATCTTTAACTTGTTAACTTGGTATTTGAAGGTTAAAAAAGGCGGCTGTTTAAAGGCTGAAAACACAAAATATTTTTCTGTTTGCTTATCTGCGACGGGCCATTCATGGTTTTGAAAAAAAGAAGCCGGATCCATCTTAGTCCGGCTGTAAAGCTTGTCTTTTTCAATTTTATATAGATGTATGATCTAAAAGGTTATGTTGACTGGACTAGCTGGATTCGAACCAACGACACGGATTCAAAGTCCGATGCCTGCCACTTGACTATAGTCCAACAAACACTAAAGGCTAACCTCTAGCCCATTTAGTTTGTATTAATGGCTTAACATTATTCACACACAAAAAAACAAATATGGCTGTGGCGAACAAACTGTTCCAGGGTAAAACGGTCTCCAAAAAAGCCCACTATATAGAAAACCCCAACAAGTTGGCTCTCCAAACCATCTTTCAAGAATACTCCCGGTAAGGGTTATTCAACCGCTTGTATCGAATCTAGAGCCTTTACTAATTCTTTCGGAATCCGGGAGCCAATATTGCGCCTCTCTTCCCCAAATTCATGATATCAAAATTCAAATATATATTAAAAATTCCTAATCTAATCAAAATCTTACCCGCTGTTACTTTACATGAAAAGCGGGTATGAATATAATAGGGATACAAGCATATAATGAAAAAAGGGATACCAGCGGGCACTGGCATCCCGAGTATACAAGCTACATTGCATGAAATGCAGCGGCCCGACACAAGAAATAGCTCTTCTCGCTGGGCAAAAGCAAGGGAGAGTTATTTCTTTTTTTGTGCTGAAATAACTACGGCAATTACTGATACGATTAGGCTTGAAAACATAAACATCAAGACCACTACTTCGTACAGGCTTACCATCAGCGTCACCTCCCCTCAAGAGGAAGTGGCCGCTGCCCACCCTGCTTATGTAGTTGTATACCCTTTTATTTTAACATAGATATCAGAAAATTAGGGTATTATTCTCTAGCAAAATCCATCTAGAGGTTCCTCTCAGCGTCCGCATTCAAAGGTGGATAAATTTCTTCAGTGGTATTCCTACATGTCAATTTAATTATACTTTCATTCACCTAAATATCTCCCCACGAATCACCTTAAACACCCTGCTCGGCTGTTTCTCCAGCAACTCAAGCATTATCCGCTTTCGCACCTCTTCCCCGTGCAGCACTTGGATCTCCCCCGCATTCCGATCAAGCACCACCGAATCATGCCCAATTTGATAAGCTTGAATTTTTCTGGCACGATCAACATATTCCTCATCCAACTCTGTATGGACTTCCGTAGTCAGCCTCCGCAGCATCCGCCAAAGCTTCACTTCTTCCCCAGACTTCATAAACAGTTCTGGCAATTCCTTCGCCTGCATAAGTAGATGCTTGGTCGTTAAAACATAGCTCTGAATGCCGTAGCCCACTGGCCGTATCGTTTCCTTTAAAGTCTGCCAGCGGTCAATATGGAAACGGACCCTCGGTTGATTTCCTACACTTTCCACAATTTCCACATCAGAAATTTCACCAAAAAAATGAATGCCGTTCTGGACACCCGTCTGAATGGCCGCTGCCTCCGTCACATATAACGCAAGAAGTTCAGCTTTTTGCCACTCCCCTTTGAGTTGGCTAGCGCCAATCTCAAAATATCGACCTCTTTTAAACTTCTGATAGTCTCCAATATTATTGACCGACCCCACCAGCACCACTTCTTCCAGTTGGGATTCCCAAAATGAGATAGACCCTTTCGGCAAGATCCCCTCCTGCTGCAATTCCTCCGGGTTGCTCTCTACCAACCGGTCGATGAATCGCTCAACCAGCTTCGTGGACATCGGTAAAAATGGCAAACCTCCGATGTTCACCTTATTAATGCTTTGATAAAAAGGATGCCTCTCATAGTTGTCTTCATCCTGCCATGGGAACAAGACGTAAGCACCGAAGGCAAACCGTTCATACGGACCTCCCTGTGAAACCACATGAGCATCGCGGTATCGGTGCATCGTATTGATATCTTCCTCCAATGGGCCAGGATTCTCCCCTTTTAAATCAACCCGATATTTCGCGTCAAAAATATAGTCATACGTATAGTTTTTTCCCTTTTTCTCAATCTCCAGCATAATGTCTGGCTTTTGTGGAACGGTAGGAAGGTTCTTGGAGCGCTTCTGGAAGGATAAGGTGATCCTCTCCCCGGTCTGCGAATGCCTGAACACCTGCTTTGCCCGTTGATTCTGAACGAGATCAACGAACAGTTGCCCTTGCCTAACCAATAAGACACTCTGATCCACTGCCACGTATTTCCGCCTTAAAATCTGACCCACTTTCAAATACGTCCAATATTCATATAAGGTAGCCACGTCTTTGACAGACATCTTTAGCAGTTCACCTTGCAAAGCCAGGCCTCTGTTAACAATCAAATAAATCCGAAACGCGTCGCGGTAGCCCACCTTCATTTGCATGACCATGTTTAATACACTTTGCTTGATCGTTCCCAAGCTACTCCAAAAAGGCTTCCTTAAAAAACTTCTCAACCGAAAAATCATTGAATCAATTCTTCGGACAAGCCTCTCATCCACCTGAAAATTATAAATCTCACTTGGCGTAACCACTCTTCTTTTTAAATCGGTCAATTGATGGATGAGCCGCTCCATCATCCATTTCACAAAGCGGTTTTCTACCGTATCAAAGGAAAGGGACTTTTTTACGTTCAATCCTTTCTCAGGAAAAATCGTCCTCCCGCCGATAGGAATCCCGCGTTCCGTTTCGTAAAAGAGCTGTGGGTTCTTTCTTAAATGATTTCTTCCTTTTGAGTCTAAGCGCTTAATACGGTCCGCCCGTACCTTTTCATAACGAGAAACCAACTCATGATGTGGTTGGGCTTCAATGCGATCGATCGCTTGGCAAAAAGACGGAAAATAATGTTCCACCAGTCTGAAAAACTCAGTGGGCGAAGGCTTGTCTGAAAGGGTTGGAGACGCCTCTAGAAATGTCTTCTTTATAAAGTGAAAGGCCAGGTTATAGATCTCTTCACTTACTTCGTTCAATAATCGTTGATAGTCTTCCTTATAATTTAACTTGGAAGGAAAAATTTCAAACGTGATTTCCAGCAGCTTCTCTTTTCCACTATAGATTGCAAAGGTCGTTAACCCGACTTCATTCATGAATTGAAGGTTCCCCATCAAAATCTGATGGGGCTCTTTTCCAACAGGAGTGACCGCCTCACGAATACCTGGATGCTCGTGGTAAAAAAAGAGCTTCCGATCCGTTTTGGGCGTGATCACAAGCTGGTACACTCGATTTTCAAAAAAGATGGGAGCAAAGTCTTTTTCTTGTATTGGAACAAGGCGATCCGTTTCTACGTCATACAGCTCGACGCTATCCCACTGCTTCGCATCAAAGCGAAAAGACATCGTTTCATTTTCCAATCCTGCCCTTTGCTTATACTCCTTCAAACTCTCATATCGCTCGTCAAACGGCTCCCCCTTCATATAAAGGGAGAAGTCAGGCGTTTCAACGACCAGCAATTCCTTTGTTTCATTCATATGAGCCAACACCCCTTAGCCAAGCCAAAAAGAAGTGAACCCTTCATGATTCGCTTTTTTAATCATACTTGCGAGCTTCGCAGTGGACTGAGGAAAACGACTCTCTGTTGAAGTATCGATATCCGCTTCCCACGCATGACCGGTGCAGTAGCTATACAATTCCTTCAGAACTTTTTCCGTATCCGCATCATTCCCCGAAATCCGAGGTAAAATCTTCTGATGGAGCTGCAGATCAAACACCTGCTCCTTCGGCATCAACTGTCCTTGCTCGTTGTAAATCATATAAAAACAGATCTCATCACGTACCCGGTAGCCAAAGTGATGCTTCACTTTTTCCAATATCTGATTCACTTCAACTAGCCAGCCGGTTACCTCTCGGATTAACTCCTCATGATCAGCAAAAGCGTCTTTCAAAGTGATGAACTCTCCTGCCAACTGCTCGTTGGCTACAGCAACTGCCTTTGGCTCCTCTGTTTGATCAAAAATAGAAAAATTATTCAATTGAACGTCGTTATATTCGATCGTATTCGCGCGGTCCAGCACCTTCGGGCTGAAAGGGTGAGTCGTTTCATCCATATTTACCGTACCAATGATAAAAACATTATTCCTTAACAGCAACCGACCAATTTCAACTTCCGGGCGATCAACCACGGGTATAGAGATATACTCGTCCCCCTTTTTCTCCCTGCTCTCCATCACACTCAACAAATCGCTGAAATAATACTCCACCCGTGCCAGATTCATCTCATCCAAAAGGATAAAATAGGGCTTGTTCCGATTCTCTGGCTTATTGGCCTCGACAAGGACCTTCGTCAGCGGACCTGGTTTGAAATCTCCCCTAATATCCTCAAAGCCAATCAAATCTGATCCGTCGCTCCAATCTGGACGGACAGGGATCAATTTAAACTGCCCATTCTCTTCCGTTGCTCCCACACTCTCGGCAAACAGCTGGACAATCTTTGTTTTTCCGGTTCCTGATATGCCAGACAGGATCACAAATGGTTTTGTTTTAAGAGATAGATATAAATTCTTGGTGTTTTCTTCTGTAAAATAAAAGCCCTTGTTCGTTATGTAGGAGTGGATGTGGGAGATGAGGGCATCGTCAGAATCAAACTTAGAAACTTTTGGTCGACTCTCATCAATAGGTAGCAATTCAATAAGCTCTTTTGGAAAACGATCCATAAACATATGTATAATATTCTTTGCAAAATCATTTGACGTGGTGTAAAAATACCCTTGTTTTACATCACCGTTAGTATCAAATGGCCCGTCTTCCTTAAGTCTCCATTCATGAGGAATCTCTCCTCTTTCTATCGGAGATTTAAGTTTAAAGTATTTGACTTCTAATAAGTTACCTTCTGTTTCCCACAGATCGGTTGCTAATGATGTTGGTTTATTAGACGATCTTGCTTCTTTTATAACTTTACAGATTGAACGGATAGCTCCATTTGAGTAGGCAAAAACGATATCTCCTGGTTGCGCTTTTAATAGGTCCGTATGGTGTGTAAAGGCTCTACCATTTTTCCCTTTTTTAGGTGCCCATAAAAACCCACCATCTATTTGAGCCTTGGCACTTTTACCTTGATTAACCCACCAATAAGAAACTGAATTCATCTCTCCCTCTCTTTCACGAATGACATTAAAATTTTCGTCAATTATATTTGTATTTTGTAACCAGCCAAGGGTGTTGGATAAGTTTCGTTTTGCAACTGACTCTGTAATTCCATAAACTGCTACACTGTGGGGAAATTTAATGTTCAAAATTGAGCTTCTTCCATTTTCTCCAACAAGGAAACTCCTTAATGAAAAAAAGGAGTGATTTCCAATTTATTTGCCCGCAAATTTTTTACATATACCAGCCGCCTTCTTCAGGCGGCCGGTTTATTCCTACAATGCATCACCAATTTGTAGCGAGCTATATTGAGGTAACTGTTTGCGATGTAATAATTTTGTTAAGCATTTTACTAATATACGTTTCCTTGTCATCTTTCTGGAACAGGATATGCTGCTCTTCCATTTCCTCTTTTGAAAGTTTCGTACCCGTATCAAGCAAATCGCTATAATATGAATTGGAAATTGTAAATGCATTTAATATAACAGACGTATCACCCATTTTTTCTTCAAGTTCTTTTATGTGGCGATAAAACTGAAGCTTGCCATCCGTTATAGAGTGGTTTCGGATTCCTTTCGGGTCTGCAAACGTAATGTATTGTTTATTTTGATGAATGATCCAAATTATAAAGTCCGGATAAAATCCTCCTGCTTCAAAGAACCCAATTCCTTTACCCCTGCTTTGGTTTCTTAACAAGAATAACTCCTTATCACGAAAGAATTCTTTGTTACTTTCGTAATATAACTTCAAGTCTTTTACAAACACATATTCACCCTCATTTAAAGGGACAGGTGAGATTTTAATTACAGCTCCTTCAAGAGTAATGAGCGGTTGATAAAGGTGCTGTGAAAAGGTAAAAGAAGTGAATCCACCAAATTCAAAATGTGACAGTTTATTTTTGGAAAGCGCTTCTTTTATTTGTTTAAGCTTCTCAATCATGCTATCGTCATTTAAGTCCACTGAAATCTTATATTCGTCAATAAAGTTACTGTCATCTTCCGTTAGTTCGTAATACTCCATATGTTGAGCTTCCCATTCTTTTTTTGCATTAAAGTATTGTCTCTCACAATATTTCTTTAAAAGAACAATGGTAATTTCTTCCCAACGCTTTATTTTTTCAAATGAATTAAATTCTAGTTCAGTTTTTGGTATTTCAAGCTCATACCAATAATCATTAGATAATAGCTTTATTATTTCTTCTTTTGATAAGCTCAAATTATACCAGGCACGTTCATTTTTAAACCGCTGCATTTCAAAGTAAATTCGGTCTATATTCATGAAAGCTATGTGCTTGGAGGTAAATGATCCTTTGTTTAATACTGCTGACTGGGTTTCCCTTACTGATAATCCATTTTCTCGGCTATCCTTTACCTGCACCTTAGGATACCAGTTGACAACAACTTTTTCGTTTTCAGGTAATTTTTCGTTAGGCGCAGAAAATCTTGGTTTTGGACCATTCTTTTTAAAATCCAACCCTTTTTTTAGCCGTAAAGCCTTTAATTTTAATTTCCGTTGCTTGTAATCTTTAATGACCGGCAGACTAATTTGTTCATACTCTACTTCAGTTTCAATACCCTCTTCTTCAAGGTATTCTTTAAATTGTTGCATATAATCGGCTCTAATACCAAAAATATTTAATGTTTCGATTAAATTTAAATACTTCGGAACCGCACCTATTTCCCCTCTTAAAGCCTCACTTCTCTTTAAGCTGAAGTTATATCCTTTTAATCGAACCCCTCGGCCGAACAGTTGAATAATTTGGGAACCTTCACTTCTTCCCATATTCATGAGGCCCATTGTACTGACCCGCCAACTGCTCCATCCTTCCGTAAACTTCTTGGAACCAATAAGAACGTTAATTGTTGAATCGCTCTTATCAATCTCATGAAAATAGGATTTTGAAAATTCACGTTCCATAACAAGCAGCTCCGGATAGGTAGAACATAATTTAACTAACTCCTTCGTGTCTCCAACATTGATGACACCGAAAGGTTCATATTCGCCTAAACGGAGCGATATTTCTCCGTCCACTCCCTTTAGGTTTTCAACCCTTAGAGTTGTGTTTTCAAGTGTTGAATTAAACACATGCAATAAGATGTCATAATATATTTCTTCTGAGGACATTCCGGTTGAAATTAAATAAGAAAACGAATTTGCAAAGATCTCATGGCCATTCGCATCTAGCAATCCGGCTTGTCCACTTCTTAACCTTTCGAGCATTTGGATACTTTCCCTTGAATTTTTAACAAACCGAGCAATAAAGAGCAAAATATCGATTACATCCGATACTTTCCGTTTGTTTTGGGTACGAAGGGCATTCACACTTCCACCTACGAACACCCATAACGGCTTTTCAATGAGAAATGGCCTAAATACACGTTCGTTTGTCTTGAATAATTTGACTTGTTGATAAAAAGTTGCCAAGCAGGCAGTTAAATAAAGATGGCGAACAGTTTCATCATTGTCATACTGCAGGTTTAAAATCCGGTAGTCCTTTCCATAGCCGTCACGGTAAAAGTAACGATAGGAGTAATCAAATAGTATACATTTTGAATATTCCTGTATCAGGTGTTTTTTACCTGCAACTGCTTGTCCAAATGTAGCCGAATATTCAAAAGCAAATCCTTGTTCACTTAGCTTTTCGCGCTTAGTTCTCCATGCGTCCCCTGAAGAGCCTCGATGGCCTTCATCAACAAGCACCAGGTTATTTCCTTCAAATGCATCAATCGCTACAGTTTTCTCGCCCATTTCATCTTCCAGCTTATGAATATCAATGATTGAGATTTCTTTGCCTCTAAATAAACCTTGCAAATCTTTATCAAACAACGCAGCATCTAGTCCCGACATTTCAAATTCCCGTAAATGCTGTTTTGATAAGTCTTCACTTGGTGTTAGCAGGATGATTTGTTCAAGTTCATCTTCTCGGTGGTTTTTATAAAAATAATGCTGGTATTGAAGAATATTGACATGCATTAGGAGTGTTTTACCTGAACCTGTAGCGTTCCAGAATGCTAATTTTTTTAAGTCTTTCTCATGATAATAATCTAATTGGTCTGCTTTATCTTTATCCTCGTTTACTACGTCAACAAATGCATTTAAGTCATGCAACAATTTTTCTTGTTGATGAAAATATCGGTCCAAATAAATCTCAGTAAACAAAAGTGATAAATACTGGAAGTATTTCCATTTAATCCTTTTTTCACGCTTTTCACTTATCTTGAATGTATGTCTCAATATATTTTCATCGTACTGCCTTAATATATCCGAAGTTAACTCTTCACGTTCAATTAAGCGAGTGGATAAAAATTTGTAAAAACGCGAAAAGTTATCGACATCAATTTCTTCAAGGGCACTGTCTTTCATGTCTTTGGTTAATTGATCAAAGTTATCCACTTCGAGTAAACGCAGCATGTACTGATTTAAAACAAGCTGCTCGCTTAAATGAACCTTTTTCTTTTTTTTAGCTGCCCTAGCCATTATCTCACATCCTAAATGTCGCTAATATCAAACATGAGGCGTTTAAATTCTTCCTCAATTAAAATTACTTTCCACTTATCCTCATCAAGTTTCAGATTTTCGATATGATTATCACCATTTATATAAATACGGTCATATTCAGTATCCCTCGAATTATAGCCCTGCTTATTGAAGAAATTTTCCAGTTGCTCATTTGATACTTCGTCCAAATTTCTCCAAAGAACAAGAACTTTTTCTCCTGTTCTTAATGTACCGTTGATCACTTTAATACCTTTAATCATATCAACTGTTTTGACATGCAAACCAATTAAGTAATTAAATGTCTCAATAAGGTCCACCTTCGTCAGTTTGGATTCTGTCCCATTTGTAATCATCATTTGATAATTAAATGGATCTCTAAAAGCATCAATGTTTAATAATGAAGCACTGCCTTCTGCTTCATTATCAAGCATGTAGTTTAATAAATATTCCTCTTTTACTTCATCTGATAACTCATCTAAAACAGCTTGTTGTTCCCCAGTCCGTTTAAGTTTAATATTATTAAGAGTATCCTCATATGATTCCAGCTTTATATATTTAAACATATGACTAGACCCTTCTCGAGATAGAGGCTTTCCATCTTTCCAATCTTTTGAGTAAATAACCTTCTGGATTCGTGGTTTTGTAACAGTATTAAAATACTCTCCCATTTCAACAAGAATATATTTCCTACTTCCCCCATCTTCTCTATTAAGATTAATGACAGCATGGCCTGCTGTACCCGATCCGGCAAAAAAGTCAATAATTAAAGAATCTTTATTTGCACCCATATTTATACTGTCCATAACAGTATAAATACTTTTAGGATAATCGAAATGATTATTGGGTAAAATATCTCCTAATAAATTTGTTCCTTTACTTGAAGCATCATACTTTTCACCAAACCATAAAGATTTAGGGGTAACAAATTTTTTCCCTGCATTCTTCTCGTAAATATTGTAAGTTCCTTTTCTTGTTCGCTTTACGTATAAGCTACCGTTTTTCACGCCTTCTACACAGCTATCATATCCCCATCTCCATCTAAGATAATTACCATTTTCATCTTTTGGTAAAATAAAGATATGATTTGTATTTTCATATTTTTCTTTAAGTAGTTTTAAAAATTTATCATCGAAAGCATTTTGTTCTTTGTTATACAGTTTCTCATATTCATTTTTAGGTATAACCTTAAGTTCTTCATTAGTTAGGTTATAAATAAATGGGAAAAACATATAAGGTCTATCTTCACGCCATTTACCACTACCCGTTCTCTTTAGTGGGAGTTCCCGGTAGGATTCTTCACCTTCCCCAATAGAGTACTTCTTACTCATCTCTTCATCACTTAAGACAAAATGGTTTGTTTCAGCAAATTTCTTATCTTTTGAGTAAATAATAGTATAATCATGGGCTTGAGCAATATATTCTTGGTCTCTACCTTTCGGATTAGTTAAAATTGCAATATTAGATATAAAATTGTTTTGTCCGAAAATATAATCCATTAGCATATTCAATCGTCTAAATTCATAGTCATCAATTGCTACTTGAATAATACCACTCTTATTTAAAAGATTTTTTACCAATCTTACTCTATCATGCATCAAAGAAAGCCAACTTGAATGCTCATATCCATTTTTATATATTATTTTACTTGCATTTGTGTTATAAGGAGGATCAATATAACAACATTTAATTTGTTCTTCATGTTTTTTTTGCAATAAATTAAGAGCATGGAAATTATCACTATGAATTAAAACCCCATTTATTGCTTGATCCAAATTTTCTATTCTCTTAAGAATATTGTCCTTAAAAGTTTCGTCAAAATATTTTGTATCTACTACTAAATAAGGGTTACTTCTAAGAAACTCTTCTGACAAGCTGGTTAAATCAGAAGTGATTTCATCAATAGAAAATAATTTTTTCCATTCGTTAATTTGAGCTCGGTTATTTATAATTTCGGGGTAAAATTCTTCTGATATTTTATCAAGTGTTATACAATAATTACTCTCGATGATAAATTTTTTCTTTAGCCATAACTTTTTCTGGAAGTTTTCAATTTGCTCTAGGAAGGCAATAATTTTATGGCCAATATTTTTAATGACCTTAATTTTTGAAAGGTATTGCTCAAAGTGCTTTTCATTTTCAGTATCTAAATCATCCAAGTGCATTACTTCGTTTTTTATGTAAAAATCTAACTCGCGGCGGAGGAAACCGCCCAAGTCTTTATGGATAAAATAGTCAAATGTATTGCGGGCGGTGTAATCCGTTAAATGTTTTTCGAATAATGTTCTTTTCTTGTTTTTTTCTGTTGGTGCAAGTGATTGTAATTCTTTCAGCCAGTCATTATATCCACTAAGAGAAAATATGTGCTCCTTTGCCTTTTCATTTAGTTGATTTTGCTTTAGTTTAGCTTCCGTGGGCCGATATTCGAAATAAATAAAAAGCTCTCCATCTTGCTCTTTTATTGGCTCGTCTTCATTAAGAATAAAAAACCTTTCTTCTTGTGCTTTATTGTTATTTTGCTCTGCACTTGCTTCTACTAATTTAAAGTGAACAGTCTTTCCAGATGGAAGTTTAAACGTATAATCACGGAAATACTCAGAGGTTTTTACATAGTATTGATCAGCATTTGCCCAGTGAAGCTTAACTTCTTCACCTTCATACGGTATGGCATACACGTCTTTTTTATAACGACGCAGGGAAATGAAATCACCTTTGTCATAATAGCGGCGGAAAAAAGTTGTCAAATGAGAGAACACTTCATTTTCTAAAGCTGCTAGATCAACACCTTGATTTAACTTCTCTTTTAATATTAAGTACTTTTCAGAGCTTTCTTTAGCAACACCCATCTCGCTTAACTTTGTCTCTAATTCTTCAATTTGGTGTTTAATTTTCTCTACATCCGTATTCTTATATTTTTCGAATGCTTGTTTTACCTGGGGTACCAGGTCCTCATGTAAAAACTTGTTGATTTCATCTCTCTTTTGGTTCATAATCCGGTATATGCCAAAGTCTAAGTCTGCTTGATCAAATTGGAACATTTCTTTTAATAATTCAACAAACTTTTGTTGTTGCGTTGTTGCCATTTCCTTTTACCCCCTATACTACTTTCCAACGAATCGTGAATAATTCTTCCTGTTTCGTTTTCTGTACCATTCTTTTCTCAAGTTCTTCTATTAACTCATCACGCTTATCCATTATTTCATCTTCCACTTCAAAAATGCGCTGTCTTTGTCTACGTTGGAGTTTTTCCAGCTCCTTGATTTGCTTTTGGATTTGGTGCTGCTCTTCTGTCGAAGTGGCCAATCGTGCCTGACGTTTCGCTTCTTTAATCTTTGCTTTGGTATCATTAAGCTCCTTTTCTGATGCCAGTACCAAATCATCCGCCCACTTTTCTAATCGCTCCCTCTCTTCGTGAAAGAACTTATTATTATTTTCAAGTGATAGGCTAATTGTCGCTTCTGCATGCCTTTTTGCATCCTTTAACAACTGATCATGCTTTTCTTTAGGCAAACTGGTTATTTTTCGGACTTTTCCTTTACAATGGAACAGCTTTTCACATATTTCTTGGTCGATTTGTTTGCCATCATCAGTAAAACCATTAAACAGTAAATATTCTTCTCTCTCAAAAGAGTCAATTGTTAATTTTGTTAAAGTTAAATAACCGCTCTTCTCTTTTAAATTCTCAACAACCGATAAACGAACAGGGTGGTTTGTGATATCAAATTCCACTTCACTAATAGGTGTTTCAATTTTCTTGCCGGCGTCTAACACATACTCCCCAAGTGGATGCGATAATCGATACAAATAGGCATTCGATTCTTTTTTATTCTTTGAAATAAGTTCGTACTGTCCCTTTCGTACCTCGCCAATCTGTGGTTCTTTAATCAAATGAAAGCTAAAGTCTTTTTCATTAAATTGAGCCTTATCATTTAGAATTACTTTAGTTAAAGCCCAAAACATTTTACTTACTCGGTCCAACTGATACTTTGTATCTTCAAGATGTACTTTCAATCTTGCATGGACATCTTCATCGAAATGTTCTAAAAGTGCCTTCCTCGTATCAATCATACGGCTTTTTATTTGTTGTTCTAGTTCACTTTGTAATTGATTAAAAGCATTTTCTATTTTATCTGGTGTTCTGCACCGTTGATAAATGTCCAATATCCGCTTCTCAAAGTCCACCCCAGACTCAACTGTCCCCAATACCTCATCCGATGCACCCAAAACACCGGTAAACAAATTGAATTTTTCATTTAATAGTTCAAATACTCTTCTGTCCGCATCATTGCGTTCATTCAGGAAGTTAATAACAACTACATCATGTTTCTGGCCATATCGATGGCATCTTCCTATTCGCTGTTCAATTCTCTGGGGATTCCAGGGCAAATCATAATTAACAACTAGAGAACAAAATTGGAGATTTACCCCTTCCGCGGCTGACTCAGTAGCAATCATAATGTCCGCATTGTCTCTAAAGTATTCGATGAGAGCAGCACGCATATCTGCTGTTTTTGAGCCACTTACTTTTTCGGTATTTTGGTACCTTTCTAACCATCGATTGTAAATGGCTTTGGAGTGTTCATCGTTATTCGTACCATTAAATAAAACAACTTTACCGGCAAATCCGTTTGCTTCCAGGAAATCTTTTAAGTATTCCTGCGTTCTTCTAGACTCTGTAAAGATTAGAGCTTTACGGTTTGCGCCCATTTTGCTCATTTCTGTAAATCCTGTTTCTAGCGCCTTTAATAGGGCTCGAGTTTTGCTGTCTATTCTGATTGCACGCGCCCAATGTAAGTAACGATTTACCTCTTGGATTTCTTCTTTTAATTTCTCAATATGTATAGAGTCTTCAACTGCATCATTTTCCGTTTCGTTTTCATCGTCATATTCCATCCATTCATTATCTATTTCATCTTCTTCTACCATTTGATCCAGCAAATTATCATCAGATACATTTTGTTTTTCCAGTAAATCTTCTAATCTGTCTTTTATCGTTTGTAAAGTTCCTGCTAAAGCCTGGGACGAAGATGCAAGCAACTTTCGGATAATAAGTGTTGTAAGGTTTTTTTGCCTCTTTGGGATGGCATATGTATCCTCACGTAAAAGAAAATCCGAGACAGCTTGATATAGCGCCTGTTCATCATCTGTTGGCCTAAAAGGAAATGTTATTGGAATTCTTTCTGTATAACGTATGTATTCTAAAACCTGTGAACGAAGCGTTCGATGACAAAATGTCCGTAGTCTCTCTTTTAATTCCATTAGGCTTCCTTTGCCATTCATATATTGAGCCCTGAAAGAGCCAATGTCTCCAAAGATATGCTCATCTATAAATAAAGACAAACCAAATAGCTCCAGTAAGGAATTTTGCAACGGAGTAGCAGTTACTAAAATCTTTTTGCGATTTTCTAGAGCTTCTTTAATACCTTTTCCCATCTTATTACTGTTTCGATAAACATTACGAAGTTTGTGTGCTTCATCAATAACAACCAGATCCCACGGAACTAAACTGATTTCACCTTTTTTTCTATTCGCAAATTGAAAAGAAGTAATAATCACTGCATTTTGAGCAAAAGGGTTGCTTATCCCTTTTCCGGCAAACTCATTAAAAGATTTGGCTTCTAAAATGATACTTGGTAGATTGAACTTTTCTTTTAACTCCACACTCCATTGTTTGCGTAACGAAGCAGGACAAATAATAAGCAGTTTTCGCTTTCGTTCCGCCCATTTCTGACATAAAACGAGCCCTGCTTCAATTGTTTTGCCTAATCCAACCTCATCAGCCAGAATAACTCCTTTGGATAAAGGTGATCGAAAGGCAAATAAAGCAGCTTCAATTTGATGTGGATTTAAATCGATCGAAGCATCAAATAATGACCTTGAAAACTTTTCAACACCATCTTTGGCGGATTGCCTTGTTAATTCGTGAGCGTAATACTTTGCATGATAAGGCGTTGACACTGTCCTCCCCCCTTGGGACAAATGTTGGATAATTAAAAATTCGACACTTCCCTTTACGTTCCCTTTGTTATAGACCAAAATTCACAGGTCGATCTTTTCTGAATTAATTTTTTATGTGAATCATTGTGAATCTCTGCATCAATAAAAAACCCCAGATGTTTAAATTTAATTTAAATAGTAAGTAATATTTGCCTCAGATTAAGACATAATAACCCTTTTAAATATAAAAAGACCCCAGCCTTTGGTAAATTTAGGTTACTTATTACTAAAATCCAAAGAAAGGAGCTCTGCCATTGTGAAGTTTACCACAAACATATTAAATATTAAAGTTAGCCAAAATTTAGATCATTTTTCAAGTATGCTGCCCATTTTACCATTCGGGTTTTTGGGGTCTGTCCCTCAGTACAATAACGCGTTAATTCTTTGGGGGACAGGCCCCACACTCCCGAAGCCATGATGATTTTGCTCAATAAATCTTTTGGCACCATCTATTTTGTTCCAGCCCTTAGGGTGATCATTCTTTAGATATTGATCCACCTTCATATGAATTTCTGAAGCAATCAGCTTGTTCTCCTCAATTACTTCGGGCAGATCATCAAAAGTGATCTCAGGCATCTGAATGATCCTCCACATCATACGTTTCAACTAATTCGGAAATTCTAAGCAGCTGATGCAACCCTTCCTCGCCTTCTGGCGATAAGTTCCCTTTCGAAATGATCATAGCCTGTTGTTCTTGCTTCGATTCGGCTGATCGATAGGCAAAATCAGGATCTGCAAAATAATTTCCTTCCAGCCCCAGAACTTCTTCCAATCTGGCGGAAAACTCTAAAACATTTGACCTTTTCCCTTGTAAATAATCAGAGAAATTCGATTCAGACATCCCTAACTTTTGCGCAAGCCGCTTCCTCTTCAGTCCTTCACCCCTGAGAAAAACATTGATGTTTTTCAACGTTTGCTGCACGTGATCTTCAAATGAATAACTCGGTTCTTTTTTTGTCATGATGGGCACCTCCTTTGTTTCCTAATTGCGGTCATTATACCTCGAAGAACTCTTCGAATTCGTCAATATAGATTTTTTATATTTTCATACACCAATTTCTATGAAGGAGGAAGCAAATAAAAGTCCGGCAAAACCGATTTTACAGTTTATGAATGTGCCTGGCATCCAATCCATTCTACTTGAGTCCGAGGTGGATGGGGACCACTCACCAAAACAATTCGCCTTTTTCGAATCCCATAAGCCTATCCTCACACATCCCCAAACCTCCCACACTCCTTGTCAAAAGTGAGCCTGATGGTACCAATAGGGCCATTCCGCTGTTTCGCCAGGATCACTTCGACGATGTTCGGCTGATCTGTATCCTTCCGGTAATAATCATCACGGTACAGGAAGGCGATGACGTCGGCATCCTGTTCGATTTGCCCGCTTTCCCGCAGATCGGGAAGGATTGGCCGTTTATCCTGCCGGCTCTCCACCCCTCTGCTTAGCTGGGAAAGGGCTGCCACTGCCACTTGGCAATCCCTTGCCAGCATCTTTAGCATCCGGCTGATTTCGCTGATCTCCGCCTGGCGGTTCGGCCTGTACTTTGCATCTCCTGCAATAAGCTGCAAATAATCAATGATGACGAGGAACCTTTTACCGTTGCCGTATTCCCTACGGAGCTTACGCACCTTTGCCCACATGTAGCCGATATCCATCGCCGGCTTATCGAAAATATGCAAGTTCGCCTCGGACAACATTCCCATGGCCCCCGTCAGTTTCGCCCAATCGGCCTCCTCGAAATGGCGCCGTGGATTTCTCATTTTTACCGAGCTGATACTTCCCGCCAGGCCAACTGCCCTTCTCAGTAGCTGATGCTTGGGCATTTCCAGTGAAAAAATGATTACCACATCCTGTCTTGCAGCGGTCAATGCGAGGTTCAAGGCAAATGCCGTTTTGCCCATGCTCGGCCGTGCCCCAATGACAAGCAGCTCCGACTCCTGCAGCCCGCCGGTCAGGCGGTCCCAATGTCGAAAGCCGGAGGAAATGCCGGTCACCTCTCCTTGATCTTTTTCGGACTCCACGTAAAGATCGACAAGACCCGAAGAAATATCGCCCAACTCCTCATCGACCAAACCCTCTTCGAGCTTCACTAGATCTTGGATGCCGTTTTTCAGCACGGTGGAAATGTCTTCTCCCTGTACTCCTTCTTGAATCCGGCTTGCGACCTTCACCGCCTTTCTTTTTTGGTCATATTCCTGGATCAGCTTCTCGTAATGCCAGACATTGGCGGTTGTATGTACACGGGCGGCCAGGTCCGTCACATAGCTGATGCCGCCGACACTCTCCACATTGTCCAGGCCGACTTCCTGGATGACGGACACCGGGTCGATCGGCTCCCCTTTTTTACATAGACGCTGAATAGCCGCAAGCAGCACCCGCAATCTGGACATATACAGCTGCCCGGGCTTGATGGTGCACTCTTTTGCCAAATCCCCATCCAGCAAGAGCGCTCCCACAAAGGCCTCCTCCACTTCCCGGCTGTACAGCGCCCTTGCCTCCATCAAAATTCTCCTCTGCCTTTACCCAAAATGGCTCGCACCTTCGCAAGCTCACTCTCCACCACTTCGCGGCTGGCAGGCTTTTCATTCCCAGCCGTGATCCTTTCCGTTTCTTCAGGGTCTGGCACCACCCGCGCCGATGCCGGCTTCTTCAGCAGATCGGCGATCTTCGGAGGGTACACAGAAGCCGATACATGCTCGTGTAGAGCAGCTTCCAACTCCTCGAGATTGCAGTCCTTCAGCACCTCATGCCACGAATCCAGCTTTTTCTGATCCAGCTCGAATTGTTCGTAGTAAACCGCAATTCTTGCCATCAGCGAAAACGTCTCCCGCTTAGTCATCAAGGTTAAACTCCTCCTCACGCCACACTCTTTTTACCGTCGGCTTCTGGTTCAGATACGACTCAAATTTCGTTCCAAACAATGTTTCCGGGCGTAAATATTTTCTCCAATACGGATTGTGCAGCCATTCCGCTGTCTTCAGGTCAATGACTTTCTTCATGTCCTTCAAGGTGAACCCTTCATTCCAGCGTGCACGGATCAGATCCCGTGTCCGCTTCGTACTCGGCTTGTAGGCCGATCCTGTTTTCGAATTTAAGTATTCAACGATCTCGGAAAAGGGAATATGTATTTTCTTTGTTGTAGTCTCTGTAGTAATCTCTGGTATTGGTTTGGTCAAACTGACCTCCTCATCTGCCAGCCGCTGCCAGCTCATTTGACCGTGCAAGGCAGGTGATTGGACCTGCGGATCCTGGATATCCAACTTGGCCAGTTTTTCATAATCGATCGTATACCATTTTGTCTGGTCCATTCTCGACTTGTTGAACATCGCAGACCGCAGCAATCCCTTCTTCTCAAGCGAATAGATCGTATGTCTAATCGACCTCTCCGACCAGAACGGGAGCTGTTCATGCCAATCCTTATACGTGTTGTAGACCCACTTCCGTTTCTCCCTGATATGCGTGCTTTTTACAATCCAATAATGCATCTGCTGGAGCACCACCGCTTCTCTTATCCCAAGCTTCACAGCCAGCGACGGAATAATCAGCACGGGATGCTCCTCAATCAACAATCTGCTCATCGAACCTTCCCCCTCTTTTTGCAAAAATCAGCAGCGATGAAAGCTGTCAGCCTCCTGCACCTGCCGCTGTTGTCACCTTCTATATACAGGGCTTCTTTGAAAAAGGACACCCTGAAGGGCAAAGTTGCTATAAAGGGCCGGACTGCAAAGCAAATGTCACTTTGAAGTATGGGAGTCTTGAAAAAAGGAAAAGTTCGTGAATATGGTGCAAAATTATATCAGAAGATTGCCGTCTATTATATTTGGGATCCGGAAAAAACGGCGGCACATAAAAAGTAAATGAAAGCGGAGCTTGATTGTTATATTCCTCCTTAAAAAGCCCATCCGATCCAACTATAGCTAAATCTTGACTTGCGAATGTATGTTCTATTGCAATAGAAATAACAAGACTCCCTTACAAAAGTCTTTCCTCTCCATTTGTCTCCCCCACCTAGAAACTCAGGGAGTTTTTCTTCCTTTGTAATAAAAGTTGACATAAGTAAACAATACTTAATCGAGCCTTAAGGGTGGAGGTGACATGATGCCGGAAATTGAAAGAGATTACAACGGGCAGACAGAAAACGAAAAAACTACTTCCGTGGGAAAGATTATTTTTTGTTATTTTTTAGCATTCATTCTATTAGCAGCTACAATTTATGGAATGACTGTACCTTTAGCTCGTTTTCTAACTTGGGTGGCAAATATTTCTGGTATTGAAAGGTTGAAAGATTCGGATATAACTGAGATACATGTTATCAGCTTTGTTGCAATCGTATTTCTTACATATAAGTTAGTAAGACTAATTGGGGATTATTGGAGAAGCACAGGGGATCCAATAGGAACTTCAGGGTTGAGCTTTCCAAATCCTTTTTATGACCCTGAATTTACGAAGGGGCCTTTATTACTTCAGCGAAGATACAAAGAAGTCAGTACTAAGTTGTTATTAACGCAAAAACTCCTCCAAAGAAGTCAAGAGCACACGAGAAAATTAAAAGAAACCCTTAAGTCAATGGAGGATAAACTCCGTGTATCAATTAGACATAACGATAATGCAAATCGCTTGCTAAGATCATTTAACTTTCTGTTTAAAAATAAAAATGATGATCTTACAAATCAAATGCTCCGTTATATTCTTGACGAATGCATCACCGTACTTGAAAAAGACCAGTCTGATAAATCCATTTCTTTATTCAAAGTTCATGATGATGAATTAAAAATTATTGAGTCCGTAAGAATAAATGCAGAATCAATTGCCAAAAGAACATTTAAAAAGGGCGTTGGCTTTGCAGGATATATTTGGGAAGAAGGGAAGCCATCTATAGTAAATGTTATCGATAATAGTGACAAACGGTTTAATGATCAAGGGATGCCAGCCACACCAATCGGATCAAATTCTGGGAGTGTTATGCCTTCAGTCTGAAGCAATGAATGGTTTTAGTGAAGCCGACTTACGGACAGTGGAATTTTACGCACGAATGTGTACGTTAATTCTTCAATATGATACAATAAAAGGGAATAAGGAGGGATTTTAAAATGACTGCTGTTCAACAATCCGTAAAAAAGACTGGATACCAAGACATCGATAAAATATTAATGGAAGCAAACAAGCTGCTTCAAGAAGGAGATCAGTTGGAAAAAGAGATTGCTCAAGCAGTTAAGTTTAAACCAAGAATTCCTTATTCCACTTCAAAACAAAGAGCTTTAAAACGCTTTAGATTTAGATACAAATAAAACCAGAAACAAAGAGGTTTTAATTGATAAAAACCTCTTTGTTTGCAGAAAAGTTTATAAAAGAGAAGAGATCAAGATTGGGGTCGATCCTATTTATTTCGGAATCATCATCCCTTTTAACTGAGAATGTAAAAAGTTTTGTGTAATT
>NZ_QYTU02000015.1 GCF_003605365.2 Siminovitchia fortis
ATTTTACTTTCGTAATTCAGGTTAATGTATAATAATCATAAGGATTCCAAATAGGGCTGAAAAAGCTCTTTTTTTAAGGCAGACATTTATGCCTATCAGTCATCCTCAAAATACATAAAATGATTCGTGCTTTTCACAGTTTTTATGTAAGGTAATTTGGTCCTATCCATTATGTATTTCCGAATAATTGTCTACAAAAGTACCCTCCTGTTGTATTCAAAAAAAAAGGCATTATACTAATAGAATGTATGGAAAAATCCTGCATTGCATCTAAATCCGTTTTGGCTCTTAATAGGCCGAATTTGTGTTTATAAATTAGAAAGGGGATTTTTATGAACGAGAAGCAGCGTTTGGAAAGCAAGCAAGTGCAGCAAAGCGCCTCCTCTGAAACAAAAGAGAAGGATTACAGCAAGTATTTCCAAACTGTCTATATGCCTCCTTCCTTGAAAGATGCGAGAAAGAGGGGACGGGAAGAGGTCAAATATCATAAAGACTTTGAGATTCCCGAACAGTTTCTTGGTATGGGAGAAGGTAGAAAGTTTTATATCCGTACGTACGGCTGCCAAATGAATGAGCATGACACCGAGGTTATGGCGGGCATTTTTATGGGGCTGGGTTACGAACATACTGAAACTGTCGAGGATGCAGATGTCATTCTTTTGAATACTTGCGCTATCCGTGAAAATGCGGAAAACAAAGTCTTCGGCGAACTCGGCCATTTGAAGTCGCTGAAATTGGAAAAGCCCGGTCTTTTGATCGGCGTGTGCGGATGTATGTCACAGGAAGAATCAGTTGTCAACCGAATTTTGGAAAAACACCAATTTGTCGACATGATTTTCGGAACGCACAACATTCATCGACTGCCGCACATTTTAAATGAAGCATATATGTCCAAGGAAATGGTCATCGAAGTATGGTCTAAAGAAGGGGACATCATCGAGAATCTCCCGAAAGTCCGTATGGGCAATATTAAGGCGTGGGTCAACATTATGTATGGATGTGACAAGTTCTGCACGTACTGTATCGTTCCATATACCCGCGGCAAAGAAAGGAGCAGACGTCCGGAAGATATCATCCAGGAAGTCCGCCACTTGGCCGCCCAGGGGTATAAAGAAATCACTCTTCTTGGCCAAAACGTCAATGCGTACGGAAAAGATTTCGATGATATGGAGTACGGCCTTGGAGACCTGATGGATGAGTTAAGAAAGGTCGATATCCCTCGCATCCGTTTTACAACCAGCCATCCGCGTGACTTTGACGATCGTCTTATCGAGGTCCTGGCGAAAAAAGGAAATATGATGGAGCATATCCATTTGCCGGTTCAATCAGGTTCCAGTGATATTTTAAAAATTATGGGACGTGTCTATAACCGTGAACAATATCTCGAACTTGTGAGAAAGATAAAAGCTGCCATCCCGGATGTTTCCTTGTCAACAGACATTATCGTCGGTTTCCCTAATGAAACGGATGAGCAATTTGAAGAAACGTTGACGCTGTACAAGGAAGTCGGATTCGAAACAGCCTATACTTTCATCTATTCACCGCGTGACGGCACTCCGGCGGCAAAAATGAAAGATAATGTGTCGATGGAAGTAAAGAAAGAGAGACTGCAGCGCCTAAACCAATTAGTAAACGAACTTTCCGCAGAAGCAATGAAAAAATATGAGGGCCAGGTTGTGGAAGTGCTTGTTGAAGGCGAAAGCAAAAATAATCCTGACGTTCTAGCAGGATATACCCGTAAAAATAAACTTGTCAATTTCAAAGGACCGAAGTCTGCAATCGGAAAATTGGTCAATGTAAAAATTGTTGAGGCAAAAACTTGGACGCTGGATGGAGTAATGGTGGAAGAACGAGAAGCTGCAGAGGTGAACTAAGATGGCAAAGTATACAAAAGAGGATATCGTTGAGCGTGCGCATGAATTGGCAAGAATGATCGCCAATACGGAAGAAGTGGACTTCTTTAAACGCGCAGAGGCTCAAATTAACGAAAATCAAAAAGTCAGGGAAATGATTGCAAGTATCAAAAGCTTACAAAAGCAGGCGGTCAATTTTCAACATTACGAAAAAGACCGTGCACTGAAGCTTGTTGAAGAGAAACTTGAAAAACTTGAAAAGGAATTGGATGAAATTCCTATTGTTCAAGAGTTTAAGCAATCGCAAACGGATGTCAACGATTTGCTTCAAATGGTGGCAAGCGCCATTTCGAATAAAGTCACAGATGAAATTCTCGTTTCCACAGGCGGTGATCTGCTGACAGGGGAAACGGGATCAAAACTGAAAAACAGCCCTTCCGGCTGTTCTTGATTTAACCATAAAACAATCCGGGAGCTCTCGCCCATTTGGGCGGGGGCTCTTTTTGTTGGACAAACACCCATTCATGACAGATGCCATAATTTATAATGTGCAAATCAGGCTCTCAATGTATCTATATGATAAACAGGAAAAATCCGCCAAATACCTAAAGCCGACACTGGATAATTGCCTAAATATAGGCGGCTGGCGACAGGCAAATTAAGCACAGGAGTCCAGATGAATGCATACGATGAAATGAAAATGAATGAGGAGGTTTCGCTCGAATGGCAGAATATAGAGAAATTATAACGAAAGCGGTCGTTGCGAAAGGGCGTAAAATGACATTGTCCAATCATACGATCAACCCGCCACACCATCCTTCGAGCATACTGGGCTGTTGGATTATCAACCATAAATACGAAGCACGGAAAGTAGGCAAGAATGTCGAAGTCTCCGGCTCTTTTGATATTAATGTTTGGTATTCCCATCATGATAACACAAAGACATCTGTGGTGACCGAAAAAATTGATTATAAAGATGTAATCAAACTTAAATACCGTGACCCTGATTGTCTGGATGATAAGATCGTCTCTGCCAAAGTGCTCCAACAGCCAAATTGTGTCGAAGCTGTCATATCAAAGAAGGGGAACAGAATACTCGTCAATGTGGAAAGGGAATTCCTTGTTGAAGTCATCGGTGAAACGAAAGTATGTGTCGCCATCCATGATAAATGCTCCTCTGATGACGATGATTGGGAAGATGAATTGGAAGATGAGTTGGATGACAAAGAATTCGAGGAAATTGACCCGGATTTTTTGGTGGCACATGAAGAGGAATAAGTGTAGACCGGGAGGGCTCCCGGTTTTTTTATTTGCCCAGGAAATTATAAAAATTTCATGTCTGTGGATAACTTTTCTTTGTCTAGCTCCAGCGCTCAGCGACTAGCAAACTTCGCGCCTCCTTTCCTCGAAAAAGCTTCGCTTTTTCTGTGTGGATGTTTATTCGAGGAAGAGGGCTCAGAGCACTACGATAAGTCAACATCGGCTCCGAGTGCCATCGGCGCAAGGATTAAGCCAATCGCTGCTGAAGGCAAACTACGCCTTCTTCAGCGCTCGTCTAGCTTTGCGCCGATAAGCAGGCACTCTCCGCCTTTCCTTATCCTTTATCTCATTGCGGAGTGCTCCAGTGTCTAGCTTCAGACGGCAGGGGCTCGAGGTCGCTTCGGTCAATCCAATGAAGTCAAAGAACGACTTCACTGGATTGCCCTCCAGCGCTTGTCGCCCCTAAACAGCCGTCTTCCGCATTTCCGTTTGTACGTCGCTAAACGAGCGTTTGCGCTTTTCTTGTTGGAAACAGCTGCTCCACTAATGGTATGATATAATCAGTCTAAGTGTTCGAATGGAAAGGAAACGGGTACATATGGGTCAGCAGTATACACCAATGATACAGCAATATTTAAAAATAAAGGCAGAGTACCAGGATGCCTTTTTATTTTTTCGTCTCGGCGACTTTTACGAGCTGTTTTTTGATGATGCACTGAAGGCATCCCAGGAACTGGAAATCACCTTAACAAGCAGAGACGGCGGATCGGAAGAAAGAATACCGATGTGTGGTGTTCCGCATCATTCTGCTGTGGGCTATATTGAGAAATTAATTCAAAAAGGATATAAAGTGGCTATTTGCGAACAGACGGAAGATCCCAAGCATGCCAAGGGCGTGGTCAAACGTGAAGTTGTCCAGCTGATCACCCCTGGGACAGTGATGGATGGAAAAGGCATTGCAGCAAAGGAAAATAATTACATCGCCGCAATCGCCAGTTTCAATAACCAGTCATACGGAATTGCCTATACAGACCTTTCAACCGGGGAGAGCATGGTAACGTTGCTGGAAGGTTCGGTTGATCTGCTCTTGGATGAACTGGCAACAATCGGTGCAAAAGAAGTTATTTCATGTCCGGATGAAGATAAAAGCCTTCTTGGAAAAATAAAAGAAAGATGCCAGGCCGTCATTTCTTATGAAGAGAACTCCTATATTCACGATGAGTTTCAGCACATTCTTCAAAAGCTGAATGCTAAAGAGCTGCGGGAGCCGGCCGGGCGGCTGCTTCATTATTTGAAAAAGACACAAAAGCGCGGTCTCGATCATTTGCAGCCATTTACAATCTATGAAAACAACCAATTTATGAAAATAGATTTTTATTCCAAAAGAAACTTGGAGATTACAGAGCCCATCCGCGGCAAAGACAAAAAAGGAACGCTGCTTTGGCTGCTGGACGAAACGTCCACTGCAATGGGAGGGCGCCTGCTCAGACAATGGCTTGACAGGCCGCTGATCAGCAAATCAATCATTGAAAAGCGCCTGCTCTTGGTAGAGTTATTCATCGAACATTATTTCGAGCGCCTTGATTTGCAGGAGCTATTAAAAGGCGTCTATGATTTGGAGCGGCTGGCCGGAAGAGTGGCTTTCGGAAACGCCAATGCACGTGATTTCATCCAATTAAAAAAATCACTGATGCAGATCCCGGCGATTCGGAGCTTGATAGAAGATATGGGAAACGACGAAACGGACAGGCTCGCCCAGTCGCTTGATCCTTGTGAAGAACTGACTGATTTGCTCGAACGGGCAGTGGCGGAAAATCCGCCGATATCCGTCAAAGAAGGCGGCATTATCAAAGACGGCTATAATGAAAAATTGGACAAATACCGCGATGCGAGCCGAAACGGCAAAAGCTGGATTGCCGCATTGGAAAAGGACGAGCGTGAAAAAACCGGCATCAAATCATTGAAAGTGGGCTATAACCGGGTATTTGGCTATTATATCGAAGTGACAAGAGCCAATGTGAAGTTCCTTGAAGAAGGCCGATATGAGCGAAAGCAGACATTGACGAATGCCGAAAGATTTATCACACCCGAACTAAAGGAAAAAGAAGCTTTGATTCTTCAGGCGGATGAAAGATCCATTGAACTGGAGTACGATTTATTTCTGGATCTGCGGGATCAAGTAAAACAATTTATCCCAAGGCTGCAAAAAACAGCAAAAATCATCAGCGAGATTGATATTTACCAAAGCTTTGCAACTGTCAGCGAAGCAAGGCATTATGTGAAGCCAGAGCTCCATTTCAGCCGTGAACTGATCCTTGAAGACGGAAGGCACCCGGTGGTAGAAAAAGTGATGGGTTCGCAAGAATATGTTCCAAACGACTGCATCATGGATGATAAAAGGGAAATGCTTCTCATTACGGGACCGAATATGTCAGGTAAAAGTACGTATATGAGACAGGTGGCCCTAACGGCAATTATGGCGCAAATCGGATGTTTCGTACCTGCGTCAAAAGCGAAGCTTCCAATCTTTGACCAAATTTTTACGAGAATCGGTGCAGCAGACGATCTGATTTCGGGGCAGAGCACGTTTATGGTTGAAATGCTGGAAGCGAAAAATGCCATTACAAATGCGACTAAAAACAGTTTGATATTATTCGATGAAATCGGGCGCGGCACTTCCACTTATGACGGGATGGCGCTCGCCCAGGCGATCATTGAACATATCCATGAGCAGATCGGTGCCAAAACGTTGTTCTCAACCCATTACCATGAACTGACAGGATTGGATAAGCAGTTACCCCATTTAAAAAATGTCCATGTTAGCGCAGCGGAACACCAAGGCAAACTCGTCTTTCTGCATAAAGTGAAGGATGGCGCCGCCGACAAAAGTTATGGTATCCATGTGGCTGAGCTGGCGGAGCTGCCCGGAACGCTCATCCGGCGTGCAGAAGAAATTTTAAGCCAGCTGGAAAAGACCAATGGCAAGAAAAATACCGCTTCTGTTTCAAGGGAAGAAATTAAAGAAACTGCGGCTGCTTCGAATGAGCAATTGGCCTTTTTCTCCGAACCGAAGGAAACGGGCGCTGATAAGCATGGGAAGAAGGTTTTAAAAGAAATCGAGAGTTTGAACTTGCTTGAAATGAACCCACTGCAAGCTTTGAATGTCCTGTTTTCGCTGCAGAAAAAATTAAGGAAATAACTCAGGGGAGGAGCAAACGATGCGTGAAATCATAGAGCTGGATGACGCCCTGTCCAACAAAATAGCCGCCGGTGAAGTTGTCGAGCGCCCTGCCTCTGTTGTAAAAGAGCTGGTGGAAAATTCTGTTGATGCGGGCAGCACCATTGTTGAAATTAATATAAAAGAAGCGGGCCTTGGCGAAATTCGTGTCATTGATAATGGCAAAGGCATAGGCGAAGAAGATATTGTCTCGGCATTTAAAAGACATGCGACGAGTAAAATCAAAGATGAGCATGATCTGTTCCGCATCCGCACTCTCGGTTTCAGGGGAGAAGCCCTTCCGAGCATCGCCTCTGTTTCGCGCTTGACGATAGTTACAGCAAGGGAAGGGGAAGACGGTACGAAAGCGGTTCTGGAAGGCGGGAAACTGATCAGCCATGAAAAAGCTCCTTCACGAAAAGGGACGGACATCACGGTTTCCGACTTGTTTTTCAATACGCCTGCCCGGTTGAAGTATGTTAAGACCCTTCATACTGAAATCGGGCATATTACTGACGTGGCCAACCGCTTGGCGCTGGCCCATCCGGAAGTTTCCATCCGCCTGAGCCATGACGGAAGAAATTTGCTTCATACAAATGGAAACGGAGACATAAGGCAGGTCCTGTCAGCCATCTATGGAAAAAACGTTGCCAGGGATATGATTCAAATAAGTGCCAAATCATTGGACTTTTCGGTGTCAGGGTTTATTGCCCGCCCCGAAATTACGCGGGCATCCCGGAACTACCTATCAACGATGATCAACGGCCGGTTTATCAAAAACTATTCACTTGTGAAAGCGATTCTGGAAGGCTATCATACGCTGCTGCCCGTAGGGCGGTTTCCCATCGCTCTTCTATCAGTCGAAATGGATCCGATTTTAGTCGATGTAAATGTCCATCCTGCAAAATTGGAAGTCAGATTAAGCAAAGAGCAGGAATTAAAAGAATTCGTCACTGAAACAATCAAGCAGGCATTTAAAAAGGAGCAGCTCATCCCTTCCGGGGCTGTGCCAACACCAAAAAAGAAGAATGTGAGTTTCCAGCCGGAATTCAAGCTGGAGCCTGCTGAAGAAAATCAGCCCAAGACAGAATGGAGGCCGCCCGCAGCACCTGCCTATAACAAAGAGAAACTGCCGCCTGCAGCGGAAATGAAGAAGCTGTATGATCCTGTTGAGTATGAACCCGCTGCCCAAATTTCGAAAACAAATGAATTGAACGTTCAAACGATTGAAAAGAGTGAAGAACCTGAAAGCACAGCAATTGATGAGGTTGAAGAAACAGCCCGTCAAAAAGAACGCTTTCCCGCGCTTTATCCAATCGGCCAAATGCATGGCACCTATATATTCGCACAAAATGAACTTGGCTTGTATATGATCGACCAGCATGCCGCTCAGGAAAGGATCAAATACGAATATTTCCGCGAAAAGGTCGGAAAATTCACGAGCGACCTGCAACAGCTGCTCGTTCCGCTCACCTTGGAGTTTTCGGTCGACGAATACTTGAAAATCAAAGAGCATTTAGAAGAACTTCAGTCTGTAGGCATCTTTTTGGAAGATTTCGGGATGAACAGCTTTATAGTCAGATCACATCCGGCATGGTTTCCAAAGGGGCAGGAACAGACAGTCATCGAAGAAATGATCGAGCAGCTGCTTTCAATGAGTAAGATTGATATCAAGAAGCTTCGTGAAGAAGCGGCAATCATGATGAGCTGCAAGGCTGCCATCAAGGCGAACCGCTATTTGCGCGACGATGAAATCCAGGCTCTGTTGGATGAATTGCGGAGGGCGGAAGATCCATTCACCTGCCCGCACGGCAGGCCGATCATTGTGCACTTTTCCATTAAAGACATGGAGAAAATGTTTAAGCGGATTATGTAGCCTGCAAGGAAAAAAATCTTTATTTTGTAACAGATTTTTTTCATAATCAATGAAATATTTCGGTAAAGCGGTATAATGGTGGTAAGGATATCAAGGAGTGAAAGATATGACTGCTTATATGATCATTGCGGGGGTTATCGTGAGTATAGCTGCTCTTGTCGGAACATTTCTGGTGGGGAAAGACGTTTCGAGACAAATGAAACAATATGAAGAGGAAGGGGATACCGTTGAAAATGAATTGGCGCGATCCCATGATTATGAAAAAACTTCATTAAAGTATAATATTAAAAGGCTGTCATGGATGTACGCGGCATTGATGTTTGTCGTGTTGATCGTTTCCATCGGCATAGCCTATTACGGCAAATAAATCAAGCATCAGTTTGGATGCTTGATTTTTTTATACGTTCTGCCATTCGTATCGCTATAATATATAAATATTGGAAGGGAGAAGAAACCTATGGAAACTTACATAATGGCTATTGACCAGGGTACAACAAGTACAAGGGCCATTCTTTTTAATAAAAATGGTGAAGTGGTCAATATATCTCAAAGGGAATTTACGCAGTATTTCCCGCATCCCGGCTGGGTGGAGCATGATGCGAATGAAATTTGGGGTTCGGTATTGGCTGTAATCGTATCCTGCCTGACCGAGGCGAGGGTGAACCCCTCACAGGTTGCAGGCATAGGCATTACTAACCAGAGGGAAACAACAGTCATTTGGGACAAATTCACAGGACAACCGATCTATAACGCAATCGTATGGCAATCAAGGCAAACCGAGTCGATTTGTAGGAAATTGCGTGAACTCGGTTTCGAAGAAAAATTCAGAAAAAAGACAGGACTATTGATCGATCCGTATTTTTCAGGAACGAAAGTGAAATGGATCCTTGATCATGTCGATGGCGCAAAAGAAAAAGCAAGGAGCGGCCAATTGCTGTTTGGCACGATGGATTCCTGGATCATTTGGAAGCTTTCTGGCGGCAAGACGCATGTAACCGATTATTCAAATGCGTCGAGGACTTTGATGTTCAATATTCATACGTTGGAGTGGGATGAAGAATTATTGGATATCCTGGAAGTTCCCTCTCCGATGCTTCCGGAAGTCAGGCCTTCCTCTGAAATATACAGCCGGACAGTGCCGCAGCATTTCTTTCAGCAGGAAGTGCCGATTGCCGGAGCTGCGGGAGATCAGCAGGCTGCCTTGTTCGGGCATGCTTGCTTTGATACGGGAATGGCAAAGAACACTTATGGAACAGGCTGTTTTATGTTGATGAACACAGGTGAAAAGCCTGTCATGTCGAATCACGGGCTGCTGACGACGATAGCCTGGGGGCTGGAAGGAAGAGTGGAATATGCACTTGAAGGCAGTATTTTTGTCGCAGGATCCGCCATTCAATGGTTAAGGGACGGGCTGAGAATGATTGATGACTCTCCTTCCAGCGAAGAATACGCTATGAAGGTGGAATCTTCAGACGGCGTGTATGTTGTTCCGGCATTTGTGGGGCTGGGGACACCTTATTGGGACAGTGATGTGCGCGGTGCGATTTTCGGGCTGACAAGAGGAACCTCCAAAGAGCATTTTATCCGTGCGACGCTTGAGTCGCTTGCGTATCAGACAAAAGATGTCCTGATGGCGATGGAAGCGGATTCCGGCATTTCCCTGAAGAAGCTTCGTGTTGACGGCGGTGCGGTGAGAAATAACTTTCTGATGCAATTTCAGAGCGATTTGCTGAGGGTTGAAGTGGAAAGGCCGCAAATCAATGAAACAACCGCTTTAGGTGCCGCTTATTTGGCGGGGCTTGCTGTCGGTTTTTGGAAAGATAAAAAAGAAATCGGGGTAAAATGGTCTTTGGATCAAGAATTCCTTCCCAATATGCCTGAAGAGGAATCGATAAAATTGTACAAAGGCTGGAAGACAGCTGTTAAAGCCGCCACTGTATTTAAACCTTCGTAATTGGCCTTAAAAACGGTTCCCGCTTTTGGTCCATGTTCGGGCGAATGAAATTTTATGTTTTGGCATTAATCAGTTTACATTCTTTGGTAACCGTTTTTCCCGGGTATTAAGATATTTTGATAAAAAGTCGACTTCTGTTAATATGAGAATAAGCAATCTAGAAAGCAGTGAGACAATTGAATAGCAAAAAAAAGCTGATTGTTCTCGTAGGGCCTACAGCAGTCGGCAAAACAAAAGCAAGCATTGAAATAGCAAAAGCATTCGGTTCTGAAATCATCAGCGGAGATTCCATGCAGGTATATAAAGGCATGGATATCGGCACGGCTAAAATCCGGCCTGAAGAAATGGAAGGCATTCCGCATCATCTGCTGGATATACGGGAGCCTGATGAGCCCTTTTCGGTCGCCGAGTTTCAATCCGTTGTCAGGCAGAAAATCGATGAGATCACTGCCCGGGGTTCTGTCCCGCTCATCGTAGGAGGTACGGGACTTTATGTACAGTCGGTCCTTTATGATTACCGATTTACAGAAACGGAAGGGGACCCTGCATACAGGTCCGAATTGGAGAAAAGGGCTGCTGCTGGAGAAGGTGCGGAGCTATACAAGGAATTACAGGCTGTCGACCCAAGCAGCGCCGAGGGCATTCACCCAAATAACGTTAAAAGGGTTATCCGCGCTTTGGAAATCCACCATTTGACCGGGAAAAGAAAGAGTGATCAGCCAAAAGCCCAAAACCACGAACTTTTGTATGATATTGCATTAATCGGGTTAAGCATGGATCGTGAAAAATTGTATAAACGGATCAATAAACGGGTAGATTTGATGATGGAAGAAGGGCTATTGGAGGAGGCAAGGTATTTTTATGACAAAGGCATCCGCGATACCCAATCTGTCCAGGCGATCGGATATAAGGAATTATATGAGTATTTTGCAGGCAACTTGACGTTAGAGCAAGCGGTCGATTTGTTAAAGAAAAACACCCGGCGCTACGCAAAGCGCCAATTTACCTGGTTCCGCAATAAAATGGATGTGACATGGTTTGACATGACCAATGAAGGGGAACACTTGAACAAAATAGAGCAAATTATTGATTTTATAGCAGGAAAGCTAGAATTAAAATCGAATACATAACTAATAGAGAAAAAGAGGAGGCTATCAGATTGAAACAACCAGTCAATATTCAAGATCAATTTTTAAATCAATTGCGCAAAGAAGGAATCCCTGTCACTGTTTTCCTCTTGAACGGTTTTCAACTCCGCGGGCAGGTGAAGGGGTTTGACAATTTTACCGTATTATTCGAAACAGAAGGCAAGCAGCAGCTAGTATTTAAACATGCGATTTCTACATTTTCTCCACAGAGAAACGTTCAGATAAATTACGAGGAACAATAGGAAACCACCCAACTGCGTGCACCGTTATGGTGTACGTGTTTTTTTCTTAAGGAATCAGTTTACCCTGATATTAATATAATTGTATCAGGCGGCAGGAACACAAATACATAATTGGGCGTATACTGTGTCTGAATGAGAGGTGAGAAGCTGTGGATGAACCAATCAAGATGAAGAATAACGGCCAGATCAGTATAATGCTCAATGTGCAGAAACGCGAAAAAACCAGAAAGATTGAGGGCAGGCCGGCTGCTGCAAAATCTTTGCCGAGCCAGCATGCCATATTAAGAGAAATTGAAGAGGAAATGAATGCACTTGTAGGCATGCAGGATGTGAAAAAGACGTTAAAAGAAGTTTACGCCTGGATATATATAAATAAGAAACGGGAGGCTGCCGGTCTGAAGACGAGCCCACAGGCGCTTCATATGATGTTCAAAGGAAATCCGGGAACAGGGAAAACGACGGTTGCCCGCCTGATAGGAAAGCTTTTTCAAAAGATGGGCGTTTTGCCGAAGGGGCATTTAATTGAAGCGGAAAGAGCCGATCTTGTTGGAGAGTACATCGGTCACACAGCTCAAAAAACCCGTGATCTGGTTAAAAAGGCGGCAGGGGGAATTTTATTCATAGATGAGGCATATTCGCTTGGACGCGGCGGTGAAAAAGATTTTGGAAAAGAGGCGATCGACACTCTTGTAAAACATATGGAAGACAAACAGCATACATTCATATTAATATTGGCGGGATATTCAAAGGAAATGGACTATTTTTTGAGCTTGAATCCCGGACTCCAGTCCCGTTTTCCGCTTGTGTTCGAGTTTCCTGACTACTCAGTGAATGAACTGATGGAAATAGCCGGCCGTATGTTAAAAGAAAAGCAATATGAACTGAGCCGGGAAGCCGGATCAAAACTAAAGGATCATTTGATATATGTGAAGGCGAGAAACAAGCCTTCCTTTTCCAACGGGAGATACATTCGGAACATAATCGAAAAAGCAGTGAGGTCGCAGGCGATGAGACTTTTGACAGAGCCCCATATCAACCGGAATGATTTAATGATGCTTCATAGCAATGATTTTAAGCTGACTGAAAATACTTAGTGTTACCCGCCTTAAGGCGGCTTTTCTTTTTTTAATTTAGCCATTTTTGCTATGATGGGAGAAGAATGCAAAGAAAGCAGGGGATGTTGTGCAATCAGCAGAGAAAGAAAAAGTGATTCTCGTCGGCTGCCAGCTGGATGAAAACGACCGAAAGTTCCGCTATTCCATGGATGAGCTCGCTTCGTTGACTGCCACTGCCCGTGGAGAGGTTATAGCAAAGCTTCAACAAAAGCGGGAACGCCTGCACCCTGCCACTTATATCGGCAAGGGCAAGCTGGAAGAGCTTCATCGGCTTGAAGAAGAACTGGAACCGGATTTGGTCATTTTTAATGACGAACTGACCCCGACGCAATTGCGAAATTTGCAGAACGTGCTGTCAAGCAGAGTCCTGGACCGCACTCATTTAATCCTTGACATTTTTGCCCAGCGTGCAAAATCAAAGGAAGGGATTCTGCAGGTTGAACTGGCCCAGCTTCAATATTTATTGCCAAGGTTATCGGGCCAGGGGACAGCTCTTTCAAGGCTTGGAGGCGGAATCGGGACAAGAGGGCCGGGAGAAACCCAGCTTGAAACAGACCGCCGCCATATCAGAAGGCGGATCGATGATATCAAAAGCCAGCTGCAGACGATTGTCAAACACCGCGAAAGGTACCGCAAGAGGCGGAAAAAGAACAACACGTTCCAAATTGCGATTGTCGGATACACAAATGCCGGAAAATCCACATTGTTCAACCGGTTATCGATGGCAGAATCATTTGAGGAAGATAAACTTTTTGCCACACTTGATCCTATGACGAGAAGAGTCGTGCTTCCAAGCGGCTATTCTGCGCTGATAACGGATACTGTCGGCTTCATACAGGATTTGCCTACGACGCTGATTGCCGCTTTCCGTTCAACTTTGGAGGAG
Organism: Siminovitchia fortis; assembly: GCF_003605365.2. Taxonomy (GTDB): domain Bacteria; phylum Bacillota; class Bacilli; order Bacillales; family Bacillaceae_C; genus Siminovitchia; species Siminovitchia fortis. The sequence continues at coordinate 13,552 of NZ_QYTU02000015.1, forward strand.
GTAAATGAAGCGAATCTTCTGCTTCATGTTATTGACAGTTCAAATCCGGACTATTTCAACCACGAGCGGACAGTGAACGAATTGTTAAAGGAGCTGGATATGGAACATCTTCCGCAGCTGATCGTATATAATAAAGCGGACGAGGTGCGTTCGGATTTCGTTCCGAGTTCCGGAGAAACGATGTTGATCAGTGCGTTCAATGAAACGGACAGAAACCAATTAAAGAAGAAAATCGAAGACATGGCTGTTGCATCCATGCAGTATTATCATGTCATTGTACCTTCTGATGAAGGCCGGCTGCTTTCGGTTTTAAAGAGTGAAACCATTTTGAGGGAACTCATTTTTCTTGAAGAAAAGCAGGCCTATAGATGCAAAGGGTATGTTCTTCCAAACCACCCGGTTACCGGGTCTTTAAAATTATTTGAAATATGAAGGGGTATCTAAAACAAGATGTATAAGTATTTACAGCATGAAAAGACATTACGGCCTTTGATTGAAAAAGCCGAAGAGAAAATAAGCCTAATCCACCGGAAGATAGATCGTGTAATTGAAGAAAATCAGTATAAAGTGTTACGGAGCTTTCAGGAGCATCAAGTGGGTGAAATCCATTTTACGCCGTCAACCGGTTATGGGTACAATGATTTGGGCCGGGAAACGCTGGAAAAAATTTATGCAGATGTGTTTGGCGGAGAAGCCGCCCTTGTCCGGCAGCAAATCGTTTCAGGAACCCATGCAATCGCCATATCCCTGTTTGGCGTACTGCGCCCTGGTGATGAGCTATTATATATTACGGGAAAACCATACGATACGCTGGAAGAAGTGGTTGGCATCCGTGGAAATGGGAGCGGGTCGCTGAAGGAGTTCGGAATCAGTTACAACGCTGTACCGCTCATGGAGAACGGCAAAGTGGACTTTGAAGCCGTATCGCAAGCGATGGAACCTAATACGAAAGTCATCGGCATTCAGCGGTCCAAAGGATACGATGACCGTCCTTCGTTCACAATCAAAGAAATCGAAGAAATGATCCGCTTTGTAAAAGAAATTGATCCACAGGTGATCGTTTTCGTTGACAATTGCTACGGTGAATTCGTTGAAACGCTTGAACCATGTAATGTTGGCGCTGACTTAATGGCGGGCTCCCTTATCAAAAACCCGGGCGGAGGCTTGGTGAAAAGCGGCGGTTATATTGTCGGAAAAGAAAAACTGGTTGAAGCCTGCTCATACAGGATGACTTCTCCGGGACTGGGAGCCGAATCAGGAGCTTCTTTATATACCCTTTTGGAAATGTACCAAGGATTCTTTTTGGCGCCGCATGTGACAGGCCAGGCAGTAAAAGGCGCTGTATTCACTTCAGCCTTTTTGGAATTGCTCGGACTTCAAACTACGCCAAAATGGGATGATTTCCGGACTGACCTGATTCAAGCGGTTCAATTTACAAATGCTGACATGATGATAGAGTTCTGCCAGGCAATCCAGGCAGCCTCACCAGTTGATTCATACGTTATGCCTTTTCCTAGCGAAATGCCGGGGTATAACGACCAAGTCATCATGGCTGCAGGAGCTTTTATTCAGGGTTCAAGCATTGAATTGTCTGCTGACGGTCCCATCAGGCCCCCATATTCCGCCTATGTACAGGGCGGACTGACATACGCCCATGTAAAAATTGCCATTGTATCTGCAGTAGATCGTTTAATGGAAAAAGGTTTGATTCATGTCAATTAAGTGTATACATAAGAATGACAGCATTTTACTGCTGTCTTTTTAAAATAAATCTTGACAGGAAAAAACGCAGGAATTATATTACTAAAGTAATATTTTTCTCGCAGAGATTGTTTGCTGCAGAGTCATTCTGCTTCACACGGGAGGAATTTTAGTTCGATGGGAATATTTACGAAAGAAAGTATTACACAGCTTGCTGAAGAGCAAAACGTGAAGTTTGTAAGACTGCAATTCACGGATATCGTAGGAACGGTCAAAAATGTGGAAATCCCGATCAGTCAATTGGAAAAGGCACTCGATAACAAGATGATGTTCGACGGATCTTCAATCGAGGGGTTTGTACGGATTGAAGAGTCTGATATGTATTTGGTCCCGGATCTGGATACGTGGGTCATTTTCCCATGGACTGCCGGAAAAGGGAAAGTGGCCAGAATGATTTGCGATGTCTACCATAAATCTGGAGAGCCGTTCTTGGGTGACCCAAGAAGCAATTTGAAACGGGTTTTAAAGGAAATGGAGCAATACGGCTTCACAGAATTCAATCTGGGCCCTGAACCAGAGTTCTTTTTATTCAAGTTGGATGAAAAAGGTGCTCCGACTCTTGAGCTGAATGACAATGGCGGTTATTTTGACCTGGCCCCTACAGACCTTGGAGAAAACTGCCGCAGAGATATTGTGCTCGAGTTGGAAGAAATGGGATTTGAAATCGAGGCCTCCCACCATGAGGAAGCGCCGGGCCAGCATGAAATCGACTTTAAATATGCGGACGCTGTAACAGCGTGCGACAACATTCAGACATTTAAGCTTGTTGTCAAAACCATTGCACGGAAGCATGGGCTGCATGCCACATTTATGCCTAAGCCGCTGTTCGGTGTGGCCGGTTCCGGTATGCATTTTAATATGTCATTGTTCAAAAATGGCAAAAATGCCTTTTATGATACAAACGGGGAGCTGGAATTGAGCGAGACAGCCTTCCAGTTTATGGCCGGTATTATTAAGCATGCCCCGGGATTCACTGCGGTCACTAACCCGACAATCAACTCGTATAAACGGCTTGTTCCGGGATATGAAGCCCCTTGTTATATTGCATGGTCTGCCCAAAACCGCAGCCCGCTTGTCAGGGTGCCTTCATCAAGGGGCCAAAGTACGCGGATCGAGCTTCGAAGTGTGGATCCGACAGCAAACCCCTATTTGGCAATGGCTGCGCTCTTAAAAGCTGGTTTGAGCGGGATCAAAGACCAACTGACACCGCCGCATGCGGTTGACCGCAACATTTATATTATGAACAAACACGAACGTGAGGAAGAAGGCGTAGTTGATTTGCCGCATAACCTTGAAGAAGCGCTCGTGGAATTGAAAGCCGACGAAGTAATCAAAGAAGCTTTAGGACACCATATCTTTGAAAACTTTATCGAAACGAAGGATATTGAATGGGAGATGTTCAGAACACAGGTACACCCTTGGGAGCGGGAACAGTATATGACGCTTTATTAAACAGAACGGACGGAGAGAAACACTTGTTTCTCCGTCCTTTTTTATTGAGTAAAGTATAAGATTTTTTAGCTTTAAAATTTTGAACAAAGCCATTTGTTGTCTAGCTCCAGCGCCTATCGACTAGCAGACTTCGCACCTCCTCCTACGATAAGTCAACATCGGCTCGTTCCTCGCCGTGTTTCCTTTATCTCGTCGGAGGCACTCCAGTCTGTACGTCGATGGGCAAGGCGCTTGCGCTTTTCTTATTTCAAGCGTATGGAGTTTACTTCCAAGTCCCCAGTTGTTTGAAACATTAAATTCGTATTTCTTTTTTTAATGTAAAGGTACATCCTTATTAAGATCAGATGAAAATGAATTTTGCTATACTCCCGGTTGCTATAATGGGTTCGGAAAGAAACCAGAGCTCCAGGAGGTATTAACATTGAATTCATCATGGAAGCGGGGACTAACTGCTTTTTCAATTCTGCTGCTTGCAGCGTGCAGCCCTGCTCAGGAAACTGCTTTAATTGAGCATCCAGCCGACAATCAGGAAAAAGTAATTGAATCAGATCAAAACATAGGAGACCATCCCGCGTGGAACGACAGTCCGGCAGAACCGGAGATTGGTGAGGGTGCTATTGAAGTGCCGCCAAACAAAGAAGATGATTAACATATTAACTGTAAAAGAGTCACATGGGCTTTTTTTAAAAGATAAGAAGCTTTCAAGAATGACTGTCCGGCTCCAGCGCATAGCCCCGTAAGGATCAAGCCGCTTCCCTGTTCGCTTACGAACTGCCTCCTCGGGAATCGTCTTGTTTGCCCACGCTAATCAAGGCGCTTTCGCTTTTCTTATTTTGAGCTCTCGGCGGAAAACGGAAAATCCCGCCGGGAGCTTTTGCTTTTTTATAATGGTCCACTGCGCAGAATTGAATAGAACAGGCAACAACTGTAAATACTTATAGAAAAATTACAGGAGACGAGTTGAGCAGGTTCTATGTCTTTTTTTAAGAAAAGGAAAGGAAAGCCGTTAATAACGTCTCATAACCATAATAAGGAAGAGGATCCTCAAAAGCTTTTTCCATCTATTGAGGATAATATTAAATATATTTGTGATGCTTTCTACAATACGGATGATTTGAAAATGCGGGATGTCACTTTTCACGAACAGCACGGAAAGCTCATTTATCTGGAGACAATGGCTGATGAGAAGGAAATCCAGCGAAGTTTTCTGGTTCCGTTGGCAGAAGCGGAAAAAGGAAAGAGTATCAAGGATTTGATCACCAGTACAGAGTCCAATATATCAACCAGGTTAAACGAAGTGGTATCTGCGTTGTTAACAGGAAACTGTGCACTTTTTTTCGAGGGTGCACCCGATGTTTTTTTATTCAATACAGTCCAAGTAAATGTCCGGACACCGGAGGAACCCGATAATGAAAAAGTGGTTCGCGGATCCCACGAAGGATTTGTGGAAAAACTGGACGTCAATATCAATCTGCTCAGGGAACGTGTGAAAAACCCCCGGCTGACGATCAAATACATTAAATTGGGCAGGGAAACAAATACAAACGTAGCGATTATTTATATGAGCGGGCTTGCAAATCCGTCGGTCGTTGAGGAAGTTCAAAAGCGGATAGAATCGATTTCAACCGATATGATTTTCAGTCCGGGATATATTGAGGAATGCATAGAAGATCATCCGTTTTCCCCGTTCCAGCAAATTCTCTTTACTGAAAGACCAGATCGGGCGGAGGCTCATTTAATGGAGGGAAGGGTGGCGATTATGAGCGAAGGATCGTCCGATTTATCGGTTGTGCCCGTCACGTTTTTTTCCTTCTTTCAAACGCCTGATGATTACAATATCAGATTATACACCGGATCCGTTTTTCGTTTACTGAGATTATTAAGCTTTTGGGGGTCCCTCCTGCTTCCGCCCACATACATCGCTGTTGTCGGCTTTCATTTTGAAATCATTCCATATGATCTGGTGACGCTTGTTAAAAGTTCGATCGAAAATATTCCATTTCCGCCATTTTTTGAAGCGCTCGTCATGGCGATCACCATTGAATTAATACGGGAAGCAGGAATCAGGCTCCCTTCGCCAATCGGCGAGACGATCGGCATTGTCGGTGGCCTTATTATCGGTGATGCAGTCGTCAATGCGGGCCTGGTGTCAAACATGATGGTCATTGTCATTGCCTTGACAGCAATCATGTCATTTTGTTTACCATCTTATGAAATGGGAAACACAGTCCGGGTCTTATCGCTGCCAGTCATGATTGGAGCAGCGACTCTCGGGTTTGTGGGTATTGTATTTGCTCTCATGATCATCATCATCCATATGTGTAAATTGGACTCCTTTGGGTCGCCATATATTGCGCCTTTGGCCCCCCTTCATGTAAAAGAGTTAAAGGATGCCATTGTCCGTTTTCCAATCTGGACGCTGAACCGCCGTCCAAAAGATGCACAAGCCCAAAAGCCGGTTAGACAGAAGGCATCAAGGGAATGGGGAAAGAATGATCGCTAAAAAGGAAATAACTCAGTTTCAGTTGATCTTTTTATTAATTCACAGCCAGGTAGGAGTAGGTGTTATTACTTTACCTTTCGATGTTTTTATGACAGCAAAGGGAGACAGTTGGATGTCTGTCTTGCTAACGGGAGTCATCATTCAAATGGCGATCTTTTTATTCGGCGCATTAATGATGCGTTTTCCATCAAGCCATTTGTATGGGATTGTCCAATCTCTCTTTGGAAAATGGATCGGAAAAATGATCGTCATCTTATATAGTATGTATTTTATTGCCATTGGAGGCCATATCCTAGCAAAATTTGTTTATATCCTCAAAGCTTGGATGATGCCACAGACACCCGCATGGTTAATACTTGTCCTTATGGCGCTTACAGCAGTTTACATTGTAAAAGATGATCTGCAACTCATGGCTCGTTTCTTTGTTCTTTCCTCCGTTGTTTTAATCGGATTTATCGGATTGGCCGCTTACGCCTTAAAAGATGCAAACCTTACATTTATTTTGCCTGTCGGAACCAATGGCGTCCTGCCGGTGATACAAGGAACGGGAGAGGGTCTATATGCATTTCAGGGATTCGAGTTATTGCTGGTCATCCATCCTTTTGTTCAATCGGGTAAAAAGGGCGTGATAAAAGCAGCAACGATTGCCAATATCTTTATCACACTTTTTTATTCGTTTTTGGTCTTGACGTGTTTGCTCTTCTTTAGTCCGGAAGAATTTAAGCTAGTACCTGAACCGGTTTTATATTTAGTCAAGGCATTCTCTTTCAGAATCATTGAAAGGCCGGATTTGCTCTTTACGTCCATGTGGATTGTCCTGGTGGCCTCTGCATTTATGAATACGATATATGCCTCATCCTTGGGCCTATCAAATGTCATGAATTCAAATAAAATCAAAAATTACGTCATCATTACTGCATGCCTATGCTTTTTGTTGGCGGTGATTTTTAACGGGAATTATGAGGTAGTATCCATATCCAGGATTTATAATAAATTTATTGTTTTTCCTTTCGCTTTGGGCTTGCCGATTTTATTTTTACTTATATCCATTATTTTCAACAAGAAGGAGCGGGGGAACAGCGGATGATTCATCGATTAACCTTTATTTGGGCAGCCATATTGGCGATCATTCTTGCCGGATGCTGGGATCAGCGCTTATTAAAGGACCACAGTCTGGTATTGGCCATTGGATATGACAAGGGCAATGACGAAAAGTTAATCAAGACAGTTACCTTACCAAAAAACAATAGTGGTGTGTCTCAGCAAAATACAACTTCGAATGAAAGTAAAGTGTTATCGACGACCGGGGATACAGTCAAAGATGCTGAAAATAAAATGGACCAGAGCATTTCCGAAAAATTTGACAGGTCTAAAACAAAGGTCATTCTTTTGGGGGAAAGAATGGCTTCCCAAGGCATTTTTTCAACTTTGGATTCCATCTATCGGGACTTGAGAGGTCCATTAATTGCCAAAATGGCTGTCTTTGACGGAAAAGCAAAGGATGCATTATCTGTCAAGACGGATGATTCCATGCTTGTCAGTGATGTTTATTCAGAGCTTCTTGACAGTGCAGAAGAACAGGGAATTACCAAAAATGAAAATGTGCAAACCGCTTGTCCAATTATTTTATCAAAAGGTAAAGATCTTGTGTTGCCTTATATTAGTTTACAGCGGGAAAAAAACGTACCGAAAGTGGAAGGTTTGGCATTATTCAATGGTGATCGAGTGACAGGAAAATTGAATATTAAGGAGACGAGCATGTTTCTGATTCTATCGGATCAAAACACAAAGGGCATAATATTAAACTTAAAGGTAAGAAACGATCAAAAAAAGCACGATAAGAACTTTGTGAATATCGCCGTACGGCACAACAAAAGAAAAGTAAAGGTAAATGCAAATAAAGGCCATATAGACGCCAAGGTAAACGTGCATCTCGAGGTGGAGGTTGATGAATATCCAATAGATCATTTAAATAAGGAAAAAGAAGTGAAAGCCCTGGCCAAACGTATAGAAAACCGGTTAAATAAATTGGCGAAAAAAACTTTGGCGAAAATACAAGAGGCCAATAATGATTCATTGGGTCTGGGCGAGAGAGTGAAAGCGTATCACCATTCCACGTGGGAAAAAACCGATTGGAAGGAAGTTTACCCTGAAATTCCGATTGAAGCCAGATTTAATGTGGAAATCGTTCGGCACGGGATTATTAATTGATCGCCAGTTGTTGGTAATATTAAATTCGTATTTCTTTTTTTAAACGAAAAGACTCATGCTTATTAAAATTGTAAATAAAAGAGAAATTTTACGGAAGAAACTGAATTGAATTAAAAAAACCTGCCGGCTGAATGGGGCTGTCCTGAAAGTCATTTTTTAACTTTTGGACACCCTTTTCATGTTCTAAAAACCTTGATATATCAATTTTAAATTATTGAGTATTAGGGGATTTCCACTTTTCGGACAGCCCCATTCTCCCAATACCTCTTTTTCCATATATTTCTGGATTTCCTGGATTTCGCTCCAATAAAATAGTTTAATAGAGATATAACAAATAAAAGAGGGGGTATACATATGGACTTATCTTATCAACACATCCTTGTTGCAGTCGACGGCTCTGAGCCTGCGGAATGGGCTTTCAGGAAAGGGATTGAGGCGGCGAGTGGAACAACGCCGCGTTGAACCTTGTTCATGTGGTGGACACGAGCCATTACCGCGGAATTGAAATGTACGATATGAATTTTAAAAAGAAGGCCATAAGTCAGGCCCAGGAGCTTCTGGATCGCTACGCTCAGCAGGCGAAGGAACAAGGTCTTGAAAAAGTGGAGACAATTGTTGAGGAAGGATCACCAAAAACAGTCATTACAAAACAAGCTGCAAAAAAGGTCAATGCAGACTTGATCATCTGTGGAGCGACAGGGATCAATGCGGTAGAAAGAATGTTTCTTGGAAGTATATCCGAACATATTACACGCCATGCCAAGTGCGATGTGCTTGTAGTAAGAACCGAAAAGAAATAAACAGAAATTCCATGGGAGAAAGCAAGATATATGAGACTACCCAAACAGACTGGGGCGGTCACATTTTTATTGGAAATTATTTTATTTAGAAAATTACGTATTGACATGCAATTGCGGTGCATATATAATTAAGGCGAAATCATCAAGTTCAGGCATACTTTTTACATAGGCCATTTTCGTATAACCCCGCTGTTCGGTGCGGGGGTTTCTACAGGGAACCGTAAACCTTAGCTACGAAAAGGCGCTTTCTTATTTTGGAAGGCTCCTTTTTGTAGCTTTTTTTATTTTCTGCTTCCAGTAAACTTCACTTCAGGTTCCTTCATGTAAATCCCCGCAACAGGACTTCTTGCGATGCAAAATGGCCCTATACAAAAAACGTATGGAGGTCGATCTCTTGAAAACAATCAAATTTGAGGTCAACGGACAGGAAACGTCTGTCACCTGCCCGCCCAGCCTGCCGCTGCTTGACGTATTGCGTGATGAACTGCAATTGACCGGCAGCAAGGAATGCTGCGGAAAGGGAGAGTGCGGTTCATGTACTGTCCTTGTAAATGGTGAAGCCGTCTGCTCATGTCTTATACTGGCGGGTCAAGTAGAAAATGAAAGCGTTGTCACCGTTGAGGGAATTGGGCAAACAACAAGCATGGATCCGATCCAACAGGCTTTCTGCGACGAAGGAGCCACGCAATGCGGGTACTGCACACCGGGATTCATTGTCATGGCCAGGTCGTTTTTGGACAGCATCGATCATGTTCCGGCAGTAGATGAAGTCATGAAGGCATTAAGCGGAAACCTTTGCCGGTGCACCGGATATACGAAGATCATAAAAGCCGTACAGACCGCTGCAAAGAAACAGTCATTGAAGGAAATTCCCAATTGAATGAATTCAAAACTGCGGGCATCCTGCTTGCAGCCGGCATGTCCAGCCGCATGGGACAGTTAAAAGCACTGCTTCCATGGGAAGGGAGAACCCTGATCCAATACCAGATTGAGCAGATGAAAAAAGCGGGTACTGATGAAATAATCGTGATCCTTGGTTACCAGGCGGAAAGGCTCCAAAACATCATATCAGCTTTTCATGTAAAAACAGTCATAAACGAAAAATATGAGCAGGGAAAAAGTTCATCCATCAGAAAGGGAATTTCCAGCCTTCAAGAAGAGGCGGAGGGGATTTTTATTTCTGCCGTAGATCAGCCTGTCCCTGCAGGCGTTTTGAATAAAATGATAAAGCATCTGAAAGAAACCGGGGCAGCAGCTGTCATTCCGATATACAAAAATAAGCGGGGGCACCCTATTTTGTTTCATGAATCCATTAAGAATGATCTGCTGCTTATTAATGAAGAGACACTGGGACTCAGAGGTGTAATCAGCAAGTTTCAACAGCAAACTGCTTACCTGGATGTGAATGACCCATCCGTTCTTTTCAATTTCAATAAACCGGAAGAATATTTTACAAGCGACAGGAGGCTTCAAATGAAAGTATCCGAGATTGATGTGGTCACACCAAAATCAGTGAAAGAATGCCTGTATTTTTTAAGTGATAAGGAGAAAAGGGTCCGCCTCTTAGCCGGCGGAACGGATGCCGTTGTGCGGATGAAAGACGGCATTGGGAGGCCCGAAACCTGGATCAATATAAAGGGAATGGACTCCCTTCGGTACATTCGCGAAGAGAGCGACGGGATCCATATCGGGCCGCTGACGACACATACAGATATCATCCGTTCAGCGCTTCTATGGGAAAAAGCCGATGTACTGGCATCCGCTTCAAACGAAGTGGGCGGGATCCAGATTCAGAATATGGGGACAATTGGAGGCAACCTGGGAACAGCATCGCCAGCAGGCGATACGATTCCTCCCCTGTTTGTGCTTGATGCCCAAATTGAGCTTAGCTCCCTTCATAGTAAGAGGATTGTCCCAATTACAGAGTTTTTTAATGGACCCGGAAATACTGTTCTGCAGCCGGGAGAAATGATTACGAACATCATCATCCGCCCTCAGGCGGAAAATGAAATTGGCATATTTGAAAAGCTGGGCCCTAGAAAAGCGCAGTCCATTTCGATCGTCAATGTGGCCATCTCTTTGAAAATGGGCGAAGGGCCGCGCGAGTGCCTTGAGGGAAAAATCGCCTTTGGTTCGGCAGGGCCTACAATCATCCGGGCAGCCAAATGTGAAAGGATGCTCAGCCTGGGCCCTCTCTATGACAACACAATCAGGGATATAGCGGATATTGCCTGGAAGGAAGTCATGCCGATCACGGATGGAAGGGCAACGGCGAAATACAGAAGAAGCATGGCGAGCGCTTTATTGGCAAGAGGATTATATCGGTTGATGAAAAGGTGGGATGAGAAATGAGCCGACAAATGGAGGAAATTAAAAAATCCGGCACAGATAAAAAACTGAAATGGGTCGGCAAACCGGTCAAAAGAATTGACGGCCCTGAAAAAGTGACCGGAGAACAAAAATATATGACAGATTACCATTACCCCAATATGGTTTGGGGTAAAGTCCTCCGTTCCAGATATCCGTTTGCAAAAATAAAGTCCATCGATATATCGAAAGCTGAGGGACATCCTGAGGTAATCTGTGTTTTAACACATGAAGATGTACCCGGCTTTAACGGATTCGGAATCGTCACGCCTGATCAGCCCGTGCTATGTGAAGATATCGTCAGATGTACAGGGGATGCCGTTGCCCTTGTCGCAGCGGAAACACTTGAAGCCGCGGAAGAAGCGATTGGCCTGATTGAAGTCGATTATGAACCTTTGGAAGCCGTGACCGATCCTGAAAGCGCCATGGTCCAGGGAGCTCCGCAGCTTCATCCCGACGGAAACATCCACAGCCATGTGGTGATCAAAAACGGTGATGTCGACAAAGGGTTTGAAGAGGCAGACTTCATCTTTGAAAATACATTTTATTCACCGCGGCAAATGCATGCATTCCTTGAAACGGAAGGCGGATGGGGGAAAGTTGAAGAGGACGGCTCCCTGACGATTCAATGCCCCGGCCAATATGGCCATCGCGATAAGCTTCAAATCGCCCGGGCCCTTGCTCTCAACCCTGAGCGCATTCACATCCATTCCAGCCCGAATGGCGGGGGCTTCGGCGGAAAAGACGAAATCACCGTCCAAATTTATTTGGCATTGCTGGCTTTAAATACGGACGGAAGGCCGGTGAAACTTCATTTGTCGCGTGAAGAATCGGTTGTGGCCGGCATTAAGCGCCATCCATTTAAAGTCACGGTGAAAACCGGGGCGAAAAAAGACGGAACTATCGTGGCCCATAAAGTTCGTGCGGTAGGTGATACAGGGGCGTACGCTTCACTTGGCGGAGCCGTTATAGCATTGGCCATAGAGCATGCCGCGGGACCATATAAAATCCCGAATGTCGATATGGAAGGTTTTTGCGTTTATACGAATAACGGCATAGCGGGTGCCTTTCGTGGATTCGGGGTCAATCAGGTCTGCGTCGGAATCGAGACGCATATTGACATGCTGGCGGAAAAAACGGGGCTTGATCCGATTGAAATCAGAAAGAAAAATGCCTATCGCCAGGGGGAAGTATCCAGTCTGGGTCATGTCGTCAAATCAAGTGTCGGCACCATAGAAACCTTGGAGAAGGCAAAAGAGTGTGATCTTTGGGCTAATCGGGACCTTTATAAATCACAGGCAAGCGAACCGTGGAAAAAACGCGGGGTGGCTCTTGCGACTTCCTTTCACGCAGTCGGAATGGGACTTCGGACTCCGGATTACGGGGCAGCCTCGATTGAGTTGTTGGAAGATGGGAGATTCAAAGTCGGCTTGGCCATTGAAGAAATCGGGACCGGCAATGGAACGGTATATGCCCAAGTGGCAGCCGAGTGCTTAAAATGTGATATCGGCAATATCGTGGTCATCCAAGGCGATACGAAGGAAACGTTGGACAGCGGAACCATTTCGGCATCGCGGTCAACCTATACCGGAGGCCGCGCCATTGCAACAGCCGCACCGAATATGGTCAGCCTGATGTCCGAAACGGCAGCAGAAATATTGGGAGTAGGTTCAGATCAAATCGAAGTCGTGGAGAATAAACTGATTGCAGCAGGAAATGAAAGCCGGTCCGTTTCCTATAGGGAGATTTATGATGCGCTGAGGGAAAAAAATCAATCGACACGGGTCGAAGGGCACTTCTATTTTCCGCGTGAAAAGAAGGAATTGAAAAATTCCGGAGGGGCGCCGCATCATTTATACGGTTATATGACCCATGTCGTGATGGTTGAAGTGGATACTTTGACGGGTGAAACGGACGTTTTGAAAGTCGTCGCCATTCCTGATGTGGGAAAGGTGTTGAATCCCCAAGGTTTGGAAGGGCAGGCGGAAGGCGGAGCCATTATGGGGATTGGCTACACTTTGTATGAAGACGTCATCATGAAGGATGGTTATCACCAAACGAGAAACCTGACAGATTATATCATCCCGACCATCCGGGAAACCCCTGTGATTGAAACGATTCCGGTGGAATCAATGGAGTCATCCGGCCCATTTGGAGCCAAGGGTATTGCAGAGGTTGTCATGATTCCGATCATTCCCGCGATTTTGAATGCCATTCATGATGCAGTAGGCGTCAGAATCAAAAAGCTGCCGGCCAAACCGGAACAAATTTTTCAGGCGATTCAGGAGTCAAAGTCACATGAACTTGTTTCGGGGTGATGCATATTGATGAGCAAACAAATGTATGAGCAGCTTTTGAAGGCTATCAAGGAACGCCGGGATGATGCCGCCCTTGTTACAATAACGAAGCATTCCGACGAATCGCTGATTGGCTCAAAGATTCTCATGCAGGAAGACGGCATCCTTTCTGGCGACGCAGTCCTGTCTAAAGGGCTTCAAACAGTGGTTTTTGATCAAGTTTTGCCGTTTTTTAAAAAAGGGGTCACAAAGGCTATTCAATTTGAATATGGGGATTGTCAGATTGAATGTTATATGGAGGTGTTTCCGGTCCCCCCGCGTCTGATCGTGGCGGGTGCCGGCCATGTATCTGAGCCTGTGGCAGAGATCGGGAAAATGGCGGGCTTTCATGTTACGGTCATAGATGACCGCCCCGAGTTTGCAAACAGGGGGCGATTCCCCACAGCAGATGAAGTTGTCTGCACTTCATATGTCGAATTTTTCCAAAACCTCCCTGTCAATCCTAATACCTTTATTGTGTTGCTTACGAGGGGGCATAAGTTCGATGTTGTCAGTCTGCAGGAACTTTTAAGGAGGGAAGAGGCTATTGAACAGGAACAGCGGACGGCATATATCGGAATGATTGGGAGCAGGCGCCGGATATCCGGGGTTTTCGAACAATTGAAAGATGAATTTTCCGATCACAATTTTACCAATATTTATTCTCCGGTGGGCCTGGACATTGGCGGACAGACGCCTGCAGAAATTGCTGTCAGCATCATGGCTGAAATTTTAAAAGTGAAAAACGGAAAAAGCGGAAATTCATTGAAGGAGAAAATTCCAAGCTACTCGCAATTGAAGTTTAGGGAGAGAGTAAAGAAATGAGCACTCTTGAATTTTTCGAAAAAGTCATGTCCATTCGGGAAAATGGGATCCGGGCAGCTGTCGCAACAATTATTCGCACAAAGGGGTCGACGCCGAGGGAGACTGGCGCAAAGATGCTCATTTATCCGGACGGCAAAATATTTGGAACGATCGGAGGCGGCTGCGGTGAGGGTGAAGTGATTGAAAAAGCCTTTGCCGTCATGGAAAAGGGGATTCCCCTCCAGCATCAGGTCGATTTGACGGAAGGCTTGATGTATGAGGATGGCGGTATTTGCGGCGGGATTATGGATGTGTTTATAGAGCCGGTGAATCAATAGAAAGACAAGGATCCTGCAGAGGGATCCTTGTCTTCTCTTAATCAGCGGAATTGTTTCTTTCGAAAAAAAGTCCCCTTTGTACGATAAAAGCACAGATCATTAAGGGTCTGTGCTTAACTTTTGGCCATTACTTATCGTCATGCTGCTCGGCGCGGGCTTTTCCGCCCTTATGGCCGATCTCTTCGTAAAAGTCTTTGTCGTGATTTTTTGAAGTGGCCTCGCCGCCTTTGCGCCCGATTTCCTTGTAGAATTCTTTATCATGGTTGCGCGCAGTTGCTTCTCCGCCTTTTCGTCCTGCTTCTTCCACTGTCATTTTATGGTTATTCTTTTTGTCTGCCATTTCGAAACTCCTCCTTTCATGTAATGTGTGACTACTCTATTAAATTCCCGGTCTTTGTTATTTAAAACATTTTTAATTTTTTTGCAGGGTGATAATGAAAAATCTTTTGAAGTTTTACAAAGGAAACAGAGGGTAGTTGCTGTATATAGATTATTGTTGGGGAGGAATTATAAAAAAATGAAAGACGAGCGTAATGCAAATGCCGAGAGCAAGAACAAACAGCTGGATACTTATCGTTCGCATGACAAGGGTCAAAAGATGACAACGAATCAGGGGCTCAAAGTTTCGGAAGATGAGTTTTCACTGAAAGCCGGAGAACGCGGACCGACACTTATGGAGGATTTTCATTTCCGGGAAAAAATGACCCACTTCGACCATGAACGGATTCCGGAAAGGGTTGTCCATGCCAGGGGATACGCAGCTCACGGAGAATTTGAAGTCTATGAATCTATGAAGAAATATACTAAAGCAAAATTTTTGCAGGAACCTGGGGAAAAAACGCCAGTCTTTGTCAGATTTTCTACTGTTGTAGGATCCCGCGGCTCCGGTGAATTGGCAAGGGATGTCCGCGGTTTTGCCACGAAATTTTATACTGAGGAAGGCAACTATGACTTGGTTGGAAACAATATGCCCGTCTTTTTCATCCAGGACGCCATCAAGTTTCCTGATCTGATCCATGCGGTCAAACCGGAGCCCCATAATGAAATACCTCAGGCAGCGACCGCCCATGATACATTTTGGGATTTTGTTGCGAACAATCAGGAGTCGGCACATATGATCATGTGGGCTATGTCTGATCGGGCAATCCCCAGAAGTTTTCGGATGATGGAAGGATTTGGTGTTAATACTTTCCGATTTATAAATGAAAATGGGGAGGCATTTTTCGTAAAATTCCATTGGAAGCCTGTGCTTGGAGTTCATTCTGTCGTTTGGGATGAAGCGCAAAAGTTGAATGGTAAAAATCCGGACTTCCATCGGCAGGATCTTTATGAATCAATTGACCGCGGTGATTATCCGGAATTTGAGCTGGGCGTACAAATTATTGGAGAAGAAGATGAGTTTATGTTTGATTTTGATATTCTCGATCCTACCAAAATTTGGCCTGAAGAAGATGTTCCGGTAAAAATCATTGGAAAAATGACATTGAATCGTAATGTCGATAATGTCTTTGCAGAAACGGAACAGGTTGCTTTCCATCCGGGAAATGTTGTTCCCGGCATAGATTTTACAAATGATCCTCTTCTTCAGGGACGGCTGTTTTCCTATACCGATACGCAGCTGATCCGGTTGGGAGGGCCGAATTTTCATGAACTGCCAATTAACCGCCCTGTCTGCCCTTTCCATAATAACCAGCGGGATGGCTACGCCCGGCAAACAATCAATGTGGGACAGGTCAGCTATCATAACAATTCGCTGGCGGGTAATACTCCTGCCGCAGCCTCTGAGGACGAGGGAGGATATAAGCATTATCAGGAGAAAATTGACGGACGAAAAATACAGGCGAGAAGCGACAGTTTCAAAGACCATTTTTCACAGGCTGTTTTGTTCTGGAATTCGATGAGCGAACCTGAAAAAGAGCATATCATCAACGCTTTCAGCTTTGAATTGGGTATGTGTAAAGAGAAAAATGTCCGGCAGCAGGTAGTGGATATGCTTTCAAATGTGGACCTGGATCTGGCCCAAACAACAGCGAAAAATGTAGGGGTCCGGCCACCTGCTGAAAGCCTGGCTCCTAAAGTTAACAAATCTTCACCGGCGCTAAGCCAGGAGAAAACGGTGAAAAAGCCGGACACTCGCAAAATCGCGGTTTTAGTCGGAGAGGGCTTTAACGAAAATGTGCCTGTAATCTTGAAAGCCTTAAAGAAAGTGGGGGCCCAGCCTGTTACTGTTGGTGAAAAGCAAGGTTTTATCAAAGGTCAAAATGGTGCTGAATTGGAGGTTGAACAGACGTTTGCCACGGGAGACTCCGTTTTGTTTGATTCAGCCTATATTGTCGGCGGTGAAAAGACCAGCCATCAATTTTTTGAGTCGGCTGCCTATTTCATAAAAGAAGCGTTTGCCCACTATAAGCCGATTGGAGCATCCTATCAAGGGAAGCAGCTGCTCGAGGAACTTAACCTGCCGAGCAATGCCGGAGTTATAACGGGTGATGCGTCGGGCGGATTTTTAGAAGAGTTTACAAAAGCCGTTGCTGAGCACCGTTTTTGGAACAGAAAAACCCTCTGAGTACGGGGCAGGGATTGATTGCCTGTCCCGTTTATTTTTCCGGCTTTTTCTCCTCGCAATTAAAGCAGATGATCTTTCCGTCTTTGAGAATTACCCCATTAAAAAAGCCATTTTCGCAATAAATTTCCTTGCCGCACGTTCTGCAATGCCCTGCCAATTCTCGCATGCCTAAACAACTCCTTAAAAAAGCACTGTTCTTTTGATAGTATAAATCCCAAAGTGGCAAGAATGAAAATAATTTGCGAGAAAGGAGTCTCTATGGGAAGCGTTAAGATTAAAAGAATCTATGATGAACCTTCATCGGGTGATGGATACCGTGTTTTGGTAGATCGGATTTGGCCGCGGGGAATCTCAAAGGAAAAGGCGCAAATTGATAAATGGATGAAAGAGCTTGCTCCAAGCACCGAGCTGAGGAAATGGTTTCAGCATGACCCTGAAAAATTTCCGGCGTTCAGGGAAAAATATCTCTCTTATTTGGAAGAGAATGAAACGTGTCAAAAGAATTTGGAAGAATTGAAAGAGCGGATGAAAAATGAGGATGTAACCTTGCTATATGGTGCAAAGGATGAAAAACATAATCAGGCAGCCGTTCTGAAAGAAGTTCTTTTAAAGTGCGAATAATAGCATTAATACAGCAGAAGAATCCATGAGCCCCTAAGACAGCTCATGGTTTTTTGTATTCATAGTCTCTCATCATTTTCATATAAATGAATAAACACGTTAAAACATAAAGGATGAAAATGATGCTAAAACTTGCAGCCAAATTCTTTGTAACCGTCACCGCACTATTTTGTCTAGTTTCCGCAATTGCTTTTTCAAGTGTAAAAATCAGTTTGCTGTCATTTATCGCCAATGACCCTACAAGAACAGAGTCTTTTCTGTATGTTATGTCATTGGAAAACCAGGCTTTAAAAAGGATTCTGCCGGAAGGGTACGAGAGATCGTTTGGGAAAGATGCATTGGAACTGTTCACGAATATCAATCTCAGAAACATGAAATCTTTTTTGATCAGCGAAATACCCGGGCTGAATGCTGCCACTCCCAAAATCATCGTGGCGGGCAAAGGAACCGATTTTACTAACCTCCCTATTGAATCCCCGCCGCCTGCCGATTTTGATATTTATGAGGGTGGGGAGGAATATACAGAGGAAAAACCGGTTGAGGATTCACAAACAAAGGATCATGCCGTCTTTATCTATTCGACACATAATACGGAATCCTTTTTGCCAATGCTTCCGGGAGTGACGGATCCAAATCGCGCCTGGCATAAAGAGAAAAATGTCTCTTTGCTCGGGAAGCGGCTAGGAAAGAAACTTGAGGAAAAAGGAATCAAAACATTGGTAAATAATAAAGACATACAAGGGATGCTAAAAAAAAGAGGCATGAGATACGAACAATCATATGAAGCTTCAAGAGAGGTAGTAGTTGATGCGATGAATCAAAATAAACAGGTCCGGTATTACATTGACATCCATCGCGACTCTCTAGGAAGGGCGGTGACCACTGCAACGATCAATGGGGAAAAATACGCCAAATGCCTGTTTGTCATTGGTGAAGCACACCCGAATTATGAAAAAAATCTTGAATTTGCCACCAGCCTGCACCACTCCATTCAAAAGAAATACCCAACTCTTTCACGCGGGGTTTTTGGTAAAACAAAGGCTGGCGGAAATAACGGAATATATAATCAGGACTTGTCCGAGAATTCCTTATTAATCGAGATAGGCGGTGTGGATAATACTCAGGAGGAATTGGACCGGACAGTTGATGTACTTGCAGATGTTATCAGCGAATACTATTGGGGAGAATCAATGGAGGTGAATAAATAGCGTATTATTGAAATAAAAAAAGAGCCTTTTTTCAGGCCCTTGATGATTGACATCACGCACATAACAATTTTCTCTTAACCAATTTGCTTTAGATGTTTACGGGCTGAAGATGTTTGTTCGCATTTGCAATTATTTACGTAAAAAGCGCTTCCTCCAATTACTGAAGTCACGGGTATCTACGCTAAAATCTAATGAATGTTACGTCTGTATAATCCCACCACTTTTCCAAGTATGGATACGTTCTGTACGATAATCGGCTCCATATTTGAGTTTTCGGGCTGGAGTCTAAAGTATCCGTTCTCTTTATAAAATCTTTTGACAGTCGCTTCATTCTCTTCTGTCATCGCTACGACGATGTCGCCGTTGTCCGCGGTTTGCTGTTGTCTGACAATTACATAGTCTCCGTCAAGAATTCCGGCTTCGATCATGCTTTCACCAATAATTTCAAGGATGAATGTTTGATCATCGGAGGGGATCAGCTGTTCGGGAAAGGGGAAGTAATCCTCGATATTCTCTACAGCTGAAATAGGCACTCCGGCAGTAACCTTACCGACAAGGGGAAGATTGACTGCGTTTTTGGCAGGGACAGCTGCATTCTCCTGATCAAGGACTTCTATGGCTCTCGGTTTGGTCGGATCTCTTCTGATCAAACCTTTGCTTTCCAATCTTGCCAGGTGTCCATGTACAGTTGAACTTGATGCCAGGCCTACGGCTTTCCCAATTTCACGCACAGAAGGAGGGTACCCCTTTTTTCTCACTTCTTCCTTAATGAAAGTTAAAATAGCTTCCTGCCTTTTTGAAAGCTTGGACATTGTTTCACACCCTTTTATATCTATTATGAGCTATCCATATTATAGCACGCGGGTTCTTTTAATACAAACGTAAGTTCGAATTTTTGTTTGACACAAACCTACGTTCTGGTTATAATGATTTTAAATAAATGCGAACAAATATTCGGGGAGAGGATATGGATGTTGTCAATCATAAGGAATCATTCTTTTATCGTCATCTTTTGTATTGTTTCAATTATAATGGGGCTTTTATTCATTTTTAACCTGGCGGAAGAAGAGCAGGCTCCCAGTATGATGGGAAACCAACAGAATGTTTATGCCGAGCAAGCACAGAACAGCCAAGGATTGATAATAAAGGAACAAGAGCTAGAATAAGTGTCCAATGGAGTGTTTGATATGAAAGTGATCATTTATTGCAGGGTAAGCACTGAAAAACAAGAGCAGGAAACCTCATTGGCCAGGCAGGAAGAGGAATTGTCGGCTGCCGCCGGAAAATGGGGCTTTCAGGTTGACTCCGTCATTCATGATCAGTCGAGCGGATATGACCTGGACAGGCCCGGGTTAATGGAAATGCTGGATAAAATTTCTTCCGGGAACATCGATGCAGTTCTGATCCAGGATGAAACCAGGCTTGGCCGTGGAAATGCCAAAATCGCACTTATACATTTTTTATTTAAGGAAGATGTCAAGCTGTATTCACTTGCCCATGACGGTGAACTTCAAGTATCTGAAACAGATTCTATGCTCCTTCATATAATAGGAATGGTAGAAGAATATCAGCGGAAGCTGCATAATATCAAAATCAGGCGCGGTATGAAAAGAGCGGTGGCAAAAGGCTATCGGCCTGAACAAAACTTAAAGAAACGCGGCAATATAAACGGAAGAGAGCGGAAAGAGATCCCGGTGGAAGAGATTGTCCGGCTCAGGCAAAACAGCCTGACCTTTGAAGAGATTGCCTCGGTCATTAGAGGTTTCGGATATGATGTTTCAAAAGCTACCGTCCATAGAAGATACCAGGAATATATGGATCGGAATGACAGCCGAAATTAAGGCGATTATTCAATACTCCTTTATTGTTTTCAACCGGTTTTTCTAGTAGTATTGACTTGCGGCAAAATGAAAACGAAGGAGTTTTTTTATGCTTTCAAAAGAAAAACTCGATAGGATCAATCAACTCGCAAGAAAAGCAAAGAGTACAGGCCTGACAAAAGCAGAGGCAAAAGAGCAGTCAAAGCTTAGAGGGGAATATTTGCAGTCTTTTCGTGCCTCTATGAGACAGACGATTGAGAATGTAAGAGTATTTGACCCAAACGGAGACGAAGTGACACCTTTGAAGGTGAGAAAAATCCAACAGGACAAGAAGTTCCATTAATGTCATAAGAAGCGGGAGCCATTCAAGTTTTCCCGCTTCTTTTTTCAAAAGAAAAAATAAAATTGGATAAAGCTTATATTCGAATGATGACATGGTATGTCTAGCTCCAGCGCCTATCGACTAGCAGACTTCGCACCTCCTCCTACGATAAGTCAACATCGGCTCGTTCCTCGCCGTGTTTCCTTTATCTCGTCGGAGGCACTCCAGTCTGTACGTCGATGGGCAAGGCGCTTATGCTTTTCTTTATGGAAAGAGTTGTTTAATTTTATCAATATCTTTATGATAAGTATGATGAACATATGGGAAAGGAAGAATCAAGATGGGAGATCATAATGTAAAAGAGCTCGATGTGCTCTCGATCAATACGGTCAGGACACTGTCGATCGATGCTATTGAAAAGGCAAATTCGGGACATCCCGGATTGCCGATGGGTGCAGCTGCCATGGCCTATACTTTATGGACAAAGCATATGGACCACAACCCAAAAAATCCGGAGTGGTTTAACCGCGATCGCTTTATTTTATCGGCCGGCCATGGATCCATGCTTTTATACAGCCTGCTTCATTTGTCGGGCTATGATGTAACGATGGAAGACATTAAAAATTTCCGCCAGTGGGGCAGCAGAACACCGGGCCACCCTGAATACGGTTATACTCCCGGAGTCGAAGCCACAACAGGGCCGCTTGGACAGGGGGTCGGCATGGCAGTAGGGATGGCCATGGCGGAACGCCATTTGGCTGCGACATACAATAAAGACGGTTTTAACATAGTAGACCATTATACATACGCGTTATGCGGTGACGGCGATTTGATGGAAGGGATTGCCTCCGAAGCTGCCTCCCTGGCCGGCCACTTAAAACTTGGAAAACTGATCATGTTATACGATTCCAATGATATTACACTAGATGGCGATCTTTCCCAATCATTTTCCGAAAATGTGGGCGAACGCTTTGAAGCTTACGGCTGGCAATATACCCGCGTAGAAGATGGAAATGACGTAGAAGAAATCGGGAAGGCCATTGAGCAGGCGAAAGCGGACAAGTCACGTCCAACCTTGATTGAAGTGAAAACAGTCATCGGATACGGTGCGCCAAATAAATCCGGAAAATCCGACGTACACGGAAACCCGCTTGGAGAAGCCGAAATGAAACTGGCAAAAGAATATTACAAGTGGACATACGAAGAAGATTTTTATGTGCCCGAAGAAGTTTATGAACATTTTGAGGAAACAACAATCAAGCGCGGAGGAAATAAAGAGTCCGAATGGAACCAATTATTTAAAGAATATAAAGCGTCCCATCCGGAGTTGGCCGGGCAGCTTGAGAATGCAGCAGAAGGCAAGCTGCCGGAAGGATGGGATAAAGATATCCCGGTTTATGAAGAAGGAAAAAGCTTGGCTACCAGGGCTTCAGCAAGCGAAATCATGAACAGCATTGCCAAGAACCTGCCTTCTCTATTCGGAGGCGCGGCAGACCTTGCCAGCTCAAACAAAACAATGATTAAAGGCGAACAGGACTTCAGTGCGGAAAATTATGCAGGAAAAAATATTTGGTTTGGTGTCCGTGAATTTGGAATGGGTGCCGCTTTGAATGGAATGGCTCTTCATGGGGGATTGAAGGTATTTGGAGGAACATTCTTTGTTTTCTCCGACTATCTCCGTCCGGCCATCCGTCTCGCCGCATTGATGGAAGTGCCCGTCACATATGTATTTACGCATGACAGCATAGCCGTTGGCGAAGACGGACCGACACATGAGCCCATCGAACAATTGGCTTCTTTGCGGGCGATGCCGGGCCTTTCAGTGATCCGGCCGGCCGACGCGAACGAAGCTGCCGCAGCCTGGAGGCTGGCGATTGAATCGGACAAACAGCCGACGGCTCTGATTTTGACAAGGCAGAATGTACCGACACTTTCAAGATCCGCGGATTTGGCGAAATCCGGAGTGGAAAAGGGAGCCTATGTCATTTCCCCGGCGAACAAAGAGCAGGCCGATGTGCTGCTGCTTGCAACCGGGTCCGAGGTGAGCCTTGCCATTGAAGCACAAAAAGCTTTAATTGAACAGGACATTGACGCTGCAGTGATCAGCATGCCGTCGTGGGACCGGTTTGAAAAACAATCAAAAGAATATAAGCAATCTATTCTTCCTTCTACGGTGAAAAAGCGTTTGGCCATTGAAATGGGAGCTTCCCTCGGCTGGGAAAGATATACAGGAGATGAAGGAGATATATTGGCGATTGACCGTTTTGGAGCTTCGGCACCCGGCGGGAAGGTGATAGAGGAGTATGGATTTACACCGGCAAATGTGGTGGAAAAAGTAAAGGCGCTCCTAAAAAAATGATGGGAACAAAGGCGGAAGCGCCTGTTTATCGACGTACAGACTGGAGCGCTTCTGACGAGATAAAGGATAAGGAAGTGCGGAGAGTGCCTGCTTATCGGCGACAAGCATAAGACGAGCGCTGAAGAAGGCGTAGTTTGCCTTCAGCAGCGATTGGCTTAATCCTTGCGCCGATGGCACTCGCAGCCGGACAACACGCGCAGCGGAGCGAAGCGATGTTGACTTATCGTAGGAAGAAGCGTGAAGTCTGCTAGTCGATAGGCGCTGGAGCTGGACATTACGTAACCTCTGTTTGAAGAGAAAGTTCAGTAAAATTTTATGCTTTCTTTAACTGCGAGAAAGAGGGGAGGATTTCCCCTCTTTTATCTTTTTGTTTGCCTAATGATATAAAAAAATTCATAATGGAACTATTCAATCGTTGCAGCTTCCTGAAAAGACCAGAAAAAAAGCTGTTCATTACAGCAATTGACAAACTTTTCACTTTTCTTTCACTATAATAGGAGAAAACTGGCAATGGAGTGAAGGTTCCTATGAGAACATATTTTATTTATATGATAAAAGATGAATTCGCCGACTACTTTTATGGGCGGGAAAGCCGATTTTTCCAATTGTTTGCCGGCAGTCACTCTGCCGATGGAAATCTCAAGGAAATCATACATAAGCAAATAGATTATATTACCGAGCCTTTGCCATACTTGGATTTACATAAGTTGTTCTCCCAATTTGTGCAAAACCAGCAAATATACATAAAGGGAAAGGTATATTGCATGGGGCAGGCAAAAGATAAAGACGGAGCGGAGTTGGCCATTGAGGAAGATTGGCTCCAGCTGAACGCATGGGGCGGTTTTGAGTCCGAGACGATCTTCTTCGAAGTACTGAGAAAATTTGATGGCCATTTTTTTGCTGTTGATATAGAAAATGAAAGATATGGCTGGGTAAAACCGGTTAAAGAAAGAAAATACATATGAAATCGCGGGGCAAGTATTGTATAATATTCGGGAATTCAGTAAACTGAAGTGAGACAACACGAAGGAGGAATTTTTGGATGGTTTGGCAATTGATTTTAACGGGTGCGATCGCTCTTTTGGCTGGAGTGGCGCTTGGATTTTTCATCGCCCGTAAATATATGATGGATTACCTAAAGAAAAACCCGCCAATCAATGAACAGATGCTGCGTATGATGATGATGCAAATGGGGATGAAACCCTCACAAAAGAAAATCAACCAGATGATGGGCATGATGAAAAAGCAGATGGACAACAAGTAATGCTCATCTAATAGAGAAAAAACCGGTGAACCCTAGGGTCAGCCGGTTTTTTCTATTTGCTGCATATCATGTGAAACGATGCTGTCGTATTGATTTAATAGTAAGTCCAGTTCTTCGCTGTATTGAAGTGCAAGTCTTGATGTGAGGCTCACGCTTTTTGTAATTTCAAACAATTCTTTCCGCTTCTTTTCAATTTCCTCACGTAAATAATCTTTCACCTGAAATACGTCCCTTCCTAAAAACTTGCATCTATATATTTTTAATTATTTTTTTGCCATTTTTATTATAGCAAATATATATCCAACTTTTCTACCATTTTTACATAAATATATCATTCTTTTTTCGACTTATTCTGAATTTGTTATATGAATAATGACAAAAAAATCTTTGGATGGGTCTTACTTTTGGTATATAATAGGTAAGTGAAAAAATCTATTACATTAAGGGATGACTGGCATGACAATCATTTTTTCGACTGTGGCCGCCCTGTGCATGGGGATACTAGCCATTTTTGTACGCATGAAAGCGTCCCGGAAACCGGTATCTGCGAAGAAAATCCTTCTGCCGCCAGTTTTTATGAGTACAGGAGCGTTAATGTTCCTTCACCCTTATTTCCGAGTGACAGCGGTGGAAATTTTGGAGGCTGTGACTGTCGGCATGCTGTTTTCCATTCTGCTTATAAAAACGTCCAAGTTTGAACTGCGCGAAGAGGCCATTTACCTAAAGCGATCAAAAGCGTTTGGGTTCATACTTATCGTCCTTCTGCTCATTCGCTTGCTTTTCAAGTCCTTTCTCAGTCAATCGATTGATGTAGGGGAATTGAGCGGAATGTTTTGGATATTGGCATTTGGCATGATCGTCCCTTGGCGTTTGGCCATGTATTTGCAATATAAAAAGTTGAGTTTAAAATTGAATAAAGATCGATCAGTTTCCATTTGATTCACTATGTAATCCCCTGAAGGGGATTTTTTTACTACTTTCAGAGGGT
The DNA here is from genome assembly GCF_003605365.2 of Siminovitchia fortis. Classification (GTDB taxonomy): domain Bacteria; phylum Bacillota; class Bacilli; order Bacillales; family Bacillaceae_C; genus Siminovitchia; species Siminovitchia fortis. The sequence continues at coordinate 39,272 of NZ_QYTU02000015.1, forward strand.
GGAGATGGCTATGAGAATTAGAGAGATTATACCTGAAGATGCCGGGAGCTTCCTTGAATTGGCACGGCGGGTGGATGCGGAATCCGATTATATGCTAATGGAAGCAGGAGAAAGGAACATCTCCTTGGGGCAGCAGCGCAGGAAGCTGGAACAAATGGAGCAAGACGGTCATTCGACAATTCTCGTTGCAGAAAATATGGAAAAAGAACTAGTGGGCTATCTGGCAGCATTCAGCGGTAATGCCAGAAGGACCAGACATTCAGCCTATCTTGTCATAGGCATTGTGAAAGAGTATCATGGGCAAGGGATTGGAACGAGGCTTTTTCAGGAGCTGGAAAAGTGGGCAGTAAAACAAGGGACCATCCGTTTGGAGTTGACGGTTGTCTGTCAGAATCAGGCAGCAATCGCCCTATATGAAAAAATGGGCTTTCGGGTTGAGGGGACGAAAAGAGCTTCGCTCATGATCAATGGGACGCCTCAAGATGAATTGATGATGTCTAAATTGCTAGAGTCTGAGTCCTGACATATAGCCAAAAAATGCGAGCAGGATGCCTCCGAAATAACTGAGAAACATGTAGGCCAATGCCGGCTTCCATTTCTTTTCCCGGAATTGATGAATAATTTCAACTTTAAATGTAGAAAAAGTTGTATATGAACCTAAAAATCCTACACCCAATAATAGGCTCCATTTTGATGGGGGCATGACCCCCATTAAAAATCCCAGCAAAAAAGATCCGGTCATGTTGACAAAAAAGGTGGATATTGAAGGAAGTTTTTTTGCAATAAAATACCTGGCAATTGCACCAAAAAAGCCGCCGACGGCGATCAGCAGGATATTCATTTATTCACCACCACTTTCTCTGAACCCTTCTGCCCGATATAAAAACCGCTCCATGCGAGCAGCAAGCCGAAAACTGCACTCAACAGTACATACAGACCTGCGATATAAATGGAAGAGGACTCATATAATTGAACAGTTTCCACACTGAAGGCCGAAAACGTCGTCAACGATCCGATCATGCCGGTTCCAAGCCCAAGCATGATCGTTTTAGGGATCATTTCCTTTTTTTCATTCAATCCCGTTAACAGCCCCAATATAAAACAGCCGCACATGTTTGCTGTAAAGGTGCCGTATGGGAAGGAACCGGACCAAAGATTAATTGAATAAAGGCTGATTAAATAGCGGATAATGCTGCCCGCCATCCCGCCAATGCCCACTGCTAAATAATTCATCAAGGTCACCTTTCAATGGCGAAAACTTCCATGGATTGGAAGCCTCAAAATAAGTGTTCGTAAGGAGAAATATCGATATTCAATTCATCCATTTTTTTGCGAAGGAATTTATGGTCACGCTTCGGTGTGGCCAGTATATATCCTTTTATTATCGTATCAAGATCGAGGCGTTTTACTTTCTTCTCCAGTGCCACTTCCCCGATTTTACCGGCAATTTTATGCCTTGCCACATCCCTGAACAGCTCAGGCACCGGGCTCACCAGTTCATCGAGCAGTTTTTTCTGTTCATCAGTCCAAAGATCCTTTGTTTTCTGGACATAATACTCTTCCCAATCCATATCTGATTTTCCATCTTCTTTTGGAAGGCGTTTCAAAAACTTTCGGAACATGAAAAAGCCGCCGATTCCGAACAAGGTAATTAACACGACCACCCAACAAAGAATAAAAATTAAAAACCAACCATCGAGCATTTCTTTCCCCCCTGATAATACGGGCTTTCGCCATATAACCATTATAGCCAATTGAAAAAGCGGGTGACAAGCTGTTGCCCTTTAAACCAGCATTTTAAACAAATTATTTTTCGGGGTGTCCTTTCTGCAGGTATTCCTGTATAAGGAATGTGAAAGGAGGTGAAGCACTTGGCAAGCGCTTTTTTGAAGTCAACACGGCTAAAGCTGGTATTCGAAGTCTTCACTGAGGGGATGGACAAGCCTGTTTATAAAAACAAAATTTTCAGCAACATCCATCGTGACGCGAATGCCGACCAATTATACCAGGCTGCTCAGGCAATCGGTGCTCTCTCGGAACACCCGATCTGGGCAATTGAACGAAACGACAGTTTTGACATCGACGCATAATGACGGGCAGCGGAGAAAGGAGGTGAAAATTTGAAAACATTGGAATTACATTTTGTTACGAGCGCCGGCAAGACCGCCAGGCTCACGGTGGAGCAACCGCAGGAGCCGGTAAACCCCGAAGAGGTGAAAGAAGCCATGCAGTCGATTATCGACGCAGGGGTATTCATTGACAGCGAAGGAAACACGTATGAAGAAATAAAGGCGGCGCGGCTTGTTGAACGTACGGTCACCGAATATTCGCTGAATTAGGTTGATCAGGCTTGGCTCAGTCCAAGCCTTTAATATTTTTAAATGAAAGGAGGCAATATTGTGGAGCAAATTTTGCCCTTCCTCAGCGAAGTTGGATTTCCGGCACTTGTCACTTTTTATTTATTGTACCGGATTGAAACGAAACTGGAAGACGTAGTTCAATCGATCCAGAGCCTTCCGGAAAGGATGGAAAGATGAACAGTTTTTTCAAGAGGGCAGATGTAAAGCCGGTCGGATATCTTCTGATCGGCTTTTTTCCTGTTTTCAAGAGATTAACGGGTCCATTTTGCTATAATAGTAGATATTTAGAGGAAAAAGGGTGATGATGGTGAAAATCATTCATACTGCCGATTGGCATTTGGGGAAGCTGGTACACGGCGTCTATATGACAGAACAGCAAGAGGCGGTTCTGGAGCAATTTATTGAACTCGTCGCTGAGGAACGACCGGATGCTGTCATCATTTCAGGCGACCTGTATGACCGTTCTGTGCCTCCGGTTGAAGCTGTCCAACTTCTTGAAAAAGTACTGTTTAGAATCAATGTGGAGCTGAAAACCCCGGTTCTTGCTATTTCCGGCAATCATGACAGCGCAGAACGCCTGGCGTTCGGATCTTCCTGGTACCGCCACAGCGGCTTTTACCTGAATGGAAAGCTGTCCGATTGTTTTGACCCCATTCGGATCAATGATGTTCATTTTTATCTTGTCCCTTATGCAGAACCTGGTGTCGTCCGGGAAGTGTTTCAGGATTCCAGCATTCATTCACACCATGATGCGATGGGCAGGGTGACGTGGGAAATAGAAAAAACGATGGATCGTGAAGCTGTTAATATTCTTGTAGGACATGCCTTTGTGACAGGAGGAAAAACGACCGATTCGGAGCGGATATTATCCGTCGGAGGCTCCGGTAGTGTTGATATAGATTGCTTCAGCCCTTTTACATATACTGCTCTTGGCCACCTGCACAGCCCGGATGCAATCAGGCATGAGACGATCCGCTATTCCGGTTCGCTTTTAAAATATTCTTTTTCAGAAGCCAGACAGAGAAAAAGCATTTCAATCATTGAAATTGATGCAAGTGGACATTTGACAATAAATGAGAAATCCCTCATACCTCAAAAGGATATGAGAGAGATTTCAGGATACATAGATGAGTTGCTGGACCCGGCATTTTACGAAAGTCAAAAACTGGATGACTTTTTGAAAGTGACCCTTTTGGATGAAGGGGCATTGCTCGATCCGATCAATAAGCTGCGGGCGGTTTACCCGAACATTCTGCACTTGGAAAGAAAGATAGAATCAGTTGATTTGAAGAAAAGGCAGGCGCTCCGTTCTGTCCAAAGCGAAAGAAAAACGGAGCTGGATCTTTTTTCAGAGTTTTATCATGAAATGACAACGAGTGAATTTACCGAGCAAAAACAGGAGTTGATGAAAGAAGTAATCGACAGCGTCCGTAAGGAGGTGCTCCTTGTATGAGGCCGCTTAAATTGAAAATGCAGGCTTTCGGCCCATATGCAGGGTTAGAGATCATCGACTTTACCCAATTGGAGAACAGGACGATGTTCGTCATATCGGGGAAAACCGGTGCCGGCAAAACGTCTATTTTCGACGGGATCAGTTTTGCCATATATGGCAAGGCAAGCGGGGAAGACAGGAATGGGGCGGATTTGCGCTCCCATTTTGCCAAGGACGAGCTTCCTACGGAAGTGTCACTGGAATTTCAATTGAGAGACAAGATTTATTATATTTGCCGCTCTCCACAGCAGGAAAGAAAAAAGGCGCGAGGAGACGGTTATACAACAGTTAATGCAAAAGCGGAGCTGTACCTCGTTGATGAGTCGGGCTCAAAAAAACTGCTGGCGGCAAATGTAAGGGATACGGATGAAAAAATCAAAGAAATCATTCAGCTCGACGCGAACCAGTTCCGGCAGATTTTAATGATTCCCCAAGGCGATTTCAGGAAGCTTCTGACATCGGACAGCAAAGAGAAAGAAATTATCTTACAGCGTCTTTTCCATACTGGGCAATTTAAGAAAATAGAAGAGAAGCTCAAAGAGAAGGCAAGTTTACTTAAAAATGAGGTGGAAGGCGGCATCGGCCAAAGGAGCCAAAAGCTGAGGGAGATTTTTACGAATGGAAATGATGAATTGGAAGCGGCCCTTGCCGAACCCGCTCCAAGTGATACGGTCATCCTCCCTCTGCTGGAAACAATCACAGGGGAAATGAAACAAGCATCGGCCGAACTTGAAAAGAAAATAGAAATTAGGCAAAAACATCGCGATGAGGCAAAAAGAAAAGTAGATGAAGCGGAAAATATATTGAATGAAATGAACAGCCGTGATGCTTTGAAGAAGCAGAAAGCTTTGCTCGTTGAAAGAAAAACACTCATCGATGAAAAGAAAATAGCGGTGGATCTTGCCCGGCGCGCGGGCAATTTGGCGCATCAAGAGAATATATGCCAACGGTTGAAAAAAGAGATCGATGACAGGACAGCAAAAAAAGGCAAGATGAAAGAGGAATTGGCTTTTACAATAAAAGCCAAAAACGCTGCAGATGAAAAATTAAAACGGGAAGAGAAAAACAGGGACAAAAGGGAGAAGCTTCATGCGGAATTGACCCGGTTGGAAAGCCTGCGGGAGGATGTTCTTTCATTTTCCAAGCGAAAAGCGGATCTCAAGCGTCTGGAACAAAAGGCAAAGCAGTGTCGCAAAACGCTTGATGAGACCAAGAGGAAAGCAGCTGAATGGGGACAGGCGGTTGAGAAACAGCAGGACGAACTGAACAAGCTAAGACAGCTCCAGGATAAAAATATTGTATTAAAAGAGGAAAAGCTTCGCATTGAACAAATTATTGGCCATCTTCATAAACTGGCGGTTTCAATGGAAAAGGAACAAGCCGCAAATACATTGCTCGTTCAGCGTGAAAAAGAGCTTAAGCTGGCAAAGTCAAAAGCTGAAGACGCATCGGAAACATTGAAACATATTGAAGAGAAATGGTATTCGGGACATGCGGCAATCCTGGCCGGCACGCTTGAAAGCGGGTGTCCATGCCCTGTCTGCGGATCTTCGGAACACCCGGCGCCTGCTAACACATCAGGCGATTATGTCAGTGAAGAAGATTTTGAAGCGGCAAAAAAAGATGCACACGTAATAGAAGAGCAGCTGGCTGAAATTCGGCAAGAGTGGATGAAGGCAAAAGCGGATGCGGATTTATGTGCGAAAACTGTTTTAGAAAGAGTGGATGAGGCAAAAATTTTCTTGCCTGATTTAAAGCTTGAGGAAACTCCGCTCCATTTGCAAAAGCTGGAGGGTAAAAAACAAGAATTATCCAATCAGCTGGAGAGCAATACAGTGAAGACAGATAAAATTCCCGAAAAGGAAGCCAGAATTACGCAGCTTGCCGGAGAATTGAAGGATTTGAACAGCACTTTGGATAAAATGGCGGAAAAAGAACGGGAAGCCGCCAATCAATTTATGGAAACAAAAGTGGCCCTTCAGAGCCTCGCTTTTAATCTTCCGGAAGGGCTGGAAACAAAGGAGCAATACGAAAACAGGCTGTCGGTGTTGCAAAAAGAGATAAAAAAATTGGATGATGCATTAAAACAAGCGCAGGAAGACTGTTCCAAACTGAATGAACAGCTGGCAGCGCAAAAAATGGCGCTTACAAATATAGAGGAAGATATTGCAAAGCAGCAAAGCACATTGAACAATGAGCGGGAAAAGTTTTTAAACCAGCTCCATCAAGAGGGATTTACTAATTACGCCGAATATGCCGAATCCAAAAAAGATTCAGCCTGGATTCAAAATGCTGAAGAGGAAATCAAGTCTTATGGCGAAGAATATCGCTCTGTTACAGATCGGCTTAAGGACTTTGACGAGCGCTTAAAAGGAATCGATCGGCCGGATATCGAAAAATTGAATGTGGAATTCAGAGAACAGGAAAAAATGCTGCTGTCCATGAACAACCAGCTTTCAACTTTGTTGATGAACATACAGAAAAACGAGGGTATCCGGTTGGATGTTCAGCGGTTGAATGAACAGATCAAAGAATTGGAGAAACAATATGAAATCGTCGGGCATTTATCCGATATAACGAGAGGGCAGAATACATACAGGCTCACTTTTGAGCGGTTCGTGTTGGCCTCGTTTTTGGATGATATTCTGGCAGCTGCCAATGGAAGGCTGTTGAAAATGACGAGCGGGCGATACCAGCTTTTGAGAAAGAAAGAACGTTCAAAAGGGAATGTTCAAAGCGGGTTGGAACTGCTTGTATTTGACCAATATACCGGGCAGGAGCGCCATGTTAAAACATTATCAGGCGGTGAAAGTTTTAAAGCAGCGCTTACCCTTGCACTTGGGCTGGCTGATGTTGTGCAGGAGCATGCAGGAGGAGTCTCGCTGGAGACGATGTTCATCGATGAAGGGTTCGGCACATTGGACCCGGAATCCCTGGACCAGGCCATTGAGGCATTAATGGAAATCCAGAGCAGCGGAAGGCTTGTCGGCATCATTTCTCACGTTCCGGAATTGAAAGAGCGGATTGATGCCCGTTTGGAAGTGCTGGCTGGCCAGAGCGGAAGCAGTACTGAATTTGTGTTTCTATCATGAATAGGAGGTGCAGTCCTCTTGGAGAAGACTTTTTATATCGCGACACAGGCGTTTGGCTGGTTCATATCCATCAGCTTGGCAGTCTTTGCCATATTTGCATTTAAGCTGAAATATCCTTTCATTGGAACCCTTTTGATCCTTATATTTCTTGCTTCATGTGTGGTCAATTTTTTATTCAGGAGAAAGTGGAAGGAAACGTTATGATTGAAAAATAGATCCCCGTTCTGGCGGGCGAAGGCCGTCAGAACGGACGGGAATCCTTCTTAAAAAAGATGGAAAATAAATAATTACAAAATGAAATCGTTTGTATTTATATAAAAATACATTGACACATCAGGCTACGGAGAAGAATATGCCGGCGCAAGAAGATACGTTGAAGAATAATCATAACAAAAGCCATCCACCAAGCTTAATTCCGGTGGATGGCTTTTTCATTAAAATTTGAAGAATTCCCATCCTGCAATGTGTTATAATGAAATACCAATTTTTAATAAAGGAAGATTTAAGATGAACTTGGATTATCGGTTATTTGAATTGATCAATCAATTTGCAGGCCAAAGCCATACGCTTGACCAGACAGTCATGCTATTTTCAAAGTTTGGGCCCATTTTATTTGGACTTGTTTTTGTATGGTTGTGGTTTTCAAAGTCCGGGAATCCTGTTGACAACAGAAAAATTGTCTTGTATGCATTAACAATAACTGTCATAGCCCTTGGGATCAACAAGGCGATTGAATTGATGTATTTCCGCCCACGGCCATTTGTTACATATGCGGTCAATCTACTAAGTGACAAAGCGAATTCAGACCCTTCTTTTCCGAGCAACCATTCTGCCGGGGCCTTTGCAATTACCTGCGCACTGTTTTGGTACCGAAGGCGGATTGGAAGTGCCTTGTTGATCATGGCGTTTTTTATGGCGTTGTCAAGAATCTATATCGGTGTCCATTATCCTTCGGATGTTACCGCCGGCGCGCTCATCGCATTGATTGTAACAATTGTGATCATGTCACAAAGACGTTTTCTGGACCCCATTTATCAAAATATTATTCTGGCATTCGGAAAATCGAACGATACAACAATCAAAAGAAATTTATGATGCTATTAAAAAAACTTAACGAAAAGGGACGTGCATGCTGCATGTCTCTATTTTTGTTAACGTACTGCAAAATGAATTCGTTGTTTCGGCGGAATGGACACGCTATTTTAGCTAATATTCATATTTTTCGGTTGTTTAATAGCTAAACATTGGATATAATCGAATCAGATTAGCTATTTTGAGGTGACTGTCATGAAAGTGCCTTCGACTGAAGTCCAGAACAACTTTGGAAAATACTTGAAGTTTGCGGAAGCCGGTGAGGAAATCATCGTGACGAAGAACGGACGGGACGCTGCAAAAATTATCCGGATTGAAACGGAATCCTCCCTGGTAGGAGAAGACGCGCCGGAATACCGTACGGGCAGGGAATGGGTGACCTATGAAGAATACCTGGATCTGGTGGAAGAGTCGGAACAGCGGTATGAGCTGATCGATGGATCGCTGTTCAACCTGGCATCGCCAACTTACGCCCACCAGCATGCGGTTCATGAATTGCACGGTATTTTCTACACTTGGTTCAAAGGCAAGAACTGCACGCCCCTTACTTCTCCCTTCGACATCAAACTTGTGAAATCGGAAGACAACATTTGCGTCGTTCAACCCGACATCGTGGTGATCTGCGATAAGGAAAAGATCGACGAAAATGGCAAATACCAGGGCGTCCCGACATTGGTCGTTGAAGTGTTATCCCCGTCCACAAAGCGAAAGGACTTGATCACCAAGCTGGAACTGTACCTGGTATGCGGCGTGAAGGAGTACTGGATTGTCGATCCGAGAAACCGGACCGTGACGGTGTACACGCTGGACGGGCAGGACATTGTGGAAAACAGGACCTTCGCCAGCGGTGCCGACGAGTTCGCCCAGTCGTTTACCTTCGGTGGGCTCAGCGCACGGCTGCAGGATGTATTTGGATGAGAAAAGACTCCGTCAAACCGGTTGCATGTTCTATTTGTGTGTGTTTAAAAGGGGCTGTCTGAAAAGTGGAAATCCCCTGATACTCAATAATTAAAAATACTGATATATCAAGGTTTTTTAGAACAAGAAAAGGGGTGTCCAAAAGTCAAAAAATGACTTTCTGGACAGCCCCCTTTTCCGTTTTATGGGAGGTGATGAAGGTGGATGTTGATTTGGACAATAATAGGACAATGATTTTGTTCTTCAGTGGCAATTATCCACTCCGCTACTATACAAAAGAACATTTACTTCTCGATAATTTGTGATATTGACAGGACTTCAGTTTTTAAGCATACGCAGCCCGTTCAAAATGACAAGCAATGTACTTCCCTCATGTCCTATTACACCGAGCGGCAGATTGACAATTTGCAGGAAGTTTGAAGCGATCAGCACCAATATCACAGAAACCGAAAATGCGATATTCTGCTTAATGATGCGGCTCATCTTTTTTGAGCGCGCAATCGCCTCTGGAATCCGTTTCAAATCATTTTTCATCAATACAACATCAGCTGTCTCCAGTGCTATGTCTGTTCCGCCGCCCATAGCTATGCCGATATCTGCCGTTGCAAGAGCCGGAGCGTCATTGATGCCATCGCCGGTCATTGCGACAGGACCATAGGTATCTCTTAGTTTTTTGATTTCAACCAGCTTTTCTTCAGGCAGTGTATTAGCCAGGAAATGATCCAGACCGGCCTCTTTGGCGATAGTACCCGCGGCGCCTTCGCCGTCCCCTGTGATCATGATGGTATGAAGGCCAAGCTCCTTTATTTTTTGGACAGCTTCTTTTGCTTCATCCCTAATGACATCTTTGAAAGTGATGATTCCGGCAATCTGATCGTCGTATCCTGCAAAAATAATTGATTTTCCTTCCTTTTCAAACTCAGCAGCCTTTTCTTCAAAAAAAGAATCACGGTTTTCCGAAACGAATGAAGCTTTGCCAATTTTCCATTTCACTCCACCAATCCAAGCAGATACTCCTTTTCCGGGAAAATCATCAAGGTTATCAACGGGAAGCATTGTTATTTTTTTATTTTCGGCGTAATGGACGATGGCGGACGCAAGCGGATGGGTAGACAGCCGTTCGATGGAGGCAGCTGCCTGTAAAAAGCTTGTCTTGTCCATACTTTCGCGAACCACGACATCAGTGACTTCATGCTGTCCCTTTGTCAGCGTTCCGGTTTTATCAAAAGCAATGGCTTTTAATGCTGCAAGCGACTCAAGGTGACTTCCGCCCTTGACCAATATGCCTTTTCTCGCCGAGGAGGCAATGGAAGACAGGGTGGCCGGCATAATGGAAGCAACCAATGCACAAGGGGAAGCTACGACGAGCAGGACCATGGCGCGATATAGGGTCTCTTTCCAATCCCAGCCAAATAGATAATGAGGAAGAAACAGCATAAGGACAAAAACAATCAAAACGATTCTTACGTAAGTTCCCTCAAATTTTTCAATAAATTGCTGGGTAGGTGACTTTTCGCTTTTCGCCGCTTCAACCAGTTCGATGATCCTTTGGAAGAGCGTATCTTTTTGTTCCTTTACCACTGCAACGGTCAAAGCTCCGTTCATGTTTACCGTTCCCGCAAAAACCGTATCTCCCCTTTGTTTTCCGATGGGAACCGACTCGCCTGAAATGGCCGCTTCATCAATGGATGAATGCCCTTCTTCGATAACTCCATCAACAGGAATTCTCTCACCTGGCTTCACCGATATTAAATCGTTAATCTTCAAATCTGCCACAGGTACAGTTTTCTCACCGTCATCTGTAACTAATACGGCCACATCCGGCTGCATTTTAACAAGTGAGGACAATTCCTTCTGGCTCTTGTTCATGGAATATGTCTCCAATGCACCGCTCAATGCGAATATGAAAATTAAAATGGCACCTTCAGCCCAAAATCCGATGATGGCAGATCCGATTGCTGCCATAATCATTAAAATTTCCACATTCAGTTTTTTGTTTTGAACAAGATCCGTCAACCCTTCTTTGGCTTTATAAAATCCGCCTATCAAAAAAGCCGGGATAAAAAAGAAGGCCGATAAAGATGGCAGTAAAAAACCGGCTCCGATAAGGATGCCGCTAATTACAGCCGCAGTCAATTCGCCATGCTTTTCAAAAAAAGCTGTGATGTTTTCTGCTTTTGTATGATCCAGCTTTCATTCAGCTCCTTTCCAAAAAAAGCTCCTGCTTATTTATATTGATTATAACTTATCTAAAGAGAAACAACACGAAAAGACCATGAGCGCCTTTCACCGAAAATTATTTGGTTGGTTTAATAAAAACTCAGTAAACATTAATTGATAATAATTATCATTAGCAAATAAAGGGTAATTGTACCGTTCCAAGGTTAATACCAATAATCATTATCAATTAGAATAAAATATTCTCATTTAAAAGTTGACTTAGTGTAACTTTTTTAATATGATATCTATATAATAATAATTATAAAGTATGAAATGTGAATGACCAATAATCAGGAAGGTGCAAATATATGAATCTTGATGCTCAAACAATTGAAAGTCAACATGATTTTCGAAAGGTAAATCCCTTAGAAAAACTAAAAGTCAATGGAGAGCTTATTGCCGCAATAGTCAGCGGAGTATTTATATTATTTGGATGGCTGCTCGAAAAAAACGGCATGGAAAGTGCATCGGTCGTTCTTTTCCTGCTTGCCTTTGTTATTGGCGGCTTCGCTAAAGCCAAAGAGGGCTTGGAAGAGACCATAAAACATAAAAAGCTGAACGTGGAGCTTTTGATGATCCTTGCAGCTGTCGGTTCAGCCATTATCGGCTATTGGACAGAGGGAGCCATCTTGATTTTTATTTTTGCACTGAGCGGGGCTTTGGAAACATATACGATGAATAAAAGCCGTAAGGAGATTTCTTCTTTGATGGATATTCAGCCGGAAGAAGCGTGGCTTTGGATGGATGGAGAAATAAAACGGGTCCATGTTTCAGAACTGGATGTAGGGGACTTGATTTTGATCAAACCGGGTGAAAGAGTTCCCTCCGACGGCAAAATTGTCAGGGGAAACACCACACTGGATGAAGCAGCTATTACAGGTGAATCTTTGCCAGTATCAAAGGGGATTCAAGATGAAATATATGCCGGAACGTTAAATATAAATGGTTCCATTACCGTCCGGGTTACAAAACATAATGATGAAACTTTATTTCAAAAAATCATCCAGCTTGTCCAGTCGGCTCAAAGTGAGAAATCCCCTTCGCAGCTCTTTATAGAACGCTTTGAAGGAAAGTATGTCAAGGCAGTTTTAATTGTCGTTTCTCTCATGATGTTCATGCCGCACTATACTTTTGGATGGAGCTGGAACGAAACGTTTTACAGGGCGATGATCCTGCTGGTAGTCGCATCTCCCTGTGCGTTGGTTGCGTCTATCATGCCTGCGACGCTGTCCGCCATATCAAACGGAGCAAAAAAAGGGATACTTTTTAAGGGTGGAAACCATTTGGAGCAATTGGGCCATATCAAAGCCATCGCATTTGATAAAACCGGAACACTGACAAAAGGACAGCCTGAGGTTGCAAATTTTATTATCCGTGAAGGGCAAGACAGCGATCAAGTGCTGCTTATGGTAGCTTCAATTGAAAAGCACTCCAACCATCCCCTGGCAAATGCGATCGTAAATTATACTCAAAATAAAATAACTGAACCATTGATAGATCTGGAAACGGTAGAAGATGTTGCAGGTCGGGGGATAAAGGCAGTCATTAACGATGAAAGTTGGAAAATTGGAAAAGAAGATTTTGTTGAAATAAGCGAGTATGACCAATTTTTGGCAGAAAGTGCAAAAGAGTTAGCAAATGAAGGGAAAACCATTGTCTATGTCCAAAAAGACGATAAGTTGGCCGCGGTCATTGCATTAAAAGATATGGCCAGACAAGAATCGCTGAAGGCCATCGATCAGTTGAAAAAACAAGGTCTGTTCACAGTGATGCTTACTGGGGATAATGAAAAAACCGCGAAGGTGATCGCCTCTGAAAGCCATGTACAGGATTTTATAGCGAATTGTCTGCCGGAAAATAAAGTTGCGCAGCTTAAAAAATTGCAGGAAAAATACGGGACTGTCGCGATGGTGGGAGACGGAATCAACGATGCACCGGCACTGGCCGCGTCAAATGTAGGTATTTCAGTAGGAGACGGTACAGATGTTGCCCTTGAAACGGCTGATATGATCCTGATGAAAAATGACTTGCTGCGTATACCGGAAGCGATAAAATTATCAAAAAGAATGGACCGGATTATAAAGCAAAACATTTTCTTTTCGATCATTGTGATCGCCTTGTTAATCTTATCAAACTTTTCCCAAGTCATTGATTTGCCTTTGGGGGTTATCGGACATGAAGGAAGCACGATCCTTGTTATTTTAAACAGCTTGAGACTTTTGAAGTAAGCCGCCTCAGCTAAAGGAAGGCCTGCCTGGAAAGCATTCATATGAACAAATCACAAATATGAAACCATCCCGGGAAGTATTCGTATACATGATTAATCATAATTAAGGATGAGTTATATGAACGAATATGAGAAAGCTGTAGCGGAAGAAGTTCAAAAATGGATGAGAAAAGTCAACAAGCGTTCAAGTCTTTTGAACAGGATCTCAAAAAAAGCACAAACAAAAGTGAATGGGCTGATTCCGGAAAAGTTCCATGAAATCATGACAGAAAGTATAAAAAATATGGTAAAAGCAACACTTGTCGGATCTGACTTTCTTACTAAAAAAAATCAGGCATCAGAAATGAGTTTATTTGAGCGGGATGAACTGGTTAAAAGAAAATTGGATACTTACCGGAAAACCGCAGTCATAGAAGGGGCCGGGACTGGAGCGGGCGGGATATTGCTCGGATTGGCGGATTTCCCATTGCTCTTATCGATCGAAATGAAGTTTTTATTTGAGGCGGCTGCCATTTATGGATTTGATACAAAGGATTACAGAGAGAGACTGTTTATTCTTCATGTTTTCCTGCTTGCTTTTTCAAGTGATGATACCCGTAAAAAAACGTTCCACATCATAGAAAATTGGGAAGAGGAAAAGGACCGGCTTGCTTATATGGACTGGCGCGAATTTCAACAAGAGTACAGAGACTACATTGACTTAGTGAAAATGTTACAGCTGATCCCGGGTTTTGGTGCCATTGTTGGTGCATATGCCAATTATAACTTGCTCGATCATTTAGGCGAAACTGCCATGAATGCTTATCGGCTGCGGATTTTAAAAGAAAATTTCATATGAATCAATTACAATCGAAGGCGTTCCAGGGGGCGCCTTTTTTTCTTTTAAAAAATGAATTGAGAGAAATTCTCAATTAATTCATTGACTCTTTTAAAACAGGTGATATAATTAACATGAGCTTAAGTGATAATGATTATCATTCGCCTCAATACTACATAGAAAATGTTGGTGGGTGATCTGTGAAACTTAAATATTTATTGCCAATCCTATTGGTATTATGCATTCTATCTTTATTTCTGGGGGTAAGCAACATATCTCCTCTCGACCTGCTGGATCTTCAATCAGAGGAGACGCAGGTATTCCTTATCAGCCGCCTGCCGAGATTGCTTTCGATTATATTAGCGGGAGCGGGCATGAGCATTGCAGGCCTCATCATGCAGCAGTTGAGCCGTAATAAATTTGTTTCACCGACCACAGCAGGTACGCTCGATGCAACAAGACTGGGAATCCTCGTTTCCATGCTATTGTTTGCCAATGCGACGATGCTGGAAAAAATGGCGGTTTCGTTCGCCTTTGCCCTTGCGGGATCCCTGTTGTTCATGCAGATTCTTGACCGAATCAAATTCAAGGATGCAATCTTTATTCCGCTGGTCGGGCTCATGTTCGGCAATATTTTATCATCGGTCACAACGTTTTTCGCATATCGGGCTAATGCCATACAAAATATCTCTGCCTGGCTGCAAGGGGATTTCTCCATGATCATGAAAGGACGCTACGAGCTGCTGTATATCAGTATACCTGTCCTTTTACTGGCATACTTATATGCCAATCGGTTTACTCTGGCCGGAATGGGAGAGGATTTTTCGAAAAATCTGGGGCTGTCCTATAAGCGAATTGTCAATATCGGACTGATTTTAGTGGCCTTGATTACAACAACAGTTGTTTTGACAGTTGGAATGATCCCGTTTCTTGGTTTGATCATTCCGAATATCGTGTCAATTTTCAAAGGCGACCATCTGCAAAAAACATTGCCGCATACAGCTTTGCTCGGAGCGATTTTTCTCCTCATTTGTGACATTTTGGGACGCGTTCTCATTTATCCTTACGAGATATCCATCAGTTTGATGGTGGGAATTATCGGCAGCGGCATATTCTTATATTTGCTTTTCAGGAGGAAGGCCTATGCGTAATTCTGTTAAGATGGCCCTACTCTTCCTTGTCGCCTCGGGTCTTTGCCTGCTTTATTTATTCCATGATTTAAACGGAAGCTTTGATTATGCACTGCCCCGGCGGGCGATTAAAGTGCTTGCGATGGTTATTACAGGCGCCGCCATTGCCTATGCGACGGTTATTTTTCAAACAATTACACATAATCGTATATTGACCCCAAGCATTATGGGATTGGATTCTTTATATTTGCTCATTCAAACTTTTTTTATATTCTTTTTAGGTTCTGAGCATATAACCGTTGTGAATAAACAGGTGAATTTTCTCTTATCAGTTGGTGCGATGATCATTTTTGCATTGCTGCTATATCGGTTTTTATTTAAAAAAGGGCAGCAATCCATCTATTTCCTTCTTTTAATAGGAATTATCGTCGGTACTTTTTTTCAAAGCATCAGCACTTTTTTACAGGTGTTGATCGATCCGAATGAATTTTTAATTGTTCAGGACCGGATGTTTGCCAGTTTCAACAATGTAAACGGTGATCTTGTATGGCTGGCGCTTCTTTCCATCATATGCGTATTTGCTGTTGGCTGGCGGTCTGTCAGCAGCTTGGATGTTATGTCACTCGGCCGTGACACCGCCATAAATTTGGGAATTTCCTATGATAAAACAGCAAGACAGATGCTTGTGCTGACTGCAATTCTCATTTCAGTTTCAACGGCGCTCGTCGGCCCGATTACTTTTTTTGGATTGATTGTTGCCAATCTGGCTTATCAATTTTTCCATACCTATAAGCACCGCATTCTCATTAGCGGAGCCATCCTTTTGAGCATTATCGCCCTTGTAGGAGGACAATGGGCCGTGGAGCGGATCTTCACTTTTTCCACGACGTTGAGCGTGATCATTAATTTCGTCGGTGGCGCTTATTTTCTTTACTTATTGCTGAAGGAGAGTCGATCATCATGATTGAAGTCTTGAGGTTATCCAAATTTTACGGAAAAAATAAAGTGGTCGAAGATGTATCTGTTAACATTCACAGCGGTCAAATTACGTCTTTTATTGGTCCAAATGGCGCGGGAAAATCAACCTTGCTTTCAATGGTCAGCAGACTGCTTGATGCAGATACAGGCGATGTCCTGCTGGACCAGACCAATATGAAAAAAATGAGATCCAATGATCTTTCAAAAAGGGTTTCGATTTTAAAGCAGTCCAACTTTGTGAATGTTAAACTGACGATCAGGGAGCTCGTTTCTTTCGGGAGGTATCCATATTCAAAAGGCCGGCTGACTAAAGATGATCAACTGATGGTTGATCAGGCGATTGAATATATGGAACTCACGGATATTCAGGACTCCTATCTTGATGAATTGTCAGGCGGCCAGCGCCAGCGGGCTTTCATTGCCATGGTCATTGCCCAGGATACAGATTATATTCTGCTTGATGAGCCGCTTAACAACCTTGATATGAAACATTCAGTCCAAATCATGAAAATTTTGCGCAGGCTTGTAGATGACCTGGGCAAAACCGTCGTCATTGTACTGCATGATATCAACTTTGCCTCTGTTTATTCGGATAGGATCGTTGCGATGAAAAACGGGAGAGTGGTTAAAGACGGCCCGACGGAAGAAATTATTCAATCTGAAGCGTTGAAAGAAATATATGACATGGATATACCGATTAAAAACTTAAACAATTGCAGGATTTGTGTGTATTTTAATTCGTAGATCAGTAGATCAAAGGAGATTCATTAAAAATGAAAAAGTGGACATCATTGATCATGCTATTGATAGCTGTAGTTGTTTTTGCGGCTTGCGGATCGAAAGAAGAAGGCCAATCCAGCAGCGGAAATGACTCAGATAAGGAAAAACAAGCTGAAAAAATGACAATCAAACATGAATACGGGGAAGCAGCCATCAAGAAAAACCCGAAAAAAGTCGTTGTCTTTGATTTTGGTGTACTTGATACTCTTGATGAATTAGGCGTTGAAGTAACGGGTGTACCGCAGATGGGAATCCCTGCTTATCTTGAAAAATATGCCGGCAATGACTATACGAATGTAGGAAGCTTGAAGGAACCTGATTTTGAAGCCATCCATAAGTTGAATCCGGATGTCATCTTTATTTCCTCCCGCCAGGCTGAATTATATGATCAATTTGCCGAAATTGCCCCTACCGTATATATGGGGATTGACTTTAACAATTATACAGAGTCTTTTAAAGACAATATGAATACGCTCGGCAAAATTTTTGATAAGGAAGAACAAGTCAAAACAGAGCTTGAAGATATCGACAGCCAAATTGCTGCTGTGAAAGAAAAAACAGAATCTCTTGATAAAAAAGCGTTGGTCGTATTGGCAAATGAAGGAAAAGTAAGTGCCTATGGCCCCAAATCAAGATTCGGCATAATCCATGATGTATTCGGTTTTAAAGCAGCCGATGAAAACATCGAGGTTTCAACACATGGCCAAGGTATTTCTTTTGAATATATTTTAGAAACAAACCCGGATATTTTATTTGTGATTGACAGGAATGCAGCGATTGAAGAAAATGCTGCCCCTGCAAAAGATTCAATTGAAAATGACTTGGTGAAGAAGACAACCGCTTATAAAGATGGAAAAATCATTTACCTTGATGCAGATTACTGGTACCTTTCCGGCGGAGGTCTGCAGTCTATGAAGGCAATGATCAAGAGTGTAGAACAAGCTTACTGATAAAGGGGGCCGCTGCAATGGATGCAGCGGCTTTTACACGTATTGAAGAAGGAAAAGTACGGCAGGTTATGCCGAGAACCGCTCTCTCCATAAAGAATAATTTTCACTTTCTGTTACATGATATAAGAAAAATGTCAGGGAGTGATTTAAAGTGGACTTGAACCGCATTAAGCAAATTTTATCGTCATCAGCCGATATTGAAGTGAAATACAATGGTGTATCTGTATGGATTGATAAAATTAATGAAGATGGAAAAACAGCAACCGTCCATTTACGGGGGCCGAACAAATTTGAAGAAAGGTCCCATGCTGAAATATCCCAATTGCTGGAGGAGTAGCCTCTTAATTTCAGGAAGTAAAAGGAACGCTGCGGCGGCAGCGTTTCATTCAAGCGCCGGATTTGTTTTCGGCGCACTTTTTTCTTTTTCAGGCTTGATCGCCATAAATGCCAGAATTGCCGAAACGGCACTCAAGCCTGCCAATAGGAAGATCATGCTTTTATTTCCTTGGTTCATCATAATGGCAATCACCGGCGGCCCTGCTGCCACTCCCGCAAATCTCATCGAACTGAATATCGAAGTGATTGTGCCTCGCATCTCTTTTTCAATACTTTGGGTCAAAATGGCGTCAAGGCAGGGAAGTGCCGCTCCAATTCCTATTCCGCACAGCGCAAAAACGGTGATTAAAAAAATGAATTTCTTAGATAATAAAGCAGTTATGATCATGCCTCCCATTAACACGATTCCGAAAAAAGTGATCCATTTCATTTTTGGCAGGCTGTCTTTAATCCATTTGCCGGAAGTAAAAGATGCAATACAAAGGGAAGCCAGGGGGATTGCAAGCAAAAGGCCCTTTTGGATACCGTCAAATCCGTAGTCGTCTTCCAAAATGGAAGATAAGTAAAAAAGCATGCCGAACAGCACGAACATAAGAATGGCACCAATGACAAACACCGCAGTAAGCCATCGCCAGTGTTCAGAAAAAATCTTTTTTATATTTATCAGGAACCTTCCAAATGAGAGTTCATGCTGATCATCTTTTGGTTTTTTTACCAGGAACATGATTAGCAGGAGAGAAATAAGCGAAAATACAGGTATGGACAAAAAAGGCAGGAACCAAAGTATTCCGGCAAGGAAAGAGCCCAGAATGGGGCTTAGTACTTTTCCAAAAGTGTTGGATGTTTCCACGACGCCGAGGGTGGCACTTACGTCCTTATCCCTTTTGAACATGTCTCCAATAAGCGGAAGCACGATAGGGAAGGCTCCGGCTGCTCCCACACCCTGCAAAATTCTTCCTGACAGAATGATGAAATAAGGTGAATCCATTTTCCATGCTGCCCAACCTGCAATAAGCCCTCCGATTCCCGCAATAATCAAAGACGGGATGATGACGATTTTTCTCCCGAACTTATCAGATAAAAAACCGGCTATTGGAATCAGGAAAATGGCCACTATTGAATAGACAGTTATGATAAGACTGGATTGCAGTTTTGTGATATCAAGCTTTCTTTCCATTAAAGGCAATACCGGAATCAGCATGGAGTTGCCCAATGTCATAATGAGCGGAATAGAAGCAACGGATACGATGGACCACTTTTTTTCCGCAAGTTCACTATCTGAATGGCCAAATTCCAACTTATCAAATGTTGTCATGCATTTTCCTTTCAAAGTGAAGTATAAGCAGTAGTAATATGCCCAGATTCCCGCTTTTTTATCACAACAGACATTTTTCAGATGGAAATGCCGGAAATTCCCATTATAACTTTTCGGAAATATCAACCTCGGTATATTGCATATCAACGTTTTTGGGGATTTGCACTTCAAGAATAAGGTCTTTCACCAAGGCTGTGGCACCCTTCCTTTTGACGAGGCATGGCAGGGTGATCGTATGTCTGTCTCCCATTTCAAAAAAATTTTCAATGATGGCCTGGTTGGATGTATGGAAAAATTTCATCCGTTTTTGCTGTTCCTCGCTTTGAAGCTTTATCCGTATGAATACATAATCAAACGTTTCGAAAACGTCCGCATCCGGCTTGGTTTGCCGGCCTTGATCAGCGTTTGGGGCATTAAAGGGGTTTGCAGTCTCTGTTTCAGCCGAGTTGTCCCATTGGGAGGGGATATATTTTTTGATCATATCATTTACATAAGATTGGATGTCCGCCGGCTTCATCTGTTCTGTCATCTTTTTTAAATCCTCATTAAAAGGAAATTTCCCCCAAGGAAACACTCAACCACCCCCCTTGAATAAATCATAATAGTATATGCGCAACGTCGAAAACGCGCAACAACCAAGGCCTTGCCGGCAGAATAAGAGGGAAGAGGCAATTATATTTGAATTTTTCTTGAAGAGTAGTAAGATGGTATATGGAAAATTTGACATAAATGTGTACAGGCTGTGATTTTTATAAGTTGAAAGCTGATTTTGAACCGATATTATGCATAATTTGATTGAATTTGTCTAAAAAATGACATTTGCCTTTTACTAAATTGGCCGCAGTGATAAAATGGAATTGCACTTGAGGTTTGATTAGGTTGACCCGTATTATTTTGGCCGGATTTATAAATACACAGCATCCGGTTTAAAAATAAATTAAGAGCTTCATGATGGAGGTTTTTAACAAATGAGCAGACAAGCGTCTTATCAAGAATCGCCTTGGGCACAGTTTTCCGGGCCGAATCTTGGCTATGTAATGGAGTTGTATGAACAATACCTCAAAGATCCTGACAGTGTCGATCCTGAAATGAAAGAGGCATTCGATCAATGGGGTGCGCCGGCTACGGCCAAGCAGGTTGAAACGACTGAAGGGCAGGCAGACGTCTCCTTCCAAATGCCTGCGACGCACAACCGGCTGAGCAAGCTTGTTGCCGCTGTCAAATATGCGGATAATATTCGTACATATGGCCATCTGATAGCGGATATCAATCCGATTCGCCGCAAAGACAAGAATACAAGAAGGCTTGAGCTTTCTGAATATAATTTGACGGAAGAGGATTTAAAACAGATTCCGGCTTCATTTATTTCTCCTAATGCTCCATCTAATTTGAAGGACGGACTTGATGCGATCAATCATTTAAAAGAAGTATATACAAAAAAACTTGCATTTGAATATAATCATGTCCATGAATTGGACGAAAGGAACTGGCTGCAGCAAAATATTGAAGAAGGCGGATATTTTGCGGAACTGAGCAAAGAAAGAAAAATCAACTTATTGACGCGTCTGGCTGAGGTGGAGGGCTTTGAAAAGTTCATACACCGTACATTCGTCGGGCAGAAACGTTTTTCAGTCGAAGGCCTGGAGACACTTATTCCTTTGATGGATGAAGTCATCAGTCTTGCTGTAGAAACCGGCACCAGGACTGTCAATATCGGAATGGCGCACCGCGGCCGCCTAAATGTTTTGGCCCATGTGCTCCAAAAACCGTATAAATTGATTTTCTCCGAATTTCAGCAGGCACCCAATAAGGAACTCATTCCGTCGGAAGGTTCAATCGGCATCACGTACGGCTGGACGGGAGACGTGAAGTATCACCTCGGTGCCGACAGGAAGTTGAAGAGGGGGACGACTGCAACAACAAGAATCACCCTTGCCAATAACCCGA
Source organism: Siminovitchia fortis (assembly GCF_003605365.2). Lineage (GTDB taxonomy): Bacteria > Bacillota > Bacilli > Bacillales > Bacillaceae_C > Siminovitchia > Siminovitchia fortis. Next base: position 60,926 of record NZ_QYTU02000015.1, read on the forward strand.
GCCATCTTGAAGTCGTCAATCCCGTTGTGGACGGTTTTACCCGGGCTGCCCAGGAAGACCGCAATGTACAGGGCTATCCAAGGCAGGACATGGATAACTGCCTTGCGATCGTCGTTCATGGTGATGCAGCTTTCCCCGGAGAGGGGATTGTACAGGAAACGTTGAATATGGGACGTTTAAAGGGATACAATACCGGCGGTTCCATACACATCATTGCCAATAACATGATTGGATTTACAACCGAAAGCAGTGACTCACGTTCGACATTGTATGCTTCCGACGTCGCGAAAGGCTTTGAAATCCCGATTGTGCATGTTAATGCCGATGATCCGGAAGCTGTCCTGGCTGCAGCTGCTTTGGCTCACGAATATCGGCAGTCTTTCCATAAGGATTTCATTATCGATTTGGTCGGATACCGCCGTTACGGACATAATGAGATGGATGAGCCGATGGTGACAAATCCGCTTATGTATAACACCATTAAAAATCATTCTACTTCCAAGGAAATTTATGCGGAAAAACTAATCCAAGAGGGGCTTCTGACAAAAGAAGAAGTTGAAAACATTGATAAGGATATACAATCAATCTTGCAAAAGGCATATGACAACCTTCCAAAGGCGGACAGCAATCCTGATATTGTCATGAATCCTCCTGAAAATGTAGTCAAAAAGCTTCCGAAAATCGATACCTCAGTTAATATCGATGATTTGGAAACGATCAACCGGGAATTGATCACATGGCCGGAAGATTTCAATGTTTTCCCGAGGCTTGAACGGATTTTGCAAAGAAGAGCAAATGTAATTAAAGAAAATGGGAAAATAGACTGGGCACACGCCGAGGCTCTTGCGTTCGCATCAATACTGAAAGACGGTACTCCGTTAAGAATGTCGGGGCAAGATTCGCAGCGCGGTACCTTTGCACAAAGGAATCTTGTGCTCCATGATGTAAAAACAGGGGAAGAATACATTCCGATGCATCATTTATCCGGTGTCAATTCCTCATTTGCCCTATATAACAGCCCGCTGACTGAAGCCGGAGTAGTAGGATTTGAATACGGCTATAACGTCTTTGCCCCGGAAACTCTGGTTATTTGGGAGGCGCAATTCGGTGACTTTGCCAACATGGCCCAAGTATATTTTGACCAATTCATTTCTTCCGGCAGGGCAAAATGGGGGCAAAAATCAGGGCTGGTCCTTCTTTTGCCGCACGGTTATGAAGGCCAAGGACCGGAGCACTCAAGCGGACGGGTAGAAAGATTCCTGCAAAGTGCCGCAGAGAATAACTGGATTGTTGCCAACTTGTCAAATGCGGCCCAGTATTTCCATATCTTAAGAAGACAGGCAGCGATATTGAACAAAGATGAGGTTAAACCGCTTGTCATCATGACTCCGAAGAGCCTGCTCCGTCACCCGCTTGCCTCTGTGGAAGTGGAAGAATTAACGAAAGGATCGTTCAAGTCCGTCATGGAACAGCCGGGCTTGGGAGAAAACCACGAAGCGGTCGAACGGATTGCACTTTGCAGCGGAAAAATAGCTATTGACTTGGAAGAGCAGCTAAAAGATGAAAAGGACGTGGATTGGCTGCATATTTTAAGGGTCGAGGAACTCTACCCATTCCCGAAAAATGAAATTGCAGATATTTTATCAAGGTACCCAAATCTGAAGGAGATTGTCTGGGTGCAGGAGGAGCCGAAAAATATGGGCGGCTGGCTTCACGTTATTTCTTATATAAGGGAGATTAGGCCGGAAGGCGTCGATATAAGATATGAAGGACGCCGGAGACGTTCAAGTCCATCGGAAGGCGACCCATCTGCCCACAGAGAAGCTCAAAGCCGTATCGTACAATCAGTGTTTACAAAATCAGAATGATTTTGAATACATCCGTTAAACTTAGAGGAGGATAAAAAGTGGCCGAAATTAAAGTACCTGAACTTGCAGAATCTATCATGGAAGGGACCATCGCACAATGGTTAAAAAAACCGGGCGATTACGTTGAAAAAGGAGAATATATTGTCGAGCTTGAAACCGATAAAGTAAACGTGGAAATCATTTCGGAGGAAGCCGGAGTAGTTAAAGAGATTAAGGCAGAGGAAGGCGAAACAGTCAATGTCGGCGATGTGATTGCAATTGTCGATGAGAGTGCTTCGGCTAATGCTGCTGCGGCGCCGGAAGCAGCCCCCAAACAAGAACAGGCTGCAGCTCCTGAGCAACCAGAAGCAGAGCAGGCCCCAGCCCCGGCACAGCAAGAAGAAAAGCACGAGGCAGATTCGAAGGAGCGCCCGATCGCTTCTCCGGCTGCACGTAAATTAGCCCGGGAAAAAGGCATCGATTTAACAGAAGTCCCGACTGTCGATCCGCTTGGAAGGGTACGGAAACAGGATGTAGAAGTTTATTCAAATCAGCCTAAGCAGCCTGCTGCAGCTCCCCAGGCAAAATCTGCTGCAGCCGTCCAGGATGTGCCGGGAAAACCGGTTGAACGCGTAAAGCTTTCACGCCGCCGCCAAACAATAGCAAAGAGGCTTGTTGAAGTCCAGCAAACGGCAGCCATGTTGACTACATTCAATGAAATCGATATGACAGCAGTCATGGAACTGCGTAAACGCAAGAAAGACAAGTTCTATGAAGAGCATGATGTAAAACTTGGATTCATGTCATTTTTCACAAAAGCCGTTGTAGCGGCATTGAAAAAATATCCTGCAGTCAATGCGGAGCTGCAGGAAGACGAGCTTGTCTATAAGAAATATTATGATATTGGAGTAGCTGTTTCGACGGATGAAGGGCTTGTCGTGCCGGTCATTCGCGATTGTGACCGCAAAAACTTCGCTGAAATTGAGGATGACATCCTGAAAGTAGCGAAAAAAGCGCGTGACAATAAATTGGCGCTCAGCGATTTGCAAGGCGGAACATTTACGATCACAAATGGTGGTGTGTTTGGTTCCTTGCTGTCTACGCCAATTTTGAACGGAAATCAAGTCGGTATATTAGGAATGCATACGATTCAGACACGGCCTGTTGCCATTGACGCGGAAAAGATGGAGAACCGTCCGATGATGTATGTGGCTCTATCATACGACCACCGTGTCATTGATGGAAAAGAAGCGGTCGGATTCCTGGTCACAGTTAAAAAGCTGCTGGAAAATCCGGAAGACCTTCTTCTTGAAGGATAGTTAGAAAAGCGCAAGCGCCTTGCCCATCGACGTACAGACTGGAGTGCCTCCGACGAGATAAAGGAAACACGGCGAGGAACGAGCCGATGTTGACTTATCGTAGGAGGAGGTGCGAAGTCTGCTAGTCGATAGGCGCTGGAGCTGGACATAAAGCAATTGATTTAAATAGAAAACTTAGTTCCTTCCTTTTCAAAAAGACCACTGTTCATCAGGTGGTCTTTTTGTGTGCAATTAAAATATCAAAGGCTGGGGGTGAATAACCTTATAGGGAGAGGATACAAAAAGGGGTGAAGGAAAACTTGATGTTGACACTGCAAGAGCTTAAATTTGAGCACGAGTTCTGGCTGCAAGTGCTTGGTGATCATTCAAGGTTTATACTGGAGTCTTTAAGTCCTTCAGAAAAAAGGGATGTTGACCAAGCAAAGGGCTTTAAAAGAATATTTGATGAACTGCTGAATGAAGCCCGGAAAATGAACGATATAAAAGGTATGTTGACTTTCCCGACTTTAACAGTTAAATTGAATAAAACAGGCTGAGAACATTGATNGACCTCCCGCGCGGAAGAACATGTGAGCCATTTAAAAGTTTTTAAACTTTCGATACTGGAAAGGCATCTTGTCAAAAAGATTAAAATTCATTTGTCTCCAACGTTTATCAACCACATGATCAATGAATTGGAGGAGTATGAAAGGATTATCGGTTATTTTAAAAAAGAGGAGTCGCCGCCTGTTGTCCACGAGCTCCATCACCATTTGCTCTGGCTGCAGGATGCTTATGGACATGCGGGGGCCATTAACGATAATATGGATGCTGTTGAAAAGAGGCTGAAGGAAAAGAGTCAAATATTTACGGAGCATTTTGAGGATTTTTATTTAAAAGCTGTTGAGTTTGCCGGTTATTTGCGGACAAAAATGTATGAATTTCCGGCATTGGCACGGTTGAACAACGATGCGAAGCTTGAGATCGAAGCATTTCAAATGTTTTTAAATGAATTGCTTGAGCTTGATATATCTGCCGAAGCGCTCGGGACCTTTCCTGCCCTGATGGCGGATCATATGTACAGGGAGGAATGCTATTACCTATATAAACTGGCTGAATCTACAAAGGAAACCGCACCTCCTTGTAATCCCGCCAAACCGCGGATTGAAAAGTAAAATTGATTTATGGTACAGATATGTTAACAAGAAAAGCGCAAGCGCTCGTTTTGCGACGTACAAACTGGAGTGCCTCCGACGAGATAAAGGAAACACGGCGAAGAATGAGCCGATGTTGACTTATCGTAGGAAAGCCGCTACTTGAGATGACTTCGTGTGATGCTTCCTCGAGTTGGCGTCGTGCAGCTTTGCTATGATGTTCGCCAAACATCCTCGAATAAGCTACGCCGCAGGAGCACATCAGGCGCGAAGTTTGCTAGTCGCTGAGCGCTGTAGCTAGACAAAGATAAGTTATCCACAGACATGAAATTTTTATAATTTCCTGGACGATTAAAAAAGCGTGCCATCCAGGCACGCGAGTTTTATTTATATGCTAAAAGTTTTCAACTTTACGGATTCAGGCNACGATTAAAAAAGCGTGCCATCCAGGCACGCGAGTTTTATTTATATGCTAAAAGTTTTCAACTTTACGGATTCAGGCCCCGTTTTCTGATTTCCATTTTCAATAGACGTATCCAATCGGCACCATGATCATTCTTTTTCGCGTCTCGGTAGGCTGCAACTAACTGTTCATTGGTCATAATCTTCAAGTGCAAAAACCTCCTCGTGAAATTGAATAATTCTTTGTTTTCATTTTTTATTTTACCTGTTTTCGGATAAATTTGAAAGCGTTTTGTTGAAATTAATCTAACAAAAAGCGACAATTTTCGACCGGTTTTTAACATGAAAAACGGAGTCCTCTAAAAGGGGACTCCGTATTAGGTTTTATTTCATCGAGATCCATACGCTCTTAACTTCAGTATAGTTATTCAGGGCGTATGAACCCATTTCTCTTCCAAGGCCTGACTGCTTAAACCCGCCAAACGGAGAAGCTGCATCAAAGGCATTATAGCAGTTGACCCAAACAGTTCCGGCGCGAAGACGGTTTGCCACATAGTGTGCATTTGCCACATCACGCGTCCACAGGCCCGCTGCCAATCCATATTCGGTGTTATTTGCACGTTCAATCAACTCATCAAGATCCTCGAACGGCATGGCGGAAATAACTGGACCAAAGATTTCTTCCTTGGCGATTGTCATGTCGTCCCTGACATCCGCAAAGATAGTCGGCTCTACGAAATAACCCTGGTCATGAGGTTTCTGTCCGCCTGTAAGCAGTTCAGCCCCTTCACTGAGCCCCTTTTCGATGTAGTTCAATACTCGGTTTTGCTGTTCAGCCGAAACGAGCGGCCCCATTTCAGTATCCTGGTTCAACCCGGCACCCTGTTTTATGTTTTTCGCATGGGAGGCCATATCGGCTACCACATTGTCAAAGTTTTTCTTTTGGATGAACACACGTGAACCGGCGGAGCATACCTGTCCTTGGTTGAACATGACACCGTTCAGCGCTCCTGGAATGGCTTTGGTCAAGTCCGCGTCAGGAAGGATGATGTTTGGAGACTTTCCACCAAGCTCCAAAGTGACGCGCTTAACGGTTTTTGCGCATTGCTCCATGATTTTCTTTCCAACTTCTGTCGAGCCTGTAAATGCGATTTTGTTCACATCCGGATGGTTCACAAGTGCAGATCCTGCAGGCTCACCAAAGCCTGGTACAATATTAACGACCCCTGGCGGGAATCCTGCTTCTTCAATGAGTTCAGCTAAGTATAATGCGGAAAGCGGCGTTTGTTCCGCAGGTTTCAATACGACGGTACATCCGGTGGCGAGCGCTGCCCCAAGCTTCCACATCGCCATCAATAACGGGAAGTTCCATGGAATGATTTGGCCTACTACACCTACAGCCTCGTGGCGCGTATAGTTAAAGAATGGCCCTGATACAGGAATCGTCTGTCCTGTAATCTTTGTCGTCCAACCTGCATAATAGCGCATATGCTCAATAACAAGAGGAAGGTCTGCATTCATTGTTTCACGGATGGGCTTTCCGTTGTCAAGGGTCTCCAGCTGCGCAAGCTCTTCCTTATTCTCTTCTATTAAATCCGCAAGCTTGTACATTAGCCGCCCTCTGGCAGCTGCGCTCATTTTGGACCATTTACCTTCGTCGAATGCTTTTCGTGCAGCTTTTACTGCGCGATCTATATCTTCCGCGCCCGCTTCATATAAAGTGGCCAGTGTTTCTCCCGTGGCAGGGTTGGGGGTGTCAAAAGTTTTTCCATCCGCACTTTCAACAAACTCTCCATTGATATAAAGATTTTTTGTCCCCTGTAAAAACTTTTCCACCTTCTCTTTTACATCCATTGTTACTTGGCTCATTGAACTCCTCCTTAAAATATTTTCCAAGGAAACTGGCTGAAGAAGTTAGGTAACCGCTTCCAAATACAAGTCTACTATGAATATATTAAATTTACAAATAAAACCCTTGGAAAACTTGTCTGCATAAATTGACAAGTTTCGAAAAGGAATAAAAATATTTTTATTAATTATCATTTTTTTCTTACTATTTTCGTTTGGACATTTTATAATGAACATATCAGATCAAAATTGAAGGAGAGGTTTTAATGTTTGATGAAAGAGCCGCGTTAAAATTGAGGCTGGAGCAAATGCAGGATGCGGAAGAGAGGCTGGCCAGGGTGTTTCAAAAGGAAAGGGCGTTTATATTCAATCGGCTGCGTGAACTTGATAGGGAGGAAGGTTCGGATACAGCCGCTTCGGACGAAGAGTTTCATTTACTGGAATCCGTCAACAAATATTTGGAAGCACCTGATGAGAATTTTGAACAGAACCGCCCGGAAATGACGAAGTCAAGAAGGGCAAGGCCATCCAGAAGGAGCAAAACCACCAAAATGCGGGATACGGCTATCAGGATTTTAAAAGAACAGAACGCACCGATCAGAGGAATAGATCTAAAACGGATTATCGAAGAGCAGACGGGGTTTCAAATCGCCAATATGACAACCTTTATGAATACCATTACGAAAGCGGATCCGAAAATCATTAAAATCGGACGCGGCTTATATACGTATGATCAGGAGCCCCAAAGCACGAAAACAATCTTCCTTGGTACAGATGATATGAATGACGCTCTGAGCAGTGAACAATAAGCATGCTGAAACAGCACGCTTTTTTTCTTTGCGGTTGATTTGATAAAATGATATAGAAATTTGAATTGCGAAGAAGAAAGGATTGTTCACGTTGAATCTAGCAGAACTGCCCGGTGATATTCAAAACATGATAGACAAGAGAAAGCGGGCATTCTCTTTTTACCAAGAGGAATTGATCGGCGAACATGGATTTCTGGCGGAGGATGAGACACTTTTGCTGGATGCTGTCATTGCTTTGTCACTCGGAAAAAATATTTTATTGAAAGGCCCCACAGGCTCCGGTAAAACAAAACTTGCGGAATCATTGTCAAAATTATTCGGCCAGCCGATGCAAAGTGTCAATTGTTCCGTTGATACAGATACGGAAGCACTTCTCGGCTTCAAAACGATTACCCAAAACGAAGGGGCAAGCAAGATTGAATTTATTCCGGGTCCTGTCATAAATGCAATGGAGAAAGGCCATCTTTTATATATTGATGAAATTAATATGGCAAAGCCTGAAACATTGCCCATTTTAAACAGCATATTGGATTATCGAAGAATGTTGGCGAATCCTTTGACGGCAGAAGTCATACACGCGAAAGAGACATTCGGCGTTATTGCGGCGGTCAATGAAGGTTATGTCGGGACGGTTCCATTGAATGAAGCTTTGAAAAACAGATTTATCATCATCGATATCCCTTATGTCCAGGGAGAAGTATTAAGAAATGTCATCAAACAGGAGAGCAAATTGGACAATGAGAAAATGATCGATCAATTTGTTCGGTTATCGGCCGATTTGCTTGTCCAGGTCAAGAGCGGAATCATACCCGAGGAAGCGGCGTCAGTCAGAGCGCTGATTGACACTTGTGATCTTGCGGTCTATATGGAGCCGCTCAGGGCGGTTCGCAGAGGAATTTCCGATAAACTGGAGGAAGAGCGGGAGAAGGCAGCTGTGTTGAATATTGCCTCGACGCTGTTTAAATAGAGGTGGCAGGTATGTATCGCTTCATTGATTTCAATGATGAAAAAGCCGACACGTTTCTTTTGCTGGAACTTTCGGATCTGGCTAAAACCCTGGCAAAATCTGCACTTTATGAAACGGAGTTTCGTGTGCACTCCTATTTAAGCACAAGGGACCGAAAAGTGTTTGTCAGCCATTTCTGGAATCATCGGCCGGAAGGGATAAAGAAATCGGGCATGAAGAGTGACGTGTATTTGCGTGCATTTGGGAACAGGAGCTTTACCGATTTTCAGGCTGTTGATGCATTCAGGGATATTATGGTTACTTTTCCAGTTCCTCGTTTTGCAGGACAGCTTCTTATGCTTGCTGAAGATTTAAGGGTTGAGGAGCTATGTAAAAAGGAAAGGCCTGGAATGGGGAATGAATTTGGTGTCAGGCGGAAAATGTACACAGAATACTTCAATTCCCAATTAATTGTCAATTTAGAGAAAAATTTTTTTGCGGATGCATTGTTCAACTTGGTTTATCTGTTTTTGAACTCCGGCAGCCCGGTGCTGACAACCCCATCCTTTAATCAGGAAATTGACGAGAGCATTCCTTTTATCCGCAGCGAAATTGAAGATTTGTATGATGCCAATTCTACCAAGGATGCTGCGGATATTTGCCTAAGGGTCATGGAAAGGGCAGCCCCGGTTTTAAAATCGGACATGATCAATGAATATTTTCATTTGCCGGGACGTGAGCAAAATTTTTCGGACGACCCGTCGTTTTTAGATCTTTTAAGAAAAGATCCTCTGCAAAACGATGATATGGCAGAAGAAAAAGCAGGCGGAGATGAACATGTGCAAGAAGAGGAAATGAAGACATGGCACAGGGAAACGGACAGGCCGGGAAAGAGCTTTATGCAATTCGAATTGGATCAGGGGACAAAGACCGATATTGCCGGCGGCAGTGAAAGAGAGGGGGAAGAAGGGGATCAGGCGCTTGCGGTTGTGCAGGGCCGGAGCAAGCAAACGGACAAAAAGGATTATAGCAGGCTGGAATTAACCAGTCCGGATGAGTCCGAAGCCCTCGAAGGAAAAAGTAAATATGGAAGAGCCAATAAGAACGCGCGCCCAGTATTTCTAAAAGCCCGAAAACCGGATAAAGAGGCAATGGCTGTGTATGGAAAACTAGAAAAAGATGTTAGGTTTTACCATAAAAAACTAAAAAACATCATTGAACGCATAATGGAAAAGAAAGAGACAGATCCCCGGACACATTTGCAAATGGGACGCCTTGGAAAAAACCTTTTATCTTTCTTCACGGACGAACATCCCAAACTCTTTTACAAAAAATCATATCCGGGGAAAGAAATCGATGCCTCGTTTATTCTGCTCGTAGATTGCTCGGCGTCTATGATTGATAAAATGGAAGAGACGAAGCGGGGGGTCATTCTGTTTCATGAAACGTTGAAGTCTGTAGCCGTACCTCATGAGGTCATCGGTTTTTGGGAGAATGCAAACGAGGCGGCTGCGGATGATCAGCCTAATTATTTTTTTCAGGCTATTCCGTTTTCAAAGTCTTTGCAACAACTATCTGGCCCGGAAATTATGGAACTGGATGCCATGGAGGATAATAGAGACGGGTATGCCATCAGAATTGCGGCCGAAAGACTGCTTGACAGAACGGAAAAGCAAAAGTTCCTTATCGTTTTTTCCGACGGGGAGCCAGCGGCATATGATTATGATAATGGAATTGTGGATACCCACGAAGCGGTCATGGAAGTCCGTAAAAAAGGGATAGAAGTTTTTAATATTTTCCTATCCAATTCCGGTCTGGAATTTGAGCAGAGAAGGGTTTTTGAAAATATATACGGCAATCGCAGCATCATTGCTCCTTATGTGGATGAGCTGCCGGATGTACTGTTTCCTTTGCTGAAAAAATTATTGCGCCAGTCGATCAATTTATAAGCCCGCCTGAAGAGGCGGGCTATCGTACGTTAGGATCGTATAGACGACTTCTTTCGAGAGCTTTGATAACCGAAAAAGGGAGGGACTCCGACGGACAAGGAGTCCCAGTGTCGCCGGTGCCAGAGGACGTGGCGACTTAGGCGGCCAGCGTTTTGTTGCCCCTAGGGAGCCGCCTTTCGCTTTTCTAGCAGAGTAAGAAAGCATTCCTGTATTTAAG
>NZ_QYTU02000016.1 GCF_003605365.2 Siminovitchia fortis
TCTAACGGCATTTATGCAACGCTAGTGAAAATTGACATATACCTAATTTCTATATATAACCAAGATTCTCCTTCTTAGACAAAACTGACTCCTTACTTTAAGTACAATCCTGCACACCTGGCCGTAATCCGTCATGATCTGATCAAATAATATATCGATATCTGAAGTTTGGAGCTCTTCAGCAGCTGTTTCATTCAAGACTGTAACCCCCTTACCGTACTTTGACATTAGACGAGACGGATGCACTCGTGGTTTCATTCATGTCTTTATTTGTGATGAATAGGAGCTTAAAAGCAATATGATCACCGCACAATGTAACAAAACTAACAATAACTTAGAAGTATTTCAACAATGAAAATACTGGCTTTAATGCATGCCTTTTCATTAAAATTGTTCCATGCTTCTTTCCAATCAAGTAAACTGAATGTAAATAAAGCGCGGGGATGTTAAAAATGATGCACAGAAGATTCTCATTGAATAAAAAGATTTTTGTCATATTACTCATTCTATTTATCGCGGGATATGGTGCTTTTTTTGTGTACTCTTTTCAACATAAGGATAGCGATGAACGCCTCATGACTGATGTAGGTCGTCTTGTTCCCGTTAAAGTGAGGGAAGTAGTTCAAGGGCAAGAAGTCGATCAAATGAAAGATCTTTTGAAAGAGGCGGAAGATAAAAATTTAAAAATTTCAATTGCTGGCAAACAGCACAGCCAGGGTGGACATACATACTATAAAGACGCCATTGTTATGGATATGACTACATATAACAAAGTTCTTGAAGTGGACGAAAAGGAGAAGGTGGTCACTGTCCAAAGCGGAGCGACGTGGGAGGATGTCCAGAAAGCAGTGAATCCTTACGGCTTATCTGTTAAAACAATGCAGGCGCCGAATATTTTCACAGTGGGCGGCTCCATGAGTGTCAATGTGCATGGCCGTGATATTCGTTATGGTCCTCTAATCGAAAGCATCAAGGCTTTTCGGCTTATGAATGCGGATGGAGAAATATTGAATGTGAGCAGAACCGAAAATGAGGAACTGTTCCGGCTGGTGAATGGAGGATACGGGCTTTTCGGAATCATATTGGACGTTGATATTGAACTGACGGATGATGTGCTTTATCGAGTGGAAAACGAATGGATCGATTATCATGATTATCCGGAATATTTTAAAGAAAATGTGCTGGCAAACCCCGAAGTCGAAATGCACAATTCCAGAATATCTGTCGCTCCAAATCACTTTTTAACGGAAATGTATGTGACAAATTATTATTTGGAGAAAGGCGGAAAGAAGCTTGAGGATTACAATGAACTGCAGGATGAAAAATTTGTGAGGCGGAATAGGTTTGCTTTCGGCCTGTCAAGGAAGTTTGATTGGGGGAAAAACTTTGTCTGGTATGTACAAAAGCATGCGTTTAAAGATGGGAAAGTGGAATGGATTTCCCGAAATAATGTGATGCGGCCGGAAGTGAAATTTTTGGACTATGAAGGCAAAAACGATACGGATATTTTGCAGGAATATTTTGTCCCAGTTGATGAATTCCCGGTATTCATTGATAGATTAAGAGATATTTTGGAAGAAGAAAATTTGAATGTCCTGAACATTACCGTAAGATATGTGCCTGAAAATGAAGAAGCCTTCCTTTCTTATGCAAAACAAGATATGTTTGCACTCGTATTTTTAATCAATCAGGGTACTTCTGACAAGGAAATTGAAAAGACGGGAAAAGCTGTAAGGAAACTGATTGATCTTGTATTGGATTTTGATGGATCCTATTACTTGCCTTACTATCATTACCCATCAAAGACGCAGATGAAGGAAGCGTATCCCAATGCCGGCCAGTTTTTTGAAAAGAAAAGGGAATATGATCCGGAGGAAAGGTTTGTAAACCAGTTTTATGAGGAGTATGGCAAATGAGGTGGATTATACTTTCTCAAAGCATTACAATTCTCGGCAGCAGTCTTGTTTTTCCTTTCTATTTGATTTTCATAAAGGAGGTTGGCGGCGGATTTCTTCAATATGGAATCTCTTACGGCTTGTTTACAATCAGTTCGGCTTTTGTGCACGTGATGGTTGGAAGGCTTTCAGACCGGATGGGGAGGAAATTATTTCTTCTCATTAATAGCTGGGGGATGTCCGTTTTGCTCTTATTTTTTCCGCTTGTTATCCATGTTTGGCAGGTATATATTTTGCAAGTTTTATTGGGAGCCGCCGGGGCAATGCAAAAAACAAGTGAAAAAGCAATGCTCGGGGATTTTACGAGTCAATCCAACAGGGGAGCAGCAATCGGATACTACCATTTTTGGACGTCCGTTTTTGCAGGGGCAGCGGTGATGCTCGGAGGTTTGATCATTGACCTTTTTACGATTGATATCATTTTTTATATCAGCTCTTTCATTCTTTTTCTCAGTGGCTTTTTTATTTTAAAAATAAAGGAGAGAAACTATGGATAGTTACGGCAACTGGCTGATTGAAGCGACAATTGACGACATGCAGGGAAAAATGACGGAGGGTGAAGTGACTTCACGCGAGCTGGTACAAATGTATCTGCATAGGATAGCGGCGCACGACGGAAAAATCCATTCCATTTTGGAAATCAATCCGGATGCCCTGCATATCGCTGCGGCACTGGATGAAGAAAGAAAAACTAAAGGGGCGAGGGGGCCGCTTCACGGCATTCCCATCCTTTTAAAAGACAATATCGATACAGGAGATAAGATGCACACATCTGCGGGTTCGTTTGCATTGGCCAATCATATCGCGTCAAGGGATGCCTTTGTTGCCGACCGTTTGAGAAAAGCGGGAGCCGTTTTGCTTGGGAAGACAAACATGACGGAATGGGCCAACTTCATGACAATCGGAATGCCGAGCGGCTACAGTTCAAGAGGCGGACAGACTTTGAATCCTTACGGACCGGGGAAATTGGACGTTGGAGGATCCAGCTCGGGATCCGGTGCGGCGGTCGCCTGCAATTTTGCTGCAGCAGCCATCGGGACTGAAACATCCGGATCGATTTTAAACCCTTCATTGAAAAATTCGCTTGTGGGAATCAAGCCGACAGTCGGGCTTTTAAGCAGGCGGGGCATCATTCCCATTGCGCACAGCCAGGATACGCCCGGCCCCATGGCAAGAACGGTCAAAGACGCCGCCTATCTTCTCGGGGCATTGGCGGGAGCAGATGAAAAAGATCCGGCAACAGGGGCAATTCCGCCTTCGGCTGCAGCAGATTATGTTGCTGAAATTCAGGACACCGATATAAAAGGCGTCCGGATCGGAATTGCGGGTGAGCCGCTCACCCTCCGCTTAAGCAAGCATAAATTAGCTCTGATGGAAGAGGCCAAATCAACTCTAAAGGAGCTTGGAGCAGAACTCATCGAAAATATTCAAATCCCCTCTGCCAGGCATACATGGGGTTTTGACATTTTTACATACGAATTCAAAGTCGGGCTCAATGCGTATCTTCAAAATACCCATCCATCGAATCCAATCCGGTCTCTTGCAGATGTCATAAAATTTAACACAGATCATCCGGACAGAATGCTGAAATACGGGCAAAAGCTATTGGAGATGGCGGAAGAGACGAGCGGTACGCTGACCGAACCGGAATATATTCTCACATTGGATCAGGATCTTCGGCTTTCAAGAGATGAAGGAATCGACCATGCATTGAAAGAGCACCAGCTGGATGCGATAATGTTTGGAGGGGACAGAGGCTCTGTGATCGCAGCCAGGGCTGGATATCCAACCGTCATTGTTCCGGCCGGGTTTGTTCCAAACGGTGAACCGTTCGGCGTTTCTTTTACAGGAACCGCATTTTGTGAAGCTGTCCTATTAAAGATTGCCTATGCTTTTGAACAGGCGGCGCCCCATCGGAAACCACCGAAAATAAGATAAACATTGAAAGGCCTCATTCAAAGAATGGAGGTTTTTTCGTTATTTTTATTAAACCATTTTCTATAAAAAATCACCGGTAACGTTCTATAATGCCTTCAACGTGAAATAGGCTCTTACATCAGTAACAACAACCTAAAAGCATCATATTTTGTTGAGGAGAGCAGAGGTTTTTAAGTATTTCAATTCGACTCTCTTGTCTGGTTTCGGTTTGCCCTAAATATTAAAAACAAAGGGGAGGTACAAATGCAGCATTACCAAAACGAATTGCAAACATTGGGAATGGATAATTACCATGTTAGCGAATTAACTCCTATGAGTTATGTGAGCCAATATCCGACTCAGTTTGACAGTAGGCTTTGTGGTCGTTGTGGCGGTTGTTTTCGCTGTGGTGGTTGTTTTCGCTGTGGCGGTTGTTTTGGCTTTGGTTGTTTTGGCTTTGGCTTTGGTTGTTTTGGAGGATTTTTTATCTAGGTCAAAAGAAAAAATGGTTATTTTATGAAAGAAATCGCCTCTGCATAATCTTATGCAAGGCGTTTCTTTTCTTTTAAGGTAAATATATGTTTTCAAGAATGACTGTCCAGCTCCAGCGCCCAGCGACTAGCAAACTTCGCCCTCCTTTCCTCGAAAAAGCTTCGCTTTTTCTGCGTGGATGTTTATTCGAGGAAGTTGCTCAGAGCACTACGATAAGTCAACATCGGCTCCGACGCACAGGATGTGCTAGTGCAGGCGAAGCGACAGGACGTCGCTGTTTGAGCCTGCCTACGTCGCCGTGTTTCCTTTATCTCATTGCGGAGGGCTCCAGTTTGTACGTCGCTAAACG
This sequence comes from Siminovitchia fortis, assembly GCF_003605365.2. Classification (GTDB taxonomy): domain Bacteria; phylum Bacillota; class Bacilli; order Bacillales; family Bacillaceae_C; genus Siminovitchia; species Siminovitchia fortis. The sequence goes on from NZ_QYTU02000016.1 coordinate 4,714, forward strand.
GGCGCTTGCGCTTTTCTTTTATCATACTGGACAGCTAAAAGTACATAAAATGATAATATGCAATTCGTATCGATTAGGAATAAGGAGGAGCTGAATGTCAAAACTTAACTCGTCCTCACGTCTGAAGGTGAAAAGGGATACATTTTTTCTCCCTGATTCAAAGGGGGGTGTGTATTTCCGAAATAACTTGAGTTCATTTCGAATGGAAGGCAATACGATTTATCAATGGATTGAAAAGTTGATACCGATGTTCAATGGCGAGAAAACATTGGAAGATTTGACAAAGGGATTAACGACACCGTATCGGAACAGGGTTTATGAGATCGGAGAAACGCTGTACAAGAATGGCTTTGTTCGGGATGTAAGCAAAGACACTCCTCATCAGTTAAATAGTTCCGTTCTTGAAAAATATGCTTCGCAAATTGAATTTATAGAGAATTTTGCGGAATCCGGTGCTTATCGTTTTCAAACATATCGTCAAGCTAAAGTTCTGGCTGTTGGCTCAGGCCCCTTTCTAGTTTCATTGGCTTCAGCGTTGATCGAATCGGGGTTGCCTAAATTAAATGTCATGATTACAGATTCTATTCCTACCAGTCGGCTGCGGCTGAACGAACTGGTGCAAAATGCCAGCAAGGCGGATTCCGATGTAGAGTTAGCGGAGGTGCAATTTCAAAAAGAGGCGGGAAAAAGCTTTTGGAAAGAAGTTGTGCATCCCTATGATTGGATTTTGTACGTCTCGCAGGATGGAAATGTAAATGAGCTAAGAAATCTTAACTTAGTTTGCAAAGAGGAAAAGAAGTCATTTGTTCCCGCTATATGTTTACAGCAAGTGGGGCTTTCTGGCCCATTATTTCATCCGGAATCGGAAGGGTGCTGGGAGTCCGCGTGGCGCCGAATCCATCGATCTGCATTGCATCTAGACCAGCGGTCTCATCCTTTCTCTCCAACAACGGGATCGATTCTGGCAAATGTCGCTGTCTTCGAATTGTTTAAGAATGTTACAGGAATTGCAGATTCAGACCAGAGTAATCAAATGTACCTGCTTGATCTTGATACGCTGGAAGGTGATTGGTTATCATTCATCACACACCCGCTGGTTATATCTAGAAGATTTACGCCCAAGCTCGTTGAAGATCTTGATGTAAGGCTCAAACAGGAACCGGCCAGAGATAACCCGCCGACTAACCTCTTGGAACATTTCAGTCGATTAACTTCTGAAAAGATTGGCATATTCCATACATGGGAAGAACGAAGTTTGTCACAGCTTCCGCTTGCCCAGTGTTCTGTTCAGGCGGTTAATCCAATGTCTGAGGGACCGGCAGAGCTTCTGTCAGAAGTTGTCTGTGCCGGCCTAACGCATGAGGAAGCAAAAAGAGAGGCGGGCCTGACTGGCATTGAAATGTATGTTTCACAAATGATCGATTCCTTAGAGTTCAAAAAACAGGATGATAAAGTTAGCGCGAACATAACCGAGGGATTTATAGGCATCGGTGCAGGAGAGACAATTGAAGAGGCTGTATGTCGGGGCTTGCAGGTTTATTTAGAGGAAGAATTGAAAAAAAGAAAGAGTGATCAACAGCATACGATTTTTCATATGCCGTTAGGGTCAATTAAAGATCAGCATTGCAGATTTTATTTAAAAGCTCTGACTACCTTGAACGGTTCACCGACAATCGGCTTGAAAGAGGAAATATTAGGCTTCCCCGTGCTAGGCGTAAGATCAAATGGCCGTTGGTATTCAAATGTAGGTTTAAACACAACATTGGCATTACGAAATGCACTGCAACAAGCGCTTTTGGATACTCCAAATCAGGTGAATTCCGCCATGAGACAAGAGAGGGAGTCAGCGGTTTTACTTAAAAAAACGGAAACCAAGCTTGAAATCCCCTCCTGTGATGAATGGACACAGTTGCAGCTATTACAATCCGCCATTCAAGCTTTAAGTCGAAGCGGCAAACGGCTATTCGTTTATGATCTTACATTTGAACCTTTTCTAAAACAGGAAATGGCAGGGGTGTTTGGTGTGCAGGTACGAGAGGGGGACTCTTGATGGCTGCCCGTATTCTAATTGACGGACAGGGGTTATTAGCGGATTTTGTCTATGATCAATTGTCCGAAAGCTTCATCGTTAAGCGTCAAAGCATAATAGAAGAGGTTCCCGAAGATACAAAACTAGCTCTGGTGCTGCACGATGCCTGGCATCCATCAGTTCATCAAAAAGCGGAAGAAAGATTCAGATCCGCACGTATCCCGTGGCTTCGGGGTTTCGTTTCGTTTGGGGAAGGAATCATTGGTCCATTCGTACGTCCCGATACACCGGGATGTTCCCGCTGTGCAGACTTACGGCGCTTGATAGCCGGACCTGATCGTCAAGAAACATGGAATTTTCAAATGAAAATGGCAGCAGAAGAAAGTGCGAGGCAAGATGCATGGGCATCACGAACCAGCCTATCGCATATGGCAGCTTTGATTTGTAACGAAGTGCAAAAGGTTCTTCAAGGAGAACCCAGCAGCTTGGAAGAAAGGATTTTTATTACGAACCTGAGAACGTTAACGAACTCCAGTCACTTTTTCTTGCCCGACTCATCGTGCCCGGTCTGCAGTCAATTACCTGATGATACATCGGAATTAGCCCGAGTCAAGTTGGAATCAAGTCCGAAAATTAGCAGTGATGGTTATCGCTGTCGCTCGATGGATGAATTAAAAGCCGTGTTGGTCAAAGATTATCTCGATGAACGTACGGGTATCATGAACGGGAAAGTACAGGATTTCACGCTGCCATTTGCGGATGTTATAGTCAACATGCCGCTGTTTGGAGCCGATGAAGGAGTAGCAGGAAGGTCTAATTCTTATGAAATGAGTGAGCTGACTGCCATTCTGGAAGGTTTGGAGCGATATTGCGGGATCGGGCCCCGTGGAAAAAGGACGGTAGTACGTGGTAGTTATCGTCAATTAGAGAATCAAGCACTAAATCCTGCAAGAGTAGGTTTACATGATAAGGAGCAATATGAAAAGCCTGATTTTCCGTTTAAACCGTTTCATCCCGATTATCCAATGAATTGGGTCTGGGGCTACTCGCTTTTACACAATCGTCCTATTCTCGTTCCGGAGTTACTCGCCTATTACAGTTTGGGCTATGGAGAAGGCATTGTTTATGAAACTTCAAATGGATGTGCATTGGGAGGGAGTTTGGAGGAAGCTATTTTCCATGCCATTATGGAGGTCGTCGAGCGAGACTCATTCTTGTTAACCTGGTATGCTCAGCTCCCCCTTCCGGGCATTGACCTTGGCTCTGCCGGTGACAAGGAATTACAGCTGATGGTCGATCGGGTGTGTGAGGTGGCAGGATATGATCTTTATTTTTATAATTCAACGATGGAACATGGGATTCCGAGCGTTTGGGGAGTGGCAAAAAACAGAAAATCAAAGGGGTTAAACCTCATTTGTGCAGCCGGAGCTAACCCTGATCCTGTAAGGGCTGTAAAAAGTACAATTTACGAACTCGCAGGAATGATGTCTAGGCATGGCGATAAACTGGAGGAAAACCGCCAAAAATATGAAAGGATGCTGCGAGATCCGTTCGCTGTGCGCACCATGGAAGACCATGGCCTGCTCTACGGTCTGCCGGAAGCGGAAGAACGACTGAATTTTTTAATGAATGACCACCGTCCTTTACGGACATTTGCTGAGGAATTCGAGCGGCCGCCAAGAAATAATGATTTAAAGGATGATCTTCAGGATATTCTTAACAGGTTCCGCCGATTAAACCTTGAAGTTATTGTGGTTGACCAAACATCACCTGTAACCAAACGGAACGGGTTATTCTGTGTAAAGGTATTGATTCCTGGGATGTTACCGATGACATTTGGGCATCATCTAACCCGTGTGAAAGGGCTGGAGAGGGTGCTCACGGTACCAATGCAACTGGGATTTATGAAGGCACCGTTATCGTATGAACAGCTAAATCCAAATCCCCATCCGTTCCCGTAATGGTAGAGTAGGAGGCGTTCGATTGGAACTGGAAACATTTCTGCACCATCTGCATTTCAACACGGAAAAAGTCTCTCCGCCGGATTGGCAGGTGGATTGGGAAGACGCACCGCTTCCCTATAAACTGTACCGGGGACTACCAGAGATTCCGCTTAACGCAGATGTGCCTTTAAAGCTCGAGAAAAGGGAAGCACATCTAAAACCCGGACTGGTGGAGTTGGGTCATTTCTTATGGTATGTATATGGTCTTACTCAATACTCTCAGTTCGCTTTTAACGAGGGTAAAGCCCAGTCGTTACGGAGGTTTGTTCCCTCTGGAGGGGCACTGTATCCTAATGAAATATATGTATATGTAAATTTCGAAGAAGCTCCAGAGGGCATTTACCATTATGATGTGGCACATCACCGCCTCATTTTGGTGCGAGAAGGAAATTACGATTTCTACTTATCCAGAAGTCTGGAAAATGGTGATCATATTCCGGACTGTTTTTGCACCATTTTCGTCTCAACAGTTTTTTGGAAAAATTTCTATAAATATAATAACTTTTCCTACAGACTCCAAGGGCTGGATGCAGGTGTGATTATTGGGCAATCGTTGAAAGTGGCCAATCGGATGGGGTTTTCTGCACGGGTATGCTACCAATTTCTTGATCGGGCGATCAATCATTTGCTTGGGCTGTCCGATCATGATGAAAGTGTCTATGCCGTGATCCCATTATCTATGAACCAATCAATCAATGTCGTTGACAACGATCATCGCAAAGAGGAAATTGTTTCAGCCTCTGAATTGTGCAAGGAAGTGCCGTTATTAAAGCATGACACCTATAACCGTTCAAAGAGAATCCTTGATTATCCGATGCTGAAAAAAGTCAATGAAGCTTCAATGTTTGAAACAACGGAGTCATTTGTGAAGATAAAGAATAATAAACGTACAAAGCATTCCTTAGGTACAGAGATGATCTTGCTGCCGTTTACGGAGAGCTTTTCGTACGATCTCGCATCCGTTTGCAGGGAGCGGTATTCACCTGATATCGATTTTATAATAGGGAAAGTGAGTCAAACACAACTATCCACTTTATTGAAAGAAACCTTTTCTTTCTCGTATCAGAGTGACCTTGACGAATCGAATGGAAATATTGAGACACGTATTTCTTTGTATGGCAGTTTTTATAACGTAGAGGGAGTCCCAGATGGTGTCTACTCTTATGACAATAGCGTTCATGCACTTCGAAAGATAAATCAGGGGGATCACCGGGAGTTTTTACAAAATGGATTAACAATCCCCAATGTAAATCTGTATCAAGTTCCGCTTTGTTTGCATGTCGTTGGCGAAAGGGATCACCTCAGAGAAGAATTGAGGTATAGGGGTTATCGCATTCAGCAGATGGAAGCGGGCATTCTCGTCCAACGACTGCTTCTGGTGTCGTGTGCCTTAGGAATGGGAGGGCATCCACTGCTGGGCTTCGATGCAAACCGTTGTGATGAGCTTTACAGGATTGATTCGAAAGGAAAAACCTGCTTGATCCAAATCCCGGTCGGTCCATACCGTCCGCGCGCCTGGTTAAAAGGGAGTTTGCATAGCTAGCAAGGACTAGAGTAGAAATTTGTTTTCTGGGTGAGTTGAACTGATTATAATCAACAGAAAGCCGGAATCTATCTATGAAAATAGACAGATTCCGGTTTTCTTTTCGCTATGAATGGTATAGGGAAAATAGAATTATTTATAGATTGGAAGGTGCTTTTCAATGAGTTTGACTGAGTGGCTGGCATTCATCATGTTTTGTATATTGATTCTTTGCATTTTAGTTCCCCTTGTTACCATTGTTTGGATTTACATTTTGGACCGCCGGCAAAAAGAACACTCTGTCCTAAGAAATTATCCGGTGCTTGGAAACGTTCGTTACTTTATGGAAAATATCGGGCCGGAGCTCAGGCAGTATTTGTTCGCCAATAACCGTGAAGGCAAGCCATTCTCCAGGTTCCAGTATGAAAATGTTGTTAAAGCCGGAAAGTATAAAGAGCGGATTCTAGGCTTTGGGTCGGAGCGTGATTTTGAAGAGCCGGGCTTTTACATAAGGAACGCCATGTTCCCAAAATTGAATGAGGAACTTAGGAGCGACCAGAACCCAAAAATCAAGACAAAACTCTATAAGATTGACCATGAAGGCCTGTTTAACCGTAGAGAGCACCGGGAGGATGCCATTGTAGATCCTTATTATCTAACGGACGAGGACGCCGTCGTAATCGGCGAACACACATGCAGATTTCCGTTCAAAGCAAAGGGGCTTGTCGGCCAGTCTGCGATGAGTTACGGGGCGTTGGGCAAAAATGCCATCACCGCATTATCCAGAGGATTGGGGCTTGCCGGAGGCACCTGGATGAACACTGGTGAAGGAGGGCTGTCCAAATATCATTTGGAAGGTGACGTGGATATTATCATGCAAATCGGCCCGGCTTTATTTGGAGTGAGAACACTGGATGGAGATTTCTCCTGGGAATTATTCAAGAAAAAAAGCGAAATCGAAAAAATCAAAGCGTTTGAATTAAAGCTTGCCCAGGGGGCAAAAACAAGAGGAGGACATATACTTGGGGAAAAAGTGACCCCTGAAATTGCGGGAATCCGGAATGTCGCGCCATGGAAAACGATTGACAGCCCGAACCGATTCCGGGATTTTCATGATACAACCAGTCTGATGGATTTTGTCGAGGAACTGAGAGAAGTCGGAGGGAAGCCTATAGGAATCAAGGTTGTTGTCGGTTCAAAAGCGGAAGCCGAAAAGCTGGCCGGCGAAATGGCTGCATGCGGTAAAGTGCCTGATTTCATAACAGTAGATGGGGGAGAAGGCGGAACGGGGGCGACCTTCCAGGAGCTTTCGGATGCAGCCGGCCTGCCGCTTTTTTCGGCTTTGCCCATTCTCGATGAAATGCTGAAAAAGTACAAGATCCGTGATAAACTAAAAATTATTGCGTCAGGCAAGCTGGTTACGCCTGACAAGGCCGCTTATGCGCTCTCCCTTGGCGCCGATCTCGTGAACACAGCAAGGGGAATGATGATTTCAGCCGGTTGCATCATGGCGCAGGTCTGCCACAATAATACATGCCCCGTAGGGGTAGCTACGACAGACCCTCACCGTGAAAAAGCGCTTGTCATTGAAGAAAAAATGTACAGGGTAGCAAATTATATTATTTCCCTTCGCGAAGGTTTGTTCAATCTGGCCGCTTCGGCAGGGATAGCGACTCCCGCAGAGTTTAATGAAGAGCATGTAATGTTCAAAAAAGAATCCGGCGAAATTTTGACCGGGGAGGAATACAAAAAGAATATTTTGGTCTCACCTGCGGCCCATGAAAAGAGGGAACTAAACGCAGAGACCCGGGCCAAATGAAATGAGGAAAAATGATGACCGAGACAAAGGATATGATAGGCAGGCTGAAACCTGCGATAAAGGAATTATGGGAAAAATCCGACTTTAATGAATTGACGGCTGTACAGCAGAAAGCCATTCCCTTGATATATGAAGGAAAAGACATAATCGCAAAGTCCCCGACAGGCACCGGCAAAACGCTTGCTTACCTTTTGCCGCTCCTTGACCGGGTGGACGAATCAAAGCAGATGACCCAGGCGCTGATCCTTGCACCTTCAAGAGAGCTGGTTATGCAAATCCACCAGGAAGTCCAAAATTGGTCGGCGGGAACCGGTATAACAAGTGCTGCTCTTGTCGGAGGAGCCAATATCAAACGTCAAGTGGACAGGTTGAAAAAGAAGCCCCATGTCTTGACAGGGACACCCGGCAGGATATTGGAGCTCATTCAGATGAAAAAACTAAAAATGCATGAAGTGAAAACGATTGTTTTGGATGAAGGCGATCAGCTTATGAATAAGGAACATTTGGAAACAGTCCGCACAATCGTTAAATCAACATTAAATGACCGCCAGCTTCTCCTTTTTTCCGCGACTAGCCTGGAGGACCCCGATCAGGTAAAGGCCATGATCGGAAGAGAACCGGAAATGCTTACGGCGGAAAAATCAGTTTCCATTCCTTCCTCTATCAATCACTGTTATTTGTTATGCGAGCCGCGGGAAAAAACGAAGCTGCTAGGTAAAATTGCCAAGATGGACGGCATGAAGGGGCTTGTTTTTATCAGATCTGTCGGCAATATGAATGTGATTGCAGATAAACTGGAATATGAGGGGGTAAGACTTGAACTCCTTCACAGCGATCTTGGAAAACACGAAAGGGAAAGGGCCTTAAAAAGGCTGCAAACAGGAGAGATCAGTATTTTACTGGCTACCGATATTGCGGCCCGTGGCCTGGACGTCAGCGGTTTGAACCATGTGATCCAATTCGATCTTGCGGAAGATGCTTCCCAATACGTACATCGTGCAGGGAGGACGGGAAGGATGGGAGCAGCCGGCACGGTTGTGACCCTAGCCAATCCGAGAGATGAGAGGGAATTGAAAAAATACTCGCGTGAACTTGGATTCCCCATTGAAAGAAAGCGGCTGTATAAAGGCAAATTTGCCGGCTTCAAGCACGTAAATTAAGAAAAGCGCAAGGCGCGCAGCCTATTGGCGCAAAGCATAAGATGAGCGCCGAAGAAGGCAGTAAAAAAGGTGACCGTTCACTGTAAGGAGGGCGGTCACCATCTTAATGGTATATAAAGGACGTCGGCCAGCTCCGGAAAGTCAATGAACGGATTCCGGTTCCCTTGAATGTGATAAATGGCCTGGTTCCGGTGCTTTTCATACAGGTCTGGAGGAAATTGTTCGTTCCACCTTCTTAACAGGTTAAAATTGACCTTGCTTCTGAACCGCTTTTTAATGGATTTCGGGTAGCGGAGCAGAAAATAGAGCATGGCCCTGGAAGCGGTCCCTTTCCCGAATTCAGGTTCGAACAGATCTGAAGCTGCGACACCGCAGTGATTTCTGATTGTTTCGGCAGGAGACTCGGGGTTATAGTCCGGAAAATCGAAGTAGGGAAAATTGGAGCGGACGGCATTGCAGCTTGGTTCGCAGGCAAATAGATGGTGCAAGTCCCCTTTCATGGGTTCGCGGCCGATGAACCACGACTGCGGCACAATATGTTCCGCATTAAACTTGAGTTCCTCCGGAACCGGCTGGTGTAAGGGAGCCTGTCCCCTCTTGGCAAGAAATTCCTGGAATTCGTCATAGCGCCGGCTTACTTCAAAGTCTTTTCTGATCAATTCCGCCGGGTCGTCCTCCTTTCCGGAGTAAATGCTTTTGATTGTACAGTCCGGCTGCAGGTCGACCCATGTGTATAAAAATTGGTCTTTGCTTATAAAATAGGGGAGCCTGTTCTTGTGAGTCCGTTCCAAGAGCGAATGGAGCTGCTGGAATTTCGGCTTCCGGATATTCACTTTACGGTAATATTTCTTAACCGCTTCCCGATCCTTTTTTTCATCGTAATAGACAATATCTTCTTCTCTCAGTCTGCGAAGGGTTCTTTCCAGCTCTTCAAAGGATGGTTCAAGATGAACGGCCATGATATTCACTCCGTCCGCTGTCTGAAAATGCCGATCTCTTAAAATAGGAATGTTCCGTCCCTAGCTCGCGGTTCATCAATATTTCCATTTCTTCCAAATGTCCGCGATTCACCACCGGATCCAAATCCGACCAGCGAACCGTATATATAAAATAGTAATCTTTGATTTGTCTAAAAATAACGTCTGAATGAAAAAAGGGTTCAAAACGGGCTTTAATATTATAATGCCTCATGTATGACCAGTCGAGCAGTTCCATATTTCACCTTTCCCTTCCTTTCATCTATTATAATCTTTAGGCGGAAAAACTGGAATACATAGGTTCAATTGTTTTCATTTGGGGGAAAATATATAAAAGAGGATGTTCAAAAAGTCGCCAAATGATAAGCGGCGAATCTCTTCGTTGGCTCGTTTCTGTGCTGCTCATGTATTTAAAAGCATACATTCCGCTGCGCGAAACTAGCCGCCTCGACCTTCTTGCTTCTGATTTGTCAACTTTTTGAACACGCACTAAAAGCGAAGCCGGGGAGGAATGATCATGAGCCAAAATAGTTCAGGTTTCGGATCTGTTTTTTCAAATATAAAAAATCATATTGATAAGCTTCCTATATCAGGAAAATCCAAGCAAAAAATAATGTCCAAGCTCAGCGAACTGAAAGAGCTGACGGTTGAAGCGCGGGAACCACGGATTGCCCTGGTCGGAAGGAGAGGCGCCGGAAAGTCGTCGCTCATCAATGCATTATTTGGTGAGGAAAAGCAAATGGTAAGCTCCGTAAAGGCAGGAACCGGCCAAGGAAAATGGCTTTGGTATCCGTCGGATGATGATAAAAAAATCAGACTGCTGGATTCCCGTGGACTCGGTGAAAGCGAAAGGCCGCTTGAATCGATAGACACTGACACGGCTGTTTCCCAGTTGAAAAAGGAGTTGGAAGCCGAACAGCCCGATGTATTCCTGTTTTTGATCAAAGCAAAGGAAACGGATGCGCGGGTGGAAGAGGATTTGCAGGAATTGAACGGATTGCGGGCGTTTATCAAGGAAATCCATCATTATGATGTGCCGGTCATTTGTGTAGTCACGCAGGTGGACGAGCTCGATCCGCCTTACTATAAGCAATTGCCGCTGGATGCGAACCCGGAAAAAGCGAAAAACATCAAAACGGCGATGAAGCTGATGGAAAAGCGGTTTAAAGAAAATGATATTCCTCTTATCACAACGGTTCCAGTCTGTACGTATGTTGATTTTGATGAGTCCGGAAAAGTCGTGTACGATATGCGCTGGAACGTCGATGAACTGGCGGAATATCTCGTGGAAGTTCTGCCGAACGATGCCAAGCTGAAAACAGCGAAGGCGTCCAAGGCGGTTTCCGCTAAAAAAAAAGCGGCCAAAAAAGTCATCGTAACCATGTCCGGAATGGCCGTACTGATCGGGATTGAGCCAGTACCGTTCGCCGATATGCCTCTGCTCACCGGGCTGCAGGCTTTGATGATCATGGCTATTGCCTATATTGCCGGAAGGGAAGTCAACCGGGTGGCTGCCGCCGAATTTATCGGCGCAGTCGGAGCCAATCTCGGAGTGGCGTTCGCCGTAAGGGAAGGTGTCCGCTCGGCGGCCAAGATGATCCCCGCTGCCGGCAACATGATTTCCGGGGCCGTGGCAGGTGCCGTCACCTATGGAATCGGACAGGCAGGCATCGCCTATTATCTTGAAGGAAAAGACTTGAAAAGGGCGAAAGAAGCCTTTGAAAGAGGAAAGAAACAATTTCGGAAAGACCGGAAAAGCGAAGAAGATTAAAAAATAGGGGTCAGGCCCCCGCTGCGTTAATGCGTCACCGCTTTAACGCGCTGGGGGCCTGACCCCTTAAAATTTGTCGAACGATTCACCCATGGCATCCCTTGTTTTAGGGGCCATTTAAGTATTATAATACGTTTAAATAAAGTTGAACGTTGGAGGTTTGTTGAATGTTGCAGATTTATCAAATTGAAAGTCTTGACCAGGTGAAAGCAATTGCCGACCCATTACGAATTCAAATACTTTGGGAGACCTTTGATGAAGCGAAAACAGGGAAGATGATCGGGGATATTTTGAATATGCCTGCGTCGAAAATTCATTATCATTTAAGGGAACTTGAAAAGTGTGGGCTTGTCGTGGTCGAGAGGACAGAAGAAAAGAACGGCATTGTGCAAAAGTTTTACAGGCCGATTGCAAGACGTCTGTATGTCAAAAGCGATTTAATTTCCCCTGAAGTGACCGGTGATTTCCACAGCGCTGTTTTGGAAAGTTATTTATTGCCGCTAAAAAAAGTTTCGGAACATCTTGAGACGATAGACGTCTCCGTCATGAAAGGCAGTACGATGGCAGAAGCGGATTTCAGGAAGCTTATATTGACCGAAGAGCAGACAGAGAAACTAAAAACAAAGCTGGATGAACTGCAGGAGTTGATTGACGAACTTGAACATAATCAGCCCGAAGAAGGACTGGAGTACGTGTTTCAATATGAGGTTTTTCCATACAAGAAAAGATAGGAGGATATCAACATGCAGGCGGTTCTATCGTCGGAAAAAAGTTTGCCGCTTTATAAACGTGTACCGTTCATGCTGCTAATTGTTTCCGGGTTTATTGCCAATGTCAGTTACACGATGTTTATTTTCACTCAGTCGTGGTTCGTATTGAAACAGCTTCAAATGGTCACAGGTCTTGGGCTGATCTTCATTGCCTCCTCGGTTCCCCGGATCATTTTTATGCCTATTGGCGGAGTTATCGCAGACAAATTCAAGAAGACGCACATCATTTTTATTTGCATGTTGACAGAGATGATGCTTGTCCTTTCGATACTGTTTGCTTTAAAATCTGGAGTAGAGTCCGTTCATATATTTATCGCCGCTGCGCTTGTTTTTGGAATAACAGATGCACTTCAAGTCCCGGCCAGGACGTCCCTGCTGCCAAAGCTGGTAGAAAAAGATCAGCTGACCCGGGCAAATTCGGCATACTCGTTCATCGGTTCTTCAGCTTCTATTTCGGGGGCGTTTTTTGCAGGGCTGGGCATCAGCCATTTTGGGTTCTTTCATACTTTTGGCATCATGGCCTGCGCAACATTTTTTGCAGCGATCCTTACCGTGTTGATCAAATACAGCCGCTCATCGGATTTGGAAAATTCAGAAGAGAGATTTCTTCAATCTTTGAAGAATGGGTTTGTTTATGTGAAAAATTCACCCTTTTTGATTGCCATTTTCGGCCTGGCAATCACCATGAACTTTTTTCTGGCCGGTCCGTTGACAATGGGAATCCCAATCCTTGCTGATTATGTCTTTAATGGGGAAGCGATTGTCTTTTCCATGATGGAATCAAGCATCCTAGTCGGCACCATTGTTGGATCCGCTCTATTTGGTATCATAAACGTCAAAAGACACAAGGGGAAAATTTCAATCTTATCAGTAACAGCAGCCGGTATGTTCATGTTTTTCATTGGAGTGGCAGATGTATTGTGGGTTGTATTAGGGCTGATGGGAACTGTCGGACTATTGATGGCTTTTACAAACGTGCCAATCATGACAATGCTGCAGGCGAATACGGAAGAAAAAATGCTGGGCCGGGTTATGAGCTTTTTAATGATTGCGGCCTTGGGTTTGACACCTTTATCCTACGCATGTACTTCATTGCTTTTACAGATCGGTTTAAACATCCAGCTGATTTTGTGCCTGGCGACAATTCCCGTCGTATGTGCAGGCTTATTAACCTATTGTCTTGTCCCGGTATTAAGAAATGCCGATTAACTTATAGATTGGAAGTGTTGCATTGATGGAGCAGCCTGTGATTTTTGAAAAAATTCCGTTCGAACCGGATAAATTTTTCAAGGCGTATGTAAACTTAACCGCAAATAAAGACCAGCATGTTCTTTTGGAAAGCGGACGTTCGGGAAGATACAGCATTGCAGGAATCGACCCGTTTGCGATTATTCATGCAGATGAACAGCAAATTGAAATAAAGCAAGGCGATCAGACTGAAGTGATAGAAGGAAAACCTCTTCAAGCGCTGGAAATGTGGATGGAGCGGTTTTCCTTCCCGCCGATACCAGGGCTGCCCGATTTTCAGGGAGGGGCCATTGGATATATAAGCTACGATTATGCTTGGTGCATTGAAGAGCTGCCGCGTAAAGCCGAGGATGATATCGGGCTTCCCCTTTTTTATTTTCTTGTTTTTGATGAATGGGCAGTGTTTGACCATGAGGAACAATGTTTATGGATCATGGTTTTGAATGGAGAGCCGGCTGAAGACAGATTGCAGGAATTGAAAGCATCCTGGATGAAGGCAGCGGAAATAGGCTTGGAAGAGCCGGCTGATTTTCTAAATGAGAGTGATGTAGTGGAGCCTAAGTTAACTTTTACAGAAAAAGAGTTCACGGAAGCTGTTGAAGAAGTGAAAGATTATATACGGGAAGGCGACGTTTGCCAGGTCAATCTGACGGTCCGGCAATCGGAGGAGCTTTTCACAACACCGATCAATATATATTTAAAGTTGCGAAAAATGAATCCTTCCCCTTATATGGGATATTTTCATACACCGGATTTCCAGATTGTTTCCGGTTCCCCGGAGCTTTTAATAAAAAAAGCCGGACGAAAAGTCGGAACAAGGCCGATTGGCGGAACAAGACCGCGGGGAAACAACGAAGAAGAAGACAGGCAGCTTGAAAAAGAGCTGCTCTCCAATGAAAAGGAAAAAGCGGAGCATATTATGCTTGTTGATTTGGAAAGGAATGATTTTGGCAAGGTGTGTGAATTCGGAAGCGTGCATGTGGATGAATTGATGGTGATTGAAAAATATTCACATGTTATGCACATCGTTTCACATGTGAGTGGAACATTATCCGAAGATAAAAGTGTATACGAACTGATTGAAGCGGTCTTCCCAGGCGGCAGTATTACCGGGGCGCCCAAAATAAGAACGCTGGAAATTGTCGAGGAACTTGAGCCGGTCAAACGGGGAGTGTACACAGGAACAATGGGCTGGATCGGATTCAATGGGGATGCGCACTTGAACATTGTGATCCGGACGATGGTCATCAAGGACGGGCTGTGCCATGTTCAGGCTGGTGCGGGCATCGTCATCGACTCCGACCCGAAAGCGGAATACGAAGAGTCATTGAATAAAGCAACCGCTCTTTGGAAAGCCAAAAAAGAGGCGGAGAAAGAGGGGGCATTCGCATGATTCTTGTCATCGACCATTATGATTCTTTTACATACAATCTTGTTCAGGCACTTGGCAAGGTTGAGAAGGATATTCTAGTAAGAAGGCATGACGAGCTCTCAATTGAAAAGATCAATCAGTTGCATCCGGAATATATTATTATTTCATCCGGGCCGGGAAGGCCTGCTTCAAAAGGGGTTACAAGCGAAGCAATTCAACAGTTTAAGGGTAAAATTCCTATACTTGGCGTAGGGCTTGGCTGCCATGCCATTGCTGAAACTTTTGGAGGAAAATTGATCAAAACAGATAATCTTCTTCCGGGTAAATCGATGGATATTTCTCACGACGGGAAAACCATTTTCAGCGGTATTGAGCAGCCTTTTTCCGCTACCCGTTATCACTCATTGATTGTTAGCAGGGAAAGTCTTCCTGATTGCCTGGTTGTTTCAGCGTGGAGCTCGGAAGAGGAAGTAATGGCCATAAGGCACAGGGATTATCCATTGGAAGGTTTGCAATTCAACCCTGAATCGATTATGACCGAAGCGGGGGAGAGACTGTTGAAAAACTTTATTGAACTTAACCGGATGGCTGTGAATTAATATGTATATCTTTTTAAACGGTCAATTTATTGAAAAAGAAAAAGCGCGCATTTCACCTTTTGACCATGGCTATTTATATGGTGTGGGTGCGTTTGAAACGTTTCGTACATATGGGGGAATCCCTTTTTTGCTCGATGAACATTTGGAGCGGCTGAATGCAGCACTTTCGGAAATGGGAATCAATCGCGCTTTTGAAAGGGAAGAAGTGATGGCTGTAATAGAAAAGCTGTCGGAGCTTAATCAATTACAAGATTCCTATATTCGGATGAATGTCTCGGCCGGACCGGCGGAAGTAGGATTGCAGGCTGGCCTGTATTCGGATCCGACAGTTATTCTTTTTCAAAAGGAACTTTCTCCATTGGAGCCGCTTCGCGAAAAGGAAGCGGTGTTATTGACAATCTGCCGCAATACGCCCGAAACGAAAATTCGTTTAAAATCCCATCACTTTTTTAATAATATAGCTGCCAAGCGGGAGCTGGGTGCTGATCCGGGAAAAGAAGGCATCTTTCTTTCTGCGGATGGCTATTTGGCTGAAGGCGTCACTTCGAATCTGTTTTGGGTGAAAAACGGCAGGATATATTCGCCGGCGGTGGAAACCGGGATACTGAACGGTATTACAAGACAGTTCATTTTCCGGCTTGCCAAAAGGCTGGGCATTCCGGCAGAAGAAGGGCTGTACAAAAAACGGGAACTCATTCATGCAGATGAAATATTTTTTACGAATTCGATCCAGGAAATTGTCCCTGTAAATGTCTTCGAAGGGAAAGCTTTGCCTGGAAAAAAAGGGACTGTTGTTCAAATGCTGAACGGTTTGTATCAAAAATTTATTTCCGAACTACAATAACAAAAGCTCCTGCCGAATTTGGCAGGGGCTAAAAATTAGTCAGTGTTCACTTTTTTCTTTAAAATTCTTGGGAGCAGGAGGCCGGTCCACTCTGCTTGCGTCGTCAAAATTCAGGGCGGAACTGATAAAAAACACCAGGAACAAAGCGACTACCGCCAAAAATATAACAAGCCCGATCAAAATTGATAAATCCATTCCAGTTCCCTCCTATTTGATTGATAGTGTGGAAACAATGAAGATATATATATTATTCCCTCTTTTTTTTCCTACAAACATAAAAATCCTGTCATAAGACAGGAAAGTTTTCGGTTAGTTATCTTTTTTATCCGGCGGCGGCAAGGGGTCGATTGTGCTTGCGTCATCGTAATCCAAAACTGTATGAATATAGTAGATGAGAAATCCGGCAATGGCAGCCAAAACACCTGTCAATCCAAGTGTGACCCATAATTGCATGAGCATTCCTCCTTGTTTAAATGTATGCCCATGCCCGGAATCTATTCCATAGATAAGCCTCCTGCAGCATGCTGCAGGAGGCGGCTTTGTCAGTTGTTTTTTTGTTCAGAAGGCAATTCGTCTACTGTATTTGAGTCGCTTGAATCCAGCACGGATCCAATATAGTAGACTAGAAATAATGCTACCGCACCCAAAAAGACGGACAACCCGATTAAAACTCCCATTTGCACATTGATCCCCTCCACTCTTTAATACAATGCCCGCTTTTCAACATCTATTAATGAAAAGCGAAGAGGTTTCTCCGTTTATTCAACTATGAGTATAGCTCATTTTGCTGTTTCTCTCAAAGTTTATATCAGTCTTTTTAAAAAATAAAAACAGATGGCTTTGTTTTTTTCCGAAGCCATCTGTTTCCATATTTATAAATCCGTTCTTTTTCCTGGCTCGTCTTTTCCGCCCGTGTCATTTCCTGTGCTTGCTGTGTACCCCACGCGGTATGCGAATTTTTTGTCCCGGCGAAGTGCTTTCGGCATTTTATACTGCCCGTCGCCGTTTTGATATTGTCCTCTTTCAGACATGATTGTCCCTCCTCAATCAAAAATCCTTTCTGTAATCTTTGTGTCTTCTCCATCCACATTCTCAATCACGGGGTCGATCTGCCCTTCAGTGTATGCATCGCTAACCTGTTCGTGGGTCGTGGCAATTCCTTTTGATATTGAATCTTTCCTATTGGTGCCATCTAACTTGTACTGTCTGCCTGCAAGCTTCATGCTCTTCTTTTGAAGATCTTTATTCAACGGATTCCCTCCTTTATTAGCTTTACATATTATTTCCTAAATAAGAGCTGCAATTACATGAATTAATTACCATTGATTAACGAATATACGTTCGCATACAATAAAACAAACATTTATTCCGGAGGTGGTTGAATGAAGCAGGTTTTTGAACGTGCAGCCATGTCAAAAGGGAATGTGGAAATCATTTATATGTCCTCCAACCGGCAATTCACGAAACGTATCATTAAAGTTCTCTCCATTTCAAATACAGTAATCCAGGCATATTGTTATCAAAAGCATTCCTTCAGAACATTTAAAATAGAAAATGTATTGTCCGCATCACCAGTGCCTTCTATAAAAAGTGGAAGCTTACGATAAAACCGGGCTGTCTTGAGAAAGGCGCCGGGCCTTTTTTTATTTTAAACCACATTTAACATGATGCCTGCCCTTCCATTTTCAGGACAGGCGCATTAAATAAAGCAGGAGGGATTCTTATGGCATATAAAATTGAAAAAAGAATCATCCCCGGCCTGCCGGATATACCGATCAGATCGAGCAGGTTCATTATTGCTCATGAATCCGGAAACCTTCGTAACACCGGACCGAATTCTCTTGATGCGGAAGTGGAATTTATGACAGCCAACTGGCGCAATGCGTTTACTTCTCATTTTGTCGGAAGCGGCGGAAGGATTGTACAGCTGGCCCCTGTTGGAAAATTCCAATACGGGGCGGGGCCGAAAGCGAACCCGTACGCCTACGCACAAGTTGAACTCGCACGCACGAATGATCCTGACATATTCAAAAAGGATTATGGGGCTTATATTTGGCTGTTACGGAAGCTTGCGGATGATGCAGGACTGCCCAAAACTTTGGATACCGGCACCGGAATTGGGGACAGAGGGATAAAATCCCATAATTGGATACGGGAACACTTGGGAGGAACTACACATACAGATCCATTCGCGTATCTTGCCCAATTTGGGATTACCAGGACACAATTTAAAAAGGATGTGGAACGTGGCAAGGCCTCTGAGCCTGCTGCTAAGCCATCGGGAAAAGTACATTCATCCGGCACCTATTCCGGCAACAGCATCGTCGATTATTTAAAAAGCATCGGGGTTGACTCAAGTCCGGCCCACAGGCGCCAACTGGCGAAGCAATACGGCGTGGAAAATTATGATCTGTCTGCCGCCAAAAATCTTGAACTGCTTCATAAAATGAGAGGAGCAATGCCGGACGGAAAGGAAAAAGGAACAGTACACCTTCCTGCGAACGCTAAAACTTGGCGGACCTATAGACTTGGCGTTCAACCGGTCAAGCAAAATTCTGATTGGAGCCTTACGCCTTCCCGCTATGGAGGCCTGACGTATGAAATTCTTGACCGTCCTTATCCCAACGTGGTCACAATCAACACAAGCCGGGGGAAAAGAAATATTTATGTCGGGCCCGAAACGGGGGCAGTTATTCGATAACGGAAAATTTTTCACATGAATGAGCAGCAGCAAGGGAGCAGAAAACCCCTTGCTGTTATTATTGAACAAAAGAGAGTCCGGATTATTCGCCGTTAAAGAGAAAATTGCCTATTTGCTATAATAAAAAGAAGGTGGTGGGGCATATGGTGATATATCTTCTTACGGCAGACGAGCTGGAAGCGCGGGGGATGAAATGGTTCGTGGAATCGCACCTGACCGGGATACAGCTGATCCCATTTGATTCATTCAAAAAAATGACGGCGGCTTCCGCGGAAAAACAGCCTGATTTGTTCATTATCGATATGGATAAATGGGAGCAGAAGGATGATTCTTTCGAAAGGTGGCTGCAATCAGTACGATGGATCGGAATTTCATCCGAGCGCATATTTCAAACGGCATACAGGGGATTGCGTTTCCGGGCCGAAGATGTCTTGTTTCGCCCGATCGCTCCGGATGAACTGATGAAATGCATCCAGCAGCTGCGGTTTCAAATCAGGAACAAAAAAAGGGAGGCACCGTTGTATCCGGATACAGCGCGGGACAGGCCAATTGATTACTCTGATTTTTTTCTGGGCGGCCAGAAAATAAAAGAGCCGATTTTAATGGCGGCGCTGCTTGCGGAGGACCCGGACAAACTTTCGGTCGTCCATTCCAGGCTCCAGCAATTTTCTTTTTCAAGGGAAAAGCAGATTTTTGCATTTTCACAGTTTATCTTGTGCGTAGGAAAGTTGCCGGAAGATGAACTTTACCGCGAGGAATTCCATGCATTTTTTGAACAATGGAAGAAAGAATGCGACGATCCGCTCGCCATCGTCATGAACATGCATTGGAAGGGCTTGTCGTTGAAAGAAATGTATGATCGCACGAAACAGCTGACCGAAATGATTTTTTTCGAAGGCTATGACATAATTTTGGCTAAAATGGAACAAATCAGCTGGGCGCCAATGGATCCGTTTTTAACGCCCCTGGAACAGAGGCATTGGATTGAGATGCTTGAAAATCGCGATATCCAGGGGATCCGCGAGTGGATGGAACATCAATTTCTCGGATATACAAGCCCATATCCTCCGCCGGAAATGGTCAGAATCCGGATTACGAGTGTGCTGGCACAAGTTCGCCGCTATATGAAATCACGCCAGCTGCAGCAGCCGGACTGGGAAGGCGCCTATCACGAAGTATTTCGGCAAATCACTCAGGAGCCGGTCGTATACCGGATCGTCCAGGCGCTGCTGATATTTACGACCCGCCTGCTGACGGAAACACATGGAAGCTTGGATACGGGTACCAGGACGCTCGTTGAAAAAGTGAAAAGCTTGATGGAATCCAACTACTGGAACCCGCAATGGAATTTGGAGGACTGTGCAAAGGCGCTCCGTATCAATAAAAGTACGCTGAGCAGGCGGTTTGCGGCAGAGTCGGGAAAAACATTCCGTGATACCTTGCATGAAATCAAAATCGTCGAGGCAAAACGCCTGTTGAAAGAGACGGATTTGCCGCTCGATGAAATTGCCCGTCTTGTCGGATACCATCATCGGACTTATTTTAATGTAAAGTTTAAACAGTTTGAAAAAAAGACACCTACAGAATTTCGAATGGGCCCTTAAATTGAAGGAAAAGGGTCCCTTTTCAAAAATCAATTATAAAGAAGTGTTTGTAAGGGATCAGTGATGAAACAGATTATAAAAAAATCATCAGATTATAAAACAGGTTGGTGATGCCGACATGTACAATAAAGTCAGAAAAGGAGGATGATATTTTTGAAAGCGATTGCAAGTGAACGGGTTGTCCGCTATCGGGGGACCGAACTTCATGCAAAAGGATGGCTGCAGGAGGCAGCTCTCCGAATGCTCATGAATAATTTGGATCCGGAGGTGGCGGAAAATCCCGACGAACTAGTCGTGTACGGAGGAATAGGGAAGGCAGCCCGCAACTGGGACTGTTTTGATGCGATTGTCCGCTCATTAAAAGAATTGGAGAGTGATGAAACGCTTCTGGTTCAATCCGGAAAGCCCGTTGCCGTTTTCCGTTCTCACGAAAATGCGCCAAGGGTTCTGATTGCCAACTCCAACATTGTTCCGGCGTACGCCAATTGGGAGACGTTCCATGAGCTTGATAAAAAAGGGCTGATGATGTACGGACAAATGACGGCAGGCAGCTGGATTTACATCGGTTCCCAGGGAATTGTCCAAGGGACATACGAAACATTTGCCGAACTCGCCAAACAGCATTTTAATGGTTCACTAAAAAATACGATTACTTTAACGGCGGGGCTTGGCGGAATGGGCGGAGCCCAGCCGCTGGCAGTCACGATGAACGGGGGGGTCTGCATCGCGATTGAAGTCGATGAAAAACGGATCGACCGGAGAATTGAAACCCGTTATACAGATGTGAAAACGGATTCCCTTGATGAGGCGATCAGGCTGGCGAAAGAAGCGAAAAACAAGGGGAAAGCTCTCTCGATCGGATTGTTGGGCAATGCAGCAGAACTATTGCCGGAAATGATTCGCCGAAACTTCATTCCGGATGTGTTGACGGACCAGACGTCTGCACACGATCCGTTAAACGGATACATTCCTGCCGGCATGTCGCTAGAAGAGGCGGCAGAGCTTCGGAAAACAAACGCAGCAGAATATGTGAGACGTTCCAAAGGATCCATGGCGGACCATGTAAGAGCCATGCTTGAGATGATGAATAAAGGCGCCGTTACTTTTGATTACGGGAACAACATCCGCCAGGTTGCAAAGGATGAAGGCGTTGAAAATGCATTTGATTTTCCGGGCTTTGTCCCCGCTTACATCCGTCCGCAATTTTGTGAAGGAAAGGGGCCTTTCCGCTGGGCGGCTTTATCCGGAGATCCCGAAGACATTTATAAAACTGATGAAGTCATTTTACGTGAATTCAGCGAAAACAAACATTTATGCAACTGGATTCGGATGGCCCGGGAAAAAATCCAATTCCAGGGGCTTCCTTCACGCATTTGCTGGCTTGGATACGGCGAGCGTGCCCGCTTCGGAAAAATCATCAATGACATGGTTGCAAACGGCGAGCTGAAAGCTCCGATTGTCATTGGCCGCGACCATTTGGATTCGGGCTCGGTCGCTTCTCCGAACAGGGAAACGGAAGCAATGAAGGACGGTTCGGACGTTGTGGCAGACTGGCCGATTTTAAATGCCCTCATCAATGCAGTTGGAGGTGCCACATGGGTATCCGTCCACCACGGTGGAGGAGTCGGCATGGGGTACTCACTCCATGCCGGTATGGTCATTGTCGCTGACGGAACTAAAGAAGCGGAAGCCCGGCTTGAACGGGTATTGACGACAGACCCCGGCATGGGCATCGCAAGGCATGTGGATGCGGGGTATGAATTGGCGGAAAAAACAGCGCGCGAAAAAGGCGTAAAAATTCCAATGCTGAAGGAGAAGGAGTAAATTCCGCAGTGGGCTGCCTTTTATATGGTTGGCAGGGTAACAGAACACGAAACTTTTTTCAATAAGGAACGGGGTGTAACACACCCCTTTTGTATGGAGGCTGATAGAGTGGAAAAACCGGTTTGGATCAAACATGCTTCACAGCTTGCAACGCTCTCACAAGATGGCAAAGGTCCGCGGGTTAAAGAAAAGATGTCTGAGCTTGGAATCATTGAAGATGGAAGTATGTGGCTGGAAGAAGGCGTGATCAAGGCGGTTGGAACAACGGCCGAGCTTGAAAAGAAGTATGGGGAGCGAGAGAAGGAGGCAGACATTGTTAATGCTTCCGGCTGCCTTGTCACACCTGGGCTTGTGGATCCTCATACACATGTGGTGTATGGAGGAAGCCGCGAGCGGGAATTCGAAATGAGGCTGGAAGGCGCGACCTATATGGAGATTATGAATGCAGGCGGAGGCATCCATGCCACTGCCCGCATGACCCGGGAAGCGACGGAAGAAGAACTCATTGAACAAACAACTTGGCGGCTCGATTCATTTCTCGCTCACGGCATTACGACGGTGGAAGGAAAAAGCGGATACGGCATGAATCTGGAAACTGAACTGAAGCAGCTTCGCGTGATGGAAAAGCTGCAGCAGACCCACCCAATCGACATCGTGCCGACTTTTATGGGTGCCCACGCCGTCCCGCAGGAGTATAAGGGACGCGAAGATGAATTTGTTGATCGATTAATTAATGAGATGCTTCCTGTCGTAGCGGAGGAAAAACTCGCCGAGTTTAATGATGTTTTTTGTGAAAAAGGCGTTTTTACGCCTGATCAGTCCGAGCGGATTTTGGAAGCGGGGAAAAAATATGGGCTCATTCCGAAAATCCATGCTGATGAGATTGAATCATACGGCGGGGCGGAACTGGCAGCCAAAGTGGGCGCCATTTCGGCTGAACATTTGCTGAAAGCATCAGATGAAGGAATCCGGGCTATGGCAG
Organism: Siminovitchia fortis; assembly: GCF_003605365.2. Lineage (GTDB taxonomy): Bacteria > Bacillota > Bacilli > Bacillales > Bacillaceae_C > Siminovitchia > Siminovitchia fortis. The sequence continues at coordinate 27,939 of NZ_QYTU02000016.1, forward strand.
AGTCCGGCGTCATCGCCTGCCTGTTGCCCGCTACGGCGCTTTACTTGAGGGAGCAGGCAGCAGCCGGAAGAAAAATGGTTGACGCGGGCGTCCCGGTAGCCATCTCCACCGACTGCAATCCTGGGTCGTCCCCGACAACTTCCATGCCGCTTGTCATGAACCTGGCGTGCATCCTGATGCGCATGACGCCAGCAGAGGCATTGACTGCGGCAACATACAATGCTGCCTGTGCCATCAACCGGCAGGATAAAGCGGGCTCTTTGGAAGAAGGAAAACAGGCCGACGTTGTCATGTGGGATATCGAAAACTACCAAAAACTCCAATATTTTTTCGGGGTCAACCATGTCAAATCCGTTTGGAAAAAAGGAATCCGGGTGGTGTAACAGATGGGAGAAAACTGGCTGAGAAAACCCGAGTGGTTCTGGAATCCGTCTGAGGGTGAACCAGATTTTGTTCACCAATGGGTCCGTCCGCTGGAGCAGGGGGAGGGCGAACCGGACCTGATTCTTTTTGGAGCGCCTATTTCGCGCTCCTCTATCAGCGTTTCGGGCGCTTCTTTATACCCGCAGGAATTTCGGAAAATGTGGAAAAGCTATGCAACATACAATTTGGATGAAGATTTAGATTTAACGCCATTCCATGTGGCGGATGCGGGCGATGTGGCCATGCACACAACCAATATTTCGGAATCGCATAAACGGATTCAGGAGTCTTGTGCATATCTTTCAAGACAATATCCGGAAACGGCCCTTTGCATGATTGGCGGGGACCATTCAACGACTGCCTGTGCTGTCCGCGGAATCAAAGAAACCTTCCCGGAAGAGACGATCGGCATTCTGCAGCTCGACACCCATTTGGATGTCCGCGATCCGGCTGAACTCGGTCCCGCCAACGGGACGCCGATCCGCCAACTCATCGATGGCGGCGTTGTCAAAGGAGACAACGTATATAACATCGGGCTTCACGGCTATTTCAACGCCCGTCCTCTGATCAGCTATGCCAAAGAGAAAAGGATTCGCATGGTCACATTAAAACAGGCAAGGGAAAAAGGCGTCCCTGCTGCTGTCAACGAAGCGATCGATCGCCTGTCTGAAAAAGCAGGCATCATTTACGTGACGGTGGATATGGATGTCTTGGATATCACCCAGGCACCGGGCGTTCCCGCTTCAACGCCGGGCGGCATGACGACGACGGAACTATTTGGCGCGTTAATGGAAATCGGCAAGCGGGAGGAAGTGCGATATATAGATTTTGTCTGTCTCGATCCGACAAAGGACTCGGCAGTTTCCGAAACGGTAAAAGCCGGTGTATATGCCTGGATGCAGTTTGTGACGGGGAGGGTGATGGGATCAGGAAAGGGATGATAATCGGTGCGTTCGTGCCGCTGGTTATGCCGGCGGCACGGCAACCCGAAAGGGAAATGAAGTTTAAAAGGAGGAATGAAAGTTGGATGCGATGAGGAAAGAGAAAGAAACGGCAGTAATAAAGGCGGATTCAAACAGTCAAATGTGGAAGTTTTTTGTCTACAGTTTTATTGGTGCCTTCATGTTTTTCGTTCCGGTTACAATTGGCGAGAGTAATTCCATTATGCTGGATCATATCGTTTCTTTTATTCAGGCAAACGTTGCTGCTTTAACACCATATTATGCACTGATCGTTATTGTTGCGGGGGCGTTGTATCCATTCATTTCGGGAAACTGGAAAAAGTCTTCTGTCGATATAATTTTTTCAATCTTCAAAGCAATCGGGCTTTTAGTTGGACTCATGCTTGTATTTCATTTCGGTCCGGCTTGGCTGTTCAAACCTGACATGGGGCCGTTCCTGTTTGAAAAACTGGTCGTTCCTGTTGGACTGCTCGTTCCTATTGGAGCCGTATTTCTTGCTTTGCTCGTTGGATACGGATTGCTTGAATACGTCGGAGTGCTGATGCGCCCAATCATGCGCCCTGTCTGGAAAACACCGGGAAGATCGGCTATTGATGCTGTCGCTTCTTTTGTAGGAAGCTATTCTCTCGGACTGCTTATTACCAATCGCATTTATAAAGAAGGAAAATATACTGCCAAAGAAGCAGCTATCATTGCTACAGGGTTTTCAACGGTTTCTGCGACGTTTATGGTCATTGTGGCGAAAACCCTTGACTTGATGAACATATGGCTTACGTTTTTCTGGGTCACCTTCATCGTGACATTTGCCGTTACAGCCATCACATCCAGAATTTGGCCGCTGTCCAAAATCAAAGATGAGTATTATGAGGGTGTAACACCGCAGCCGGAAGCGGAAATTCGCGGCAACCGCTTTGCAGCAGCCTGGAAAGAAGCAAAAGCTACAGTCAATTCATCGCCAAAATTGATTGAAAATATTTGGATTAACCTGAAGGATGGAGTCCTAATGGCCATGGCGATTTTGCCTTCTATTCTCTCCATTGGGCTGTTGGGACTGGTACTGGCTGAATATACGCCTGTATTTGATTGGATTGGTTATATTTTTTACCCGTTTACGCTGCTTGTTCAATTGCCCGATCCCATGCTTGCTGCTAAAGCGGCATCCTTGGGCATTGCGGAAATGTTCCTTCCTGCATTGCTTGTCACAGAAGCCGCTCTTATCGTGAAATTCGTCATCGCTGTTGTATCTATTTCCGGCATCATTTTCTTTTCTGCCGTCGTTCCATGTATTGTATCAACTGAAATACCGCTTAGCATACCGCAGCTGATCATTATTTGGGTTCAGCGGGTTATCCTAACAATAGTCATTGTTACTCCAATCGCATATTTCATATTGTAGACGGGGAGAGAGATCTTCCCTTTTTTGTTTTACCAAAATTTAATAACCCTGCTGGTATGCTTTCATTTATTTTGTTTACATGGTATGATAGAATGAATGCTTTTCCGAATGAACTTGAAATATCAAAGATGAAAAAAATATTTGGCGTTCTTGATTAAATAATTAAGAACTTAATCACACTGGATCGACTGCGGAGTCGTAAGGATGTATGAGAGGTAGGGCATACGTCGTTTAGGTTTAAAAAAGAATATTATCGCGGCAATTTATCTTGAGATATACAGTTATAACAAGTTATTGAATATATTCGTGAAGTATTGGAAGCCACCATTTTTATGGCGGCTTTTTTCTTATGGCATTAAATGGGGAAATAGAGGAAGCAGGGAGGTTTGACGGGACAATTTCTTGACTCATAAACCCCAATCGTATGAGTTTAGTCATGAGAGGTTCAAAGTTATGAATCCGGGACAATTTCAAAAACAGTACCCTGGTTAAAATCAGTCACTTTCATAGATCCATAAACCCCTAAATATAGTCTTGTATGATCCAGATTCGTTCCCAGACTAACAAAATGAGCGGATCGGGGCCCAAAATTATAATTGGTTTTAATAACGCTAAAATCATTGAGCTTACAATCTGTTCTTACCCTTGTATAAGCTAAAACCCCCTGAGATTCTTCATCCCGGGCCAGATCGGTAAACACAACGCTTCCCGTTAAATCGGGAATTTCATTTCCCATATAGGCTTGCACGCCTGTAAGTGCAGTTCCTCCAAACTTATCGGGTCGGGGATCTTTATGATAATAACTGGTTAATGGCTGAAGACGGTTTACTGAAGTTTTTACTGCTTCATCGTAATAAGCAATTGTTTTCTCATCCAAAGCCGGATTTTTAGTGCAGTCCCTAATAATCGAAGTAGGAAATGCACCTTCCCACCCCCGCCAGCCAAAGTTAATAAATCCTTCCAGGTCAGGTTCGGTATTTCTTAAAGAAGCATGAACAAGCTGAGTAACCGGTATTGGTTTATAATGAACAAATGAAAAAATTGACTCTGCCAAATCCTGTCCGACATTTCCTGCATATTTAATATATTGATTATAAAACCTTTGAAAAGATATGCCTGGTATATTTCAAACCCCTTTGGCAATTACGGTAAGCGTTTCCTGAATAGGTGCGGGAAGTTCATTAAAGCGGGTGACTACGGGTGGATTATAGATAAATGTATTCTTAACTACATCAATTTCAATTATTTTACCGGCAATTTCCATATCATCCTGGCTTAAATTAAATGGGTCATGGCCTGATCCGCCATCTCCGATTGTTAAAACGAGTTTTCCTGTTTCAGGTGAAAAGTTTAAGCTATTGACACCATTATGGTTAAAAAATGGTCTTCTTAAGTTAAGCAATGTCCTTCGTCTTTGGGGATGGCCATTCGATTGTAACATCCATTCTTCAACTGTATCGATATGATCATATTGAGTTTCTCTATTGATCCACTTTAGATTTAAAGTTTTCGGATCACAGGGGTCAGGCTTAAAACGTTCAGAAAGAGCACCCGGACCTTGGGTTCCAGCTACTGGATAATGAAGATAAAACAGGCCGTTATAATAAAACTCCGGATGAAACGCCAGCCCGAGCAATCCCCGTTCATCATATCCACCGCCGGAAACACCTTGTTCAGAAGTTCCCAGCTTTATGATACGCGGGCGAATATCTAAAAAAGTCCTTAAACTTCCGTTACCTATGTAAAAGATCTCTCCAACCTGGGTTGCAATAAATAATCTTTCAACTGAGTCTCCCGGAAGTATAGTTGTTTTCAAAACGGTGGGTAAATTTATCCTGCTCACAATGGGCTGTAAACCAACTTTAATTTTTTTCAACTAACTATACACTCCTTCTGATCGTTTTCTTTAATAAGAGTATGATCAGAACTGTTCTATTAGTACCAAATCAGGGCAGGGGGGGAAACTGACTCGGGGCCGGATAACCGTTTTTTTCATCCGTTTTTTGTTTTTCATATTCCGGTAATCTTCACAGAAATTTTTTGACAACAATTTGAAAAACCTTCCACAACAAAAAATCCTCATTTCTATCAGACACTCTGTCCAATCGCATTCGACAATCCGCAATATATTATTAACGAGTCGGCCGACTTAAATTAAATGAACAGGAGAGATATAAATGCATTTTGAATTTGAAGATGAATTTGTCGGTGAAGAAAGGGAAAGAGAAAGACGGAGAAGGCGGTTCGTTTGCTTCTGCCGTGAAGAAAGAGGCGAGCGTGAAGAGCGGGAAAAAGAGCGCAGACGTGAATTTGAGTGTAGATGCAGAGAAGAAAGACGCAGACACGAGCATGAAGATTGCGATTGGTAATAAAAATAGCCCGGTGTTGACCGGGCTATTTGTCTCTGTATGTACGGCCCCGGCAGGAATCGAACCTGCGACGCACGGTTTAGGAAACCGACGCTCTATCCTCTGAGCTACGGAGCCATATGTCTATTGGAAAAAGCACATGTATCATTATAATATAAATTCTCCCCATTTAAAAGTATAAATTTTGGCTTGACTAATTTATGAAATTTTCTCTCTTTAAAACAAGCTATTTTCTACACAAACAGGATTCTGCTTTAGCTTTTTTCTTTTTGGAATATTTTTGTAATTTTCGTATAATAGGATTAGTAGGGGGGATTTATTTGAACTCATTTTTTACACTAAGAACACCGCCGTCAATTACATATGGTCCTGATTCTTTTTTAAAAATCGGGGAACAAGCTGCCCAAAAGGGAAAAAACGCTTTGATCATCTCTGACAAAGTAATGGAGCACCTTGGGAATGTGGAAAAATGCAAGATTTTTTTGAAAAATTGTGAGGTGGACAGCACTGTTTACCTTGGGGTGGAGACAGAGCCGACTGATCATTACGTGGCGGAGGCCTTAAAAATATTCAGGGCAAACGGCTGTGATCTCATTATTTCTTTGGGTGGGGGAAGCTGCATTGACACCGCTAAGGCTGTTTCCGTCCTTGCGGCGAATGACGGAAATATTGACGAGTTTGTGGGAGGAAAAAGATTGGCCAAGCTGCCTCCAATTCCGCATATTGCCATTCCGACTACAGCCGGAACAGGTTCCGAGGCAACCGACGTTACCGTTATAACAAACACGTCCAACCAAGTCAAAATGATGATCAAACAGCCCGCATTCATGCCGGCCGCGGCAATCGTGGATCCCGGGTTGAGTAAATCTTCACCGAAACATGTAACAGCTGCAACGGGAGTAGATGCATTAAGTCATGCAATTGAGGCTTATTTGTCAAAAAAGTCCCATCCGATGACAGACATGCTCGCACTTTCCGCCGTGGAACTGATTGTGAACAATATTCGGGATGCATATACAGACGGCAGCAATATGGTATCAAGAGAAAAAATGGCACTTGGATCTTTAAAAGCCGGCATGGCCTTTACCAATGCGTCTGTATGTCTCGTCCATGGGATGTCAAGGCCAATCGGAGCGTTGTTCCATGTTCCTCATGGTTTTTCCAATGCTATGCTTTTGCCGGCGGTTCTGGAATTCAGCAGGGATTCATGTATAGAAAGGCTGGCAGACTTGGGACGGATTTTTAGACCTGACGGGGAATTGTCGGATGAAGAAGCTGCGGACATTGCGGTAGAATCCGTAAAAGGGCTTTACAGTGACTTAAACATCCCCAATCTAAAAGGTTGGGGGATTGATGAAAAAGAATTTTATCTGGCAGTGGAAAAAATGGCAAAGGATGCGATGGACAGCGGAAGCCCAGCCAATAATCCAAGAGTACCGACATTGCAGGAACTGCAAGAACTTTATATGACCTGCTATGATTATCAATTTTCCGGAAGGGGAGCGGCAGCAAAATAAAAGAAACGGCCCCGGACAGCCGGGCTGTCCGGCGTAATTCCAACTCACGTATAAAGCTCCAACTCTTGTAAGAGCTCCCAACTCTCGTTTAAACCTGAATGCTCCGCTTAAGCAGCTGCGATCAATTCCTACTTAGCCGGCTGCGTTTCATAGCCATTGACAACGAGGTCAAGTTTTCCGGTCCGCGGATCGATGACCAGGCCGTGAACAGGCACTTCATCTGCCATGAGCGGGTGGTTACGGATCATGTTGACGCTGTGTTCGACGCTTTCTTCGACGCTGTCAAAGCCGGTCAGCCACTCATCAAGATCAATCCCGGAATTTTGGATGATATCCAAGGTTTCCTTGGTGATTCCGCGTTCCTGCATTTTTTCAAGGACCTGTCCGCTTTCAATTGCACTCATCCCACAATCATGATGTCCGATGACGTACACTTCGTCGGCTTTCAGTTCATATACCGCGATGAGCAGGCTGCGCATGATACTTCCAAACGGATGTGTCAGGATCGCCCCCGCATTTTTGACAACCTTGACATCACCGTTTTTCATGTTCATTGCTTTATGCAGAAGCTCGACCAGACGGGTATCCATGCAAGTGAGAATAACAAGCTTCTTGTCGGGAAATTTCGTTGTCGCATAAGCTTCATACATTTTTTCATCGATGAAAACTTTATTATAATCAAGGATTTCATCTAATAAGGACATCTGCGATTCCTCCAGTCGTTTTTTCTTATTTTAGCGAAGATAGGACAGAAAAAACAGCATGACGCACACCGATTCTTTCTGCTCCCTAAAATCGGTGGTTGACGCATGTTCTCCTCTTCAGATATCATTATTGATGAAATCATTATAAACACCCGGATGGGAAGAGGTTCATAGCGTTAACCCTCTATAAAAAACTATGGCTTATACAATGCTGCCATATCCGCGCGATATGGCTTTTTTGATGCCTGGTTTTTTGAACCTTCCTCACAAAACGGGTGAAATTTGGGAGGTTTTTAAATGGCCGGAAGAAACGAAGATACATTGAATGACTTATCGCTGCTTGGGAATCAGAACACTAAATATTTATTCGAATATTCGCCTGAAGTCTTGGAATCCATCGATAATCTGCATCCGGACAGGGATTATTTTGTCAAATTCAACTGTCCTGAGTTCACCTCACTTTGCCCGCAGACCAATCAGCCGGACTTTGCGACAATGTACATAAGCTATATTCCCGACAAAAAAATCGTCGAAAGCAAGTCACTCAAGCTTTACCTGTTCAGCTTCCGCAATCACGGCGACTTTCACGAAGACTGCGTCAATATTATCATGAACGATCTGATCAAACTCCTTGATCCCAGATATATCGAGGTATGGGGCAAGTTCACTCCAAGAGGCGGCCTGTCCATTGATCCATACTCCAATTACGGAAAGCCCGGAACGAAATATGAGCAGATGGCGGAATATCGCATGCTGAATCACGATCTGTATCCGGAAAAAGTGGATAACCGCTAGGAGGGAATGGTGAATGCTTCTCTATTTAAACGGTGCTTTTGTCGGATTGTTGATTTTATCGAATATACTCGCTGTAAAACTGATCAGCATCGGGAACTGGGTCATACTGCCGGCGGCGGTCATCGTCTATGTTTTCACCTATCCAATCACGGATACGATTACTGAAGTCTACGGTAAAAATGCGGCCAGGAAAACGGTTATGGCCGGATTGATCACGCAATTTCTTGCTGTAATATTCATCTATGTCACTATGAAACTTCCGCCGGCGCCTTTCTATGAAAACCAGGCTGCATTTGAAACCATTTTTTCAGCCGGATTCCGTGTCACATTGGCAAGCCTGCTGTCGTTCCTGATCAGCCAAAACCTTGATGTGACTGTATTTCACCGTTTGAAGAAAAGACATGGAGAAAAGAAGCTGTGGATCCGGAACAATGCTTCAACCATGATAAGCCAGCTTGTTGATACAACGATTTTCATCATCATCGCTTTCTATGGCACAATGCCGTTTGGGGCCTTGATCGGGCTGATTTTAAGCCAATATTCTTTTAAGTTTGTCGTGGCCATCTTGGATACGCCGCTCGTTTATCTTCTTGTCACCATATGCAGGAGGGAAACGGCCAAACAGTCAGTTCAAGGAGCGGTATCTGTATAATTTTTTACAAAAAATGAAACTTAATGTTCATTCGAACGTATGATGACTATCGCGATAAAAAAGAGAAAAGGCGGGATGTATGACAGTGATTTCCTCAATATCATGAAAAAGGATGGATGGGTATGACTCTGTTCGGTATGCCAATTGAAACCATCTATTTGATTTTGTTGATCGCCTCAGGCAGTTTGACGATTCTGTACCTGTTCTTTGGAGATGTCCTGGAAGGACTGGGGGAAGCGGCCGGATTTCTAAATCCAATATTAATATTGGCCTTTATTACTTTTTTCTCCGCCGGCGGATATATTCTTGAAGCGGTCACTTCTCTGAACAGCTTTCTCATCATGGGAATTGCCGCACTAGCAGCGCTTCTGCTGGACACGATACTCAACGTCTTTGTCCTCATTCCCATGTCTTCCGCGGAACAGTCATTGAGCTATACTGAAAAATCTTTGGAGGGAAGAATCGGAACGGTGAGCATTTCCATCCCTGAAAAAGGTTTCGGGGAAGTGGTGATTGAGAGCTACAGCGGAATGATTTCCAAGCCGGCAGCCAGTTTTGAAGATGTGCCCATTTCCCAAGGGTCTGAAATACTGGTGATCGAAGTGAAAGATGGTGTATTGCACGTAATGCCATACAAAAAGAATTTTACTTAACGAGGGGGAATTGATTGATGCCTTTTGGTGTAATGATTGTATTATTAGTCGTTGTTTTTATTTTGATTGCGTTAATCGCCGTATTTATCACCAAATATCGTACGGCAGGTCCTGATGAAGCGTTGATCGTGACAGGAAGCTATCTTGGGGGAAAAAACGTCCATGTGGATGATGCAGGGAATAAAATTAAAATTATCCGGGGCGGCGGTGCTTTTGTCCTTCCGGTTTTTCAGCAGGCGCAGCCGCTCAGTTTGCTGTCAAGCAAGCTTGAAGTAACCACGCCTGAAGTATATACGGAGCAGGGTGTTCCAGTAATGGCGGACGGAACGGCTATCATTAAAATCGGCGGTTCCATCGGAGAAATTGCCACGGCTGCCGAACAGTTTTTGGGAAAAACGAAAGAAGAAAGAGAGAACGAAGCGAAGGAAGTGCTGGAAGGCCATCTCCGTTCCATACTCGGCTCCATGACGGTCGAAGAAATTTATAAAAACCGGGATAAATTTTCTCAAGAGGTACAGCGCGTTGCCTCACAGGACCTGGCCAAAATGGGTCTTGTCATTGTATCTTTTACTATTAAAGAAGTCCGTGATAAAAACGGCTATTTGGATTCACTCGGTAAGCCGCGGATCGCTCAGGTGAAACGTGACGCGGACATCGCAACGGCTGACGCGGAAAAAGAAACCCGTATCAAGCGGGCGGAAGCTGCGAAAGAAGCGAAAAAAGCCGAACTTGAACGTGCCACGGAAATCGCGGAAGCGGAAAAAGTGAATCAACTGAAAATGGCTGAATACCGCCGCGATCAGGATACGGCGAGGGCAAATGCCGACCAGGCTTATGACCTGGAAACAGCGCGTGCCAAGCAGGAAGTAACCGAACAGGAAATGCAGATTAAAATCATTGAACGTCAAAAGCAGATTGAACTGGAAGAAAAAGAAATTTTGCGCCGTGAGCGTCAATATGACTCGGAAGTCAAGAAGAAAGCAGATGCAGACCGCTATGCCGTGGAGCAGGCGGCAAGTGCAGATAAGGCGAAGCAGATAGCTGAAGCAGATGCCCATCAATACCGTGTGGAAGCGACCGCCAAAGCTGATGCGGAACGGGTACGTCTGGATGGAATCGCAAAAGCTGATGCACAGCGTGCACAAGGGGAGACCGAAGCGGAAGTGATACGTCTCAAAGGGGTTGCCGAAGCGGAAGCGAAACGCAAAGTGGCGGAGGCGTTCGAGCAATTCGGGCAGGCTGCCGTGTTGGATATGGTCTTGAAGATGCTTCCTGAATATGCGAAGCAAGTCGCCGCGCCCCTTGGAAACATCGATAAGATTACCGTTGTTGACACAGGAGGGCAGGGAGAAGGCGGAGCCAATAAGGTTACCGGCTATGCGACCAATCTGATGGCAAGTATGCAGGAATCTTTGAAGGCTTCTTCCGGCATCGATGTAAGAGAGCTGTTGGAGAACTTGTCTGGAAAAGGCAATGTTCGTAGCAGCATCGATGCATTGACTGATGAGGTTCGGGCTTCAAGTGGGCAGGAAGACCTGATGGATGAAGAAGGTCCATTGAAATAAGAAAAGCGCAAGGCGCGCCCCCTTAGGCGACAAGCACAAGCCGAATTTTGATGAGGGAGCTTTTCAGCCACCACAGTCAATTCGTCTTGATCCTTGCGCCGTTGGAGCCTGGAGCTGGACATTATGTAATCTTCGTTTGAAGAGAAAATTCGGTGAAATTTTAACTATAATAAAAAAAGCTGTCCGGAAAGTCAGTGAAAGTGACTTTCCGGACAGCTTTTATATATTTGGAATCCTATCAGTAAAAACAAAGCGGAAATCCATTATTTACCAAAGAGGGGCGCCATTAGTGCATGTCTTAGGGGGAAGCCCTATGAAACGGTAACGAACCTGGACTAATCGTGCCCGTATTTACGGGAAGGCCTGTGAAACGGTAACGAATCATCAATAATCGTGTCCGTTTTTGCCTAAAGCCCTTAAATTGTAGATTCCAAAGAAAAATCCGCTCTTTCCGTCAATTTATGGGTACTGCTACTTTCCAACGGTCTGAAGTTTATTGATAAATTTGAGAGCCCTCCCCGTTCCTACTGCCACGGATTCCAACGGGTTTGGTGCAATATGGACAGGAACAATAATTTCTTCACTCAGCCATTCCTGCATGCCATTCAGCAAGGCGCCGCCCCCTGATAAAACGACCCCATGGTCTACGATATCGCCGCTCAATTCAGCCGGGCAGTTTTCCAATGTAGCACGGATTGCTTCTAAAATATGAAGCAATGATTCTTTCAATGATTCCTGGATTTCATAGGAACTCAACGTGACCGTTTTCGGGAGCCCCGTTACAAGGTCCCGTCCCCGGATATCCATTTTTTTCTCCGGATGCTCAACAAGCGCATAACCGATTTCGATCTTGATGTTTTCTGCTGTCCGCTCCCCGATTAATAGATTGTAGCTTTTTCTCACGTGTTGAATGATGTTTTCGTTCAGCAAGTCACCGCCGATCCGGACGGTATTGCAATTGACAACACCGCCATAAGAAATGATGGCTACTTCCGTTGTTCCCCCGCCGATATCCACAACGACATTTGCGACAGGTTCCTCTACAGGAAGATCGGCTCCGATGGCAGCAGCAACAGGCTCCTCAATCAAATGAACATTCTTTGCTCCGCATGATTTGACCGCATCATGGATGGCGCGCCTTTCAACAGAGGTGGCCCCGGATGGCGTACAGACAACCACATCCGGTTTGCGGATAGCAAATCCCAACGTTTTTCCGGCTTTTTTCATGACATGCTTCAACATTTGGCTGGTGATGTCAAAATCAGCGATGACCCCGTCTTGGAGCGGGCGGACGGCCGTAATGCTGGCAGGTGTTTTGCCGATCATCTCTTTTGCTTCCGCTCCAAATGCAACCACTTGCTTTGTATTTGTATTAACCGCCACAACGGATGGCTCATTCAAAATAATCCCTTTATTTTTTGTATAAACTAGAACATTCGCTGTTCCCAGGTCAATCCCGATTTCAGTGTTCGAAAACATATGTACCACCTTGCCTTTACTTGTAATATCCTACATTAAGTATAATAAATTTATAGGGATATTTCTTGCTGTAAATGGCAGGAGGAAGAAATTGTTACAGACAAAAAAGGGCAAAAACTGACATAAGCGTTGATAACTCACCGATTTTATTTTCATATCGACGGCGGCTGTTATATAAACTTAACCTTCCTGTAAAAAAAGCGCGAAAATGTAATCATCCAATATATTCCTGGTCACAGGTTTAGTTTTGAAAAAAAATCAGCCAATTCCTTGCTCTCTTTTTTTCTTTTTTGGCGATGGGCTGCCCGTGCTTTGGCTGTTTCATTGAGCCAGCGCTCTTCCTCCGACTCCGGAATCGCTTTAGGTACAGGGCATGGCCGGCCGTTTTCATCCAAAGCGACAAATGTAAGGAAAGAAAAAGCGGCAAGTGATTTCTCGCCTGTAATCAAATGCTCAGACAAGACTTTTACAAATACTTCCATAGACGTTGTACCGCTCCATGTGACAATCGCCTCCATTGTAACGGCATCGCCTATCCGAATCGGTTTGAAAAAGTCGACGGAGTCCGTTGATACCGTGACAACAGGTTTCCGTGAAAACCTTGCGGCAGCAATGGATGCTACGTCATCCACATCAGACATTAACTTTCCGCCAAATAAATTGCCATGATGATTTGTATCCGGAGGAGATACGTGGCTTGTTTTTACAGTCAGTGATTCTTTCATTTTCTTGCTTGGGCGTTGTTCCATTTCTTTCACCTCATTGATGTCAAACTGCTACCCATTATACCTGATGGAAAAAAATAATTTAAATTTCATGTTTACTGATCGTATTTAAGGGTATAGATGAGTATGCTTTTCCATTTATTTGTTTGTAGGCGTCTCTGGCCGCCGGTGTTCTCGGAATATTTTTTTAAAAAAGGGGAGATGTCGCAATGGATAAGCTGTCAAAAAGAGTCATGTACAATCCGGATGGTTCCTCCGTGATGAAGCGGTGGGATGATTCTGTGATTGTCAAAAGGAAGCAGGAATCAGCATTTGGACCAAAAAACCCCGCTGGAATGGACAACAGCCAAAGGAGTCTTGTCGACATTCCATTGATGGAAGAGCTGGAAGAATTTGAAGATCGTTATTTAGATGAATTCGGAGGCAATTGGGCAACAGAAATTGATTATTAATAAATGGAAGAGGTTTGGCGCGAACGCCAAACCTCTTATTTCTAAAACGCCCAGTCTCCGCTTCTGAATACCGGCTCGCTTTCTCCTGACTCCAGAATTCCGTCAATATCCATCTGTTCGGAGCCGATCATGAAGTCCACATGGGTGATGCTCGTATTCAATCCGTTCTTCTCCAGTTCATCCTGGCTCATGTTTTTGCCGCCTTCCAGACAGAAGGCATAGGCGCTTCCGATTGCAATATGGTTGGATGCATTTTCGTCAAACAGTGTATTGTAAAACAAAATGTTTGACTGAGAGATGGGGGAATTGAAAGGAACGAGTGCTATTTCACCTAGATAATGGGAGCCTTCGTCCGTATCGACCAATCCCTTCAAAATATCTTCGCCTTCTTCGGCCTTCACATCAACGATCTTTCCTTTTTCGAAAGTCAGCGTAAAACCATCGATGATGTTGCCGCCGTAGCTGAGCGGCTTCGTATTTGAAACTGTACCTTCAACGCCATATTTATAAGGTACTGTAAAAACTTCCTCAGTTGGCATGTTGGCCATGAATTCGTCGCCTTTTTCGTTGATGCTGCCAGCTCCGACCCATAGATGGCCTTTCGGAAGTTCAATCGTCAGGTCGGTGCCGGGCGCTTTATAATGCAGTTTTTTATAGCGTCTTTCATTTAAGTAGTCGACTTTTTCGTGAAGATTGCGGTCATGGTCTTTCCAAGCCTGGACCGGATCGTCGAGATCGGCCCTTGTTGCCTTGAAGATGGCATCCCACAGCTTGTTGACCCGCTCTTCGGGAGGAGCATCCGGGAAGACTTTATTTGCCCAATCTTCGGATGGTGCGGCAATGACGGTCCAACTGATTTTATCTGATTGAATGTATTGGCGATATTTATTCAACGCTTTTCCTGCTGCTTTCTGGAAGTTGGCAATCCGGTTGGGATCGACGCCTTTCAATAAATCAGGGCCGGAAGAAACGACAGACATGAAGGCTGCACCGTTTTCCGCCAGCTCCTCCATTTCTTTGGCGCGCCACAGCGGATATTCATGAAAAGTTTCATCAGGTGCCATATCATATTTCAGGCGAGTCACGACATCATCATTCCAATTGACAACAACATTTTTGGCCTCGGCTTCGTATGCCTTTTTAACTATAAGCCGAATAAATTCCGCATTGTCAATTGTTGCATTCACCACAAGCGTCTGCCCTTTTTGAACATTGACGCCTACCTTTACAGCAAGCTCTGCATACTTTTCAAGTGTTTCCTGAAATTCAGCCATATACATTCTCCTTTGTAAAAAAGTAGTCTGTTTTATTTTAACAGCACAGGAAGGTAAATCCAATCAATGTTATTTCTCCATTCCGAGCAGAGCACGGTAATCGAAAGGAGATTTTACGATGTCGGCAAGCGTGTATTCATCCAAGACGGCCAAATAGGCGGATAGGGCGCGGTTAAGGACATGTTTTAGGCCGCAGACGGGGGAGATGACACAATGTCCGGAACCTTGGCTGAAGCATTCCACTATATTGAAGTCATCCTCTGTTTTCCTCACAATTTCTCCGATATTGATTTCCTCAGGAGGAAGCGCCAGTTTGATGCCGCCGCCGCGTCCGCGGATCGTATGGATGAAGCCCATTTTCCCAAGCTCATGGATCACTTTTGTCAAATGGTTTCTTGAGATGCCGTACGACTCTGCAATTTCTGTAATATTTGCCAATTCGCCGGGCTTTTTCAATGCAAGGTATATTAAAACACGCAAAGAATAGTCAGTGTAGTTTGTCAATCTCATTTTTCCATCACCTCTGAATATCATACCATTTTAAAGCTCCAAAGGGCAGTAGAGCGCTCTGCAATGGGATTTGTTTCAAACATATATTTAAAATGCATCTTTTGTGAACAAATTGCGTCGGGTTTTTGTCAGCTTTTTTACACATCCTAAAAAGGGATTGTAGCTCTCATTTGAATCCATTAAAGTGAAATTAAAGATATATATTAAATACATCTTTTAAAAGGAGAATGAAAAATGGCTCTTTCACAAAAAACAATCGATATTATCAAATCAACAGTTCCAGTATTGGAGGAACATGGGGTTACAATTACTTCTGTATTTTACAAAAACATGTTTAATAATCATCCAGAATTGCTTAACATCTTTAACCACGCCAACCAGTCAAGAGGACGCCAGCAAACAGCTCTCGCGAATATGGTATTGGCAGCAGCCAAAAATATCGATCAATTGGAAAGTGTTCTTCCTGCAGTTATGCCGGTAGCTCATAAACACCGCGGTCTTGGGGTAAAACCGGAACATTATCCAATCGTAGGAAAACATTTATTGGAAGCCATTAAAGAAGTGCTTGGCGATGCGGCGACAGATGAGATCATTAATGCATGGGCTGAAGCCTATGGCGTAATCGCACAAGTGTTTATTGACATTGAAGCAAATATGTATAAAGAAGCCGAAGAAGGCGGCTGGGAAGACTTTAAAGAATTGGAAGTTGTCGACAAAGTGAAGGAAAGTGACGTCATTACTTCCTTCTACTTAAAAGCAAAAGACGGAAAGCCGCTCCCAACCTATAAAGCCGGCCAATATATATCTGTAAGAGTTCGTGTTCCTGGTGAGCAATTTACATCCATCCGCCATTACAGCTTATCTTGTGCACCTGGCAAGGAATATTACAGAATCTCTGTAAAAAGAGAAGCGGATTTTGAACCAGTCGGAAAAGTATCCAATTACTTGCATGATCATGTAAATGTTGGTGATACACTTGAAGCAAGTGCCCCTGCGGGAGACTTTGTATTGAATATGAAAGAAACTGCCCCGGTAGCACTGATCAGCGGCGGAGTGGGACTTACACCAATGATGAGCATGCTTGAAACTTTGGTTGAAAACAATTCTGATCGTGAAGTAACTTATATTCATTCAGCAAGACATGAGGGTGTACACGCCTTCAGTGAAGAAGCTTGTGAGTTGGCAGGAAAACTTAAACATGGCAGCTGCTACTATGGATATCAATCTCCGGCGAACAAAGACGGCGGACATCACTTTACAGGCTATATTACAAAAGAATTTCTGGCAGATAAAATTACTAAAGACACGATCTGCTATGTATGCGGACCTGAGCCATTCTTGAAAAGTGTTGTAAATATGCTTGTGCAGCTGGGCGTTTCCGATGAAAACATCCGATATGAATTCTTCGGACCAGCTCTTGCCTTGGAAAAAGTGGAAGCGGCAGTTTAAGGAAATACGGAAGCGTCCCGTTGGGCGCTAGCTGGATAAAACAAAAACCGGGCGGCACTTAACAATTTGAGTGCCGCCCGGTTTATTATTAAAAGCTAAAGAAAGCATAAAATTTTACCGAATTTTCTTTGCAAACAAGATTAACGTGATGTCCAGCTTCAGGCGCCATCGGCGCAAGGATTAAGCCAATCGCTGATGAAGGCAAGCTACGCCTTCGCAAGCGTAGTCTAGCTTGTCGCCGATAGACGGGCGCCTTGCGCTTTTCTTATTTTGCCAATGCTTTTTTCAATGTTTCAATATTTTTATCCATGATGCTGAAGTAATCTTCTTTGTTCTGCTTATCTTTCTCGGTGATATATTCGAGGTTGTGTAAAGTGAGCGGTTTTGTCCCAGTTTCCTTTTGGATTGTATCCACCACTTTTGCAGCCGGGTTTTGATCGTGGATAATATATTTCATATGATGCTTTTTTGCTGTTTCTATAATAGCTTGCAGCTGTTTTTGGGATGGCTCGTTTTCGGAGCTTATGCCCGTGATGCTGATCTGTTCCAATCCGTATCGGTGTTCCCAATATCCGTAGGCTGCATGGGAAACCAAAATCTCCTTTCGGCCAGCCGATTCGATCACCGTACGCAAATCGGCATCAAGCTGTTGAAGGTTCGCTCTTAAGTCTTGATAATTTTTTTCAAAATCATCTTTGGCGGAAGGCATCTCTTCGCTGAGTGCATTCTTTATATTTTCCGCCATAATCATGGCGTTTTCAGGATCTATCCAAATATGAGGGTCTTGATCATGCTGGTGTCCATCACCGCCATGTACTTCTTCATCATGCTCATGTTCCTCGTCGCCGCTTAATAACTGAACCCCTTTGGATGCTTCAACTTTCACCACTTTTTCGTTCTTCAGCGAACTCTCCATTTTTCCGATAAAAGACTCAAGGCCTGCACCGTTATAAATCAATAAGTCGGATTCGGCGATAGCCATCATGGTTTTTATGGTCGGTTCATACGTATGGGCATCGGCTCCCGCAGGGTACACACTCTGGACTTGCACATGCGGCCCCCCGATCTTTCTTGTAAAATCCTCAATAGGGAAGATAGTAGTGTAAACGGTCAGAGTCTCTTTACTCTTACCGTCGTCCTGGGCGGAATTTTTGCCGCAGCCGGCCAATATAAAAGCAGCAATGAAAAATAGGATGATAAAATGATATTTGGATCTCATCCCTTCAATCCTTTCCTTTTAAAATGATTATCCAATTGTGAGGATATGAATGTTTATCGACTTAAATCGTAATCATTACGATTTGAATTATAATATAAAAAAAATTGGAGAGCAAGGGGAATTTTTTAACGGGGGAGACCTTTGGAGGAAACCCGCCATCTATAACGGCGGCTTGCCCGGTCACACCATTAAGTACGACAGAGTGAGAAATTATTGATCTATTTTTTTGAAAAGGGCATGAATAAATGGTAATCCCCTGATGCTATAATGAAAGCGGGAGGTGCTATCAGGTGGATAAGTTTTATAACATTTCCGAGGATAAAATCCGCAAAGCCTATGAGAACGGTGAATTTGACAACCTTTCCGGAAAGGGGAAGCCGCTTCCTCCAGACAAGTTGGAGGGGATTCCCGATGATTTAAAAATGGCCTACCGGATCTTGCAAAATGCCGGCTTTTCTCCGGACGAAATGGAGGCAAAAAAGGAATTGATGACAATAGAGGATCTGATTCGCCACTCCGAGGATGAACTCGAAACCGAGGAACTAAGAAAACAATTAAGCGAAAAGTTACTGAAGTATAACAGCATGCTTGCAAAAAAAGGAATCAAGACGAATTCGTCCATTTTTAAACGATATGAGCACAAAATTGAAAGAAGGTTTTTTGACTAAGAACAATAACAGTGTACGCCGGGTATCACATCAAATGCAGGTTTTTCCTCTCTGGCAACTTTCAGACTTTTATCAAATTTTATCGGCTCTGGAAAAACATAGAAAAAGGATGATGAATGACACTTAAAACTTTATTGCTTCAGCCGATATTATAGATAAGACATTTTAAAGTATAGGGTGAAGCAAATGGATAAAACATCATTGATCGGGGTTGTTCTCGGAGTCATTGCCATTGGGGTGGGGATGGTTTTAAAAGGTGTTGACATTACGGCATTGCTGAATCCGGCAGCCATGTTGGTCATTTTCGTGGGGACCGCTGCCAGTGTCACAATCGCCTTCCCATCATCCGAAATTAAAAAAATCCCGAAATTGTTGGGTATCATTTTCAAAGAAACGAAGATGCCGAGACCAAAGGAATTGATTATCCTTTTTTCTGAAATGGCGCAGCTGGCTAGAAGGGAAGGATTGCTTGCCCTTGAAGCAGAAATGGAAAAAGTCGATGAACCTTTTTTAAGGCAGGGCCTTTTAATGGCGATTGACGGCCAGAGTGCCGACTACATACGGGAAGTTCTCAGCGACGAAATTGATGCAATGGAAGAACGGCATGCTGCCGGAGCGCAAATTTTTACCCAGGCAGGCACTTATGCCCCTACATTGGGAGTACTGGGAGCAGTAATCGGCTTGATTGCCGCTTTGGGAAACATGGATAATACTGACGAGCTTGGAGCAGCCATTTCTGCGGCTTTTGTTGCAACGCTTTTTGGTATTTTTACAGGCTATGTGCTATGGCATCCATTTGCGAATAAATTAAAACGGAAATCCATTGAGGAAGTAAGATTGAAAGAGTTGATGGTAGAAGGAATTTTATCCATCCTTGAAGGAGAGGCTCCGAGAATGATAGAGCAGAAGCTGGCTTCTTATCTTCCGGAGACAGAGAGAAAAGAATTGCAAGATGAAAGTGAAGTGGCGGCAAATGTCCAAGCGTAAACGAAAAAAGCGGCATGAAGATGAGCTGGGGGAGTCCTGGCTTCTCCCTTATGCGGACTTAATGACACTGCTTCTTGCTCTTTTTATCGTGCTGTTTGCGGCTAGTTCTGTGGATGCGCAGAAATTTCAGCAGATCTCTAAAGTGTTCAGCGGGATTTTCGTCGGAGGAGATGGACCGGTTGAGTTTGAAAAACCGTTGGAAATCGAAGAGCAAATTGATGAAACCGAGGATGACCCTAAAAGTGATCCGATGGAGCAATTCGCAGATGAGATAGCCGATTTGAAAATCCTTGAGGCGCTTAAAGAGAAGGTTGATAATTACATTCAGGAAAAAGAGTATGAGGACAAGTTTTCCACTTCATTGACATCGGAAGGATTGCTGATCACGATCAATGACAGCGTGCTTTTTAAATCCGGAAGCGCCGATGTAAGGGAGAGCGACAAGAAAACCGCAAAGGAGCTTGCAGCATTGCTCGAAATGGAGCTGCCAAGAAGCGTGATTATCAGCGGGCATACTGACAATGTTCCAATCAAAAACTCGGAATTTCAGTCCAACTGGGAACTGAGTGTCATGAGAGCAGTCAATTTCATGAAAGTGCTGCTTGAAGATGAAAAATTGGATCCGCGTTTATTCAGTGCAAAAGGTTTTGGAGAATTCCAGCCTATCGCGGATAATAAAACAGCCAAAGGCCGGGAAGCCAACAGGCGGGTCGAAGTACTGATCGAGCCTTATATACCGGATGAAGAGAAGTGAAGCATGCAGCAGGATATTAGCTGTGTGCTTTTCTTACGCAAACTTATTTCTTGGGAAATGAATGATTAAAAAATAAAGGATGGCCGTTCTAAACGGGAGACCATCCTTTAATAAATTAAAAAATGCCTAATTTCTTTATTCTCAAAGCGGCTTCGCGAAGGCGCTCTTCCGATGTCAGCAGTCCAACCCTTACGTATCCTTCCCCATACTCTCCAAAGCCGATTCCGGGTGCTACGGCAACATGGGCTTTTTCCAGGAGCAGGCCGGTGAATTCCTCAGAAGTATATTTTTGCGGCACCTTCAGCCAGGCAAAAAAAGAACCTTTGGGCGATCTTACATCCCAGCCGATTTCCCGAAGGCTTGAAATGAATACATCTCTTCTTTTTTCATACATGGCACTGATTTCTTTTGCGCACCTTTGTGAACCCAACAGGGCTTCGGCAGCGGCGTCTTGGACAGCACCGAACAGACTGACGTATAAATGGTCCTGCATCAAATTGATGGCTTCGATCACCGACGCATTTCCTGCAGCAAAGGCAACTCGCCATCCTGCCATATTATATGTTTTGGAGAATGTGTAAATTTCGACGCCTGTTTCCTTCGCACCTTCCGCCTGCAAGAAGCTGACAGGTTTCTTTCCATCAAATCCGATGCCGCCATAGGCGAAGTCATGAACGACACAAATGTTACGGGCGGAAGCATATTCAACTGTTTGCCGGAAAAATTCCTCGGTGGCGACAGCTCCTGTAGGATTATTCGGATAATTCAGGAACATCATTTTCGCTTTGCCTGCCGTATCTTCCGGTATGTCATCAAAAGAAGGGAGGAAATCATTTTCTTCTTTCAGCGGCATCATTTCCATATGTACTTTTGCCAAAGCTGCACCAGACCAATAATCCGGATAGCCAGGATCGGGAACAAGCATCGTATCTCCCGGATCCAAAAGGCATTGGGGCAGCTCGACAAGGCCTGCTTTTCCTCCGAATAAAATAGCAATCTCTTTTCCCGGATCGAGGGAGACGCCGTATTCTCTCAGATAAAAATCAGCAGCGGCCTGTTTTAACTCCGATTTCCCCCGAAAAGGAGGGTATTGATGGTTTTCAGGATGATCGGCTGCAAGCTTGAGGCGCTCAACGATATGCTGCGGTGTCGGCTGGTCGGGATTTCCCTGGCCCAGGTTGATCACATCATGGCCTTCAGCCCTCACGCTGTTCACCTTTTCAACGAGCGACGCGAAAAATTGTTTCGGCAGACTTTTCAGCAGCCGGGACTGTTCAAACGTTTTCAACGACATCACCTATTTTATTTGAATTCTTTTAATCTAAATGTTAGCCCTTTATACACTCTATGTAAAGGACTGATAGAAAAAGAGAGCCCCAATTTGGCTCTCACTATGATCCGATCCTTTTTAACTCAGGCCTTTCTAAGTCTTCCGATTTCTTCGGCCAAAGCTTGCATTTCGCTTGGGCTGAAATGGTCTTTTTTCATCACCATTTCATGGATTTCCAATAATTCTTCGTACATTTCATTGTTGATGCTTTCCGGCTTCATGGCAGCGGCATTGACCATGCGCAATTTCTCTGTTATCTGCCCGATTAAATACTCAATATTCTCGGGTGTGTTTTTTGAAAGATCCACTTGGTTCATCCTCTCGGGGCTATATTTATGAATACAATGATTTCACGCATGCGAAGGGTTGTCAATACTAAAAGCCTTCCCGATACCGGGAAGGCAGAAATTTTTACGCAGTCTCTTTTCTCGCTTCAGTTTTTTCCTCTTTAATCTTGCCCAGTGTTCTTTTTGGTTTCATAATAATTTCCGTATACCAATCTTCTGAAAAAAATAGAAGGATTGTCAAGTTGATTAGTTCATTTGGAAAAATGTTTTGCTAAGATAGGGAAAGGTAATTATATAAACCAACAGAAAGTATGAAGCGACAAGGGGTGTTCCAATTGGGAATGAAAAAGGTAAAACGCCGAAAAAAAAGAAATAAAATAATAGATTTCGGCAAAGAAATAGCAAGAAGAATCAGTGATAACGATGTAACGGGCTTTGCTGCCCAACTGTCCTATTTTTTTCTTTTGTCCCTTTTTCCGATGCTGATCTTCCTGTTCACGTTGCTCCCCTATACTCCATTAACCCAGCAGGATATATTTCACACGCTTAAAGATTTTGCACCGCTGGAAACCTATACGATGATCGAAAGGACCATTTCCGAAATTATGGATAATCGAAGCGGAGGCTTGTTGTCTGTTGGTTTTATAGCCACTCTTTGGGCAGCTTCAAAAGGAATGAATGCCTTGATGAAGTCTTTGAATAGGGCATACGAAGTGGAGGAAAAACGCTCTTTCATAGTAAGCAGAGGCTTATCCATTGTATTGACAGTGGCCTTGATTTTCGTTTTCATCCTTGCGCTGCTTTTGCCTGTATTTGGCAAGCAGCTCGGAATGTTCATTTTCTCCTATTTGGGTCTTTCGGATCAATTCCTAAAAATTTGGAATGTTATCCGATGGGTGCTGACACCGGTTATTTTATTCCTGGTTTTTCTCGTCGTTTATTATTTGGCGCCAAGTATTAAAATACGGTGTGCAACTGCCGTGCCGGGTTCTATTTTTGCCAGCGTCGGCTGGATTGCTGTTTCACTCGGTTTTTCCTTTTACGTGTCCAATTTTGGAAACTACACCGCGATGTACGGCAGTATCGGAACCATTATCGTCATGATGCTGTGGTTTTATTTCTCGGCCATCATTATCATGGTTGGGGGAGAGATCAATTCTTATTTTACAAAAAAAGCAGGGAAAATGTAATGAACGGGCCTTGATGAAACCATTATTAGGAAAAATTCGGTAAAATTCTCATGTAAACAATTAGCCGAAAGGCTTTGAAAGGGGAAATGAGATGGAATTCAAAATGAAAGAAGGAGGTTTCTTTGTGGAGCTTCCATATGGGAGACTTGATGTCTCAGGTGATGAAAACTATGGGTTCAGGCCCTATCAATTATTGGTTTCCTCATTAGCAGTCTGCAGCGGAGGTATACTGCGCAATATATTGGAGAAAATGCGGTTAGATGTGCAAGATATTCAAATTACTGCTGACGCCGAAAGGAACAAAGGAAAGGCCAACAGGGTCGAAAAAGTCCATCTGCATTTTAAAATAACAGGGACGCAGCTTAAGGAAGAGAAGCTCGAAAGAGCGATGGAGCTTACCAAAAAGAATTGTTCCATGGTTCAATCTGTTGAGGGCGCAATAGAAGTGGCTGAAACATTCGAGATCATCGAGGTGTAGGCGGCTTAGTCAGGAGGAGAATGAGAGGATGATAAATAAGATATTTTTGATCTTGATTGCCTTGGGATTGCCGGCATCGGTTATTGGATCCATGCTGCATTGGCCAAGTGCGGCGATGTTTGGTGTTTATTGTTTAACAATCATTGCACTGGCAGGGGTAATGGGGAGAGCGACGGAAAGCCTGTCAATTGTGGCGGGACCGCGGATCGGCGGACTGCTGAATGCGACTTTCGGCAATGCGGTGGAGCTGATTATTTCCATTTTTGCCTTAAAGGCGGGCCTCATCGGTGTCGTCCTCGCTTCCTTGACAGGATCTGTCATCGGGAACCTGCTTCTGGTAGCAGGGCTGTCCTTTTTTATTGGGGGCTTGAAATACAAAAGGCAGGTATTCAGCATCTATGATGCTCGGCATAACGTCGGATTATTGATGTTTGCGGTGATTGTCGCTTTTTTGATCCCTGAACTCTTCACGACCAACATGAATGATCAAAAAACGATGGCTTTAAGCATTGGCATTTCCATTATCATGATCATCCTCTACATGGCCGCTCTATTTTTTAAGCTGGTGACACACCGGGGGGTGTATCCTGTAACCAAACATCATGGGGTAGAAGATGTTGACGAAGAAGAGGAGGAAGAACCCGAATGGTCCAAGTGGAAAGCGATTATTATACTCGCCCTTGCTACACTGGCAGTCGCCTATGTGTCCGAAAAGCTTGTACACACCTTTACGGCGGTTGGGGAACAATTTGGCTGGTCTGAGCTGTTTATCGGGGTCATTATCGTAGCCATTGTCGGCAATGCAGCGGAGCATGCTTCCGCCATCATCATGGCATATAAGAATAAGTTGGACGTGTCCGTTGAAATTGCAATTGGGTCTACACTTCAGGTAGCCATGTTTGTAGCCCCAATCCTTGTACTTGCCTCCTTGTTTTTTCCGACAAACATGCCGCTTGTATTTACGGTGCCGGAGCTTGTTTCGATGGCAACGGCTGTTTTGCTTTCCATTGTTATCATTAATGACGGTGAATCCAACTGGTTTGAGGGGCTGACGATGCTGGCGGCATACTTTATCATGGGGATCGGATTTTATTTGCTTTAACAGGGATAATCCTTCAGGTTTTTGAAAAAATAACCGTAAAATCATTTTCTATTGCCGGTTACACGAAAGGAGCAAATGCAACATGAAACGGCATCACATCATCCTGAAGGTGTTCACCCTGTTGATTTTCTTATCGGTGCCTTCAGCGGTAATGGCAGCTAAAAAAGAAGGCAGTAAAGAAAAAGGTGTGGAGGTTCCTTCCTCTGTTGTAAACATAAGCAAAGAGAACACTTTTACAAACCCAGCACCTGACCTGCCACGCTTGCAGCCAAGCAATTTTACCAAGGAGCTGTTGGAGTCATCCAAGATAAAAATAGAAAATCCGAAATTGATCCGGATGCTGAATGAATCGGCGGCGACCAAGTCACCTTTTTCATTCGGTGCCAGAGCAACCATTTACTTGGGTGAATGGCCTTTGAATTATAAGTCACAAGAAACAACTCCGAATTGGCAATATCAAAAGGTGAATACAAATTTTTATGACAACCGCGGCGGAACAGGGAATTATCAAATACATTATGTCCAAGAGGCCCAAAAAATCATCAAAGGCGGCCTTACAGCCAAAGTGGGCCAAGCCGAAGACGTTCAAAAAATGATGCAGCAAAAAGCATTTGAAAAAGTGAAGCTGCCGCTGTCTTTTGAAACAGCTGTCGGCGGAGGGACGAAGCATCACCAGGTTTACAATATACCTCCGACAAGAATGGGATATTTATATGCTTACGCACCGGCAGTGCATGAAAAGGGCAGCCTTACGTTCGGAGAAGTCTATCTGGTGATGAAAGGTTCGAAGCACAGAATCATTGTTAAAAATGTAACTTCCCAGGAAATCGGTGCCTGGATACCGATTCAGGACCATTTAAGCTTCTCTTTTGAAGCGAAGCAATAAGGTTCAGGTGCATGCCTGGGCTTTTTGGTTGGATTGGCGACTGTGACGGCTAAGTTTCGTTTTGCCCGTCCGTTCGGAAGGCATAGGCATTGAATGGCTACCAAGTTTCCGTTTATCTCTTTTGTTCGGAAGGCATAGGTACGGAATGCCTGCCGAGTTTTCGCTTGGCCCGCCCATTCGGCATAGTATTAAAACTAAACAAAGCCCCTTTCGTCTTTCTTTTGGAAAACTCCACCACGGATGAATCATCCCGCAATGGAAAAATCTAAGGGAAAAGAGTGAAAGGCGGATTATAAATGAGACGATGGATGTTATTATTGCCTTTATTTTTTCTCGTTCTTTTTCAGGCGAACGCTGCCGAGGCCCTATCTAACAGCGCGATTCATTGGGGATTTAAGAAAGGGAGCGGAGGCAAGCAGGCGGAGGCCGGAGAGGCCTATGACAGCCTTCTTGAAAAATATGATGCGTTTTATAAAGGAAATCCAAGAGACAAGGTTTTGTATTTAACCTTCGATAACGGATATGAAAATGGTTATACTGAAAAAGTATTGGATGTATTGAAAAAAGAAAGAGTTCCCGCAACTTTTTTTGTGACCGGCCATTATTTGGAAAGTGCACCTGACCTGGCCAAGCGGATGGTTCAAGAAGGCCACATCATTGGAAATCACTCATGGAGCCACCCGGACATGACCGGGATCAGCGATGAAAAGATCCAGGAGGAATTGGAGAGGGTAAAGGAAAAAACAGCGGCCCTGACAGGGCAGACTGAGATGCAGTACTTGCGTCCGCCCCGCGGCATTCTGAGCGAAAGAACCTTAAAGGTTGCAAGGGAACAGGGTTACATCCATGTTCTTTGGTCACTTGCCTTTAAAGACTGGCAGACAGATCAGCAGAAAGGATGGAAATATGCTTATGATAACATCATGGCCCAAGTTCATCCCGGAGCAGTGATGCTGCTGCACACCGTGTCCAAAGACAATGCTGATGCACTGGAGAAAGTCATCAAGGACTTAAAGAAAGATGGATATACGTTCAAAAGCTTGGATGATTATATGATGAGGGAGAAAATCAAAAATCCGATCATTTCGCACTAAGCCCGGTCTTCCCGGGCTTTTATGTTTTTTTGTAAAAGGACCGGGTAAAGTGTAGAAATGATTGAAAAGGAGGAGGAAGACACAATGTCAAAGGAAGAGAGGAACGAATATTTCAAAGAGCGTGCAGGTACAGATGAAGCAAGGTTCCATGCGGTACCGTATGATGAGGGGAACTGGGCCGTCAAGAAGGAGGGAGTGGACGAGCCGCAATGTACCACCGGCTCCAAGTCCGAAGCCGCAGAGGAGGCTAAAAGACTCGCAAAAGAAGCAGGGACCATGGCCTATATCCATGACGAAGACGGGAAAATCGACAGCCAGCATAATTATGAAGATTAGCCATGTTGTTCTATAATGAAGGCAGTTCCAATCGATTGAATGCGGAACTGCCTTTTTTGCTGAGTAAGAAAGCATAAGATGTTTTAGCTTTAAAATTTTGAACAAAGATTTTTGTTGTCTAGCTCCAGCGCCTATCGACTAGCAGACTTCGCACCTCCTCCTACGATAAGTCAACATCGGCTCGTTCCTCGCCGTGTTTCCTTTATCTCGTCGGAGGCACTCCAGTCTGTACGTCGATGGGCAAGGCGCTTGCGCTTTTCTTAATATAAGGGGGATGGTTATATGTGGGAGGAAAAAGCTGTCATAGATGGTCCTTATCATTTTGACTTGGCTTTGGAGAGGCTTGCAAGAGATCCGTTGAATATCGTCGACAAGGAAAAACGCCTGATCCGGGTTCCGATTTATAAAGAGAAGCCGGAAGTAGCCGATGTTCAGGCAGTCGGTACAACAGAGCAGCCTGCTTTTATGATCAGGGGAAGCAATATTCAAACAAAACAGCAGGTGATGGATAGAATTGCTTCCATTTTCCAATGGAATCTGCCGCTTGTTGAAATTCATCGGCATTTTTCAACAACAGCATTGAATGATATATTCGAAATTCATTTTGGAACGCCGATTGTACTGGAATTTTCGCTGTATCCTGCTTTGATAAGACCAATCATTCATCAGCAGGTCAATATGTCATTCGCCATTTCCCTCACTGAACAATTTGTGAAAACGTTCGGCTTTGAAATCGAGGGCGTCCCCTTTTTCCCAATGCCTGAAACGGCAGCAAAAATGAACGCCGGTGAATTGAGGAATCTTCGCTTCAGCCAGCGGAAGGCAGAATATATCATCGATCTTTCGAAGATGATTGCCAGTGGAGAGTTGGACCTTGCAGAACTGGCGGAAAAGCCCGATGAAGAAGTGGTAAAGGAACTGGTAAAAATTAGGGGGATTGGCCCATGGACGGCGCAGAGCTTCTTATTGTTTGGCCTGGGAAGAAAGAATCTGTTTCCCATGGCTGATATTGGCCTGCAAAATGCGATCAAAAAGCTATATCAGTTAGACAGAAAGCCTACATACGAAGAAATGGAAAATTACAGCAAAGATTGGCATCCCTATTTAAGTTATGCCTCCTTCTATTTGTGGAGAAGTATTGAATAAGCCGGCGTTTCAAAAAAAGGAAGGCACACATGTACCTTCCTACCGCCGTTTGGCTCTTTGGTCTGCGGCCTCAGACCTTGC
Source organism: Siminovitchia fortis (assembly GCF_003605365.2). GTDB lineage: Bacteria > Bacillota > Bacilli > Bacillales > Bacillaceae_C > Siminovitchia > Siminovitchia fortis. The sequence goes on from NZ_QYTU02000016.1 coordinate 56,422, forward strand.
CAATGCTTCTAGGTCGTCATTGTCCGCAAGTTCCCTTGAAAACTCAATATCACGTCCGTCACTCTTTAACTGCTTTGGCACTTGCGGAAGCTTTTGCTTATTTTTATCGCGGGTTTTCTGATTTTGTGAGCGTCCCATATACTCAAACTCCTTTTTCTTGGGATTTGCAGCATTGCCTGCTTCCATATTATTTGCCTAACACATTTTTTCACTCATGAAAAAAGTTATCTTCGTCCCCTTTGTGAATAACCGCCCGCCTGGTCCGCCCGCTTGAACTCCCGTTGGTACAGTACCTCCTGGGTGGCTGAAAGCTTATTTTTCGACCTGTATTCCTGCTTTTTCTTCAACCTGCACACCTCCTAAAGAATTAACATCAGCTTTTCCTTAAGGCATCATTCTAATACAGCCACGTGTTCGCCTGTTTATGATAAAATAGAAATGAATTGATATGGATGAGGGTGAAAAACATGCCCGTTATCACCAAAATAGCTGTCCAAAAGAAAAATCAGAGCCGTTACAATATTTTTCTCGATCACGTTTATGCGTTTGCTGTAGATGAAGATATCCTGATCAAATATCAGCTTACAAAGGGAAAGGAATTGTCGGAGCAGGATTTAACACGGGTCCAGCATGAAGATGAGATTCGAAAGGCGTATCATTCAGCCATACAATTTTTATCCTACCGCATGCGCTCGGCTCTTGAAATCAGGGCTCACCTGCAAAAAAAAGAATGGCCTGATTCAATCATTGATGTTGTTTTACAGGAACTGACTATACAAAAATACATTGATGACCTGGAATTTGCCAAAGCCTATGTGCGGACATATGCCAATTCGGGGAAAAAAGGGCCGCTTGTGCTGAGACGGGAGCTCGCAAATAAAGGGGTTCCCGAAATAAAGATAAATGAAGCATTGGCTGAATATAATAAAGAAAAGCAGGTTGCAGATGCAATCCGTTTGGGCAATAAGTATGCCGCCCAAAATAAAAAGCTCTCAGAACGAATGCTTAAGCAAAAATTGGAATATACATTGTCAACTAAGGGCTTCCCGCCTGAAATCATCCTGGCGGCGATGGATGGAATCAATTATGAAAAAGACGAAAGTCTTGAATGGGAAACCCTGAAAGCAGAAGCGGAAAAAATGAAACGGCGATACAAAAAATATACAGGTTACGAATACAGGCGGCGGATGCAGCAGGCCCTTTTTCGCAAAGGATTCACGATCGAGCTGATCAACCGGTTTATGGATGAAGACGCAGAAGAAGGATGAACAAGGATGGGGTGCTAAAATGGAAAATGAAAAAAGATACAGCCAAATGAGCGAAGAAGAACTGAAAAAAGAAATTTCCCTAATGACGGAAAAAGCCCGCAAAGCCGAGCAAATGGGCATGGTGAATGAATTTGCCGTTTGCGAAAGAAAAGCTGTCATGGCCAAGGCCTATCTTTTAAATCCAGATGATTTTAAACCGGGAGAAATATACGCAATTGAAGGGGACCCCGGAGCTTATTTTAAAATTGATTACATGAATGGCGTTTTTGCCTGGGGATACCGTTTGGGCGGATCGGGAAAAGAAGAGGCGCTGCCGATTTCAATGTTAAAATAAAACCAGCACAGCGATCTATTGCCGCTGTGCTCATTATTTTTATGTCAAATTGAAAAATCACCGTTTGTACCGTTTGACGGCATCTATTTCTAATATGATTTGCTCCTGGGTCTGCTGCGTTTGTCCGTTTACCTGGGATCCACCATGTTTTGGACGGTACCAACCCCTGTTAAACGGTGTCAGTTCGCGGTTCATATGAGAATTTCGGTCTTTCTGCAAGGTGCAGCCTCCTCTGTCATCATGATTGAATACGCTCGTCTTCCCTTGCTCCGGATGCTCTCATTCTTCCCTGCGGATCTGTGTTCGTTGTTCCGTCGGCACGCTTTGAAGCAAATTCGGGTTTTGCACGAGGTTCTCCTTCAAACCTGTGATTGTTGCCATATGGGAAATCCTTTGCTTTGTTGCGCAATGGTCATCGCCTCCTTGTATGCGGAAAGATACCGCATACTGTTATTTTGACTTGCGGCATGAAAAATACGACTGGAAAAAGGAGCGAGTTTCATGAATGATTATTATGAAAGGTTAACCAGTCTGTTAATGGAAAAGAATCCAAACTTATCTTATGGAAGAGCGAGGACTTGGGTGGAACTGTTGTGGGAGGATTTCGAAACGACGTATGCCAAGGCAGGGAGGAAATATCAGGGGAAAGCTGTCGCCGAAAAAGTCGTCAGAACCTGGGTGATTCAATATGGGGACAAATTGCATGAGTTTGCCGCGCTGAACCCAAAATATGCCCATATGCTGAACGATGAGGAAGATATACTCCATTAAAAAACAGTGTTGAAAAAGTTTGGGGCTTTTTCAACACTGTGATATCCTTTATCTCTGTACGTCGCTAAACGAGCGCTTCGCTTTTCTATCAGTCAGTCGCGACTCGCAGTTTTTTTCTTAATTTTTCTTCGCTGTAAACCCAGCCTGTATATGAAGTGATGATCTCCAAATCATCGGTCAGTTTGACGATGGCAACAAACGGGTAATGTCCGTTGCTGCGGTATCTGAGATCGATAAAACGGACTTCAGTAAAGTCTTCATGTCTTTTGACTTCCCAGCGGTAGATCGGAGAGAAGGATAAAAAGGCCGAAACATTCTTATCTTTCTTGGCAGCACGGAAAATTTCTGTATCAGGTACAGGAATGCGTTTGAACTTATCAAAGATGGTAAGGGATCTTCTATAAGCTCTTCCCACGTAATAATGGTCCTTCGTTGTAACGGCAATCCGCCACTGATTAAAGTACATTGTGGAAGCGACGATGATCCGGTCTGCATCAGGCAGCGTTTTAAGCACCGCAGACCGCACCATCTGCTGCATGACATACCGAAGGATGTAATAAAATGCAATGACCACATACATGACAAGAAAGGTGTAGCCTGGGTCGCCCCCCAGCAGCCAAATGACAATCCCTACCACATGGATGCCGAATATATAAGGGTCAAAAGTGTTAATCATTCCAAGAGCTACCCACTTTGAAGAGAGCGGGCGAAGCGCTTGGGTTCCGTATGCGTTAAAAATATCTACGAAAACGTGCAATGAAACAGCAACTAGCGACCAGATCCAAAGATGGGCCAAGTTTGAGCCCGGAAATATCAGATTTACAAAAAACGCGACAAGAATTGACCAAAACAAAACCGCTGGAAGCGAATGGGTAATTCCCCTATGATTCCGTATATATACCGCGTTATTTCTAAGCTTTAAAAAAGTATCAATGTCAGGAATTTGCGAGCCGATGATTGCAGCAACGAGCACACTCTGAGAATTAACAGTAGTTTCCGCCACAACTGGGTCAAGTGTGGCCAGCCCGCCAATTGCAAATCCCATCACTACGTGAGTAGCTGTGTCCAATCTGGATCCTCCTCTGTGAAGGGATTTCTTGCCTTCTTTCTCTGTATATTATTTTAAATATACGTGAATTGCAATGAATTAAATGTGAATAATCTCATGATCATTATTCCCGTTAAAAAGGATGAATAACCTGTGAAAGAAAGCAGCACAAAACAAAAGATACAAGATAAGATTGACCGGATGGATAAAGAAGCATTTCAAACCGATCTGGTCCAGTGGTTTCAAGAGGAACAGCGCGACCTTCCGTGGAGAAAAAACAATGATCCATATAAAGTATGGGTGTCTGAAGTCATGTTGCAGCAAACTAGAGTTGATACTGTTATACCATATTATAACCGCTTTTTGGAAAAATTTCCAACCATCGAAGCATTTGCAAACGCTGATGAAGAGTCTATATTAAAAATTTGGGAGGGCCTCGGCTACTATTCAAGGGTGCGAAATCTGCACACAGCCGTCAAGGAAGTGGTGGCTGATTATGGAGGCAAGGTGCCTGATAAAAAAGAGGAGATTTCAAAGCTGAAAGGTGTAGGCCCATATACGGCCGGCGCCGTACTCAGCATCGCCTATGGAAAGCCGATTCCTGCTGTTGACGGAAATGTCATGAGGGTTCTGTCACGCATATTGCTGATCACAGACGATATTGCAAGGCCGGCCTCAAGAAAAACTTTTGAAATTGCCGCAAAGGGATTGATGTATCACGAAAATCCATCTTATTTTAATCAGGCTTTAATGGAACTGGGAGCACTGATTTGCACCCCGACATCTCCCGCCTGCCTGTTATGTCCCGTCAGGGAGCATTGCCAGGCTTTTTCGAAAGGTGTTCAGGATCAATTGCCCGTCAAAACGCGCAAGAAAAATACAAAGCATGAAGATCTTCTTGCTGTTGTATTGAAAAATAAAGAAGGGAAAATTTTAATCAATAAGCGGCCTGAGAAAGGATTATTGGCCAATTTATGGGAATTTCCGAATTTGAAGGTTGTTCCTCTACTTGATAAATGGGAAATATTGCAGGACTTTTTAGCCACAGAATATTCAATTGACGCCGTCATTGAACATGCGGCTTTTACAGAAGTACAGCATGTCTTTACGCATTTGACCTGGAAAATTGATGCTTATGAAGGCAGGGTTATGAGCGGAAATATTAAGGGACATGAAAGCCTGAGATTTGTGACGGAAGAGGAATTGGAGGAATTTGCATTCCCGGTTTCCCATCAAAAAATATGGCGGGCATATAAGGAACGGGCCCGGTAGCTTTGCACCGGACAAATTCCCATGTAAAATAGTTTAAAGTCAAATCGAAAGGTGGATACATATGAGCAGCAAAACAGCACTTGTAACGGGCAGCAGCCGCGGGGTCGGAAAAGCAGCCGCACTGGCTCTGGCCGAAAAAGGATATGATATCGTCGTCAACTATGCAAGGAGCAAAAAAGCGGCCCTTGAGACGGTGGAAGAAATTGAAAAGCTCGGGAGGAAAGCATTTCTTGTAAGAGCAAACGTCGGTGATGTCGAAAAAATCAAATCGATGTTCCGGCAAATAGAAGAGGAATTCGGAAGGCTCGATGTTTTGATCAATAATGCGGCATCCGGCGTATTGCGCCCTGCGATGGAGCTTGAAGAATCCCATTGGGACTGGACAATGAACATCAACAGCAAAGCGCTGCTCTTCTGTGCACAAGAGGCGGCCAAGCTGATGGAAAAAAACGGCGGCGGAAAAATTGTCAGCTTAAGTTCGCTGGGATCCATCCGTTATTTGGAAAACTATACAACGGTTGGTGTGTCCAAGGCGGCAGTCGAGGCATTGACAAGGTACTTGGCAGTGGAACTCGCCCCGAAAAACATCGTGGTGAACGCTGTTTCCGGCGGTGCCATCGATACCGATGCATTGAAGCACTTTCCGAACCGTGAAGAACTGTTGGAAGATGCGCGCAAAAACACTCCGGCAGGCCGTATGGTTGAAATTGCCGATATTGTCAAAACCATTATGTTTTTGATATCGGACGATGCTTCCATGATCAGGGGGCAGACCATTATCGTGGATGGCGGCCGCTCTATTTTAGTGTAGTTACGGACAGGAAAAATATAATTCCCAAAAGGTTGGATAACAACTTTCATCTCTGGATACTCTAAGGTATGTGGAGGTGAGAACTGTGGCTAAAAAACCAAACCAATCTGAAACAAACGTACAAAAGGTAAGACAGCAAAACGCACAATCAGCAGGTGCACAAGGCCAATTCGGTACCGAATTTGCTAGTGAAACTGACGCACAGAACGTAAGACAGAAAAACCAGCAAGCCGAAGCTCGCAAAGGGCAAAACGCCGGAAACTTCGGTCAACAGTAACAAAACATATAAAAACGGGAGGCCGCTTTCCGAGGAGAGCGGCCTCCCGTTTTTGCCATGTCTGAAATGTGCTTCGGTTTTAAAAAAGTCCCGAAACCGTTATAATAAAAAGTATCGATCCATTTAGACGAAAAAAATTGAAATTAGCAGCCAGCCCGGCCTACAAAAGGCCTGTAGCCCTCTTTTAAAGTAATGGGGGGCGCTTTTCGCTTTTTTAGAAAGTAGGGGAGATGATGGACATACCCACGGAAGGATCTAATATCCAAATACAGAGCTATAAACATAACGGAAGTATCCACCGGATATGGGCAGAAACAAAAGTACTGAAGGCCACGAACCATTTGGTCATCGGGGGAAATGACCGGACGCCGGTGACGGAATCGGACGGGAGAACGTGGATTACGAGAGAGCCTGCCATCTGTTATTTTCATTCGGATCTCTGGTTCAATATCATCGCCATGATCAGGGATAACGGCATTTATTATTATTGCAATCTTGGTTCTCCCTATGTTTATGATAAGGGGGCGCTAAAGTATATAGATTATGACCTTGATGTCAAGGTTTTCCCGGACATGACGTTTTCGCTTCTTGATGAAGATGAATATGAGTACAATCGCAAACTGATGGGGTATCCGGATGTTATCGATCATATTTTGAAGAAAAATGTTGACAAGCTTGTCCGGTGGATCAGGCAGCGCAAAGGCCCTTTTTCTCCGGAATTTATTGATATTTGGTACGACCGTTATCTTACATATCTTAACTGAGATATTCCTGTTGGCAGGCTCAACAGGTTTTATTTTTTGCGTTATAGAGGAGGAGCAGCATGGGGATTATTAAAAGATATTTGGCGTTTGTAAAGCCATACCGCTGGAGAATTATAGGGACATTGCTGATCGGAATTATCAAATTCGCCATTCCGCTGCTTATTCCTTTTTTGATGAAATATGTCATAGATGATATTATTTCCGTCAGTAATATGAGCGCTGATGAAAAAACCCGTAAATTATTTGTCACTATGATCATAATGCTTGTCATTTTTGCTGTCATTCGTCCGCCTATTGAATATTATAGGCAATATTTTGCCCAGTGGACGGCAAGTAAAATTTTATACGATATCCGTGACCGGCTTTTTACACATATTCAAAAGCTGAGCTTCAAGTTCTATTCGAATACCCGTGCAGGGGAAGTCATATCAAGGGTCATTAACGATGTCGAGTCAACGAAGGATTTTGTCATCACGGGCCTGATGAATTTATGGCTTGATGCAGCAACGGTAGTCATTGCCATTGGAATTATGCTGACGATGGATATTCCGCTTACTTTTGTATCGCTGGCGGTATTTCCGCTTTATATGATTTCAGTCAAATATTTTTTCGGGAATTTGCGAAGGCTCACGCGTGAGAGGTCGCAGGCGCTTGCGGAAGTCCAAAGCTATCTGCACGAGCGCGTTCAGGGGATGTCGGTGATCAAAAGCTTTGCTATTGAGGACCATGAGCAAACACAGTTTGACAAGAACAACTCGAATTTTTTGCAAAAGGCCATCAAGCATACGAATTGGACAGCAAAGGCGTTTGCTGTTGTCAACACGATTACGGACATAGCGCCGCTCATCGTCATTGCCTATGCGGGCTACCAGGTTATTCATGGGAATTTGACGCTGGGGACGATGGTTGCTTTCATGGGATATGTAGAGCGCCTTTATAACCCGCTCCGCCGGCTTGTCAATTCATCCACAACCCTTACACAATCCATTGCTTCAATGGACCGGGTATTCGAGCTGGCCGATGAAAAATATGACATCGATGACGCACCGGATGCTGTTGAAGTAAAAGAAGTGAACGGAAATATTCAATTCGATCATGTGACATTTGCCTATGATACAGATGAAAAGCCGGTTTTAAAAAACATCAACCTGAATGTAAAAGAAGGGGAAACAATCGCGTTGGTCGGAATGAGCGGAGGAGGAAAGTCATCCCTTGTAAGCTTGATTCCAAGATTTTATGACGTATCCGAAGGAGCAGTTCTGCTGGACGGTACGGATATCCGGAAATTCAAGGTCAGAAGTCTCAGGGATAAAATCGGCATGGTACTGCAGGATAATATTTTATTCAGTGATTCGGTCAAAGAGAACATTCTGCTCGGAAAACCGGACAGCACCGAGGAAGAGGTGATCCGCGCTGCAAAAGCGGCAAACGCCCATGATTTCATTATGGAATTGCCGAAAGGCTATGAAACAACCGTCGGCGAAAGGGGAGTCAAGCTGTCCGGCGGCCAAAAACAGCGGGTTGCGATTGCAAGGGTCTTTTTGAAAAATCCGCCCATCCTGATTTTGGATGAAGCCACATCGGCACTTGATTTGGAAAGTGAGCACCTCATACAGGAAGCGTTGGACGAACTGGCAAAAAATCGGACGACATTCGTCATTGCCCACAGGTTATCGACCATTACACATGCCGACAGGATTGTGCTCATTGAACACGGAGAAATTGTCGAAGTCGGGACACATCAGGAATTAATGGAGAAAAAAGGACATTATTATGACCTGTTCCAGGTTCAGCAGTTAAATTAGGGTCACCGGCAGTTCGTCCCGCCAGTGACCTATCAAAATGGAAACCCAACTAATAGGTGTGCCAATTTTGACAAGAAAAAACAGCCGCGGATTTCAAACCCGCGGCTGTTTTTCATTTTCCAATATCTACACGGCTTTCATCTTCATGGTATGTCTGGTAGGACCTGATCAATTTATCAAGCTGCTCCAGTTGCTCTTCATACTCAATGATGCCGGACAGGATGCGCATTAAATGATAGGGCTGGAAGACATCTTCCGGGTCGCTTTTTCGAATTTCACTGATAAACGAATCGCGCAGCTGGTCCCTGTCGGTTTCGCCGTAAAAGGCCTCATCCAGTTCGGCTTCCTGCCGCACCTTTCCCAAATATTTTAAAAGAAGCTGTTCGTGATAACCGAGCAGGTAATCGAGTCTTTCCCGTGTTGCAGCCTGCAAGTGCTCCGGAAGCTTATACAAAATGTTTTCATACTTTTGCTGAAGCTTCAAAATGTCAAAGCTTTTTTGGGTCACCTGGATCATCTGCCGGTAAATGACAAGCTTGCGGATCTTTGCAAGGCCCGACTTTTTAAAATAGCGCCGCTCTTCTTCATACATGGAATAGAGCTGGTTCACTTGGGTGAGCCTTTTTTTGATGCTGCCGATATCTTTCTTTAACAGCTGGTCTTCGGAGGCAAATCTGGTTGTCAGCCGGATCCATTTTAATATATCTTCGGTGACATCAGAAATGCTTTGGAACAGCTTTGTTTCATACTTTGGCGGCAGAAAAATAAGATTGACAACAAAAGCTGAAAGAATACCGATGAATATTGAGAATGTACGCAGAGATGCAAAGTACAAAAACTGTTCGGCAGGTGCCTCCATGATGACAATGATGGTGACAAGCGCCAGCCTGATGGAGTTTTCCAGTTTCAGCTTCACCATGATGACAATCGCAACAATTGCCGCCAATCCGACAATCAATAAATGGCTGCCGAACAGCAGGTAAAACGTGATGGCCAATAGAGCGCCGATGATGTTTCCCTGTACCTGCTCAACGACGGACAGGTAGGAGCGATATATCGTCGGCTGGATGGCAAAGATAGCAGCAATGCCTGTAAAAATCGGTGAAGGCATGTTGAGAAGCTCTGCAATATAAAGTGCTAACGTAATAGCGATTCCCGTTTTTAGCATTCGGGCACCAAGCTTCATACTATATAATTCCTTTCTATACCTTGAGTGATGTAAAACACTAACCTTCATTGTATTATGCCGGGTGGTTTAGCGCAATTCAAAAACACGGCTGAGATTTGCCTGAATAGAAGTAAGAAAATTCACGTATATTGAAAGAGGGACAAGTGAAAAGGGCGGTGTCGGCGAATGTGGCATGTTCTGTTTTTGGGAGTGTTGATTTGCATTACCATGGCCTTAAGGCTGTTGTTTTTTCCCGCCCGCTTTAAATATAAAGAAGTGTCATTTGAAAACTTTGTTTTTTTGGGCATTACATATGCGGTGATCATGATCGGATTCGGAATTCTTTATCTGCTGCTGGATATGAGAGGCTTGTATGTATTTAATGATGTCGAGATGAATGCGTATGCAAGTTCTGATTTTTTGGCGAAATTCGGTACTTCCATTTACCTGAGTGCCGTCACTCTTTTTTCTGTCGGTTTTGGCGACGTTGCCCCTGTTGGAATCGGACGGCTTCTCGCTATTATTGAAGCATTGCTCGGCTACACCATTCCTGCTGCTTTTGTTGTGCGTACCTTTATTGATTTTGATCCCTCCTCAAGAAAATAAGACGATGGCAAAATTTGAATTTCATCCTGAAGTTATGTACGCTAATATAAGATGATATTTGAAGGAGGAGGATTTCATGACAGTCAAAGAAAAAGAAATGGCACCTGATTTCAGGCTGCCCGCAAGCAACGGGGAAGAAGTGGCGTTATCCGATTATCGCGGTAAAAAGAATGTCCTTCTTTATTTCTACCCTAAGGATATGACGCCCGGCTGTACGGTACAGGCATGTGATTTCAGGGACATGCATGAAGATTTTTCCGGCTTGGATGCAGTGATTTTGGGAGTCAGCCCTGATCCACTTGAAAGTCATGATAAGTTCATCAAAAAACACGGCTTGCCGTTTTTGCTGTTGGCTGACACAGACCATCAAGTTGCCGAACTTTATGGGGTATGGAAATTGAAGAAAAACTTCGGCAAAGAATATATGGGGATTGAGCGTTCGACTTTTATCATCGACAAAGAGGGGACTTTGGCCAAAGAGTGGAGAAAAGTAACCGCGAAAGGTCATGCGGAAGAAGCATTGGAATACATAAAAGAAAATCTTTCATGAAGATTTTTTCGGAAAAAGCGGTCCATGTGCGGATCGTTTTTTTTTTTTTGCCCATTTTTTGATTGATTCCGGCTATTGTCCATTCCAAATGCATTAAAATACATAGCTTAAAGTACAGGGCATACCTCCTCAGTTAACATAAATAATTTTCGGACTGCGAAAGCGGTCCTCTTTTTGTGAAAGGATTATTATTGAGGTTCCTGCTTATACATAAAATACATAAAGCTGTTAAAATGTTAATAATACAATGGGATGGAGGATATGCAATGAAAATTTATACAAAGACGGGTGACAAGGGAATGACTTCTTTGGTGTACGGCACCCGGATTCCCAAAAATGATTTGCGTGTGGAGGCTTATGGAACGTGCGATGAAGCCAATTCAACAATCGGCCAGGCACTTAGTTTTTTACTAAACGAGCAGGAAGCGGAAATAATAGAGGTGAGGAAAGCATTTCATCGTATCCAAACCGTACTGTTTCATGTCGGGGCCGAGTTGGCAACTCCCGAAGGCAAAGAGGTGAAATGGAAGCTTACGGAAGGGGATATACAGGATCTTGAAAAGATCATTGACCGCTGGGATCAGGTGCTTCCGCCTTTAAAAAACTTTATTTTACCGGGAGGGCATCCGGCAGGGGCTGCTTTTCACGCGGCAAGGACCGTTGTTAGAAGAGCTGAAAGATGCGCTGTAGCGGTAGGGAATGTAAATCCCCTTGTCCTTTCTTATTTAAATCGATTGTCGGATCTGCTCTTTGTGGCCGCCCGGTACGTAAATACAAAGCTTGGGGCATCGGAGCATACTTTGCATGAAAACTAGGAGAAGCCATTGACAAAAAGCCTTTTCTACTAGTACACTATTTATAAGGATTATAAAATGATAATGAATTCTTTATGAGAAAAGAGGTGCATGGCGATGTTTGACGAACAACTAAAAGAAGCGATTAATACGTTGAAAAAAACAGGAGTCCGGATTACACCTCAACGTCATGCGATTTTAGAATATTTAATCCAGTCAATGTCACATCCGACTGCTGATGATATTTACAAATCTCTTGAAAGCAAATTTCCAAACATGAGTGTTGCGACAGTTTACAACAATCTGCGTGTTTTCCGTGAAGTCGGTCTGGTAAAAGAACTGACATATGGAGATGCATCAAGCCGTTTTGATTTTGTAACCTCCGATCATTACCATATTATTTGCGAAGAGTGCGGAAAAATCGTTGACTTTCACTATCCAGGACTCGACGAGGTCGAGCAACTGGCGGCCCACATGACAGGATTCTCCGTTGGACATCACCGTATGGAAATTTACGGTGTCTGCCCTGAGTGCAGCCAGAAAAAAACTCATTAAAAAAATCGCCTGAAATAAAGGCGATTTTTTATTTATAAGGAAAGAAAGCATATTTTTTCAAAGATATTCGTATAAAATTATTGTTCTTTGTCTAGCTCCAGCGCCCAGCGACTAGCAAACTTCGCAATAAGTCAACATCGGCTCCGACGCACAGGATGTGCTAGTGCAGGTGAAGCGACAGGACGTCGCTGCTTGAGCCTGCCTTCGTCGCCGTGTTGTCCGGCTGCGAGTGCCATCGGCGCAAGGATTAAGCCAATCGCTGCTGAAGGCAAACTACGCCTTCGCAAGCGTAGTCTAGCTTTGCGCCGATAAGCAGGCACTCTCGCACTTCCTTATCCTTTATCTCATTGCGGAGTGCTCCAGTTTGTACGTCGCTAAACGGGCGCTTCCGCTTTTCTTATTTCTTCCGATTATAACTTTCATCAAATTCTTTTCCCTCAAGCTCCGGATCTACAGTCAGAGGTTCACGGCAGTGCATGCACATATCCACCCGGCCGAGTATCTTGGTAGGCTTCCCGCAGTTCGGGCACTCGACTTGCAGTGCCTTTGTAGAAAGCATGCCGATCCAAAAATAAACAACGGTGCTCCCGATGATGGCGAGCAAGCCCAATATCATAAACAATGTCATCACAATCGGATGCTTTTGAAAGAAAATACCTACATACATGATAATGAATCCGATAAATACAAGACTTAACGCAAATGTGCGTATCTTATTAATTTTGCTTGAATATTTTTTTGCCATTCAAAGCCCTCCCAAAAATAAACTATACCACAAAGCTGCAAGAAAGCGTGTCCCGGAAACCAACAAATTGGAGAAGAAGGAAAAACAATTGTTCCTGTCGAATAAAAAAGAGACAGTATCAGTCATTTCAGCTTTTATTGGGGGAATGAAAATGGAAGATCTTATTCGGCCATTAGTTAATCACTGCGCTTCCCGGCCAACTACGGTTGCTGTATTGATGGTTAACCATACAAAAGAATTGACGGCTGAGGATTTGTTTGATGTAATAATCTATGCGGTAGCGACAGACCAGAAAAATCCTGAGCAGTCCAGGTATTTTGATGTACATGGTATCCGGGTTGGCCTGTTTATTGTGGATGAAAGACTTTTTCGCAAAAAAATGCTCTCCGGCACAATTTCACCCCATTTCTTATATGGAAGTGAAGTGCTGTTCGAACGTGACCGTTATATAGAAAGCATAAAAAAAGAAACACCCATTTATGATTGTCAAATGAAATTGGGCTTGGAGTTTGCCGAATTGATACAATCATATACAATTGGAAAAAATCTGTTTGAGGATGGACACTTTCCGGATGCTTATGATTTTCTTGTGAGTGCATTGCACCATCTTGCAAGGTTCGCCCTCATTGAAAAAGGGATTCAAGCAGGCACGGCTCTATGGAATCAAATTAAAAACGAAGAGCCGGAAATTTTAAAGCTTTTCGAGGAACTCATTAAAAGTGAAGAGCCGATTGAAAAAAGATTGGAACTTCTAATTTTGGCAAGCAGCTTTTTCATTTACTCGAAAACAACAAAAGGTTCCGAACACATTTTGGAAATTCTGAACGAAGGCGGAATTTGGAGCTATGAAATGATCGCGCAGCATCCCAAAATTAAAATCTATGGATCCAGTTTAGGGACGTTCCTGGAATATTTAATAGAAAAGGAATTAATAGTTCCAATTCAAGTGGAATCAACATTCACAGGTATATACGAGCGTTATTATCGAGTGAAAAAAACTTGTTGACAGAAATTGTTTTGTTTGCTATATTAGTAGACGTCGCTGTTAAGCAAGTTCGTAAGCGGCAGTTAAAAAACACAAAAAATATATTGACATAAGATGTTCAGATGTGTTAATATAAAAAGGTCGCTCAAGAGAGCGGCGGTTAAAAAGCAAGTTTGATCTTTGAAAACTGAACGAAACGAAACGTCAATCATTTTGATGTAACAATGGTTATGAACCATTGCCAGCTTTTTGAGCTAAACAAACT
>NZ_QYTU02000017.1 GCF_003605365.2 Siminovitchia fortis
AATTTACTTTCGTAATTTGGGTTTATATATGTTGATAAAATTTCTTCCCCTGGCGCCACCAAATCTACTTCATCGTGAGAGCTTGTAAAATCTGAGGAAAGCCGGTCAAAATTGACTGCTCCAACGCATATGACTTCATTATAGCGCCCCGGAAATGCGAATTCATCGGTTGCATCGCTGCCATCTCCCTCATTTCCTGCGGCACAGACTACCAAAATATTTTGGGAGACGGCCAGTTTTATTGCTTGATAGAGCTTTGGATTGTCATCAGGCCCTCCCAGAGACATAGAAATGATATCAACATTTTGTTCAATCGCATAATGGATGCCATTGATGATCCAATCATGTTGACCGAAACCGTTCCGGTTAAGAACCTTCACAATTAATAAATTTGCTTCCGGAGCCACTCCGACTACACCATCATTATTTTTGGATGCTGCAATCGTTCCGGCGACATGGGTACCGTGGCCATTATAGTCTTGGAATATTTCAGGATTGCCTCTGTCATCATCCGTAAAGTTTTTTCCACCGATAATCCGATCCTTTAAATCAGGGTGGTTTATGTCACAGCCTGTATCCAAAACTGCAATTTTGACCCCTTCTCCTTTTGTTTCCCGCCAAATTTTTGGAGCCTGAATCAATTCGATCCCTTTTGGCACTTCATTTATTTCGTTTATCTGCTGAACTACCCGGAACGGAATTCCTTTAACAAATGGTTTCATTTCTTTTCCTCCTTTTTAGTAAAAAATTTTAAAAGAATGGAATATTCGGACTTTTTGGCGGAATTTGTCGTTAAATTTCGGTCTGATAAATACCGGTTAAAACGAGTCGCGAGGAAGTTTAACAGACTTTCTTTTTCGAACTTTTACGGATCCTTTTTCTCTTTTTCAGCCTTCGGATTTCCAAATGGATATAAATGACCCAAACAACAACCAGCACGTGGATCCAATAATGCAGCAAAACCTGTATAAACCTTGTCAGTATTTGTCCCATTCTCAAAAGTGCGTCAGGAAATATTAGACCAGAAATGGTAGCAGTTACTCCGACCCATGGCACCCACCAGCTATTCATATTTGCCCATTCTTTAAACCTTTTCAACATGATTCCCTCCTTTCGCTTACATGAAAAATGAGCAACTTTTAAAACCTGCATTTCATCCGATATCCTTTCAGTAGAATCGCCAGGGACGGGTTTAATAAGCAAAAAACAGAAGAAAATTGGATTTAACTACTATGGAAACAGGATACTGCTTCTCATAATTTGTCTTGTCCAAAACCTTTGTGCTTTGCACTTTTACTTTCTGTGATATAAAACATTTGAAAGGGAGAGCGGGTTAATTGGCCATGGAAACTTTATTCAGCCCATATGATTTAGTGGTTAGTGTCACAGGAATATATCGCTATTCAAAACAGTCGGGGAACAGGCAACGGTAACCTTTGCCATTAGTTATGAAGCGGTTACATGATGGCGGATTACATAGTTAGGGTTATTTCTTATCTACCCACCAACTTAGGGGATAAACCAAAAAATGTAAAAATAGGTCTTTTTATCCAGATTCAATCCAAAAGAAAACAAACTTGAAATCATCAAGTTTGTTTCGATATATAGCAGGGCGGTTTCGGATTTTCATTAATGTGAAATAGAATGTGCTTTGTTCGAACGGGTTTTATATAGCTGATACAACAGAAATGTAAAGATTGAAATGATCAACCCTGAAATGTAAGGAAACCCGATTGAAATGGAAAACAGCCAGCCGCCAAGAGGGGGCCCGATAATCCTTCCCAAAGAATCAAATGATGACAATAGTCCGGTTGTGCTCCCGTGGCCTGCAGCCGAAGTTTTTGTTAATAAGGCAGAAACGCTTGGACGGATCACTCCATTTCCAATTCCGAAAATCGTTAGGTAGACGGCAGCCGTTGTAAAGCTGTCAACGAGCAGGATTAACGCGAAGCCGACGGCTGAAACCGCGATTCCGGCCTGAATGACTGCTCCTTCACCATATTTTTTCGTCATCCTTCCAACCAATCCGCCTTGAACAATCGCACCTGCCAGTCCCATGATCATGAACAGATATCCCAACTGGACCGTACCAAGCCCTGCTTTTTTCGCGGCAAAATACGCAAACGTCGCTTCAAGGCCGGCCAAGGAAAGGGAAGTGAATAATTGTAAAACATACAAAACGGTGATCGGACCGCGCAAAGCTTTGTGCAGCGGCGTTTTTTTTGCTCTGTGTCCTCCTCTTTCCTCAAGCGGCAAGGATTCTTTTAAGAGAAATAGAACGAAAATGAAGGTAAGCAGGCTGGAGAACCCAGCCAAATAAAACGGCATGTTTAAACTGGTTTTTGAAAAAATACCCCCGATGGCAGGGCCCAAGATAAAGCCCAAGCCAACCGATGCGCCAATGATTCCCATTCCTTTTCCGCGGTCTTCATCCGAGGTAATGTCGGCTACATATGCCATGACCGTCGGCATGTTGGCGGATGAAAGAAATCCTCCGATAATCCTAGCCGCAAACAGCATCCATAAAGCGGAGGAAAGTGCCATCATGAAAAATGAGATGGCCAAGCCGAATATTCCGATCATCATCACCGGTTTCCGGCCAATCCGATCGGAAACCCTTCCCCACATAGGTGCAAAGAGCAATTGCATCAATGAATAAACGGCCATCAACAAACCGAGCTCTGCTGGGGATGCGCCCATTTCTTCAGCGTAAAACGGCAGGACAGGGATGATGATCCCAAACCCGACCATGACAAAAAACATGACAGCAAAAAGTATAGGCAGTGCCTTTTTCGTATCCAAACCAAGTCCACTCCAGTCTACAAAGAATCTTCAAATGATTGCCTGTACAGCTTTTCAATTCATATTAACATGAATCGGGCGGCGTTGTTAGCATAAGGCGTTTGAATCATATTTTGTCTGGAAATAACATGTTTTGTAAATAACGATTGGGGAAAACAGACAAGTAGTAATTTTGAAAAGGAGTGTTTGAAAATGGGTAAAAACATTGCCGCATTAATCACCGACATGTTCGAAGACTTAGAATATACGGAGCCCGCAAAAGCATTCAAGGAAGCGGGGCATTCTGTCACAACAATTGAAAAAGAATCGGGAAAAACGGTCAAAGGAAAACGGGGTGAAGCGAACGTTACAATAGATAAAAGCATCGAGGACGTAAAACCTGAAGAGTATGATGCATTGTTTATACCGGGAGGCTTCTCGCCTGACCAGCTCCGCGCCGATGAACGTTTTGTCACATTCACAAAAGCGTTCATGGACAAGAAAAAACCTGTCTTTGCCATCTGCCACGGCCCTCAGCTTCTAATAACGGCAAAGGCACTTGAAGGCAGACAAGCAACCGGCTATAAATCCATCAAAGTGGATATGGAATACGCGGGGGCTGATTATAAAGATCAGGAAGTGGTCGTCTGTTCGGATCAGCTCGTGACAAGCCGGACCCCTGATGATATTCCCGCGTTTATAAGAGAGTCCTTGAAATTGTTATAAACAAGAGGGAATCAACTGATTTCCTCTTGTTTTTTTGGCGAAAAAGGGCGACAATGCATATAAAAGGTTACAGGGAGTTGCGCTTAATCATGAATGATGGATCAGGTTTCCGGCATAATGAAAAAATGGTCGCTGAGCTTGAAAAAGATTTGAGATACATATCTGCTATCGTGAAGCAAAAAGGGCGGGAATTGCTGGCAGACTATGCCATCACGCCGCCGCAATTCGTCGGGCTGCAATGGCTTTTTGAAGACGGGGACATGACAATCGGTGAATTATCCAATAAAATGTTTTTAGCATGCAGTACGACGACCGATTTAATCGACAGAATGGAAAAAAAAGAACTGGTTGAGCGGGTGAAAGACCCGAAAGACCGCCGTGTTGTTCGCATACACTTATTAAAAAAGGGCGAAATCATTATCGACGAAGTCATTAAGAAAAGACAGGACTATTTGCAGGATGTTCTTGGTGATTTTTCGGAACAAGAAATCATGGCTCTAAAAGACAGCTTGGCTAAACTGCATCAAGAAATGAAAAAAGAATGAGGCGTTTTTATTGAAAGAGGCTATAGGAGTAATAGATTCGGGCATCGGCGGGCTGACGGTTGCAAAGGAAATCATGCGGCAGCTGCCCAATGAAAAGATTTATTATGTCGGTGATACGGCCCGTTGCCCATACGGTCCCCGACCAGAAGAAGAGGTAAAGGAATACACTTGGCAAATGACTTCCCTTTTAAGGAAATTTGATATCAAAATGCTCGTGATCGCCTGTAATACGGCGACTGCCGCTGTATTGGATGAAATCCGCTCACAGCTTCCCATACCCGTCATCGGAGTCATCTCACCCGGAGCCAGGGCGGCATTGAAAGTGACGGAAAACGGCAGGGTGGGAGTGCTCGGCACAGTTGGAACCGTCAGAAGCGAAGCTTATGTAAAGGAACTGGCGTTGATTAATCAAGATGTGGAAGTGACGCAGCTCGTCTGCCCGAAATTTGTCCCGCTTGTTGAAAGCTTTCAGTATAACAGCGAGACTGCCAGAAAGGTAGTCAAGGAGACATTGACGCCAATTAAAGAAAGCGGCATTGACACACTTATTCTCGGCTGCACCCACTATCCATTGCTTGGCCCCCTGATTGAGCAGGAAATGGGCCCTCGGGTTAAGGTCATTAGTTCAGGTGAGGAAACAGCCAGGGAAGTAAGTGCCATTTTACATTATAAAAATATGAGGAATACGGCTCCTGATCCGCCGAATCATCGGTTCTTTACAACCGGTTCGATAGAAATTTTTAAAAAAATAGCATCGGATTGGCTCAAAAGTACAGAACTGGAGATCCATTCCGCCAAGCTTGGCAAATATTTGACGCAGCCGAGCTGAGCGAAAAACTGCCGTGGAAAACCGCGGCGGTTTTTTGGTGTTCCAGTATAAAATTCCTTAATTATAAGAAAGTCAGGTTATCGTGCGAACGTACTTTTCGAGGTGTTCTTCCGTCCTTTGTCTTAAATAATGAAGTCAAAGAACGACCTCGCTGGACTGCCCTCCGACGGACAGGACGTCCTAGTGCCACCGAAGCCACAGGATGTGGCGCTTTGAGGCGGCCAGCGCTTGTCGCCCCTAAACGGCCGTCTTCCGCATTTCAGTTTGTACGTCGCTAGACGGGCGCTTACGCTTTTCTTTTAAAAAGATAAGTCCAAGCGGTCTAAATGAAACAGACAGCTCGTATACATGAAGTACAAACTGTTCTAGGAGGGGTACAAATGTGTAAACGGGCGAAAATAGCCGCAGTTGCTGTGATTCTTGCAGCAAGTGCGTTCATATCGGGCTGCGGTCTTTTCGGTAAAGGGAAGGAGAAACTGGATCCGCCTCAGGATGTGTCTTACCTAAAAGAGGGAGAAGGATTGGATACTGCTTCTGAAAAAGCAGCGCCGGACAAAGAGACCGCAGTGGAGGAGAAAGCGGATACCGTCATGCGTGATCTTTACTTGATTGACCGAAATGGTATGGTTGTATCCCAGACCCTTCCTCTTCCCAAATCAGAAAGTCCGGCTAAACAGGTTTTGGAGTACCTTGTTGATGATGGCCCAATAGCTCAAATTTTGCCTAACGGGTTCAGAACTGTCCTTCCAGCGGATACAACGGTGGATGTCGATATAAAAGACGGGAAAGCGGTTGTTGATTTTTCCGAGGAATTTGCGACCTACGATGCAAAGGATGAAAAAAAGATTTTACAGGCGGTTACTTGGACGCTGACGCAATTTGAATCCGTGAAGTCTGTAGAATTAAGAATGAACGGCCATCGCTTAAATGAAATGCCGGTAAATGGGACGCCGATCAGTGAAGAAGGCCTCTCGCGCCAAGATGGAATCAATATCGATGATTCCGCGGCAGTCGATATTACGAATACACGGCCGGTGACTGTTTATTATTTGGCGCAGGCTGATGATGAGGTCTATTATGTACCGGTTACACGCCGGATTTCCAATAAAGAGGAGGACGATGTCGCCGCGGTGGTCAAGGAATTGGCAGATGGACCGGGAATGATGTCGGGGTTGGCCAGTGCATTATCCGGTGATGTAAAACTGTTGGAATCCCCTAAAGTGAAAGATGGGGTTGTAACATTAAATTTCAATGAATCAATTTTGGGCAGTGACGAAAAGAGCATGATTACCGATGCAGCCTTGCAGACACTTGTTTTATCCTTGACCGAACAGGAAGGCATCAAAAGCGTTTCGGTCCTAATGGATGGGAAAACGGGATTGGCAAGTGAAAAGGGCGAATCGTTGACAGAGCCAGTGACCCGTCCCGAAAAAATTAACGCGGTGCGTTATTAATTACAGGAGATTTGATATACTATAGATAAGCTTGAAGAGGCCGGCATAAAGGTCATGCCGGCTCTATTGTTTTTTTAAGGAGGATTATCATTGCGTGTTGACGGAAGAAAAGCAGATGAATTAAGAAACATACATATTGAAACCGGATATTTGAAGCATCCGGAAGGTTCTGTCCTGATTACGGTGGGAGACACAAAAGTAATATGCACTGCAAGTATCGAAGACAGGGTGCCTCCTTTTTTAAGAGGTGAAGGAAAAGGTTGGATTTCAGCGGAATATTCCATGCTGCCAAGGGCAACCGAAACGCGGAATATCAGGGAATCTTCAAGGGGAAAAGTGTCAGGCAGGACGATGGAAATCCAGCGGCTTATTGGACGGGCACTTCGGGCAGTCGTGGATCTTGAAGCGATTGGCGAAAGAACGATTTGGATTGACTGCGATGTCATCCAAGCAGATGGAGGAACAAGGACAGCATCCATAACAGGGGCTTTTGTCGCCTTGACGATGGCTGTTGCCAAGCTGGTGGAGGAAAAAGAACTGCCGACTTTCCCGGTGACAGATTTTCTGGCGGCAACGAGTGTTGGCATCATTGAAGAAGTTGGCGTTATTTTGGATTTGAATTATATAGAAGACAGCTCAGCTTTAGTTGATATGAATGTGGTGATGACAGGTGCTGGGGAGTTTGTCGAACTGCAGGGAACAGGAGAAGAATCCACTTTTACAGCCGGCCAACTGCAGGAAATGCTTGCGGCAGCCAAAAAAGGCATGAAGGAATTATCCGCAATCCAGAAGGAAGCTCTCGGAGAAATTGCGGAGAAGATCGGATCTAAGCCCACTGATGGAAGTGAAAAACAATCGTGAAAAGTGTTATCATAGCAACGAAAAATAAAGGCAAAGCGAAGGAATTTGAGCGGTTGTTTTCAAAGTATGGAATGGAAGTAAAGACATTGATTGACTTTCCGGATGTGCCCGATATTGAAGAAACAGGTGAAACATTCGAAGAGAATGCGATTATCAAGGCGGAAGCAATTGCCAAACTTGCAAATTCAATTGTTGTGGCGGATGATTCGGGGCTGGCCATCGATGCACTTGGTGGAAGGCCCGGCGTATATTCGGCCAGGTATGCGGGGGCTGAGAAAAACGATGAAGATAATATTGATAAGGTATTGAGTGAAATGGAAGCTGTCAATGAAGAGGAAAGGACAGCGCGTTTCTATTGCGCACTTGCTGTGGCAGGGCCCGATTTTGAAACGATCACTGTTAATGGAACGTGTGAAGGAATGATTCTGAACGAACGCCGTGGTTCCGAGGGTTTCGGGTACGATCCCATCTTTTACGTGCCATCCGAAGGAAAAACAATGGCGGAGATGAGCCCTAAAAGGAAAAATGAACTGAGCCACCGTGCGGCTGCCATGAAAAATTTGGAGCCGTATATAGAAAAATTATCTTTGATGTAAGTTATCAAACGATTAACAAGAGCAGACAGGCCAATGGAGCCTGTCATCGGCATTTCATCCTGCATTTGAACCGGTTCTGGCTGGCCAAAAGGTAAAGGATCAATAATAATTTGAAAAAAACTATTGACTTTACCAAACGCCAGCCATATAATAAAAAATGTCTTTAAAAATAATATGGAGTCCCAGTAGCTCAGCTGGATAGAGCAACAGCCTTCTAAGCTGTGGGTCGGGAGTTCGAATCTCTCCTGGGACGTCTTTGTATGTATTGGGGTTAAGGTGAGGTCATGGAAAACACTCTGAAACGCTGTTATACCAGCGTTTCAGAGTGTTTTTCTATTTTATGGGAATACGATTAAAAGCGTTAGGTTATAAAACTTTCTTACACATTTTTTACACAAATATTTTTGATTTATCAGATTTATGGTAAGTTCCAGTGTACGACGATAATGTTTATATGTTTGACAAGCCAATCACAGGCATTGGGAAATAGAATAATGAAGCATTCATAACTGGTTGGAAGGGAGTGTAAACTAAACTGTAAAGCAGGAGCTTTACTGTATTACTTTCTGGTTTCAATTTTGGTTTATGTAACTTAAGTCCTGATGATCATCCGAGCGTACAATCCCGGCACACTCTCTCTATTCAAGCTCCTTATCATTTCAGGCTGCATTTTGTTTATTTATCTAATGGGAGCGTTATTGCCCAGCTTATTTGTGAAAAAAATCCACCCTGTGGAAGTTATGAAAGAAGGGGAGATCAGTCTTTCCAAAGCAAGGATTATTCCGGTTAAAGGAATGCTTGGCATTGAAATCAATGCCATATTCAGCAGATGGCTCCGAAACCTACTGACCATTTTCGCGATCGGCTTGCCAAGCGGGTTGCTCATCGTATTCATCACTGTATCGCTAAGGCTGAACGGGGTACTATTCACTACTTGGTTGGGCCAGTATGTCTCTATGGAGGTAAAAGCGCCCCATTATTTTTCGGTAGCTATGTGCTTCCTGATTTCCATTTTAACAACATCGGAAGTGATGTGGCAAAACATCAAGGAAAGAAATGTGGAAATTTCCTTGTACAAAGCATTAGGTTGGAAAGACCGGACAATACAAAAGATGGTTTATATGGAGGGGGCCCTTTTAGGAGTTCCGGGCGGCATTCTAGGAATAGTGTTCAGTATAGTAATTTTACATTCTATGTATCAAACCATCGCATGGGATGAAACATGGATATTTGTATTATGTTTAATTGTTCCCGTCATCGCAGGTGTTATTAGTGCTGCTATCCCTGCGGGGAAAATGGTCAAAATAAATCCGAGTGTGGGTCTTAGAGGATAATTCCGGGGTGAGAAAATCGGAAAGTGTACAAATTTTCTCTTCAAACAAAGGCTATGTAATGCCCAGCTCCAACGGACAGGAGGTCCTAGTGTCGATGAAGCCACAGGACGTGGCGCTTTTAGTCGGCCAGGCGCCATCGGCGCAAGGATTAAGCCAACGCTTGCGAAGGCAAACTACGCCTCCGCAAGCGTTGGCTAGCTTGTTGCCAAAAGCTGCGCGCCTTGTGCTTTTCTTAAACGAAAATGTATTTGGTTTATATATTTCCTCTTTTTAGGGAACAATATTCCGCGAGGCAGCAAATGGGGGGATATCAATATGAAAGGCAAAACCCAAAATACTAATGAAAAATTAACATCGGCCGAGATAGGGAAACTTTGGGCAACGTATACGGGGAATACACTTTTTACGTGTGTTCTGAGTTATTATCTTAAACATGTCGAGGATAAAGATATCAAAAGGGTTGTGGAGAATGCGTTAAAGTTAAGCAGGAAAATTGTGGAGGATATTAAAGCAATATTTATTAAAGAAAATTTCCCCATACCAATCGGCTTTTCAAAGGAAGATGTAAACCTGGGTGCCCCAAGGTTATTTTCCGACGAGTTTTATCTTCACTATTTAAAATATACGGGTAAAGCCGGAATGAGTATTTACACAATTGCCATACCTTTGGTGATCAGAAAAGATATACGGGATTTCTTTATTTTTACCCTTAACTCTGCTGTTAAGCTTTTAACAGATGTTAATGATCTATTAAAAGAAAAAGGTTTTTTAACAAAGCCGCCTTTCATTCCTGTCCCCCCAAAAGCTGACTTTGTAAAAAAGCAAAGTTATTTAAATGGCTTTTTCGGAAACGTTCGATCCCTTCACGCACTTGAGATTACACATCTTTATGATGATATTGAAAACGATGTTACAAGCAAGGCGTTATTAATTGGTTTTTCTCAAGTATCTAAAAATGAAGATGTCCGGAAATTCCTCCTTAGAGGAAAGGAAATGATTAAAAAACATATAGAAGCCTGTTCACAGCATCTGCACAATGAAAATTTGCCATCTCCTCCCTTATTGGATGACTTGGTGAGCACTTCTACTTTTTCTCCCTTTTCGGATAAATTAATGTTATGGCATAAAATAGATATGTTTTCCATGAAAATCAGGTCCTATGCCAATGGTGCATCACTTAATGGACGGCGTGATATTGGCGCAATGTATGCCATGTTTCTAAAGGATGTTGGATTATATGTTGAGGATGGTGCGAATATTATGATTGACCACGGCTGGATGGAACAACCACCAAAAGCTGTTGACCGTAAAGATTTAGCAAAGGATTAAAACGATATAGCGAATGCAAATCTGCATATTTTGACTGTCGTACGGTTGTTCCCCATTATCTTTATGTTTCACGATTTCGAGGAGATTCTCACCGTTGAAAAGTGAGTGAAACAAAGACTATGTGATTAAAAAGATCCCTCCATCCATGCTGAAAACATTTTTGCACTAGTTTTCAGATGACACCGGTCCAATTTGCAAAAGACGTATTCTGGATTTTTCTTGCTATTACAGCGGTGACGCTCATTGCTGTTCTTTTTTCGTTCTACTTTCCTATTTTTATGTTGTCTTTGTTTTTTATTCATGTCTTCACACATATCGGGCAGGCTGTTTATTTCAGAAAATATACCCCCAGGTGTATGGCCTCCATCTTGCTCCCTCTATGCATACTACCGTTTATTGGGGGAAGCTGTGATTACAAGCGGGGACATCGCCTGGAGCAGTTTGAGCACGGTTCTTCTTCCCTTTCTTTACTCTTGTCCATGGACGCAATCGGCTCACTAAGAGGAAATCGCTTTCTAAAATGGAGTTTATTACTCTGAATTTTCTATCAAAATATTAAAAATTCCGGGGGATTTAAATTGAATTTGAAAGTTGGAGATATTATTCGATTTGAACGGATGTTCACAAAAGAAGATGTTGAAATATTTACAAAAGTATCCATGGATGAAGGGGATCACCATACGAAACCTGATGAACTGGGGAGACTTGTGGTTCAAGGGCTATTAACTGCTACATTGCCGACAAAGGTCGGTGGAGATTACAATGTACTGGCTCGTACAATGAATTTTGAGTTTTTGAGACCCGTCTTCACCGGAGATACAATAGGTTGTGAAGTAATGATTAAAAATCTCGAAAGACAAGAAAACAATAGAATATCTATTTTTGCCACTTTCCTATGCATCAATCAAAATGGGAAACAGGTATTGAGTGGAAACTTTGCGGGGGTTATATTAAATAAGTTGAAAAAATAAATTACATGGAATAACCGGGAGTTATTCACAAACCAGCGGGTTATATATCAGAGAACTAGTCCGACAATAACAGATGAGCCGATTCATCTCATGATAAAAAATCACGAGATGAATCGGCCATTTTATAAACATACTATTTAAAAATGTGGTAATTCATAGAAGCGGAAAACGAGCTGTTTTGCTAAGGACCCCCAATCAACTATACATTGATCCATTTTACGGTATTTCTCTACCCAGTAATCCAATTCCGCCCCCAATTCCCGTTCCATTGGAAATAGCCGCCAATTTTGCAACGGGTTTTTCATCAAATTTACCTTAGTCTATTACTGACAAACAATGTACCATAAAGAGCGGATATACACTGGCTTCAACTGTTGGGGTAAGCTTTTTAAATTATATTACCACCAGCCGCCAAAACCGCCACCGTAACCGCCGCCGTAACCACCAACAAAGGCAGCTCCCACAATAATCAATAGGATAAACAATACAACGATTAAGGCGAAGCCTGCGCCACCGCCATATCCTGCACCATCAGCCATATTTATTTCCCTCCTTTTCCATCTGGCCTTAACAATATATGAGAAAATAAAAAAAGCGGATGGGCACTTTGGGTAAAAGGGGATCATTTGCAAATTAATTTTTGTCTGAAACCGGATTTAAAGAAAGCATGTGGCCATGGAATAGCGAATAAGTTGGGCTCGGCCATTCATTTTTTAACGCACTGCACGCGTGATTTTTTTAGGGTGCCGAATAAAAAACAAGAGAAAATTTCATATGCTAATATTTTACAGGATTTTCTGGAGATACACAGAAGTATATTTTTATAATGCATGTAGGAGGAGAACCGATGTCAAATAGCATAGAGAATCACCATAAGGAATTATTAATCTTAAAAACAATAGCAGAAACGTTGAACGAAAGTAATGATCTAGAGCAGATGCTTCAGAGTACGCTGGAGAAATTGCTTGAAGTGACCGGAATAAGCACGGGGTGGATATTTCTGGCAAAAGAGCGGCCGTTTCACCAGAAGATGGCCGATTACAACTTACCTCCGGCACTTGCCCGGGAAGATAAGAAACCGATGAGATGCGGTACTTGTGATTGCCTGGAGCTATATTGGAAAGGTTCATTAAAGAAAGCGGTCAATATTATTAAATGCAAGCGCCTGCAGGAGGCAGTCGAATATTCATGGGGGGATACCCACAACCTCACCCATCATGCGACGGTTCCCTTAACAATCCGCGGAAAAAGATTTGGTATTTTAAATGTCGGATCACCGGGGAAAAAATACTTCAACGATGAAGAACTTACTCTGCTCGAATCGGTAGCGTACCAAATTGGAACTGCAGTTGAGCGGACGTTCCTGTATGAGCGGGAAAAGAAACAATTCGAATATTATGCCAAAATCGATGAACTGACGCGTTACATATGGAATATAAATGATCCAGACATTCTCCTTGAAACCATTATTGGGCAGATAGGAGAGAATTTTGGCTGGTCGGCGGCGGGCATTATCATTAAACGGCGTGATCGCTTGACCCTGCAAGCGCTTTATAGAGATGGAACACCTGGATTAATGAATGAAACATGTAGTTTACGTGATTCAAAAGATTCTTCGGATATTATCGTTCAAGCGTATTCAGAGCAAAAAATATGTGTAAGCGATCAAAAAGATTTTATTTTTCCCGAACTTAATAATAACGGCGGCCAGTCTTCGATTGCCATACCGTTGAAATTGCACGAACAAAAAGGCGTGCTGTTCATTAGCAGACAGTTCGAACCATTCACTGATTACGAGTTTGATGTATTGAAAGTATTGGCGGAACATATTTCGTTGGCGATGGAAGAGGCCCGGCTTTATGTAGAACGGCAGCAATTGCTCTTAACCGAAGAGAGAAACCGGCTGGCCCGCGATTTGCATGACTCTGTCAATCAAAAACTATTTTCTCTCTCTCTGACAGCCCGTGGACTCAGGGAAATGTTGAAACATGAAGATCAGAACGTAATAGAAGGCATAAACAACATCGGTCAGTTGGCTCAAGAAGCATTGACTGAAATGCGATCCCTCATTTGGGAGCTTCGTCCGGACAATATCGACAAAGGGATTACAGATTTACTGAAAGAATACGCTGAAAAAATCGGATTGAATGTGACCATACAAATGAAAGAAGACGGCCATCTCATACCAAAGGTAGAAGAGGCATTCATTCGTATCGGTCAAGAGGCGCTGAACAATGTAAGAAAGCATGCTCGCACGAACAGCGCCCAAATTCAAATTGAATGTAACCCAGACGCTGTGCGAATGGTTGTGTCCGATCAAGGGCGGGGCTTTTCGCTTGAACAAGCGTTGAAATACAGCAAGTCCCTCGGGATGAAAAGCATGCGGGAACGGGCTGCACAAGTAAACGGAAATTTGGAAATTGAAAGTATCGTGGGAAAGGGGACAACCATTACTATTCTAGTACCCACATCGAAAAAGAAAGGGGGTTAATATGTGAAAATTAAAGTGCTGCTCGTCGATGATCATTTGGTTGTATTGAGAGGATTGCGTTTTTTTCTGCAAACTCAATCTGATATAGAAATCGTCGGTCAAGCGCAAAATGGGATAGAGGCGCTAAAAAAGGTTGAGGAATTAAAACCGGACATTGTGCTTATGGATGTACAAATGCCGAAGATGGACGGGATTGAGGCGACTAAGCAAATTTCTAAAAACTATCCCGATGTAAAGGTGATTATTCTTACAAGTTTCTCCGACCGGGATTCTGTCTTGCCGGCCATTAAAGCAGGGGCCCTCGGCTACCAGTTGAAAGACGTGGAGCCCGATGTTCTGGCGGAGACAATCAAAGCAGCAATGGAAGGCAATCGAACGTTTCATCAGCAAGTAACGAATCAACTGATTTCCCATGTGACAAAGGAAGCCGAAACAGATAAAGGGATACAAATCCTTACTCCAAGGGAAAGAGAAGTACTGTACCATATTACTTTAGGACAGAGCAATAAGGAAATAGCGGCTGAACTTCATGTTACAGAAAAAACAGTAAAAACCCACATTACCTCGATATTGGGAAAAATGCAGTTGCAAGATCGTACACAAGCGGCCCTTTTTGCCATAAAAAATAACTGGTTTGATTGATTACTCGGGCGAACGTCTTAGACTAAGGTCTTATCTTGATAAGGCCTTTTTTTGTATGCAAATTTTAGACACAGGTACGATTTTATCAAGATGATCATTGCTTAAAATAAACATAGCAACCAAATATAGCTGAAGGGGAGCTTATGATGAATCTTTATGAGTATCAATATATGATAAATGAACAAAAACGCCTGCTTAATCAAATCAACCGGGAAGCGTGGAAATACACGTCAGGTTATCCATATCAAAAGCCTTTCTTAATCGGGTTCATTACATCTGTATTTAAAGGAATTAAAAGTAGCTTCAGTTACAATGGCATGAAGTAAGATATGACTCAAGAACATTGGCAGCCTTAGCGATATAGAAAAATTGCTCGTTTATACCATACAGTCTGTCCAATCATTTTTGACAAAATTCAGTATATTATTAACAATACAGCAGGCTTAAAAAATGAATAGAGATATATGGGCTTTACCATTACGCTTTATTTTTCATGCCACAAAATGTATGAGTTAAAATAGTAATAACATGAAACTGATAAAAAGAGCGCTTGAATAAAGCGCTCCTTGAGGTTAAGATGAGCCGAAAATGGAGTCGGAAACGGTTCGGATGCAGCGGAGGCTGTTTAGTTAAAATATGGCGGCGCCAATAATAATCAACAGAATGAAAAGCACCACGATTAACGCAAAGGAATTGCGCATGCCGTATCCTCCGCCATATCCATAACCGCCGTACCTGAATCTGCGCCCACAGCCATAGAATCCCATGAATATCACCACCTTATAGGATTAATACAAATTATGCAGGTCCAAGTAAAACGAGCTAGGGATATGCGGACAAATTTAAAAAATGGGTGCATTTTGGGATAATATCCTGCTAAGCCCCATTTCACGCAAAGCAAAAAAATTACTTACCAGACATACTCAAACTGTTGTACAATATACTTATTCACTGGAGGTGATATAAGATGGCGAACATATTTCCGCCAGAATTTGCGGCGTCTCATGCAAAGCCTCTTATAAAACAGGCGATACTTTGCATGAGGTAGACGATCTGATCATCGCCTAATTTTTATAAATGGCTTTGTCTCTTACTCTAATTTTTATACTACAATAAGGAGCTAATAATAATGACAAGCCATAACGAAATACAACCTTTTATCAGGTGTGACCAATTTAACTTTATTAAATTTCAAGTGAAGCATTTGGTGCATGCCCATTCTACAGTCAAGGATCCATCCGTTCTGAAAGCAGTCAAATATGGAGCGGTGGACAAAATAATGAATCTGTTTCCTGAGATCGAAGAGCATCAGATTTTTGATAAAATTGCCGAAATTGAAGAAGATATTCAGGCGAAAAATTTTCTGGCCGATCTAAAAACATATGTCATTCCTTTTAAGCCGGTAACGGAAAAAACGGTAGGAAAGCTTTTTCCAAAAGCAGGGAAATTGAAACTGCAGTTTTTAAAGGAAATCGATTTTACCGAAACAACCTATTTGGGCTGGTATGATATCCGTTCCGATAAAAAATTCCTCATTTTCGATTATAAAGGGAAGTTAATGGGGATTCATGGTACGTTCAGGCATAAAACAAAAGGGATTTGTTCTTTATGCAATCGCCATGGGGAAGTGGGATTGTTCATGGCAAATGTAAAAAGCGGGAAAGAAACGTTCACCAACCGCGGGAATTATATTTGCGATGACAGCCAAGAGTGCAACCGGAATTTGCAGTCCCTGGATAGGCTTGAACATTTCATAGAAAACTTGAAAAACTGAGGACCCTTCCTCAGTTTTTTTGTATCAGCAACATTGTGTCCGCCGCTATGGGGGCAGATTTGGGAAGATGCATTATTTTTTTGAAAACCTATTTAATTCGTTTGATCTCCGCCTCTTGATCTATAGAACGCCTGGAGAGCAAGTCCAAAGTCCGTTCATGACTCTCTTGTGTTTGTTCAATGCGTTTTACAACTTTATTAGTCTCAATGACTGCCTGCTTCACCGAAATATTATCCGTTCCTAAATTCTTCATTTCTTCTTTTAAATCATGCATTTTCAGTTCCATGTTTGACATGCGTGTTTCCAGCGCATCAAATCTGTTATTCATTTGGGACCTAACGCCCTGTACTTCATCTTTAACGCCTTGTACGTCACTTTTTACACTCTGTACCTCATCTTTAACAGACTTTACTTGAACGGTTAAGCCCTGTACACTCGCTAAAATTTGATTCAAAATTTCCTCGTTCAATTTTACCCCCCCCATACTAAAAATTTTTATTGAAATTGTGGTTTTGCCCGGTTGTTATATCTTCATTATAATATCTTTCCGTACCGCTTTATAGCTTTTATTCTTTGCTTCATCAGCCTAAAAAAACAGCCCAACCCGGGCTGTTCCTCATCTCTCACACGCATATCCATCTTTATCCCTGTCCATTTTTGGCTGATAGGCCGGATGGCCTTCGGGCACTCCATTCGGATAGACCTTTCTTAGTTCCGTACAGTTTTGAAAATACTCCGTTCCCCCTGCCGGTTCAGAAGGCCGGCGGTCAGGGGCAGGTTGCTGTGAATCTTCTGACTCTCCTGCAGAAGATTCTTTAAATCCTGATTCTGTCGCATAGTTTTCGATCGACCAAATGCCGATCCCTTTCGCTTTGGCACGTTTTTGTGCTTCTTCGTAAGGGGCTAAATGCCTTGTATTTGGAGGGTAAACATAGGCAACTCGAGCCAAGCCTTCCTCCAATAAAGTTTCTTGCACACTTTTCCCGTCGACATATACATAGGCCAGCAATCGTCCATATTTATCCACACGTTCCCCGATATCGAACTCAAGGGTCAGATCACCGCTGTTGACCAGTTGCGCGTTGCGCTCCTTCGCTTCTTCGCCGAAAGGCTGCTTTCCTAAGCGCGGGTGGTTTGTTTCCGGTGTATCAATTAGAAGGTAACGGACGTTTTGTTCTTTACCATTGTATCGGACTTTGATCGTGTCGCCGTCTATCGTTTTGACAAGTGTTACAGGGATCTGATCGACTGTGCCGGATGTGTCAGTGGATTTCTCTTTATCTGGCTTCTGCTCGGTTGTTGATGATGGTTCCAGTTCTTTTTCCTGTTGTGTCTCTGTATCAGCTGCTTGAATCTCATCTGTTTTCTTATCCACGGATGTGCTGTCAATGTCAGAGCAGCCGGCCAAAGCCAGCAGGCTGGCAGCAGCGACGGATACAATTATTTTTCGTTTGGATGTCGCTGCTGTAACTGTACCTATTAAAAATAAGATGAAAATGACTCCAAAGATGCTGTTCATGTTAATTGAACTCCTCCGATGATTATGTAAACTGTTTTACGCCTCTAATAATTTGGAACATGAAAACAAAGTCTATTTTATCATCAGCGACTGTTTAATCAAGCAGATTTTGGAAAAAGAACGGCAATTGAAAATATACCTGATAATTCTTCCACTCTTTTAAACATAGAATGTGTAAAGAGAAGGGGAGTGAGTCCATTGAAAATAGCCGTTTTGGGCGCAGGATTGATGGGGAAGGAAGCAGTGCGGGATCTTGCAGGGGCGGAAAATGTAAAAGAGATTGGAATAGCGGATATTCATTTCGATCAGGCGGATGCTGTATGCCGGACGGTCGGTTCACCAAAGGTCAAAGCGTTTCAATTGGATGCCGGAAACTTTCAGGATCTTGTTCAGTTTCTGCGGGGATATGATGTTGTCATCAATGCCCTGTTCTACTCTTTTAATGAGCAGGTGGCGAAAGCTGCTATTTTGGCGGGAACAAATTCCGTTGATTTGGGCGGCCATATCGGACATATGACGGATAAGGTGCTCGCCCTTCATGATAAAGCGAAAACTGCCAATGTCACAATTATCCCGGATCTTGGGGTAGCGCCTGGCATGATCAATATTTTATCCGGTTATGGTGCAGGCAAATTAAGCAATCCGAAATCTATCAGGCTGTATGTTGGGGGAATTCCCTTGCGGCCGGAGCCCCCTCTGGAATATAATCAAGTTTTTTCAATGGAAGGTGTGCTCGACCATTATACAGACCCTTCCTTGGTCATACGTGATGGAAAGGTACGGGAAATTCCATCTTTATCGGAGGTGGAAAAAGTATATTTTGAAAAATTCGCTCCATTGGAGGCCTTCCATACTTCGGGTGGTACATCCACACTTTCAAAGTCCTATCCAGACCTTGAAACCCTGGAATATAAAACAATCCGATATCCCGGCCATTGTGAAAAATTCAAGCTGCTCGTCGATCTGAACTTGACGCGCAGTGATTATAGCGTGAAAGTCGGAGGACAGCAGGTCAAACCGCGTGATGTTTTATTAAAAGTATTGCAGCCTGTCGTTGATTTGAAGGATAAGGATGATGTCGTTTTGCTCAGAGTGATTGTAGCGGGGGAGGCAGGAGGAAAGGACAGAACTTACGAGTACGAAATGGTGACGTATAAAGACCGTTCGCATCAAGTGACTGCGATGGCCAGAGCTACGGCTTATACGATATCAGCCGTAGCACAGATGATAGGGGATGGGAGAATAACCCGGAAGGGTGTATATCCGCCGGAGCAGATTGTTCCAGGGGAGATCTATATAAAAGAAATGGCTAAAAGAGGTGTGCATATTGTTGAAAAGAGGCAATAAGAGGAAGAACACAGAGAGAAAGGTGCCCGTTAATTGAGATTGCTGCGCAAAACGGTCACCAATACGGTAATCAGTGCTCATTATCGCATCAGCGATTTCCGTCAACCCGGCACTATTAAAATGAACCTTTACTTTCCTTTACTAAAAGACTCAACATAAAAAAGCCGCCCAGGAAATCACTTTATCGCAATTTTCTGGACGGCATCTTCTATTTTTCTAATCTTCAAAAGGCCACGGAGGAAGCATTTTGTTCAACTGCTTATCCTCGCGGTAGCCGAGGACATAATCAGCCTGCATAATCGTGTGGATTTCGCGAGTTCCTTCATATATTACAGGAGCTTTGGAATTCCTCAAATACCGCTCTACTGGATATTCGTTTGAATAACCATAAGCTCCGTGAATTTGAACGGCGTCATCTGCTGCTTTATTGGCAAAATCGCACGCTTGCCATTTGGCAAGGGATGTTTCTCTCGTATTCCGCACCCCTTTATTCTTCAATTCCCCTGCGCGGTACACAAGAAGGCGGCTCATTTGCAGCCCAGCTTCCATGTTGGCAATCATCTGTTTGACAAGCTGGTGGTCACCGATTTTCTTGCCGAAGGTTTCCCGCTCATGACAGTATTTGACGCTTGCTTCCAGACAGGCCATGATCTGCCCGCAGGCTCCTGCCGCCACTGTGAAGCGTCCGCTGTCCAAAGCGGACATCGCAATTTTAAAACCTTCCCCTTCTTCTCCCAGAAGGTTTTCTTTGGGGACTTTCATATTTTCAAAGAATATTTCTCCCGTATTGCCGGCGCGAATTCCCAATTTGCCCTTGATCGCCTTGGAGGAAAATCCCTCCATCGTTCTTTCCACGATGAAAGCCGAAATCCCATGATGTTTTTTATTTTTATCAGTATAAGCGAAAACGAGGAAGTGGTCGGCCACATCACAAAGGGAAATCCATGTTTTTTGCCCATTCAGTATATAATGGTCGCCATCCCTGACTGCCGTTGATTGAAGGGCGGCAACATCGGATCCTGCATTCGGCTCAGTCAATCCGAAAGCGCCGATCTTTTCTCCTTTAGCCTGGGGGACCAGATATTTTTGCTTCTGCTCCTCCGTTCCCCACTGAAGCAGCGTCATGCTGTTTAATCCGGTATGTACAGACACGGCTGTACGAAAAGCCGTATCGCCTCTTTCCAGCTCTTCGCAAACAATCGCAAGTGAATTATAGTCCATTCCGCTCCCGCCGTATTTTTCCGGGATGCAGACTCCCATCAAGCCGAGTTTCGCCAAATCGGTAATGATCTCGGAGTGAAATTCTCCTTTTTCATCCCATTCAGCTATATGGGGCATGATTTCCTTGTCTACAAAGTTCCGTACCGTTTTTCTTAACATGATTTGTTCATCGCTAAAGTCGAAATTCAATTACAGCACCCCTCGTCAAATGATTTTGTTTTTCCTTAAAAACCCGATCAAATCTTCATCATATCCAAGTTCCATCAGTATTTCGTTTGTGTGTTCCCCGGCATCAGGCGGATAATAGCGTACTTTGGCAGGGGTTCGCGAAAGCTTTAACGGGCTTCCGATCAATCTGATTCTGCCTGCTGTAGGATGTTCAATGGATTGGATGATGTCCCTCGCCTGAAGCTGAGGGTCATTCTCCAAATGATTGACGGTTTGGATCGGACCGCATGGAATATTGTTTTCACGGAAAGAACGGATCCATTCATCGGAACCTGCTTCCATCAGCCGCTTTTGTAAAATCGGTATCAGTACTTCCCGATTTTCCACTCGCTTCGGATTCGTTAAAAATCTTGGATCCTCCGCCAATTCCTCAAACCCCATCAGCCGGCATAAAACCGCAAATTGCCGGTCGTTGCCGACAGCAACCACAATATCGCTGTCTTTGGTTTGAAAAGTTTGATACGGAACAATATTCGGATGGCTGTTACCCAAGGCTTGCGGGGTTTGTCCCGACATTAAAAAATTGCTGGCGACATTAATCAGGGCGCTGACCGCGCTGTCATATAATGCGATGTCGATTTTCTGGCCAATGCCTGACCGTTCCCGTTCCAGCAATGCCGCTTGAATTCCGATACAAGAATATAAGCCTGTCAATACGTCTGTGATAGCGATTCCAACTTTTTGCGGTCCGGAATCTTCATCCCCTGTTATGCTCATGAAACCGCTCATTGCCTGAATGATAAAATCATAGCCGGGCAGGTTTTTATAAGGTCCGGTTTCACCAAACCCTGTGATGGAACAATAAATGATGCCAGGGTTAATGTTTTTAAGGGTGTCGTAACAGAGTCCGAGCCGTTCCATCGTCCCGGTCTTAAAATTGTGGATAATGACGTCACTTTCTTTGACAAGCTTTTTGATGATGTCTTTTCCTTCCGACGATTTCAAATTCACTGTCATGCTTTTCTTGTTTCGGTTAGCACATAGGTAATAGGCGCTGACCCCCTTTTGAAAAGGCGGCCCCCATTTTCTTGTGTCATCCCCTCCGTCAGGGGTCTCCACTTTTACCACTTCTGCTCCCAGGTCACCTAAAATCATTGAACAATAAGGGCCTGCAAGTACTCTTGACAGATCCAACACCTTGACACCCTTCAGTGCATGCGCCAGTTAGTACCACTCCTTTCCCGAGCTTATTACATGGCTGCTTTTACGGATGATTAAGCACTGGACAAATGGGTATAAGTAAGAGAACGAAAAAATTGTGTTATTTTGTCCTATGCATATATTTACATATATTCTATAAAAATTTGAAATATTCCTTCCTGTCGATAGAGGTTTTTGCCAGAAGTTTGTTTTTCAAACAACCACATGCTAAACTATCTTACATTAAAAGGGTGAGCTCGTTCTGCTATTGGGAAGGGTTATATATGGAAAAAGACAACATTATTTTATTTCCGGGGTTAAAAAAGCGGCTCTTTCAATTTGGAATGGAAAGTTTGAAAGACCGGCAATTTGAGGAAGCGGCACATTTTTTTGAACAGGCAAGGGAACTCGACCATGACGATGATGAAATCGATATGGCTCTCGCGGTGGCTTATTACGAAAGCGGCGATTATCAAAAGGCGAAGGAAAAAACAGAGGACATGCTTCATAAAGGGATCGGTGACTATTATGAAATCATTGATCTCTACTTGATGATATTGATGCAGTTAAACATGCATGAGCAGGTTGTTCATACACTGGAAACCCTTTTTGAGGAGCAGCATGTTCCGCCGGAAAAGCGGGAGCATTATCAAACGTTATTAAAGTTCAGTAAAAGGACATTGGACAATAAGGAGCATAACGGCGGCCCCTCCCAAAAGTCCGCGGAATCCGGCTTTGGCAAAGGCGGCTTTAGGGAGCAATTGATTTTTATTAGCGGCTTGGCGAATAAAAATATTCAGCCTTACAAAGCTTCTTTACTGAATCTCTTGAAGGACAGCCAGGCGCATCCATTTTTACAGACAGCCGCTTTGAATGTGCTAAGGGAACATCAGGTACAAACGCCGGTACAAGTGAAGAAGTTTGATTATGACAGCGCAGTGATTCCCTCTGAACTTCCCGACTTGATGGAGATGCCCCTTTACCAGGCTGTAATAGCCAAATTGAATGAGGAGTTGGAAAATGAGAATCCTGTATTGCTTGAGCAATTGGAGGAAATGATCCTCCGCCATCAATTTCTTTTGTTTCCCTTTGAGTTCACTCCGAGCAATCCTGCACTTTGGGCAGCGGCATACAGGGGTTTCGGCCATGAAATGTACGGAGAGAATTGGAGCAATGAAAAAACGGCCAAAAAGTTCCAGGTAGACCCGGCTGAATTGGATCAGGCCATTTCATTTGTTTTTGATCTTGAACAGCATTCACCTTCAACTGTTTAATTTTTCTTCCCTTTAAATAGTTGAAAAGCTATGTTATAATATAATGGTTATGCCATCTATTGTAAGATCAAAAAATAAGATTTACATAAGAGATTTATCGAAAGATATGTAGTTGGAGGTAATGAATATGTCAGCAAAATGGGAAAAGTTAGAGGGTAATCAAGGAGTCCTTACAGTTGAGGTTGATCAGGAAACTTTTGATAAAGGCCTTGATACAGCGTTTAAAAAAGTTGTAAAACAAGTACACATTCCGGGTTTCCGCAAGGGAAGAATTCCCCGTTCACTTTTTGAAAAGCGTTTTGGCGTAGAATCCCTTTACCAGGATGCGTTGGATGCCATTCTTCCTGAGGCTTATACTTCTGCTGTGGAAGAAACAGGCATTGAACCGGTTGATCAGCCTGAAATTGATATCGAGCAAATGGAAAAAGGGAAAGAGTTGATCTTCAAAGCTACAGTAATCGTGAAACCGGAGGTAAAACTCGGTGATTATAAAGGCCTTGAAGGGGAAGAAATCGATACGGAAGTCACAGATGAAGATGTTGAAAATGAATTAAAAAATCTTCAAGAGCGCCAAGCTGAGCTTGTCGTCAAGGAAGAAGGTACAGCAGAGGAAGGCGACACAGTCACAATCGACTTCGAAGGATTTGTCGATGATAAGCCGTTCGAAGGCGGCAAAGCTGAGAACTATTCGCTGGAACTTGGTTCCGGAAGTTTCATTCCCGGATTTGAAGAACAGCTTGTAGGCGTTGAAGCCGGAGCGGAAAAAGACGTATCTGTCACTTTTCCTGAAGAATACCATGCGGAAGAATTGGCTGGAAAGCCTGCTGTGTTCAAAGTGAAAGTTCACGAAATCAAAACAAAAGAACTTCCTGAGCTTGACGATGAGTTCGCAAAAGACGTAGATGAAGAAGCTGAAACACTCGATGAACTGAAAGCTTCCATCAAGGAACGCCTGACAAAGAATAAAGAGCATGAGGCAGACCATAAGCTCCGCGACTCTCTGGTTGAAAAGGCAACTGAAAATGCAGAGATCGACCTGCCGGAAGTGATGGTTGAAAATGAGCTGAAAAACATGATGAATGAGTTCGAGCAACGTCTTCAAACGCAGGGCATGAACCTGGATCTTTACTACCAATTTTCCGGGCAGGACGAAGAAGCCCTAAAAAGCCAAATGAAAGAAGATGCTGAAAAACGTGTCCGCATGAATTTGACGCTTGAGGCGATTGCAAAAGCAGAAAATCTTGAGCCAAGCGAAGAAGATGTGGATAAAGAGCTTCAAAAAATGGCTGATATGTACAGCATGCCAGTTGAAAGCATTAAAGAAGCGTTTGGTGGCAATACTGATCAAATCAAGGCAGACCTTAAGATTCAAAAAGCAGTCGACTTCCTTGTTGATAACAGGGCCGGCGCATAGCATTTACAAACATAACGTTGAAAAACTCAACATATGATAGAACAAAGGCGCAAGCGCCTGTTTATCGACGTACAGACTGGAGTACCTTTGACGAGATAAAGGAAACACGGTGACGAAGGAGCCGATGTTGACTTATCGTAGGGGGAGGGGCGAAGTCTGCTAGTCGATAGGCGCTGGCCGCCTGAAAGCGCCACGTCCTGTGGCGCCGGCGGCACTAGGACCTCCTGTCCGTCGGAGCCGGACGCAGCATTAAGTGACAAATAAGTTACTCACAACCTGAGCATTTTATAATTTCCTTAACAAAAAACAAGGCGCGGGTACTCGTGCCTTGTTTTACAATAAATAAAAGTACAGGCCCATACATAATAATCTCTACTGAGCGAAAAAGTGTATATTTGTTCATAAAATATGCTACAATGCAATACATAACTATTTAACATCTGCAACAACTTTGCAATGAAGCTAAGGTATAGTTATTAAAAGGGGTGAGAGTTCATTGTTTAAATTTAATGAAGAAAAAGGACAGTTGAAATGTTCTTTTTGCGGCAAAACTCAGGAGCAGGTCCGTAAACTGGTCGCTGGGCCAGGTGTATATATATGTGATGAATGTATTGAACTCTGTACGGAAATTGTTGAAGAAGAGCTTGGTACAGAAGAAGAGTTTGAATTCAAAGACATTCCGAAGCCCCGTGAAATCCGTGAAATTCTGAAGGATTACGTCATTGGGCAGGAGCAGGCAAAGAAAGCGCTTGCTGTTGCTGTATATAACCACTATAAGCGGATCAATTCCAACAGCAAGATTGATGATGTTGAATTGTCCAAAAGTAATATTTGTTTGATTGGGCCGACAGGGAGCGGTAAGACCCTTCTTGCGCAAACGCTTGCCCGTATTTTGAACGTTCCGTTCGCCATTGCCGACGCCACTTCATTGACTGAAGCTGGCTACGTGGGCGAAGACGTGGAAAACATCCTTTTAAAATTGATCCAGGCCGCAGACTATGATGTGGAGAAAGCGGAAAAAGGCATCATTTATATTGATGAAATCGATAAAGTGGCGCGGAAATCCGAAAACCCTTCAATCACCCGCGATGTTTCGGGTGAAGGTGTCCAGCAGGCGTTATTGAAAATCCTTGAAGGGACAACTGCCAGTGTTCCGCCCCAAGGCGGACGCAAGCACCCTCATCAGGAATTCATCCAGGTGGACACAACGAACATCCTCTTCATTTGCGGCGGAGCTTTCGACGGCATTGAGCAAATCATCAAGCGCCGCTTGGGACAGAAGGTGATTGGCTTTGGATCTGATAATAAGCAGGATGATATTGAAGCAAAAGGCCTTTTATCAAAAGTCCTTCCTGAAGATCTTTTGCAGTTCGGCCTGATTCCTGAATTTATCGGCCGCCTGCCTGTCATTGCAAGTCTGGAACAGCTTGATGAAGAAGCGCTTGTTCAAATATTGACACAACCGAAGAATGCGCTCGTCAAACAGTATCAGAAAATGCTGGAGCTTGATCATGTCGAGCTTGAGTTTGAAGAAGACGCTCTTCGCGAGATCGCCAAAAAAGCGATCGAGCGCAAGACAGGTGCACGCGGGCTCCGTTCCATTATTGAAAGCATCATGCTTGATATTATGTATGATCTTCCTTCACGTGAAGATATTAAGAAATGTATCATCACGAAAGGTTCGGTACTTGACGAGAAGCCGCCAAAGCTTGTTCTTGAAGATGGAACTGTGTTGAAGGGAACTGCATAAACTTATCTAAAAATCCGGGAGACAGACAGCTTCCCGGGTTTTTTGTTGCTATTATTGAATGGCGCTCACATGAAATATTCCGTTTATTCCTGATCTTGTACGGAGATACTACCCATATGCGAAAAAGAGTGGTCAGGAGGGAATATGATGAATTGGACTGCCGTCATCTTATTCATTCAGTTGTTTTTTGGAACAGTCATCGGGCTGTATTTTTTTAACCTGTTAAAAAATCAAAGGACGCAGAAGGTAACCATTGACAAGGAATCCCGAAAAGAGATGGAACAATTGAGAAGGATGCGCGCAATCAAGCTTACTGAGCCTTTGTCCGAGCGGGTACGGCCATCGAGTTTTGGCGATATTGTCGGGCAGGAAGACGGGATCAAGGCATTAAAGGCTGCGTTATGCGGTCCGAACCCGCAACATGTCATTATTTACGGGCCTCCCGGAGTTGGAAAAACTGCCGCCGCCCGGCTGGTACTGGAGGAAGCCAAGAAGTACGGGAGCTCTCCTTTTCGCCGATCAGCCGCCTTTGTAGAGTTGGACGCTACTACTGCCCGCTTTGATGAGCGGGGGATTGCGGATCCTTTGATCGGATCGGTCCATGATCCCATTTATCAAGGGGCAGGCGCCATGGGACAGGCGGGCATCCCGCAGCCGAAGCCAGGAGCCGTTTCCAATGCCCATGGGGGGGTATTGTTCATAGACGAAATTGGCGAACTTCACCCTATCCAAATGAATAAACTGCTAAAGGTTTTGGAAGACCGGAAAGTTTTTCTGGAAAGTGCCTATTACAGTGAAGAGAATAATCAAATTCCAACGCATATCCACGATATTTTTCAAAAAGGCCTTCCTGCTGACTTCAGGCTTGTCGGTGCCACAACCAGAACACCGAGCGAAATTCCGCCGGCCATCAGATCCCGCTGTATGGAAGTTTTCTTTCGTGAGTTGGAGCGCGATGAAATTAAGAGTGTTGCAAAAAAAGCTGCTGATAAAGTGGAGCTTTCAATCAGTGATTCCGGCTTATCCACACTCGCTTCCTATGCGTCAAGCGGAAGAGAAGCGGTCAATATGATCCAAATCGCTGCAGGTTTGGCGATTACAGAACAAAGAAAACATATACTTGACGCTGATGTTGAATGGATCATCGAAGCAAGCCAACTGGTTCCCAAATATGAGAAAAAAGTTTCCCCAAACCCTGCCATCGGAATCGTCAATGGTTTGGCAGTGACAGGGCCAAACGGCGGGGCTCTTCTGGAAATAGAAATGACGGTTATCCCGGCTCAAGAGAAAGGGAGCATCAATATTACAGGAATCGTTGAGGAAGAGAGCATCAATGGACAAGGGAAATCGATCAGAAGAAAAAGCCTTGCAAAAGGATCATTGGAAAATGTCCTAACTGTGCTCAGGTCCATGGGGGTACCCGCACACCAATATGATATCCATGTCAATTTTCCCGGAGGCATTCCGATTGACGGTCCTTCAGCGGGGATTGCCATGGCAGTGGGAATTTATTCGGCCATTTATAAAGTCCCGGTCGATAATACAGTCGCCATGACGGGGGAGATTGGTATTCAAGGAGATATCAGGCCGGTTGGAGGAGTTTTGGCTAAGGTGAAGGCTGCAAAACTCTCAGGAGCCCGGACAGTTTTCATTCCTGAGGATAACATGAGTTCAATTTTGGGAAGCATCGAAGGAATTGAAGTCATACCGGTGAAAAGGATCGAAGAAGTGCTGAAAGGAGCATTGATCAGCAGTAATGGCCACGATTTCGTTTTTACGGACATGCTTCAGGGAAAGGGGAAAAAGAGTGTTTAGCATAAGAGGCAAAAGTCATCGACGCCTGTTCCTCGACATGAACCGTCTATATAAGCTAAAATTGTGGTAATGTTCAAGTCCTTCTTTTTAATGGAAGGAAAAT
The DNA here is from genome assembly GCF_003605365.2 of Siminovitchia fortis. Taxonomy (GTDB): domain Bacteria; phylum Bacillota; class Bacilli; order Bacillales; family Bacillaceae_C; genus Siminovitchia; species Siminovitchia fortis. Next base: position 28,145 of record NZ_QYTU02000017.1, read on the forward strand.
TACTGGGAGGTGTACGAATGTGACCAAACAAAAAGAGGCGTTCGTTCCCCTGCTGCCATTGCGTGGAATGCTTGTTTTTCCGACGATGGTCCTACATCTGGATGTCGGAAGGGAGAAATCCGTTCAGGCATTGGAGCAGGCGATGCTCACCGACCATCTTATTTTTTTGACGACTCAAAAAGATACTTCAATTGATGAGCCTGGTGAGGACGACATATACAGAGTTGGTACATTGACGAAAGTAAAGCAAATGCTCAAGCTCCCCAACGGTACGATACGGGTTCTTGTAGAGGGGCTTTCGCGGGCTAAAATGAAGGATTATATTGTAAAAGATGATTTCGCTGCCGCCACCCTTGAGCTTTTTGAAGATGAAACGGAAAAAGATGTGGAAATTCAGGCTTTAATGAGAACAATGCTTGAATACTTTGAGCAATATATAAAGCTGTCCAAGAAGATCTCGGCCGAAACGTTTGCAACAGTCGCCGATATGGAGGAGCCTGGGCGGATGGCGGACATCGTTGCATCTCATTTGCCGTTAAAATTGCAGGACAAGCAGGACATCCTGGAAACATTCGATGTAAAAGACAGGCTCAGCAATGTTATTGAAATCATCCATAATGAAAAAGAAGTCCTCAATCTGGAGAAAAAAATCGGCCAAAGGGTCAAGCAATCAATGGAGAGGACCCAAAAAGAATATTATTTGCGTGAGCAGATGAAAGCCATTCAAAAGGAGCTCGGCGAGAAAGAAGGAAAAGTCGGTGAAGTGGCCGAGCTGACCGAAAAAATAGAAAATGCCGGGATGACGGAACATGCCAAGATGACTGCGTTCAGGGAACTGGACAGGTATGAGAAAGTTCCCGCAACATCGGCAGAAAGTGCTGTGATTCGGAATTACCTCGATTGGCTTGTATCACTTCCATGGACGAATGCGACGAAAGATGACCTGAACATCCGCAAAGCGGAAAAGATTCTTGAACGGGACCATTACGGACTTAAACATGTGAAAGAGCGTGTACTTGAATTTTTGGCAGTCAAACAGCTGACCAAATCTTTAAGAAGCCCGATCCTTTGCCTGGCAGGCCCGCCTGGCGTGGGAAAGACCAGCCTTGCACGTTCTATTGCCGAATCCATGGGGAGGAATTTTGTCCGTATTTCTCTTGGAGGAGTCAGAGATGAGTCCGAGATCAGGGGACATAGACGCACCTATGTCGGGGCAATGCCCGGACGGATCATTCAGGGGATGAGAAAAGCGGGTACAGTGAATCCGGTGTTTTTGCTGGATGAGATTGATAAAATGTCCAATGACTTCCGCGGTGATCCGTCATCTGCGATGCTGGAAGTGTTGGACCCTGAACAGAACAAGACGTTCAGCGACCATTATATTGAAGAAACGTATGATCTTTCAAAGGTCATGTTCGTTGCTACGGCCAATGACTTGGGAACCATCCCCGGCCCGCTCAGGGACAGAATGGAAATCATCACAATAGCCGGTTATACAGAATTGGAAAAAATCCATATAGCCAAGGATCATCTGCTGCCGAAGCAGATGGAGGAACACGGGCTAACGAAAAGCCAGCTCCAGATCAAAGACGATGCCATCAAGGCGATTGTCCGGTATTATACAAGGGAAGCGGGCGTACGTGAACTGGAACGCCAGCTTGCATCCATTTGCAGAAAAGCGGCTAAAATCATCGTAGCCGGGGAACGGAAAAGAGTCATTGTTACAGAGAAAAATCTCGAGGATCTTCTTGGCAAGAAAAAATACCGCTATGGCCAGGCTGAGCTTGAAGACCAGGTGGGCGTAGCCACAGGACTTGCCTATACAACAGTTGGGGGCGATACGCTTCAAATCGAAGTATCCTTGACTCCGGGTAAAGGAAAGCTGATTTTGACCGGAAAATTGGGCGATGTCATGAAAGAGTCTGCCCAAGCCGCTTTCAGCTATGTCCGTTCAAAAGCGGAAGACTTGAAGCTTTCGGATGATTTTCATGAAAAGTGCGATGTCCATATTCACGTTCCTGAAGGTGCAGTTCCAAAGGACGGGCCATCTGCAGGGATTACGATTGCGACAGCACTTGTTTCCGCTTTGACAGGCCGACCTATCAGAAAAGAAATCGGCATGACCGGGGAAATCACCCTTCGGGGAAGGGTACTGCCTATCGGCGGAGTGAAAGAAAAGTCGATGAGTGCACACAGAGCCGGATTGACGACCATTATTTTACCGAAGGATAATGAAAAAGATATTGATGAGATTCCTGACAGCGTAAAGAAAGATCTTACCTTCATCCCAGTGACGCATATGGATGAAGTATTGGAGAAAGCTTTGATGGGAGAGGCAAAATGAAAGTAAACAATGTGGAAATGGTGATCAGCGCCGTTAAGCCTGACCAATATCCCGATGACGGACTGCCGGAATTTGCACTAGCCGGCAGATCCAACGTTGGAAAATCTTCTTTTATCAATAAAATGATCAACCGCAAAAGCTTGGCCAGAACATCTTCCAAACCGGGCAAAACGCAAACGTTGAATTTTTACAGGATAGAGGAGACGCTCTACTTCGTGGACGTTCCGGGATATGGATTTGCAAAAGTATCCAAAAGGGAACGGGAAGCCTGGGGGCAAATGATCGAAACGTACCTGACAACAAGGAAAGAGCTAAGGGCTGTCATGTTGATCGTTGATCTGCGCCATCCTCCGACAGAAGATGATGTATTGATGTATGATTTTCTGAAACACTATGAAATTCCATGCGTTGTCATCGCAACAAAAGCGGATAAAATCCCAAGGGGAAAATGGTCAAAGCATTCGAAAATAACAAAGGAAAAACTGAATATGATACCGGAAGACGAACTTATTATATTTTCTTCGGAAACAGGAGAAGGCAAGGAAACCGCATGGAAAGTATTGACCAAAAGGTTTCGGTAGAAATAGGAGGGTGCTGATTGTAAGTGGCACCTTCCTTTTTTGCATTTCCGAAACGTATTGCCGAAAGAGTGGCTGCGGTTATCCGGATTCCTTACCGAGCGTTTGGAATTTCACCGCTTCTTCGGTAGTCATACAGCTGTATAAGTTCACTGTCCGTTATTTCTTTCTTTGGGCAAATATAAAATATGCCCCGGCTGCAATGAAGAATAACGGCCAGAAATTGCTGATCAATGATACATCATGCCCATGCTCAACAGCCCAGTTTTCGAGCCGGTCGAAAAATAGCAGCAAGGAAGCTGCCGCCAAAAATAGAATTCCCGCCATAAGTCCGACGCCCGTTTTTACATAAGTAAGTAAAACGCCGACAGCGATCAGCAATAAAAATACCCCCGCATGCTCCTGCCACATATCAAGTTTATTGACAACGTGAAAGTGAATCCCCATTCCTGTTATGACAGCACCCGGCAATATCGCCTCATGGTCTTTGCCTAAGTAGCCCTGTGCAAGGAAGCCGCATCCAATAATAATGACAAGGGTAGGCCAAGTATATAATCCTTGCAGAATTTGTATGTTAAATTGCTGTAAAAGAAAGTAAAGGCCAAACCCTAAAAAGATGACTCCTGAAAACATTCCCTTTTTTGCCAAAAAAATCACACCCAACCGTTTGCTTGTATTTCATCTTTTTATTTGCTATGGTACTAAAGGATTGAAAATGGTTTTAAGATAGGAAGCTAAGGCTAAATGACAGTAAGGATAAAAAAATTGCGGGAAAAACAGTCGCCTCGCCCATAACTGATATCCGGCTGCGGCTCCTAGCCCCTCGAGGTCACAAGTCACCTTGCTGTGGCGGCTGAAGACCTGCCTCCTCGCAAGTAGCCTTGTGCTTTTCGGGGCTAAGCAGTCGCCTCGCACTTAAATATACCATAGGTTTCGCTTTCTGTTCACATCTTTTTAGAATTCTTCTAATGTGTAGTGATATACTAAAGGTAGTGAGCTATCATTTGGAGGTGCCTATTTTAATATGCACATCATCGTTGTCGGTTTGAATTATCAAACAGCGCCGGTTGAGGTCCGGGAACGCCTGGCCTTTGCTGAAGGCGATCTTGCTTCCGCTATGACGGCACTGAAAAATAAAAAGAGCATTTTGGAAAATGTCATTGTTTCCACTTGCAATCGGACGGAAGTATATGCGGTTGTGGACCAGCTTCATACCGGCCGTTATTATATTAAAGAGTTTTTATCGGAATGGTTCCAGATTGATCAAAAAGATTTTACCGATCATTTATTCATTCATGAACATGACCGTGCGGTTGAACATTTATTTAAAGTTACTTGCGGATTAGACTCCATGATCCTTGGGGAGACCCAGATCCTTGGCCAAATCAGGGACAGCTTCCTGCTTGCCCAGGAAAACGGTACAACAGGAACTATATTTAATTATTTAATGAAGCAGGCTGTAACATTGGCCAAGCGTGCCCACTCCGAAACCGAAATCGGGGCAAATGCTGTTTCTGTCAGTTATGCGGCAGTTGAGCTTGCCAAAAAAGTTTTCGGCCGATTGAAGGACAAGCACGTGCTTATTATCGGAGCGGGTAAGATGAGCGAGCTGGCCATCAAAAACCTATATTCAAACGGAGCTTCAAAAGTCACAGTCGTCAACCGTACGCTGGAAAGAGCAAGGAATTTAGCGAATCAATTTGATGGACAGGCCAAGCCGCTGGGCGAGCTTCAATGTGCGGTCATGGAAGCCGATATCGTCATCAGTTCCACAGGTTCGCCGGAATACGTTCTGACGAAAGACATGATGGCACAGGTTGATAAAATGAGGAGAGGACGGTCACTTTTCCTTGTTGATATTGCTGTTCCAAGGGACTTGGATCCCGCCATTTCAGAAATTGACAGCTTCTTCCTCTATGATATTGATGATCTGCAAGGAATTGTACAGGCGAATTTAGCTGAGCGAAAATTGGCAGCCGAAAAAATCATGGATATGATTGAAAAAGAAATCACGGATTTCAAGGAATGGCTGAATATGCTCGGCGTCGTCCCTGTCATTACGGCTTTGCGTGAAAAAGCCTTGTCCATTCAGGCGCAAACGATGCAAAGCATTGAGCGGAAGCTTCCGGACCTCACGGAACGCGAAAGAAAAGTATTGAGCAAGCATACTAAAAGTATCATTAACCAATTGCTGAAAGACCCGATTCTACAGGTGAAGGAATTTTCCGGTGAGCCGGATGCTTCGGAAAAAATTGCACTCTTTAAGCAAATTTTTGATTTGGAAATTCCGGCAGAGCAAGAGCAGGAAGAGCCGAAACATGCGAAAGATCCCGGAAAAAAGAAAATAAAACTTGCGGCACCGCTGCATACATTCCAATCATAGAGGAATGAGTCTATGTTCGATCTTGTATTGGCAAGACTTCCAGAATTGGTAATCGTCATATACGCCTTATCCATTCTGCTTTATTTTATCGATTTCGTTGATCACAATCGGAAGGCAAATATTTTTGCTTTCCGGTTGCTTTTGATTGTTTGGGCACTTCAAACAATCTTTTTGTTTATGTACATGCTGAATACTGGTAGATTTCCAGTATTGACGCTTTTTGAAGGACTATATTTTTATACATGGGTCCTCATCACTATTTCATTGGTCCTTCATCATATTTTCAAAGTAGATTTCACAGTGTTTTTTACAAATCTGATAGGGTTCAGCTTTATGGCCATCCATGCTTTTGCGCCCATACAGCGATCATCTGTAACAGCTGAACAGCTGATGTCGGAATTATTGTTGATCCATATAACCATAGCGATTCTTTCGTATGGAGCATTTTCGGTTTCATTTGTGTTCTCGTCCCTTTATTTGCTTCAGTTTAAACTGCTGAAAGAGAAAAGGTGGAAGAAGAAGTTATGGCGTTTGGCCGATTTGGCGAAACTGGAAAAAGCATCTTTTATTTTCAACACGCTCGGATTTCCCATGCTTCTGTTAAGTCTCATCCTGGGACTCAGATGGGCATTGATTAAGCTTCCGGTTTTCCATTGGTATGATCCCAAGATTATCGGATCCTTTTTTTTGTTGGTGATCTATGGGTTTTTATTATATGCTTTTGTTAAACGGGTCATGTTCGGACGCAAACTTGCATTATGGAATACAGCAGCTTTTTTATTCGTATTGATCAACTTTTTCTTGATCAGCAGATTATCCAAGTTTCACTTTTGGTTTTCATAAAGGCGGACCAACTGGACATAGGAGGCATTATATATGAGAAAAATTGTAATCGGCTCGAGGAGAAGCAATCTGGCAATCACACAGACAAACTGGGTACGGGAACAGTTGGAAAAGCTTGGTGCTCCCTTTGAGTTTGAAGTGAAAGAGATTGTGACAAAGGGAGACCGTATTTTGGATGTCACATTATCCAAAATCGGCGGAAAAGGGCTGTTCATCAAGGAAATAGAGCAGGCGATGTTTGACGGAGAGATTGATATGGCCGTCCACAGCATGAAAGATATGCCTGCAGAGCTTCCTGAAGGCCTGGTGATCGGATGTGTGCCGCCGCGCGAAGATCATCGTGATGCTTTCATTTCCAAAAGCGGTCTTAAGCTCAAAGAGCTGCCTGCAGGGTCTATCGTTGGAACGAGCAGTTTGCGAAGAGGAGCCCAGATCTTGGCCCAAAGACCGGATTTGGAAATAAAATGGATACGGGGAAATATTGATACGAGGCTTTCAAAGCTTGAAAATGAAGATTATGATGCCATCATTCTGGCAGCAGCCGGGTTAATCCGCATGGGATGGAATGAAGAAATCGTAACGGAATATTTGGATCCGGACCTCTGCCTGCCTGCCATCGGCCAAGGGGCACTAGCCATCGAATGCCGGGCGGACGATAAAGAACTGCTGGATGAACTGGCAAAGCTGACATGTGAAAAAACAGCAAGGGCTGTTGAAGCTGAACGTGTATTCCTTCATAAAATGGATGGCAGCTGCCAAGTCCCGATCGCGGGATACGCTGAGATTTTACCTGACAATGAAATTCAGCTCACGGCTCTTGTTGCTTCTCCTGACGGCAAAACCGTTTATTCGGATATGATCAAAGGTACAGATCCAAAGGAAATTGGTGAAAAAGCGGCAGCAAGCCTGATTGAACAGGGCGCGAAAACGTTAATAGAGAACGTGAAAGAGGAGCTGGACCAATGACAAGTGACCGGCTTCCTTTACGAGGCAGGCATGTGTTGATTACCAGGGGCGGAGAACAGGGTGAAAAGTTTTGTAATGACGTCGCTTCCGCCGGCGGGATCCCGTATATGGTCCCGCTCATCGATTTCCGTTCTCACGAAGACTTGAACGCTGCCCATTTTTTACAATCACTCAGTAAATATGATTGGATCATTTTTACAAGCAAAAATGGCGTCAAGTATTTTTTTCGGCAAATTGATTCCCACCGGGAACAATTTGAGATGTTTAAAGATAATATTCAGTTTGCGGCTGTAGGCGAGAAAACAAGGGCGGAATTATGCCGATATCAGATTGAGTCGCATTTTATGCCCAACATTTATACGGCAGAAGATTTCTCAAGGGAATTTTTTGAAAAAGGATTTACAGCCAAGCGGGCTTTGATCCCAAAAGGGAATCTGGCGGGCACCACGATTGCCGATAGCTTTCGAAGCCATCGTATTGTTGCTGATGAATGGATTGTCTACGAAACTTTTTATCCGACAAAGGACATTGGCAGGCTGGTCAACATTATAAAGGAAGACAGGCTTGATGCTGCTTGTTTTACAAGTCCTTCCACTTTCCATCATTTTAATAAAGTGATAAAGCAATACCATTTGCAAGAACATGTTCATTCAATTTCATTTGCAAGCATCGGTAAAGTAACAAAAAGTGCAATAGAAAATGAGGGGTACCCGGTTAAAGTGTGCCCCGAAAAGTACACGATAGACTCTATGTTCCATGAACTGTGCCAGTACTTTGGCCGGGAAAGAAAGGAAGAATAGCATTGGACCAAATTCATTTCAAACGCCATCGCAGACTTCGAAAATCAGCAAGCTTACGGGCAATGGTAAGGGAAACACACTTACATGCGGAAGATCTTATCTATCCCCTTTTTATTGTGGAAGGCGAAAACAAGCGCAATGAAATTTCATCCATGCCTGGTGCTTTTCAAATTTCATTGGATCTTCTAAAGGATGAAATTGAAGAAATTACAGAGCTTGGCATCAAAGCGGTCATTCTTTTCGGGGTGCCGGATGAAAAAGACAAATGCGGAACAGGCGCCTACATAGATGACGGAATCGTGCAGAAAGCCACACGCATTGTAAAGGAACTTGCTCCGGAGATGCTGGTCATTGCTGACACATGCCTTTGTGAATACACCGATCATGGGCATTGCGGCGTGGTCGAAGACGGATACGTCCAAAATGATCGGAGCTTGGAACTTCTTGTGAAAACGGCTGTCAGCCAGGCGAAAGCCGGTGCTGATATCATCGCGCCATCCAATATGATGGACGGGTTTGTTGCCGCGATCAGAAAAGGATTGGATGAAGCGGGGTTCGAGGAAATCCCGATTATGTCTTATGCAGTAAAATATTCTTCCGCTTTTTACGGGCCTTTCCGTGAAGCGGCGAACAGTGCTCCGCAATTTGGGGACCGCAAAACATATCAAATGGATCCGGCCAATAGAATGGAAGCCCTTCGTGAAGCACAGTCCGATATGGAAGAAGGAGCGGATATGCTCATTGTCAAACCGGCTCTTTCCTACTTGGATATCATTCGCGATGTAAGGAACGAATTCAATGCTCCGCTTGTTGCTTACAATGTGAGCGGAGAGTATTCCCTCATTAAGGCGGCAGCATTGAACGGCTGGGTGGATGAAAAAGCGATAGTCATGGAAATGCTGACAAGCATCAAACGTGCAGGAGCCGACATGATGATCACTTATTTTGCCAAAGATGCAGCAAGGTGGCTGAAATAAGGAAAAGCGAAAGCGCTCGTTAAGCGACGTACAGACTGGACGAATCCTGACGAGATAAAGGAAACACGGCGAAGCCAAAGGCGAGCCGATGTTGACTTATCGTAGGAAGGATAAGGAAGTCTGCTAGTCGCTGAGCGCTGAAGCTGGACAATAAGGAAAAGCGAAAGCGTTCATTAAGCGATGTACAGACTGGACAATAGAGAAAAGCGGAGGTTATATTCATGCGATCTTTTAAAAAATCGAAAGAAGCATTTCAAGAAGCGGTTAAGCTTATGCCGGGCGGAGTAAACAGCCCTGTCCGCGCATTCAAGTCTGTTGACATGGACCCGATTTTCATGGAAAGAGGGAAAGGTTCACGCATCTTTGATATTGACGGGAACGAATATATTGATTATGTCCTATCATGGGGTCCGCTCATTTTGGGCCACACAAATGACCGTGTTGTCGAAGCAATCAAGAAGGTTGCGGAAAGCGGTACGAGCTTCGGCGCATCGACCCTCATTGAAAATGAATTGGCAAAACTTGTAAAAGAACGTGTGCCTTCCATTGAAATTGTACGGATGGTCTCGTCAGGTACAGAAGCAACGATGAGTGCCCTCCGTTTGGCAAGAGGCTATACGGGCCGCAATAAAATCATGAAATTTGAAGGCTGCTATCATGGCCACGGGGATTCCCTTCTTATCAAAGCGGGTTCCGGTGTGGCAACCCTTGGTCTGCCGGACAGTCCGGGTGTGCCTGAAAGTGTGGCGGAAAATACGATTACTGTTCCATATAACAACTTGGAGAGTGCACGTTTCGCTTTCGAACAGTTTGGAGATGATATTGCAGGCGTCATCGTTGAGCCGGTTGCCGGAAATATGGGTGTCGTGCCTCCAAAGCCTGGATTTCTTGAAGGCCTTCGTGAATTGACTGAGGAATATGGCGCTTTGCTCATTTTTGATGAAGTCATGACCGGTTTCCGTGTGGGCTACCATTGTGCGCAGGGCCATTTTGGCATTACCCCTGACATTACATGCCTTGGCAAAGTGATTGGGGGCGGTCTTCCTGTGGGTGCTTACGGAGGAAAAGCCGAAATCATGGAACAGATTGCTCCGAGCGGTCCGATTTATCAAGCTGGCACACTTTCAGGAAACCCGCTTGCCATGGCGGCAGGGTATGAAACATTGATCCAGTTGACGCCGGAATCTTACGATGAGTTCAATCGTAAAGCTGAAAAATTGGAGCAGGGATTGAAGTCGGCGGCGGCAAAATATGATATTCCACACACGGTCAATCGTGCCGGATCCATGGTTGGTTTCTTTTTCACAAATGAAGACGTCCATAATTATGATCAGGCGAAAACAAGTGATCTGTCTATGTTTGCTGCATATTACAAAGAAATGGCAAACAACGGCATCTTTTTACCGCCTTCCCAATTTGAAGGATTGTTCCTATCAACCGAGCATTCCGATGAAGATATCGAAGCAACAATCGAAGCGGCTGAAAAAGCCTTCGCTGTTATAGCAAATAAATAATGATATTGCAGGGAACCGTTTCATGACGGCTCCCTTTTTTATTTCATAAATAATTCATTACAGTCATAGGATGTAATTGACCCATATATTTTGCACGGAGTGAAAGGAGGAGCTGGCTTGTCTGAGAACGGACATTCATCTATCAAGTTTTCTTTGGAAGAATCCGTTTTGTTTAAAAGCGGACAGGAAGTCGATGAGCTGATTTCAATATCATTAGATCCGAATATATCGATTGTTGAAGAAGAAGGGTTTGTCATGCTGAGAGGGAGCCTGAACCTGACAGGGGAATATAAACGCATAGATTCGGCAGATTCACAAGAGGAAGCGGAAGAAGAAGCTTCTTTAAAAGGAAGGTATGTGCAGGTGGTCGAAGACAGGGATGATGGTTACTGTGAATTTTTTCACCAGTTTCCCGTAGATATCACCATTCCTGAGGATAGAGTACATCAATCGAATGAAGTTTTTGTTGAGGTGGAATCGTTTGACTACGTCATGCCGGAAAATTCCCGCCTAAATATCGAAGCGGAAGTGCAAGTGTATGGTTTGCAGGGGGATCAGCAGGAAAGTCAAAGTGAGCACCTTGAAAATAAGGACCCTGCGCCAACATATGAATCGGATGAACGCGATGAAGATATGGCAGACGAAGAAAGTACGGTAGAAGTAGAATTGGAGGAATATACGGAGGAAGAAGAATCGGAAATAAACGTAAGTCACGAATACGAACAGGAATACGAAGAGGAAGACGATGAAGATGAAGAGGAAGAAGAAGAGGGTCTTTATGCCCCTTTCGCAGCTGAAGCCCGGTCGTCGGGAAATTCCCAGCAAAAGCCTCCTCAACATGATCACCATAATCCGTTTCCGTTCCCTTTTCCGATGCTGCCGGAAATGGACATGGATGAAGTGGCTCACAGGCTGAAAGGTTTTTTTCAAAAGCACAGCGCGGAGTCTCCTTCCACCTCAGGAGTTGAACCTGCTCCGTCTTCAAGCGTCGCGGAGGAAGTGCAGGAACAGGAGTCCAGCACCCACGAGAGCGTTGAAATGGAAGAGAGCCCAAATGAAAAACCCAAGAAAAAGAAGGATAAGTATCATTCCATGTCCTTTGCCGATTTTTTTGCCAGAAAGGATGAAGAAGAACCGGCAAAGCTGAAAGTCCGCCTTGTTCAGCACGGTGACTCATTGGAAAGGCTGGCGGATACGTATGGTGTCACCGTCCAGCAAATATTAAGGGCGAATCAAATGGACCCGAGTCAGGAAGTTCATGAAGGGCAGGTCCTCTATATACCCGGCAAGACGGCCTATAGAAAATAAATTGCCAATAGGATCTGTTTTAACGGGAGGATGGATTGGCCGCAATCCTCCTTTTCTTCATTCATAGTGTAAAACTGGATGAAAGCCATATTCAGATCGCAAGGATATGTTCTCATTAAGTTCTAAGCGGGTGATTAAATGACCGATTATCGTGAAACGGATATCCATTCCATTGTTGAACTATATGGCTTGCATTTAAAATTTGCAGAAAGATATGGGCGTGTCCATAAGCTATACACTGACAAGGGAACGTTTGCTTTAAAAAGGATCAATGCAAACCATGGGGTCGATTTTTTACAGTATATCCAGCTGCTTTATCAGCGGGGATACCACCGGATAGTGCCGATCTACCCGACGTTGGATGGACGGTATGGAGTATTGGTGAAAAACAGGCTGTATTATTTAATGCCCTGGCTCGATAACAGGGAAAGAGAAGGGCATATGAAAAAAAGCCGTGAGCTTTTTCGTGAGCTTGCCCGCCTTCATACGATATCTGCCAGGGAGGTAGAGGTGGCTGAAGAAGACCGGAAAGAACATTACGATCTGACGCTGGCACGCTGGGAAAAGGAAAAGGAAGCCCTCGAGCAGTATGTCGAACGTGCTGAGCAAGATTGGTATATGTCGCCTTTTCAACTGCTTTTCTGCACATTTTATCATGAAATCACATTGGCCCAGAACTATTCAATTGGAAAGTTTAATGAGTGGTATGATGTTTCAAAAGAACAGACAAAAGCCAGAAGCGTGATTGTTCATGGGAAAATTTCGCCTGAACACTTTTTATATAATGAAAATGGGGCTGGTTATTTTGCAAATTTTGAAATGGCAAGGACAGCTTCACCCATCCATGACCTCCTGCCGTTTTTTTCCAGATCCTTAAAAACATATCCAAACCGTTTTGATGACGGGCTTGAATGGCTATCCATATATTTTAGGTATTTTCCGTTCAGAAAAGAGGAGATGCTTCTTTTTCTGAGTTACCTGGCGCATCCGGAGAGGATTTTCCAAGTTGCCGAAAATTATTTTTCGGCAGGGAGAGACAAAAACGAGTATAAGTTTGTCCGTCAATTGCAGAAGCAGTATTGGTATATGAAGAACACGGAATATATTGTGATGAAATTAGAGGATATGGAAAAGCGGAAAAATGAAGCAAGCGATCCCCCTCCCAGTTAATAATGGCAGGGGTATTTATATTAAATCATAATGGTATGAAAGGGCTATTATGATAAAAACAGTCAAAAGCAATACATCGAATGTGGAAGGAAACAGGATGGTGCGAATAGCCTGAAAAATGGTGAACGGAATAATCAGCTGCTTACATGCATCTTTGAATGTCCTCATCCATGTCCGTAATGTATACTGGTTCAGTTTTCTTTTCACTCTCCGTACCTCCCCCAAAATTCTTCTTTAATAAAATATGTGTCAATGTCCGATTTCGTGTCTGCAGTGAAGAGTATTTTTGAAAAGCTGAGAGTAAATCCGAAAGCGAAGGGTCATCAATTTTTTTATAGTTAAAGCATAGAATTTCACCGAATTTTCTCTTCAAACAAAGATTACATAATGTCCAGCTCCAGGCGCCATCGGCGCAAGGACCAAGCCGAATTGCTGTGGTGGCTGAAAAGCTCCCTCATCAAAATTCGTCTTATGCTTGTCGCCGATAAGCAGGCACTCTACGCCTTTCCTTATCCTTTATCTCGTCGGAGGCACTCCAGTCTGTACGTCGATGGGCAAGGCGCTTCCGCTTTTCTTATCATCATATTTGACTTCACACGAATCTTTTCATACTATATTAAATATATGAATGAGGAAAACATGCGTTGAAAGGGAAAAGTATGTTGCCATCCGCTTTCAGAGAGGGAAATCATTGCTGTGAGATTTCCTAAGCGTAAGCACCGGAAAGGTCACCCTTGAGCAGCATTCGTGAACAATCCAGTAACGAATGCCGGAGAAAATCCGTTAGATTTATGAGTGCCGGGCTTATGTTTCATTAAAGCCTGTGAAAAAAGGTGGTACCGCGAATATGCTCCCTTCGTCCTTTTAACGAAGGGGGCTTTTTATTTTGATTAAAAGGCGAATGCCTAAGGAGGATAACCATGGAAAACCATCATATTGATATGCCAACGAAATATGATCCGCTGACGATTGAAAAAAACAGATATGAATGGTGGCTTGAAGGGAAATTTTTCGAGGCGGAAAACAATCCGGAAAAAGACCCGTACACCATCGTCATCCCGCCTCCCAATGTTACGGGCCGGCTGCATTTGGGCCATGCATGGGATACAACGCTGCAGGACATTTTAACGCGCATGAAAAGAATGCAGGGCTATGATGTATTATGGCTGCCCGGCATGGACCATGCGGGGATAGCTACGCAGGCGAAGGTCGAAGAGCAGCTTCGGAAGGAAGGAAAAAACCGCTATGACTTGGGCCGGGAAAAGTTTCTGGAAGAGACATGGAGCTGGAAGGAAGAATATGCGGATTTTATCCGGCAGCAGTGGGCGAAGCTCGGCTTGGGCCTGGATTATAGCCGCGAACGCTTTACGCTGGATGAGGGGTTGTCAAAGGCCGTCCGTGAAGTATTTGTCCGTTTATACAACGAGGGTCTCATTTACCGCGGGGAATATATCATCAACTGGGATCCGGCGACGAAAACGGCCCTTTCCGATATAGAGGTCATCTACAAGGATGTACAGGGGGCCTTCTATCATATGCGCTACCCATTGGCGGACGGAAGCGGGTCGATTGAAATTGCCACAACGCGTCCTGAGACCATGCTGGGAGATACCGCTGTTGCCGTACATCCCGAAGATGAGCGATATAAGCATTTAATTGGAAAAACGGTCATTTTGCCGATTGTGGGTAGAGAAATCCCGATAGTGGCGGATGATTATGTGGACATGGAGTTTGGTTCAGGTGCAGTAAAAATTACGCCTGCCCATGACCCGAACGACTTTGAAATTGGAAACAGGCATAATCTTGAGCGCGTCCTCGTGATGAATGAAGATGGCACGATGAACGAAAAGGCGGGCAAATATAATGGAATGGACCGTTTCGACTGCAGAAAGCAAATCGTAAAAGATTTGCAGGAAGAAGGCATCCTGTTCAAGATTGAAGAGCATATGCACTCAGTCGGACATTCCGAGCGGAGCGGTGCTGTTGTTGAACCGTATTTATCCACACAATGGTTTGTAAAAATGCAGCCACTGGCTGATGAAGCGATCAAGCTCCAGCAATCAGCCGATAAAGTTCAATTTGTTCCCGATCGTTTTGAAAAGACATACTTGCACTGGATGGAAAATATCCGCGACTGGTGTATTTCAAGGCAGCTTTGGTGGGGGCACCGGATTCCGGCCTGGTATCATAAAGAAACCGGCGAATTATATGTCGGGCAGGAAGCGCCTGAAGATGAGGAAAACTGGGAACAGGATCCGGACGTCCTTGACACATGGTTCAGCTCTGCACTCTGGCCTTTTTCCACAATGGGCTGGCCTAATGCCGAAGCTGAAGATTTTAAACGCTATTACCCGACAGATTGCCTTGTGACGGGGTATGACATCATATTCTTTTGGGTATCCAGAATGATTTTCCAAGGCCTGAAATTCACAGGAAAACGCCCTTTTGATGATGTATTGATCCACGGCCTTGTCCGGGATGCGGAAGGCCGCAAAATGAGTAAATCCCTTGGCAACGGTGTCGATCCAATGGATGTCATCGACAAGTATGGGGCTGACTCCCTGAGATATTTCCTCGCTACGGGAAGTTCACCTGGGCATGATCTCAGATTCAGCATGGAAAAAGTCGAATCTGTTTGGAATTTCGCCAATAAAATTTGGAATGCATCCCGTTTTGCATTAATGAACATGGATGGCTTTACATTTGATGAGATTGATTTATCCGCTGAAAAATCAGTTGCGGACAAATGGATTCTGACAAGACTAAACGATACGATTGAAACCGTGACGAAGCTTTCCGATAAGTACGAGTTCGGAGAAGTGGGAAGGGTACTGTATCACTTTATTTGGGACGATCTTTGCGACTGGTATATTGAGATGGCGAAGCTCCCGCTATACGGAGAGGACGAAGCTGCGAAGAAAATGACCCGTTCTGTTTTGGCCCATGTCCTTGACCAGACAATGAGACTCCTGCATCCGTTCATGCCGTTTATCACCGAAGAAATTTGGCAGAACCTTCCCCATGAAGGAGAATCCATTACAATAGCTTCCTGGCCAAAGGCTAAAGAAGAGCAGACTGACCGGGATGCGGCAAATGAAATGAAGATATTGATGGACATCATCCGTTCTGTCCGCAACATCCGGGCTGAAGTAAACACGCCGATGAGCAAAAAAATCACACTTATGCTCAAAGCCCAGGATGAAAAAGTGCTTGATATTTTACAAAAAAACAAGAACTACCTCGAAAGATTCTGCAATCCTGAAGAGCTTGTCATGGAAGTCGGTTTGAAAGCACCGGAAAAAGCGATGACTGCAGTCGTTACAGGAGTTGAGCTGTTCCTTCCGTTAGCCGGTCTCTTGAATATTGAAGAAGAGATCGCGAGACTGGAAAAAGAATGGGCGAAGTGGAACAGTGAAGTGGAAAGGGTTCAGAAGAAGTTAAGCAATGAAAGATTTGTCAATAAAGCACCGCAGGCGGTAGTTGACGAAGAGCGCGCGAAAGAAAAAGATTATCTAGCCAAACGCGCTACAGTAGAAGAACGCATCAAAGAACTGAAGTCTTCCAACTGAAAAGCTGGACGAAGTAAAATACCGGAATTTAAAAGGGGGAAGTGAGTCCGAGACGGATTTGCTTCCCTTATTTAACGAATGGAGGAATACTTAGTGAATACATATTCTGAGGCTATTTCCTGGATTCACTCGCGGTTAAAACACGGAATCAACCTGGGATTGGCAAGGATGGAATGGCTTCTAAAGGAGATGGGGAGCCCGGAAAAGAAGTTAAAGGCCATCCATGTGGCAGGAACAAACGGAAAGGGTTCGACCGTCACTTTTCTCCGCTCCATTTTGAATGAAGCGGGTTATGATGTGGGCACATTTACATCCCCATACATAGAGTCGTTTAATGAACGGATCAGCATCAACGGCAGCCCAATCTCAGATGATGATTTGATTGAATTGGTCCGCATTGTCAAACCTTTGGCGGAAGATCTGGAAAAAGGGGAACTGGGTCCGCCGACAGAATTTGAAATCATTACAGCCATGGCGATGTATTATTTTGCAAACATTCGCCCGATCGACTTCACTATTTTGGAAGTGGGGCTTGGGGGACGCTTTGATTCAACGAATACAATCCAGCCGCTCATGACAATCATCACGAATATAGGAATGGATCATATCAACATCCTAGGTGACACCATTGGAAAAATCGCATACGAAAAAGCAGGAATTATCAAGGAAGGAATTCCGTTGTTTACAGGAGCGAAGCAGGAAGAAGCAGTTTCTGTCATCCGGGCGGAAGCGGAAAAGAAGCAGGCGGACATTTTTCAACTGGGAATTGACTTTTCTATTGAAAACTATCAACCAGTCCAAGGCGGTGAAATGTTTACCTTTCAGATGAAGGAAACGCGGTATGAAAATCTGAAGGTTTCGCTTTTGGGGCACCACCAGACGGAAAATGCTGCCCTGGCAGCTGCGAGTCTTTTGCATATGAAAGAAAAAGGGCTTTTGCATTTAAAAGAGAATGAAATCAGACAGGGGTTGGAGAAAGCGTATTGGCCGGGAAGGATGGAGGTTTTACGAGAAAATCCGACGGTGATTTTAGACGGAGCCCATAATACGGAGGGGCTGGAAGCATTCCTTTCCACGATGAAAGACAGGTATGGGGAAAAAAAGGCCAAGATCATCTTCGCGGCGCTTGAAGACAAAGATCTGTCTGTAATGCTGCAGCTGTTTAAAAACATCAATGCAGAGGTGTATTTGACTGAGTTTGACTTCCCAAGAGCGGCTGCCGCCTCGAAATTGAAGGAAATCGGAAAAATGGACGATGCTTCAACTGAACGTGATTGGCGTTCGCTCATAAAAAGAATGATCAGTGAACTGGCCCCTGAAGACGTTCTGGCTGTAACAGGCTCTCTCTATTTTATATCCGAGGCTAAGCCATTCATTATGAATATATTGAAGGGTTAGATACAATTTGAATTTTCTCATAATGGGTGACAAAAACTTGATCATTTGTTATCATGACTATAGAAGTGAGTCTATTTAACTATTTTTATGGAGGGGAAAGCTATGAACCGGCCGAAAAAGATATTTTTATGGATCTTTTGGTTTATTGTGGTACCGGCGGGCCACTGGTTTGCTTTCAAACTTTCTCCTCCGCAGGCATTGGGGATATGGGACGTTGCAGCTTATACAGCGATTATTATGATTGTTGCCTCGCTTCCTTTGACAGTAAACGGAACTGCTATGTTTTTGACGCAATGGATTACGATAGCGGCATTTCTGTCCCACGGCTTATTTTTTGAGATGCTTTTATTACAGGTGGCAACCGTTACGGCTGCATTGGCTGCAAATCTGAAATACCAGCAGCCGTATCGATTTTTACTCTTTTCCTCCATGTTCTCTCTCATATCTCTTATATCGGGTTTGGGGTTTTTTGCTTTCGGGGGAAAAATCGGACAAACCACGGTGGAAAGCATCGTTTTTCCTGGCACCATATTTATCTTGCTAAATTTTATAACAGCAATGATCCTGCAGCCGGCAGCCGCTATTTTTCTGGGGAACCGAAAGAAGTTCTTCGGCAGGGGATTGGCTTGGAATGCAGGGATACGGATAGTTATTTACCCGTTGGGAATCGCCTTGTTCCATTTAAAGGGATTATTGGGCCCTATTGCCTTTCTTCTAATTGGAATACCTTTTATCGGCTTGCTGATTATATTGAAAATGAACCGTTATTCCCAGAATATCAATAGACATCTGCAAAAAGCCGTGGCAATCGGCCATCAGCTGACAGAGCGGCTGGATGAAGAAAATATACTTCATTTGTTCATCAACAAAATAACCAAAACTTTGCCTGCTGATTGGGTTTACATATTCAGGTTGGAAGGTGATGAGCTCGTTGTCATAAGCCATTTAGAGCAGGAGGAGAAAGCGCCCCTTGAGCCGGACTATACAATGAGCAAAGAAAAGGGAATCAGCGGATATGTCTTAAAAAACAAAAAAGGCGTCATATTTAACGAAAAATCGGAATGGAAAAAATTTTCGTACGGATATTCGCCCGAAAACGCGGAAAGCATCATGTGTGTACCGATTATGCGGGGAAAACATGTAGAAGGTGTACTTTTTCTCGCTTCTGCAAATGAAAAGGTATACAAAAAATATCAGTTGATGATTGTCGATATTTTATGTTCCTATCTGGCTGTTGCGCTGAGTAACGCCCGGCATTATGAAGAGACGAAGCGGAAGAGCGAAATTTGCACAATGACGAATATACCGAATTACAGGTTCTTTGACCAGCATTTGAATGAACGAATGGCGGATCTTGAGACGGGGAAACTGGTAAAGCTGTCTCTGATTATGATTGATATCGATCACTTTAAAAATATAAACGATACATACGGGCATCAATCGGGAGACCTGGCACTATGCCAGTTGGCATCTTTGCTGAAATCGACAGTTGCAGAGAAGGGACTGGTCGCAAGATACGGCGGGGAGGAGTTTGTCGTTCTGCTCCCCGATACAGAACAGGCAGCAGCCCGCCATTTGGCTGAAACTCTCCGGAAAAAGATTGAGGATCATATCTTTTTTGTGCAGGATGTTTTGGGAGATTCGGAAGCACCTAAAGAGATCCGCTTGACTGCAAGCATCGGAGTAGCAACAGCCCCTGACCAAGCCCGGGATGCGGTATCCTTAATCAAGTATGCCGACCGTGCGCTTTATATCGGAGCGAAGCGGGCAGGCAGAAACAAGGTCGCCGAGTATATACATACTATGTGATTTTTGCTGTTAAAATATAAAACTTGGGCAATAACACTTTCACGACAACTCCAATTTTTCTATTCATATACTTATCTTGAATAAGTTGTTATATAGTAGTTATTGAAGCCTATTTGAAATGGTTCAATAAACTATGGCATTCATCATTTTTATTTATAAGGATGTTCAATGAAAAAGCAGATTTTCACTAGCCAGCATGCAAAGGCTGTAAGAATATAAAAGTTTTACAAGAAATTGCAGGACGCCATTTCGCGATAGTCTTTCAATGTAAAATCACACATTGTGGTGAAATTCTAAATATATTTTCATATTACGAATAACCAAAGGAGAAATTGGCGAAATCCTTTAAGGGCGAGACGACAAAAGTCTTGTCCTTTTTTTATTTTGGCGTGCTAGCATTATGAACAAATCTGAAAGAGCGGGAGGATTAATGATATGGCGCGTAAAAAAAGGCAGGCCAAAAAAGATATGAAAATTAAAATCAATGGCAAAGAGCAGCCATTAAACGAGGAAGTCGTCATCAAGGACTGGAGCAAGGCCAAAAAGGAAACTGCAGCCGCCGAAGAGAGGCTTGAAAATGATGAATTTGAATGGGTTTTACCGGAAAAAAACATTCCGGAAGTTCCGGAGTTCCAGCCCGTACAAAGTATCCCAGAACCCAAAGATCAGGAGAGTAGTCCGAAAATTAACATACCGAAGTATTTTAAAAAAAAGTTTTCGCCTAACAAAACCGGATTTTTAATATCGAGTATATTGGCAGTGGCGATTGGCCTGGGATTCGGCTTGTTTGTATTGAAGCTTACAGTAAATCCGGAAAACGGCACTACATTGACGGATGCGGCGCCGGCTGTCGCACCCGACAGCGGCAAAGAACAGGGAGCGGCTTTGACGGCAACTATGCCGGGATTATCTGCAGCCGTCATCCAGGGCGGTGTTTTTTCTACTGAAGAGGCTGCGGAAAACTTCTCCGGGGAATTTACAAGCAAGGGTTTACCGACTATTTCACTGAATGTAGATGAACAACAGTTTTTATTCATCGGAATTTCAGAAGATCTGGCATCGGCAAAAACTTTGGCGGATGATTATAAAGCCCAGGGAATAGATGTGTATGCAAAGGAGTTTATTATTCCCGAAAAACAGATAAAAGTTGAAACAAAAACAGAGGCAGAATGGATGAAGGAAGCACCGAAACTTTTCGCAGTCCTTGCTAAAGAGACGGCCGATGCCCGCTTCAGCGGCCAAATAAATGAACAGGCATTGCAGGATACAGAAAAAACAATCAAAAATTATGAAGAGAAAAATATCCAACAAAAAGTTGCGGTTGACTTAAGAAACCAATTGGAAGATACCATCAAGCAGCTCGGTGCTTATTCTGCCTCCCAAAACCGGGAAAGCCTGGCAAAAGCGCAGCAGTCCCTGTTGACGTTTTTAAAAGTATATTATGATGCATCCAAGGGGTCCTCTGTCTAAAGCTAACGGGTCTCTTTTGAAGTGAAAAAAGCAAAAAAGAATAGTAATTCACACAAGAAAAAGCAGGGCAACCCATATAGGGATTTGCCCTGCTCTTTATCTGGGCAGTTGTTTATTTGCGGCTGATTTGATACGATGGAGTTGTATCTCCCATTTGATCAGAAAGGCAGGATTTGTTACATGCCCAACCTCGTTTTGGCTTCTTCATCACCCCGTCGGAAAGAGCTTCTGGAAAAGTTATCCATCCCTTTTACCATCTATTCACCAAATGCAGATGAATCAGTCGACAAGAATCTAACACCAAGTGAAATTGTTTCCATATTGGCTCAAAGAAAAGCCAAGAATGCTGCAGATCAATATCCGGATTCGTATGTCATCGGATCTGACACTGTTGTGGCCCACAAAGAGAAAGTGCTTGGGAAGCCGGCTGACAGGGAATCTGCCAGGAAAATGCTTTTGGGTTTGTCAGGCTGTACCCATTCCGTCTATACAGGGGTTTCCGTCGTTTATGGAGAGTCTGTCAGAACCTTTTATGAAAAGACCGATGTGACGTTTTGGGAATTATCCAACGAAGAAATTGAATGGTATCTGGATAGCGGAGAACCTTTTGATAAAGCAGGAGGGTACGGCATCCAGGGACAGGGCGGCCTGCTGGTAAAATCTATACACGGTGATTATTATTCGGTTGTCGGGCTTCCGATCGGCCGTCTCTGCCGGGTCTTGAAACACATGGGCTTTCCGCAATTATATTGAAAAGGGAGGAAGCAATGAGTAAATCAGATACATTGATGATAAGGGACTTTCCGGCTGAGGAAAGGCCAAGGGAAAGGCTTGTCAACCATGGGGCAGTCAGTCTTTCCAACCATGAGCTCCTTGCCATATTGCTCAGGACAGGAACGAGATCCGAGTCCGCACTCCAATTGGCAAACAGGCTGCTGACACAATTTGGCGGCTTGTTATGGCTGAAGGAAGCGGCTTTGGAAGAGGTCATGAGTTTAAAAGGCATCGGAAAGGCCAAAGCCGTTCAAATAGCCGCTGCCGTTGAGCTTGGCAGGCGGATCAGCAATCTATCATATGATGACCGATATATTATCCGAAGTCCCGAAGACGGGGCCAATTATGTCATGAACGATATGAGATTTTTAACACAGGAGCACTTCGTATGCCTCTACCTGAGTACAAAGAATCAGGTCCTCCACAGGCAAACCATTTTTATCGGGAGCTTGAATGCTTCCATAGTCCATCCACGTGAAGTTTTCAAGGAAGCCTTTCGCAGGTCTGCTGCATCCATCATTTGCTTACACAATCATCCATCCGGAGATCCATCACCATCCAGGGAAGATATTGAAGTGACAAAAAGACTTGTCGAATGCGGAAAAATCATGGGAATCGAAATCCTCGACCATTTGATCATCGGCGATAATAAATATGTCAGCATGAAAGAAAAAGGATTGATGTGACACTATGATTTTTAGGGGCGATAAGATATAATAAGTCTTGTGATTTTTGTCGAGTAAACACGGATATTACCAATATTTCCAGGCTTATTTCTTTTTAAAGCGTTAAAAATAGAAATGCAATGGGGTTAGAAAGGGAGATACATATCATGTTTGGATTCGGTACAAAAGATTTAGGAATTGACCTGGGTACAGCCAATACCCTTGTATTTGTAAAAGGAAAAGGGATCGTTTTACGTGAACCATCTGTAGTGGCCATCAACACGGATACAAAGAAAATAGTTGCGGTCGGCAATGATGCCAAAAATATGATCGGGCGTACACCCGGTAATATTGTCGCCATGCGCCCAATGAGGGACGGAGTCATCGCGGATTACGAAACAACCGCTACCATGATGAAATATTTCATTAAACAAGCCGCCAAAGCGAAAGGCTCATTCAGCGGAAAGCCTTACGTGATGGTCTGTGTGCCTTCCGGAATCACTGCCGTTGAGCAAAGGGCGGTCCTGGATGCTACAAGGGAAGCCGGAGCGCGCGATGCCTATCCTATTGAAGAGCCGTTTGCCGCGGCCATCGGGGCGAACCTTCCAGTCTGGGAACCGACAGGCAGCATGGTTGTGGATATCGGAGGCGGAACAACAGAAGTGGCTGTCATTTCCCTTGGAGGCATTGTCGCAAGCAACTCCATCCGTATTGCCGGGGACAACTTTGACGAATCTATCGTCAACTACATCCGCAAAACCTACAATCTGCTGATCGGGGAAAGAACGGCAGAAACGATCAAGGTGGAGATCGGCTCTGCCGGTGAAACCGATGGAATCGAAAATATGGAAATACGGGGACGCGACTTGTTAACAGGGCTTCCAAAAACGATTGAAATCACCGCTGAAGAAATTTCTGCTGCATTGCATGACACCGTCTATTCCATTATTGACGCTGTGAAAAATACACTTGAAAACACTCCTCCTGAACTGGCAGCTGACATTATGGACAGAGGGATCGTGTTGGCAGGCGGCGGTGCATTGCTCCGAAACCTGGATAATGTAATCAGTGATGAGACCAAAATGCCTGTACTTATTGCTGAAGAACCGCTTGATTGTGTTGCAATCGGTACAGGAAAAGCGCTTGACCATATCAATATGTTCAAAGATCGGGCTTAGTAATCGGATTGTAAAAAGCAAGAGGCCGCTTGCCAAGCGGTGCTCTGCTTTTCCATGTTGCCGGAAGCCGGCAGGCAATTAGAAGTTAGAGGTGGATATGATGCCGAATTTCTTTCTTAACAAGCGTCTCATCATCTTGCTGATCGGAATCATTATTCTCGTTTCATTAATTGGTTTTTCCTTAAGGGAGAGAGAAAATATTTCCCGTCCTGAACAGTTTGTGAAGGATATTGTAGGTTTTGGCCAATCACTTGCAGCGAAGCCAGCCCATAAATTTGCTGCGTTCTTCGAGAATATTGATGATTTGCAAAATACATATACAGAGAATAAAAAATTAAAGGCCCGCTTAGAGGGACTTGCAAAGCTTGAAAAAGAAATAGCGGATTTGAAAAAAGATAATAATGAGCTTAGGGAAACTTTAGAAAAAAAAGAAGATTTAAGACAATTCACGCCTATTCAGGGAACAGTCATCGGAAGGGCGCCTGACCGCTGGTACGAGCAGATCATTATCGACAAAGGGAAAAAGAGCGGAATTAAGCCTGATATGGCTGTGATCACAGCAAAAGGTTTAATAGGGAAAGTAGTCAGTACGTCAGAAATGACATCAACCATTGAGTTGCTAAGTTCCGATAATGCGAGATATCGTGTGGCAGCTGAAATTCAAATTAAAGGGAAAAAATCCGTTTACGGATTGATTGACGGCTATGATAAAGAGAAGAAAATGCTCCTTATGAAGGATTTGCCCATTGATGAGGCGAAATTGAAGCCCGGCCAAAGTGTAGTTACATCCGGTTTGGGAGGGATTTTTCCAAAAGGGCTTGATATAGGTAAGGTCGAAGAGCTTACCCTTGATCAGTTTGGCCTAACCCAGACAGCCTATGTGAAGCCGTCGGCCGATTTCTATGATTTCGAGCATGTGATGGTGGCAGCCCGTTCAATGCCGAGTGCGGAAGATAAGGGTGAGGAATGATGAAACGGTTTATTCTTCCTCTTATCACTGTCCTTTGTTTTTACGGAGAAAGCCTATTCGTTGAATTTCTTCCGTCATTTTCATTCTTGGATGACCGGATCATGGTTCCCCGTTTTCTTTTAGTCGTTCTGGTAATGATGGGAATCTACTATTTCCGGAATGTGACCTTGATTTATGCTGCAATCTTCGGCTTGTTATTCGATATATATTATACGGGCGTAATCGGGGTTTATTTGTTTCTTTTTCCCATCGCTGTTTATGCGGCTTCCAAAATGATGAAAGTGTTGCAAATCAATGTACTGGCATTAGGGTTGGCCGTCCTGGTCATCGTCGCTTTGACAGAGGCCCTTGTATACGGCCTGAATATACTTTTATTCGATGTCAAAATGACAGCGGGTCAATTTTTATATAACCGCCTGATACCGACTTTGATTTTGAACCTTATTTTCTATTTAATCATTTTCTTTCCTCTTTCCAGATGGCTGCAAAACAGAAAGAAAGAACTGCTTTCAGAATAGTACAGCAGGCATGTAAAAAATTTTCCAAAAGAGGAAAATTGATGCCGTTTGTCGAAAATAGAGAAAATGAAGCTTTCTTTTTGCACTGTTAAAGTGATGTTTGTCTTTGAAAGGAGAAATAGGGCATTCCTCTGCGATCTGTATGGTGCCCGCTTGACATGAAAACACAAAACGTGATGATAAAAGGCACGAAAAGCGGCCTTTCGCTCCAATTGAATGATCGATGCTCATATGATGAGATTTTATCAGAGCTGGAGGAAAAACTCTCTGAATTGCAAGGTTCAGAGGAAAGTCAGCTTATTTCGGTCCGGGTCCTGACAGGTTACCGCTATTTGACGGCCGGGCAGGAGGAAGAGTTGAAAGAGCTGATCCGCCAAAAGAAAAATCTGATCGTCGAAGAAATAGAAAGTGATGTCATCACAAAAGAAGATGCCCGGAAGATGGCAGAAAGCCAAGAGGTGACGTCTGTTGCCGCGATTATAAGATCCGGCCAGGTTTTGGAGGTTGCGGGCGACTTGCTGCTTGTGGGGGATGTTAATCCCGGCGGAACTGTAAGAGCCGGGGGAAATATTTTTATCATGGGGGCGTTAAAGGGAATTGCACACGCCGGTTATTTTGGGCGAAATGAGGCCGTCATCGTCGCTTCCTTCATGACCCCTTCACAGCTACGGATCTCTGATTGCATCAGCCGTGCCCCTGATCATTATGACCAGGAGGAGCACCATCAAATGGAATGTGCCTATATTGATAACAACGATCAGATAATCATTGACAGGCTGCAAGTGCTAAAAACTTTAAGGCCGAATATTACTAGATTCAAAGGGGGACATTATTATGGGTGAGGCGATCGTCATAACTTCCGGCAAGGGAGGGGTCGGAAAAACTACCACCTCCGCAAATCTCGGTACAGCGCTTGCCTTGCAGGGCAAAAAAGTCTGTTTGATAGATACGGATATCGGACTCCGTAATCTGGATGTAGTACTGGGCCTGGAAAATCGGATCATTTACGATCTCGTCGATGTAGTGGAAGAAAGATGCAAGCCTCATCAAGCGATCGTCAAGGATAAAAGATTTGAAGATAAACTTTTTCTCCTCCCGGCGGCTCAGACTAGCGATAAAACAGCTGTAAGCCCGGAGCAGATGAAAAATCTTGTTTCCGATCTGAAACAAGATTACGATTATGTATTAATTGATTGCCCAGCAGGTATTGAGCAGGGATTTAAAAATGCGGTGGCGGGCGCCGATAAAGCAATAGTCGTGACAACACCGGAAATATCCGCTGTAAGGGATGCCGACAGAATTATCGGCCTTCTTGAAAAAGAAGAACACATCGAGCCGCCTAAATTGATCATCAACAGAATCAGGAGCAAGATGATGAAAGAAGGGGAAGTGCTGGACGTAGATGAAATTACCCAGCATTTGTCCATCGATTTATTGGGGATTGTCCAGGATGATGAAGAAGTCATAAAATCTTCCAACCAAGGCGAGCCGATCGCCCTTAATCCGAACAGCAAAGCATCCATAGCCTATCGGAACATAGGTAGAAGAATACTGGGTGAATCTGTACCGCTTCAATCATTGGATGAGGAAAAAACGGGAATGTTTGCACGGATCAAACAGTTTTTCGGTGTTCGGTCGTAACGCGTCGGAGTTCCTCAAAAACATTCGCGGAACCTTAACGCAGCAGGAATGCGAAGCTTGCTTTTGCGGGCGTTGAAGCAGTGATTATCCTGATACATTTACATAGATTTTTTTGAAAAGGAAGTTTTTGTCGGGATACTGCAAAAACTTCCTTTTATATTTTTGCTTGCTGTGCGCCTTGAAACAAATCCGGCTCAGCACCATCCGCTTTCTACGTCATATTCATCAAGGACAAGTCATACGTTAGTAGAAACTTAGTCAAGGGAGCTGGTGGATAATGAGCCATCGGGCCAACAAAATAAGAAAGCGGATTGCCAAAAGAAGGCGGGCAAGCGGCAGGATAATGGAAAAGCCCAATGAATACATGTATGATGTTCCTGATTATTTTTCGGATGATGACCGGAATATTTATGAACCGAAAACAACCCTGCACCCTTTATGGCGGAAAGAAATATTTATGTTAAAGCTGCTCTCGTCCATTGCTCTCATTTTGATTGTTGGCATACTTTTTCAATCATCTTCTCCCGCATTTGACGATGCACGTTCCATCGTCAAGAAAGCGATGGGAAAGGAGTTTCAATTCGCTGCAGTTGCAAATTGGTATGAAAATCAATTCGGCAAACCGCTCGTCCTTTTTCCAAATGACAGAAAGGACGAGGGCATTCAGCTTGGCCAAGAAGGTGATTACGCTTTGCCTGTAGGAGCGAAAATATCAGAAGGCTTCTCACATGATGGAAGAGGGGTCATGTTTCAGACTGAAAGTACAGCCGAAGTGAAGGCCGCTGCGGACGGCGTGGTCATTTTTTCAGGTAAAAAAGAGGATATCGGCCAAACGGTCATCATCCAGCATAGCGATCATACCGAGTCCTGGTATGGAAAGATGGGCCAAGCTGAGGTAAAGCCGCATGAGCATGTCAAGGGAGGGCAAGTGATTGGAACAGTATCCCCTAATGAAGATGAAAATTATGGTGAATACTATTTTGCGATTAAAAAAGAGGATGAATTTGTCGATCCGATTCAGGTGATGAATCTTGATTAAATATGGGCGGCTTCTGGGTAAAGTCAGGATCCATCCTCTTTTTTGGGTTGTAGCAGGCATTGCGATTTTGACAGGTTATTTTTGGGAGCTCTCCATATTATTTTTGATTGTTTTTATCCATGAGCTTGGACATGCAGCGGCGGCACGGTTTTTCTCCTGGAAAATCAAGCGGATTTTGATACTTCCCTTCGGTGGTACATGTGAGGTCGATGAACACGGCAACCGTCCGATTATTGAAGAGCTGATCATCGTGGCAGCAGGGCCGCTTCAGCATATTTGGCTCGCGGGCGGCGCTTTCCTATTGGAAACTGCCGGATTGATTACAATGGAGTCTGCGCTTCTGTTCCATAAATTCAATTTGATGATTTTTTTATTTAATCTGCTGCCGGTTTGGCCGCTGGATGGCGGCAAATTCCTTTATCTACTTTTATCGGCAAGGACCCCTTTTTTGCATGCAATGAAAAAGACACTGATCAGCTCGGTGATTATGTTAACTGCCATTCACCTTATTATGATCATAATCGCGCCGTTCAATCTGCATTTATGGATTGTTGTGCTTTTTTTATACTTGAGTCTCTGGCTGGAATGGAAGCAGGTCAGGTATGCATTCATGAGGTTTTTGCTTGAAAGGTATTACGGCAAGCAGTCGGGCATTAAGAGGCTTGAAGTCATTGAGGCGAGAGGGACTGATTTCATCTATCAGGCGATGGAAAAATTCCAGCGTGACTGCAAGCATTTGATTCATGTGGACAGCATCCGCTCAATGGATGAAAATGAAATGCTGCACGTTTACTTTGCAAAAAAACAGGTGAACGCCCGCTTGAAAGAAATTGTTTCAAATGATTGAAAGGGGCCTGCCCCCGGCACGCTAAAGTGCTTAAGGGGCATTTAAAAGCAGTCGTTGACTTGCAGAAGCGTCTGTGATAGAATTGCAATGTTAGTTTGTAGCACCTGTGCTACAACCGCACGGATCGGGTTCAAGTTCTGTCTTTCGGATAGACACCTGTTTTCGGCGAGTCTTAGTCAATAAGGAGGTGCGGCATATGTACGCAATCATTGAAACTGGCGGAAAGCAAGTCAAAGTTGAAGAAGGCCAAGCTATCTATGTGGAAAAGGTAGATGCGGCTGAAGGTGATACATTCACATTTGATAAAGTTCTTTTCGTTGGCGGCGACAACGTTAAAGTGGGAAGCCCATTCGTTGAAGGAGCTACCGTAACAGCCAAGGTTGAAGAACAAGGACGTCAAAAGAAACTTGTTGTTTTCAAATACAAGGCTAAAAAGAACTATCGCAGAAAGCAAGGGCATCGTCAGCCTTTCACAAAGCTGGTTATTGAAAAAATTAACGCTTAATGGGTTGAGAGCATGATTTTTGTTGAGATTTGCCAAGACGACAAGGGGAAGATCACTTCTTTTACGATGAGCGGTCACGCAGAATTCGCGGAAAAAGGCCAGGACATTGTTTGTGCCGGGGCCTCGGCCGTAGCTTTCGGATCGATCAATGCAGTCATCAGCCTGACAGGAATTACACCAGACATTGAACAGACAGAAAGCGGTTTTCTTTCCTGTACGATTCCGGGGGATTTGCCGGCGGATACATCTGAACGGGTTCAGCTCCTCCTTGAAGCCATGGCCATATCTTTGCAAACGATAGAACGTGATTACAAAGAATACATCAACATTACTTTTAAAAACAGGGGGTGAATCAACATGTTAAGATTGGATCTTCAATTTTTCGCATCCAAAAAAGGAGCAGGTTCCACTAAAAACGGCAGGGATTCTGAAGCGAAGCGTCTAGGTGCGAAACGTGCGGACGGCCAATTTGTATCCGGCGGTTCCATCCTTTACCGCCAACGCGGAACAAAGGTTCATCCTGGTGAGAACGTGGGCATCGGTAAAGACGATACGCTATTTGCAAAAGTTGACGGCGTTGTCCGTTTCGAACGGTTCGGCCGCAGCAAGAAAAAAGTGAGTGTCTACCCAGAAGCTCAAGAAGCATAATAAACATAAAGCTCTAACCGAAATTCCGGTTGGAGCTTTTTTGTTCAGAATACATAAAAGCAGCATCCTGCTCCATACAGTAGTGGTAATTTTGTTATAATATATAGTTAATAAGTCTAACTGAGGAGAAAAGGGATGAGTAAAAACTGGACGATTCTTGAAACGTTAAAATATACTCGCCATGACTGGTTAAACAGACTGCAGCTCATAAAAGGAAATATTTCACTGGGGAAAACGGAGCAAGCGGAACGGATCATGGATGAAATTGTAATGGAAATGCAGCAGGAGGCGATGCTCTCCAATATCGAACTCCCCCGGTTCGCCGAAAAATTATTAACACATAATTGGAATGAATATCATTTCAAGGTTGAGTATGAACTTGTCACATTGCCCAAAAAAATACGCCTGAATGATGACCTGCTTACAGAATGGACCGGCAGCTTTTTTGAACAGCTGAATAAGGCTGTTTTGCCCTTCTATGAAAATTGCTTATTTGTAAAAATTGAACCAACAGACGAAATGGTACGGTTTCTTTTTGAGTTCAACGGTATAATAGAAAATGAAACGGAACTGAAAAGTTGGCTGCAGAGCCATGATCAATATCCTGATCAGGTCACTTTTGACCAAGTAGGGGAAAACGATTGGCTGATCCAGGCGTTATTTTTCAAGTGAACGGTTAGTTGGCAGATTGGAGTGTCAGAAATGTTTGTTGATCGAGTAAAAGTTTATGTCAAAGGCGGCGATGGCGGAAACGGCATGGTAGCGTTCAGGCGTGAAAAATATGAGCCAATGGGCGGTCCGGCGGGTGGAGACGGCGGAAAGGGCGCCAGCGTCATTTTTATGGTGGATGAAGGCCTGCGAACGTTGATGGATTTCCGCTACCAGCGTCATTTCAAGGCGCAGCGCGGTGAAAACGGCATGTCCAAGGGCCAGCATGGAAAAGGTGCTGATGACCTGATCATCAAGGTGCCGCCGGGAACGGTCGTAACAGATGAACAGACCGGTGAAGTCATCGCCGATTTGGTTCAAAATGGACAGAAAGCCGTCATTGCGAAAGGCGGCAGGGGCGGCAGGGGGAATATCCGCTTTGCCACACCTGCAAATCCGGCACCGGAATTAGCCGAAAATGGCGAGCCGGGCCAAGAGAGGAATATTGTCCTTGAGTTGAAGCTCCTGGCGGATGTAGGGCTTGTAGGATTTCCAAACGTCGGAAAATCAACCCTTCTTTCTGTCGTCTCTGCGGCGAAGCCGAAAATTGCGGACTATCATTTTACAACAATCAAGCCTAACCTTGGCGTTGTCCAGACGGACGATGACAGAAGTTTTGTTATCGCGGATTTGCCAGGATTGATTGAAGGTGCGCACGAAGGTGTTGGCCTGGGACATCAATTCCTCCGGCATGTGGAAAGGACAAGGGTCATTGTTCATGTCATCGACATGTCAGCGGCTGAAGGCCGCGACCCGTATGAAGATTTTATGACAATCAATGAAGAGCTGAAAGAATATAATCTCCGGCTGATGGAGAGGCCTCAAATCATTGTGGCGAATAAAATGGATATGCCGGAAGCAGAAGGCAATCTCGAAAAATTCAAGGCAAAACTTCAGCAGGATTATCCCATTTATCCCATCTCGGCATTGACAAGACAGGGATTGAGGAAATTGTTGTTTGCCATAGCAGATAAGCTGGAAGAGACACCGGAATTCCCGCTTTATGAAGAGAGTGATATAGAAAAAGCAGTGAACCGTGTGGTTTACAAGCATGAAGAGGCGGAAGTTCCATTTACCATCACACGTGATCCGGATGGAAGCTTCGTAGTCGGCGGGGCGAAGGTGGAACGCTTGTTTAAAATGACAGACTTTTCGCGGGAAGAGTCCGTACGCCGATTTGCACGCCAGCTCAGATCACTTGGAGTAGACGACGCCCTTAGGGAAAGAGGGGCAAAAGACGGTGACACAGTACGATTGCTTGATTTTGAATTTGAGTTTGTCGATTAGGTCTTCTTTGCATGGAGGGGAGTGCCTTGGGGAAAAGAGAATTTGACCATAAGTTTTTTTTGGTGAGAGAAGATGTGCTGCCGGAAGCAATGAAAAAAACTTTGGAGGCAAAGGCATTGCTTGAAAAAGGTTCGGCGGAATCCATTTGGGATGCGGTACAGCAAGTCGACTTGAGCCGAAGCGCATTTTATAAATATAAAGATACGGTTTTTCCATTCCATACGGTTGTAAAGGAAAAAATCATTTCGCTGTTTTTCTTCCTTGAAGACAAGCCGGGAGCGCTCTCCAAGCTTCTTGGAATCGTAGCGTCCTCCAAATGCAACGTGCTGACCATCCACCAGACAATCCCATTGCAAGGCAGGGCCAATGTCACCTTGTCATTGGATATTACTGAAATGAATGTGGATATGGATGAACTGCTTGCGAAATTCCGCAGACTGGAATTTGTTGCTAAAGTGGAAGTCCTTAGTTCTGGAGGGTAAATAGAAAAGCGTAAGCGCCTGCCCATCGACGTACAGACTGGAGCGGCTCCGACGAGATAAAGGAAACACAACGACGAAGGCAGGCTCAAGCAGCGACGTCCTGTCGCTTCGCCTGTACTAGCACATCCTGTACGTCGCTGGACAATGAGAAAAGCGAAGGCCGCCTGTTCATCGGCGACAAGCGCTGGCCGCCTCCAAGCGCCACATCCTGTGGCGTCGGTGGCACTAGGACTTCCTGTCCGTCGGAGGTCCAGGCAGTGAAGTCGTTTTTCAGACTTCATTGGCTGGNTACTAGCACATCCTGTACGTCGCTGGACAATGAGAAAAGCGAAGGCCGCCTGTTCATCGGCGACAAGCGCTGGCCGCCTCCAAGCGCCACATCCTGTGGCGTCGGTGGCACTAGGACTTCCTGTCCGTCGGAGGTCCAGGCAGTGAAGTCGTTTTTCAGACTTCATTGGCTGGACTGAAGCGACCTTGAGCTGATGGCGGCCGGAGCTGGACAGTAGAAAAGCGAAAAACCAATAAAAAGCGGGACACCTCTTCAGGAGGCGATCCCGCTTTTTAATTTTCCTCTGCCAAAATGCCGGCTTCATGAAGGGCTTTTTCCGCATTCAATATCATTTGTTCATCGGGTGCAGTTAAAGTATGCAAATGCAAACCTGAAGTCAATTCCAACAGAAGGGAAGCATTCGTTTTACGGATACTTTTCAAAAAAGCTTGGACATCCTTTCTGTTCGAAACCATGATAGAAGCGGTCAAATCCCCGTACACGGGATGCTCCACAGTAACATCCTTAACCGTCACCCCATGGTCAACGATGATATTCAGCTCTTGTTCCGCCTGGCTCCGGTCATGCCGGCAGGCAATGATTCTTTCTGCGAGCCCTTGGTTTCCGATCCGCATATATAAATACCCCTGGCTTGTGGCAATAATCGGCTCGTTCCGTGCTTTCAATAAAGTGATGTCTCCCACAATCACCTGGCGGCTCACATTGGACTTCTCAGCCAAGGCTGTGCCAGTGACAGGACCGGAGCTGTTTTTTAAGTAGTTCAGGATCCATTCCCTTCTGTCTTCTCCCAGCAGCTTCTTTTCTTTTTCTTTATTCATGCGCCTGTGTCCTCCGTTCAAATTCTTTATTAAATAGTAGCATATTTGTTCTCCTGCATAAATAAACTTCCACTTTCATATGTATTTTTGAGAAGATGAATAACAATTTGCCCAATAAATCATACACTATATGGACTCATGCCTGAGGAGGGGAAACAAGTGAAAATCCACATCGTGCAGAAGGGGGATACTCTGTGGAAAATCGCCAAAAAGTATGGCGTTGATTTCGAAGAGCTAAAAAAGATGAACGCGCAATTGTCAAACCCGGATATGATCATGCCCGGTATGAAAATAAAAGTTCCGGCCAGTGGGACACATGTAAAAAAACAAAAGCCCCATGTGCCGCACGGAGGTCATAAAGAAATGCCAAAAGAGCACCATCATCATCCCCCAAAAGTTCACAAGGAAGTGAAAAAAGAAGTCATAAAAAAAGAAGTGCCGCAAAAAATCTACCAGCCGGTCATGCCGCAGCCGCTCCCTGAAATTGATATAAGCAACTACTATATGATGAATATGAATCAAATGCAAGCACAGGTGCAGCAGCAAAAAGAAGTGGAAGTAAAAGAGGAAGTCCCTGAAATGGAAGTAATGCCCATGCCCATGCCTATACAAGGAGGTTGTCCGCCGATGTATCCACAATATTGCTGTCCGCCGCCGGTGATGCCAGTTTGCGATCCATGCTATCCTTATCCCATGATGCCCCAGGTGCAGGGGATGATGGGATATCCGCAGATGCCAATGGGCGGGTATATGCCCCAAATGCCGATGTATAGCCAAATGCCAGCAGTCATGCCGGCTGCAGAATATGGGGTAATGCCACAGCACTGGGGAGATGAATCGTCCAGTTCATCATCAATGGAGTACCACCACCATCACCATGGGCACCATCATCATGGACACCACCACCATGGACACCATCATCCCCATATGGCAGAGGAAATGGATGATCCGCCGCCATATACCGGGATGCCTATGCAGGGGTGGTCCCAGCCTTATGGAGGATACCCGATGGCGCCGGCTTATCCGCAAGGGCAGCAAATGGGAATGCCATACGGAACCTATGGCCAGCAGCCTCTTTACGAACAGCCTATGGGAGAAGGTGCCCCTTACCCTATGATGCCAAGGGCTGACGAAGAAGAAGAAGATGACTAAAATATTTAATCAAAGGAGAGACGGACTCAATTCCCGTCTCCTTCTTTATGTCAAAAGAAGAACTGGAATTAATTTCGAAAAAATTTCCATGATCAAAAAAGGGGTTTGGATTGCATCATCCGCAAAAGAAAGCTGGATCATCAAAGAATTCCCTAACCCCGGCAAATTGAATCAACAAATTTTATTGATAAAGACATTATGGGAGCACGGATTCAACAATACCTATAAATTTCACCGCATTCATGAGGAGGGGCCATGTTATTTTGAAGGCAGGTGTCTCGGGATTTTACAGTATATTGAACCTTTCAACGATCAGCCGTTTTATTATGACAGCGCCGGTAACCGCAAAGACGCCCTGGCACTTTTATGCCGATATCATTCCATTTCCTCAAAATGTGTACCCAGGCTGAAAGATAAATTGATTACATTCAATTTATTGGATAAATGGGAGAAAAGACTTGAAAGATTTAAAAGAAACTCTGATTTTTTCAAAGAATTGTCCGTATATCCCTATTTGGAAAAATATACTTTGTTAGGTGAGGGTGCCCTTCAGATTATGCAGGCCCATAAAGACTATTTCTCCATGGAACCGCACTGTATATTGCATGGGGACCTGGCCCATCATAATTTTATTCGGAAAGCCGACGGCAGCCTTTGTATGATTGATTTTGATCTTGCGAGCATCGGCCCCAAACAGATTGACATCCTCCAATATTGCAACCGTATATTGCCTGAAATCAGCTGGTCGCCGCCTCGGCTGTTTTCCGAAGGGGATGCCATCAGCCAATATAAAAAAGACATTCCTTTCCTGGCTGCACTTTTATATCCGGCTGATATTTTTAGAGAGTGGAATTATTTCATCAGTTATGATAAAAAGAGGCAGAAAAAACAATGGAAGCACCTGAAGGATATAACATTCCGGCAATTTGAAAAAAGAATGGGATTCTCTAAATGGATCGTTGATCAAATCGAAGGCGGTCCGCCTTAAACACTTGGAAATTTTCTCATTTGCTAACCCGCTCCTTTTCAATATATGATATGATAGATACGCTTGTAAGAGGGAGGATTTCAAATGGCTGGACATTCCAAGTGGAAAAACATTCAAAACAGGAAAAATGCCCAAGATGCAAAGCGGGGTAAAGTATTCCAAAAACTTGCCAAAGAAATTTATGTAGCTGCAAAAAGCGGCGGAGGAGATCCGGACACGAACCCTGGGCTTCGTCTTGTAATTGAAAAAGCAAAGTCGGCAAATATGCCTAACGATAACATTAAGAGGGCTATTGATAAAGCAGCCGGCAATCAGGACGCGGAACATTATGAAGAAATTATATATGAAGGGTACGGCCCCGGCGGTGCAGCCGTCATGGTATCGTGCCTGACCGATAATAAAAACCGGACTGCTTCCAACGTCCGCCATGCTTTTACGAAAAATGGGGGAAACCTTGGTGAATCCGGATGCGTTTCCTATCTGTTCGACCGGAAAGGCTATCTCGCGATCGAAAGAAGCGGCCTTGATGCCGATGAAGATGAATTGCTGCTTCAGGCCATTGAAGCCGGTGCAGAAGATATGGAAACGAGCGAGGAAGTTTTTGAAATTTATACGGAGCCGGAAAATTTCATGGCTGTAAAAGAAAGCCTCGAAAATGAGGGATTTGAATTTGCGACAGCGGAAGTTACAATGGTGCCGCAAACAGAGGCTGAGTTAGATGAAGAACAACAGGAGAAGTTGGAAAAACTCATCGATATGCTTGAAGATGATGACGACGTCCAGGACGTCTACCATAACTAAAAAAGCTTTTCCAAAAGATGTGAAATCTTTTGGAAAAGCTTTTTTTAATGGATATTCATGTAAAAGAAAGGCCACACTAAAACCATGTTTAGAATTTATAGGCTGTAGAGGTGATCTCAAATGAGAGCCGCATTAGTGTTCATTCTTTTACTCGGCTTACTTGTCGGCAAGGTTGTTCAAGAACACGAACAAGTACAGGCAATGCAATTATCGGATGAGGCCCCTGCTGTTGCTGAACAGCCCCTGGAACTGACTGTCCATTTGAAAAGGGTTTACTTGGATGGCGAGGAAAGTGAAGAGGTTGTAAAAGAATTGGTATTTGCATTGGAAGACTTTTGGGCGAAGTATGAGTCGTGGCAGCTGGTCGACATGGATGAAGACCGCCTTATTTTTAAAAAGAAGGTAGACGATATTTCTCCTTTATTAAAAATGAATGGTTATTTCGGTATTACGAATGACGGGACATTGTCCATTTTTAACGGAAAGCCCGAAGAATCGGATGTCATCCAGTCATTTTTCCAAATTGATGTAAAGAAGCTTGAGAGCAGCCAGCATATGAGGTTAATGCAGGGAATTCCGGTCAAATCAAAAGAGGAATACGCCAAGGTTGTCGAGAGCATGAAAAAATATTCCATCAAAAAAGCGAAATAATATAAAAGGCCGGGAACCTGTCGGAATCCCGGCCTTCCCTGATTCATGCGCTTGTTTGCCGGTAAAAAGAATGGCACAATAGGGGATAGAATAATAGACAAAGGGAGAAAGTCACCGGATGAAAATTGTATCATGGAACGTGAATGGCCTTAGGGCATGCGTACGCAAGGGGTTTCTGGATTACTTCAACCAAGTGGATGCAGATATTTTTTGCATACAGGAAACGAAGCTCCAAGAAGGCCAAATAGATTTGGAGCTGGAAGGATACCACCAATATTGGAATTATGCGGTCAAGAAAGGCTACTCCGGAACGGCAGTTTTTACAAAATATGAACCGCTGTCCGTCATGTATGGCGTTGGGGATTCTGATTGTGAAGAAGAAGGCCGGATTATTACGCTGGAATTTGACCAGTTTTATTTGGTGAATGTATATACGCCAAATGCCCAAAGGGATCTGGCGCGTTTAGGCTATCGTCTGGAATGGGAAGACCGCATGCTTTCATATTTGAAAGAATTGGACCGGAAAAAGCCTATTATTTTATGCGGGGACCTGAATGTGGCCCATCAAGATATCGATTTGAAAAATTACAAGTCAAACAGGGGCAATTCGGGGTTTACGGACGAGGAGCGGGGAAAGTTTTCCGCGCTGCTGGAAAATGGTTTTGTTGATGCTTACCGCCATTTTTACCCGGACAGGGAAGGGGCCTACACTTGGTGGTCCTACATGAACAAAGTGAGGGAAAGGAATATCGGCTGGCGGATCGATTATTTTATAGTATCTGAAAGGTTCAAGGGCCGGCTGAAAGATGCACATATTCATTGTGATGTAATGGGAAGCGACCATTGTCCGGTTGCTTTGGAGATCGATCTATAGGGGGCAGGCCCTCTTTATTGTATTAAAGAGGGCCTGGCCCCATGTGTTTTTTGATGTATCTCTTTTTGCCGATAAAATTGACTATAAACACGCTGGAGATGGCAATTGCGCCGCCGATCAGCGACAGTGAGCTCGGCCATTCGCTTAGCCAGAACCAGGCAATCATAATGGCGAGGACCGGCTCAAGGTACAGCATGCTTGAAAGCGTCGTTGTATTGCCGGCTGAAAGTGCAATGGCCCATGTGGCGTAAGCGATGGCAGCCGGGAAAATTCCGACGTATAGAGCGGAAATATGGGCAGCGGTAGACGCTCCCTGGATGTTTTCCCATAATCCCGGTAAGAAAATAAGCATCGGCAAGGTCCCTGCCCAAGTAAAATAGGCCGTCAAATCAATCGGATTATATCGTTCCAGTAAAGGTTTTTGAAAGACAAAAAAGATCGAAGTGCCAATAGTGGCGATTAAAATGTAAATGGTTCCTTTTGAAATGGTAAACGATGCACCCGATGATCCGATGGTGATTAACACGATTCCAATAAAGCCAATGCCCATACCAACCCAGCCCAGCAGGTCCATCCTCTCTTTAAGGACAATCATAGCTATAATGGAAGTGAATACGGGGGCAGAGCCGACAATCATGCTGGCCGTTCCGGCGGAAACCGTCTGTACCCCGAACGTAAGCCCAATTTGGTAGACACTGATTCCCATCAATCCGAGAAATATGATCCTGGCAATGTCTTTTTTTCGAGGAATACGCATATGTACCCCGGGCCATAAGGCATATAAGAGAAAAACTCCGGAGGCAATTAAAAACCTGAGAAGAACAAGGTGAGCAGCGGTGTAACCTCCAAGCAGGCTGGCCCGAACCCCTGCAAACCCCGATGACCATATGATGATGGTGATGACAGCCATCCAAAATGCTTTTTTATTCATACATATTCCCCCAATGGCAAGATACAGGATAAAAGCATAATTATAAGTTGAACGATCATATTGATTTTACCATTGACCGAAAAAAAAGGAATATAGTATGATATTCATGTTTCACTTTTATTCTGAATGGAAAGGAGCATTGAAAGGTTTTTTAAAAAAGCGCCAGAGCTGGTGAATGTACTTGAAACAGCAGATCGCCAGTTGACGAGGAGGAGGTTTATCGAACGTTCGGCGGATACCTCCCGGCTGCGGCACACAGTCGAATTTTCTTTCGTAAATCATGCGAGGCGACTCGATGGACAAAGGAAAGGAAATGTGCCCGATAGAAATGGATATTGAAAAAGAGGGCAAGTGTGCCCTCGCACTGCTTGCCCTCACTCACAGGAGGAAAAAAGATGTGCGGAATTACCGGTTATATCGGAACAAATGATGCGAAGGAAATATTGTTGAAAGGCCTGGAAAAGCTTGAATATCGCGGCTATGATTCGGCCGGAATTGCTCTTGAAAATCAAGAGGGCACCCATATTTTTAAAGAAAAAGGGCGTATTGCCGATCTGCGGGCAGTGGTGGACGGAAAAGTAGCGGCCAGAGCAGGAATCGGACATACACGCTGGGCTACGCACGGTGAGCCAAGCAAAAGCAATGCCCATCCGCATCAAAGTGCTTCAGGGCGTTTTACGCTCGTTCATAATGGAGTCATCGAAAACGAATCGGAGCTTAGGGCGGAATATTTACAGCATGTGAAATTCAACAGTGATACAGACACGGAAGTGATCGTTCAACTTGTGGAGAAGTTTGCGAAAGATATGGAGACAGAAGAAGCTTTCACGAAAACCCTCCGCCTGCTGAAAGGATCCTATGCAATCGCGATGTTGGATACGGAATCGCCTGAAACAATCTTTGTTGCTAAAAATAAAAGTCCTTTGTTGGTCGGAGTGGGAGAAGACTTTCATGTTGTTGCCAGCGATGCCATGGCGATGATTCAAATTACGGATCGATTCATTGAGTTGATGGATCAAGAGATTGTCATTGTAAAAAAAGACCGGGCGGACATTTACAATTTGCAAGGCGAAGTGATCATTAGAGAGCCTTACCGTGCAGAGCTGGACGCAACGGATATCGAAAAAGGAACGTATCCGCATTTCATGCTGAAAGAGATTGATGAGCAGCCGCTCGTCATGAGGAAGATCATCCAAGCGTATCAGAATGCAGATGGTGACCTTGAGATCGACAGCGACATTAAACAAGCCATGTCGGCCGCAGACCGAATTTATATCGTAGCGTGCGGAACAAGCTACCATGCGGGATTGGTCGGAAAGCAGCTGATTGAAAAGCTTGCGGCAATTCCGGTGGAAGTGCATCTCGCCAGCGAATTCGGCTATAACATGCCTTTGCTTTCAGAAAAACCATTATTCATTTTCATTTCCCAGAGCGGCGAAACAGCAGACAGCAGAGCTGTGTTGGTGAAAGTGAAAGAAATGGGGCATCGCGCTTTAACGATTACGAATGTTCCCGGCTCGACGCTTTCAAGAGAATCGGATTACACTATGCTTTTGCATGCAGGTCCCGAAATTGCCGTTGCTTCAACAAAAGCATACACTGCCCAGATTGCCGTTTTAGCTATATTAGCATCAGTTACAGGTGCGGCCAAAGGTATCACGGCGGACCTTGATTTGGTAAAAGAACTGGGAATCGCCGCCAATGCAATGGAAACATTATGTGATGCAAAAGAAGAATTCGAGCAGATTGCGGCGGAGTACTTGCCAGCGGCCATCAACTGCTTTTTCATCGGCCGCTCCATCGACCATTTTGTCGGATTGGAAGGTGCGTTGAAGCTGAAAGAAAT
The DNA here is from genome assembly GCF_003605365.2 of Siminovitchia fortis. Lineage (GTDB taxonomy): Bacteria > Bacillota > Bacilli > Bacillales > Bacillaceae_C > Siminovitchia > Siminovitchia fortis. The sequence continues at coordinate 68,886 of NZ_QYTU02000017.1, forward strand.
CTCCTACATCCAGGCAGAGGGCTTCGCTGGCGGAGAACTGAAGCATGGCACTATTGCATTGATTGAGGAACAAACACCTGTCATAGCACTCGCAACTCAGGCTGGAGTCAATGGAAGCATCAGGGCAAACGTGAAGGAAGTCGCTGCGCGTGGCGCGAGCACTTGCATCATTTCCATGCAAGGCCTTGAAACAGAGGGAGACCGCTTCGTACTGCCGGCAGTCCATGAATTGCTCACACCGCTGGTCTCAGTCATCCCACTGCAACTGATTGCCTACTATGCAGCGCTACATCGTGGGTGTGACGTTGATAAGCCGAGGAATTTGGCCAAGAGTGTGACGGTGGAGTGATGGTAGAGCTTTTAAATTATTTGTCTCTATATAAAATTAACGTTCCTTAAATAAAAATAACGTTCCTTAAATAAAATTAATGTTCCCAATCCGAGGGTTTTTTCCGGTTCTATTCCGGCATTCCTTCGGATTTTTTTGTGCCGTTTTCAGCGTAGATCCAACCCTAATCCACCCCCATTTCCAAACAAATTTTAAGCTAAATCCAATCGCTTCTTCCTATTCCGTATTCCTCCAATCCCTTGTCCTGTAAGGGTTCAAGCAGATGTCATTTCCATTCCAGTTGGTTTCTCTACGGTGCTAAATCGGTATCTTTTCCTGTGTTTTTCCACACTCATTAGAATGAGAAAGCCCTCAATTATCTACTCTGTTTTCGTCTATTCTGGAACGTAATTTTTTAATCAAAATGATTGCAAAATCGGTACAATTTTGGGTGAAAATCTTGAAAAAGGCGGGAACGTAATTATTTTATAACAGAAAATGGAAGGGAGAGTAGAAGGGACGTGAGCCCTTGGGAGAGAACGGGTTGAGGGGAGTGAGAGGGAGGAGGGGCGGTGGAACGTAATTTTTTTATGGGGACATAGTAGATGGTTAGGGTTTCCATCAAACTTAAATGGTAAACGGTCAAACTTTATATACAATAAGTCAATTTAATTGGTAAATGACACGAGTGAAAATTGGATGTAATCTCCAGTATTCCTCGTTTTTTTGTTTTTAAAAGCTGGGAATGAAACTTGAAAAAGCGGGAGAGGAGGAGGGATAAAGAATTTTATATGTTAACACTTATATTCCAAGAATAAAAGGATTAATCTTAAGGATTCTTAAGAATTTCTATCATTGTTTCTTTAGATTTTAATTTTATTCTTAACGTACAAATTAAATCTTTGGAGTGGTGGAAAAATGATAGCAAAGATGTTTTTACAACAATATCTATGTAACCCAAGGAATGTTGGAGCTGTTTTTCCAAGTTCAAGATTTCTTGCTGAAAAGATGCTAAGCGGTGTACACTTTCAAAGTGCAAAATATATTGTTGAATATGGTCCTGGGACAGGCGTTTTTACTGATAAAATTATGGAATATAGAAACCCCGATACAATTGTATTTTGCAAGAGAAAAATACACA
>NZ_QYTU02000018.1 GCF_003605365.2 Siminovitchia fortis
GCCGCCGGGCAAAGACAGAACATGGGGCCAGAAGGCTTCATGTTTTTTTGTGTTCCTAGGGGCTCGGACAATATGGAGCCGGTTGACTGGATCAAAATGTCCAATCGTGCAATTCGAGCCGGAATTCGTGCAATTCCAGGTCCAGTTCGTGCAATTACGCTCCCAATTCGTGCAATTCCGCCTGAGTTCGTGCAATCACACCCTCATTTCGTGCAATCCCCCGCAATTCATGCAACTCGATAACATTTCCAATTTACCTGCAAAAGTCATAAAGATTGTTTTCGTCGGGATCCTTTCCTAAAATTAAAATAAACTACAAACTGTGGAGGGGGAGTCATGTCCATATATGATTTTGGTGTCCGAAGCGCCGATGGGAAAAAAGTTTCCTTAAACGAATTTCGAGGTAAAGTGCTGCTTATTGTCAATACAGCCAGTAAATGCGGATTTACCCCCCAACTGAAAGAGTTGCAGCTGCTTCATGATACATACAAAGATCAAGGTTTCGCTGTTCTCGGCTTTCCGAGCGATCAATTCATGAACCAGGAATTCGATGATATTCAGGAAACCTTGGATTTTTGTCAAACGAATTATGGTGTCACTTTTCCGATTTTCGCCAAAATCCAGGTAAAAGGCGAGAATGCCCATCCGCTATTCAAGTTTCTGACAGGTTCAAAGCAGGGATTTTTGACAAAGGAAATCAAGTGGAATTTCACAAAATTCCTGATCAATCGACAGGGATTCGTCGTAAAAAGATACGCCCCGCAGACAAAACCTCCGAAAGTTAAAAAGAATCTCGAGGCGCTATTATAGAAGTTTTGCCGAAGTACAAAAATCAATCAATCTGCAGCTTCCAAGTCTTTGGTCCCAATTTGCCTTTTGGGGTGTTGATTCCATAAAAGGATGGGTAAGATAAAATTGATTGTCAACGGGGCATTAAATTTTGTATAATATAAGTCAAATATAGTCAAAGTCAAGCAAGGTAAGGAGGTGCTTGATGATGCGGAATATATCCGATATTATTGAAAATTATTTAAAGCAGGTTTTGGAACTAAGTGAAAGCGAAATCGTAGAAATAAAAAGAAGCGAAGTGGCAAATAAATTTCAGTGTGTCCCTTCACAAATAAACTATGTCATAAATACCCGGTTCACAATGGAAAAGGGATACATGGTTGAAAGTAAACGGGGCGGGGGCGGCTATATCCGCATTTCCAAGGTTAAACTTCATAATCAGGCTCATCTGATCGACCAATTGAAAGTTTTAATTGGCCAAAAAATTTCCCAAAGCAGAGCAGAGGATGTCATCATGAGGCTGCTGGAAGAAGAAATCATATCAGAACGTGAGGCAAAGATCATGTTAAATGTCATTGACCGTTCAGTATTATATATCGATCTGCCGGATAGGGATGAATTAAGGGCCAGGATGCTGAAGGCCATGCTTCGGACGATAAAATTTGATTAGGGAAAAGGAGGAGGGCTTTGATGATTTGTCAAGAATGTAAAGAAAGGCCGGCCTCTCTGCATTTTACAAAAGTAGTGAACGGAGAGAAAACGGTTATACAACTATGTGAAAGATGCGCGCAGGAAAAAGGTGAAATGTTTCTGCTGGAAGGAGGAGCAGGCTTTTCCATCAATGATCTGCTTGCCGGACTGTTGAATCCATCCTCCTTTCAAAATGCTTCGCCCCATACAGCGCTTGGAAGCCAAATTGTCCAATGTGATGTTTGCGGTATGACCTATCAGCAATTTGCGAATATCGGACGTTTTGGCTGTGCCAATTGCTACAACGCCTTCAGAAAAGAACTGATTCCCATATTGAAAAAGCTGCACAGCGGCAATATAGTCCACGGAGGGAAGGTTCCGGCGAGGATGGGCGGGTCTTTGCATTTAAAAAAGAAAATACAGGAATGCAAAAGTGAGCTTGCAGCTCTGATCGAACAAGAAGAGTTTGAAAAAGCTGCAGAAGTACGCGACCAAATCCGCTCCCTTGAAAAAAAATTGGCAGAAGGGGAGGAGAAAATGGAATGAGCCTCGAAAAGTTTCTTAATCAGGCTGTCAGTTCTTGGATGAGTTCAGAAGGACCTGATTCCGATATCATTCTCAGCTCCCGGATAAGATTGGCAAGGAATTTACGAAACTTTAAGTTCCCGACTTTGTTTACTAATGATGAAGCACGGGAAATCATTAGCAAAACTAAAAATATTTTTGTACAAGAAAATGATCATGGCTTCGGCCAGCTGGAATTTTTGGAAATTGATGATTTAAAGGCACTGGAAAAAAGGGTGTTGGTGGAAAAGCATTTAATCAGTCCCCGATTGGCTGAACATGCCACACATGGTGCAGTTTTGCTGTCCGGTCAGGAAGATATAAGCATCATGCTCAATGAAGAAGATCATATCAGGATCCAATGTCTGTTTCCGGGCCTGCAAATAAGTGAAGCGCTGGAACGGGCAAATGTCATTGATAATATCCTGGAAGCAAAAGTCGATTATGCATTCGATGAAAAGCTGGGGTATATCACAAGCTGTCCGACAAATGTGGGGACCGGACTTCGGGCATCCGTCATGGTTCATCTGCCTGCACTTATCCTGACACGACAGATGAACCGCATTATTCCTGCAATTAACCAGCTCGGGCTTGTCGTACGGGGGATTTATGGAGAAGGCAGCGAAGCTTTGGGAAATATATTCCAAATATCCAATCAGATTACACTTGGGAAGTCGGAAGAGGATATCATAGGCGATTTGATTAGCGTCGTCCAGCAAATTGTTGCTCAGGAGAGAGCGGCAAGGGAAGCATTAATAAAAACATCAGGCATTCAATTGGAAAATAAGGTATTTCGTTCCTACGGAATATTGGCCAACAGCAGGATCATTGAAACAAAAGAGGCATCTGAATGTTTATCTGATGTCAGATTGGGCATAGATACAGGATACATTACTCATCTTTCCAGAAATATTCTAAATGAATTGATGATCTTGACGCAGCCGGGATTTTTACAGCAATATGCAGGGGGGCCGCTTCGTCCTGTTGAACGGGATATTAAAAGGGCGGCATTGATACGGGAAAGATTGAAACTAGAAGAGAGACGGACAGGAGGAGATTAGTATGATGTTTGGTCGTTTTACAGAGAGAGCTCAAAAGGTATTGGCCCTTTCACAGGAAGAAGCAGTCCGCCTTGGCCACGGCAATATCGGAACTGAGCATATTTTGCTGGGACTGGTCAGGGAAGGAGAAGGAATAGCGGCTAAGGCGTTATATGGACTCGGCCTGGGTCCCGAAAAGATTCAAAAAGAAGTAGAAAACTTAATTGGCCGAGGGAAAGATACTTCACAAACGATTCATTATACGCCGCGTGCCAAAAAAGTGATTGAGCTGTCGATGGACGAAGCCAGAAAGCTCGGTCATTCATACGTCGGCACGGAACATATCCTGCTTGGCCTCATTCGTGAAGGGGAAGGTGTAGCTGCAAGAGTATTGAATAATTTGGGTGTCAGTCTGAATAAAGCCCGCCAGCAGGTGCTCCAGCTTTTGGGAAGCAATGAGGCAAGCACCCACGGCGGGGCTTCTGCAAGTGCCAATACTCCTACGGTAGACAGCCTGGCAAGGGATTTGACTGCGATAGCAAGAGAAGGGACCCTTGACCCTGTTATTGGCCGCAACAAAGAGATCCAAAGGGTCATTGAAGTATTAAGCAGACGGACTAAGAACAATCCGGTCCTGATCGGCGAACCCGGGGTTGGTAAAACTGCGATAGCGGAAGGCCTGGCACAGCAAATCATCAATAACGAAGTGCCTGAAACCCTGCGCGACAAGCGTGTCATGACCCTTGATATGGGAACTGTCGTGGCAGGCACAAAATACCGCGGAGAATTCGAAGACCGTCTGAAGAAGGTAATGGATGAAATCAGGCAGGCAGGCAACATCATTTTATTTATTGATGAACTTCATACATTGATTGGTGCAGGGGGAGCGGAAGGTGCCATTGATGCATCAAACATTTTAAAACCGTCGCTTGCCCGCGGAGAACTTCAATGTATCGGTGCCACGACATTGGATGAATACCGCAAATATATTGAAAAGGACGCAGCGCTTGAGCGGCGCTTCCAGCCTATACAAGTGGATGAGCCGACGGTTGAAGAATCCATTCAAATACTGGAAGGACTCCGCGACCGCTATGAAGCCCACCACCGTGTATCCATTACGGATGAGGCAATTGAAGCAGCAGTGAAATTGGCTGACCGTTATATCTCGGACCGCTTCCTTCCTGATAAAGCGATTGACCTGATTGATGAAGCTGGTTCCAAAGTCCGGCTCCGTTCTTATACGACGCCGCCGAATCTAAAAGAATTGGAAGTGAAGCTTGAATCCATCCGCAAAGAGAAAGATGCAGCCGTCCAAAGCCAGGAATTTGAAAAAGCTGCTTCTTTAAGGGATTCAGAACAAAAGCTCCGGGAAGAACTGGAAGAAACGAAAAAAACTTGGAAAGAAAAACAGGGACAGGAAAATACGGAAGTGACGGTAGAGGATATCGCCAAAGTCGTATCCAGCTGGACTGGTGTCCCAGTATCGAAACTGGCTTCGACTGAAACGGAAAGATTGTTGAAACTGGAAGAAATTCTGCATTCACGGGTCATCGGACAGGAGGAAGCCGTTAAATCTGTTGCGAAGGCGGTGCGAAGAGCAAGAGCGGGGCTGAAAGATCCGAAGCGGCCGATCGGTTCCTTTATCTTCCTGGGTCCAACCGGTGTAGGGAAAACGGAGCTTGCAAGGGCGCTTGCAGAATCCATGTTCGGAGACGAGGATGCTATCATCCGTCTCGATATGTCTGAGTATATGGAGAAACATTCTACGTCACGCCTCGTCGGCTCGCCTCCGGGATATGTCGGATTTGAAGAAGGCGGCCAACTGACCGAAAAGGTCCGCCGCAAGCCCTATTCCGTCATTCTGCTGGATGAAATTGAAAAGGCCCATCCAGATGTATTTAATATTTTGCTCCAAGTGCTTGAAGATGGCCGTTTGACTGATTCGAAAGGAAGAACGGTTGACTTCCGAAACACTGTTCTCATTTTGACATCGAACGTCGGAGCCCAGGCCTTGCAACGCAATAAATATGTAGGCTTTGCCATCCAGGATGGAGAGCAGGATTATAAAGACATGAAAAGCCAGGTCATGGAAGAATTGAAAAAGGCATTCCGTCCTGAGTTTTTGAACAGAGTTGATGAAATTATCGTCTTCCATGCCTTGGAGAAACCACATCTGAAGGAAATTGCCACATTGATGGCGAATCAATTGATCTCCCGCTTGAAGGAACAGGATATGGATCTTGAGTTGACCGAAGCGGCAAAAGATAAAATAACGGAGGAAGGTTTCGATCCGGAATATGGGGCCCGTCCGCTCAGAAGGGCCATCCAGAAGTTTATAGAGGACCGCCTGTCAGAGGAACTGCTGAAAGGAACGATCAAAATGGGCCAACAAGTTGTCGTCGATGTTCAGGACGGGGAATTCATAGTGAAAGCAAAAGAAGAAGAGGAAACTGCTATTTCCTAATCTGGAGGGGTACATGGAGAACGAAAGCCGTGTACCCCAACCTTTGTTTGTCAGCTCAGACGAACAGAACAGTCGACGCGATAGGGCTTTTTAGCAGGAGCCTGAATCAAGACAGGAAAAGCTAATGCAACATTTTTGTTGTTGAAACAGCCGTTTTGACATCTGCCTGACACACTGGTCCTTTACAATGGAGATATAAGTAACAGAAGATGAGGGGGAAGAAAGTAGTTGGCGAAAAAAAAGACAAAATTCATGTGTCAAAACTGCGGATATGAGTCCCCCAAATGGATGGGGCGCTGTCCCGGGTGCGGGGAATGGAATCAAATGGTGGAAGAGGTTGAAATCATTGGAAAGGGAAGAAAAGGATCCTTAAGCCCATCTGATGAAGGCAGGTCCAAAGCCGAGCCGATCAACGCCATTCAAACCGAAAATGAACCGAGGGTGGAAACAAAACTGAAAGAGTTCAACCGCGTGCTGGGAGGCGGCGTTATCCCCGGCTCTTTAGTGTTAATAGGCGGTGACCCGGGAATCGGGAAATCAACCCTGCTTTTGCAGGTGTCCTCACAACTGGCTGATACGGATAAAAAGGTGCTTTATATTTCGGGTGAGGAATCTGTCAAACAGACAAAATTAAGAGCGGAGCGGCTAAATGTCTCTTCGCCCAGCCTATATATTTATGCCGAGACGAACCTTGAATTGATTCACCAGACGATTTCAGATTTATCGCCGGATTTTGTAGTGGTTGATTCGATTCAAACCGTCTATCATCCTGAGATCACTTCTGCACCGGGGAGTGTCTCCCAGGTTCGTGAATGTACAGCCGAACTGATGAAAATTGCGAAAACGAAAGGGATTGCCATTTTCATAGTAGGGCACGTAACGAAGGAAGGGGCTATTGCAGGGCCCCGGCTTTTGGAGCACATGGTTGACACTGTTCTGTATTTTGAGGGGGAACGGCACCATACGTACCGCATCCTCAGGGCGGTAAAAAACCGTTTCGGATCCACGAATGAAATCGGCATTTTTGAAATGAAGGAATTTGGCCTCGATGAAGTGGAAAATCCATCAGAAATTTTCCTTGAAGAGCGGTCCAAGGGCTCATCAGGCTCGACTGTTGTGGCATCAATGGAAGGAACAAGGCCGGTGTTAGTGGAAATACAGGCATTGATTTCTCCGACTAGCTACGGAAATCCCCGGCGGATGGCCACCGGCATCGATCACAACAGGGTCTCCCTGTTGATGGCTGTATTGGAAAAGCGGGTGGGTCTGCTGCTGCAGAACCAGGACGCTTATTTAAAAGTTGCCGGCGGAGTGAAGCTGGATGAGCCGGCGATTGACTTGGCCATAGCCGTGAGCATTGCTTCAAGCTTCCGGGACCATCCGACAAGACCGGCCGACTGCATCATTGGCGAAGTTGGATTGACCGGGGAAGTGCGCCGTGTCTCAAGGATTGAACAGAGGGTGCAGGAAGCTGCCAAATTGGGCTTTACCCGAGTGCTTGTTCCTGATAAAAATATTGGCGGATGGAAGGTACCGGAAGGAATTGAACTGATCGGTGTGGCAACGGTTGAAGAAGCTTTGAGGCAAGCTTTTAACTGAGCGGTATGAACGATAATTGTCACATAAGTGAAATAGACTCACTGCATCCATTTTGCTAAAGTAATAGTAAAGGGATAGAATCCGCTGAAGTTATATTAATATAATATTTTGTGGGAATTAAGAATGATTCTGTAATAAATTGGGGCCTTCATGTTTTTAAAATAGGCAAGTTGCTTATAATTAGGATAAGGAGGTGAGAGCATGTTAAAACGAATAGTTCAGGCTTGTTTTTTACTTATGGGGGGAACCCTGGGAGTACTCTTCGTTCCTGAACTTTTAAAATTAGCTTCTCTTGATCAGATCGTTTTAATTAATAATCCGTTGGTTAATGCTCTTATAGGTGCAATCATATTTTATGTCATTACTTTTTGGGCGGTTGACCATGTTGTCCACTTTGTCAAATGGTTCGAAGACCGTATTGTCAAGGCTCCTGTCTCAGATATTTTATTTGGTAGCCTGGGGCTGATTTTCGGACTGATCATTGCCTTCCTGGCAGGATTGGCCATCAACCAGACCGAATTGCCTATCGTAAATGAAGTTGTTCCGATATTATTGACCCTGCTGATTGGATATCTCGGTTTTCAGGTGGGCTTTAAAAAGAAAGAAGAGTTGATGAATTTCTTTTCCTTCAACCGATCAAATAAAAAGAAAGAAGATTCCGCCGATCAGCCCAAATACTCTTCAAGAAGGCTGAAAATCCTTGATACAAGCGTCATCATCGACGGGAGAATCGCCGATATATGCCAGACAGGCTTTTTGGACGGAGTTCTCGTCATTCCTCATTTTGTTCTTGCAGAGCTGCAGCATATTGCGGACTCCTCGGATGCTTTGAAGAGGAACCGGGGAAGACGCGGGCTTGATACGTTGAATCGGATCCAGAAGGAAATCAACATTGAGGTGGAAATGTACGAAGGAGATTTCGAAGATGTCCAGGAAGTGGACAGCAAGCTTGTGAAACTGGCCAAGTTAATGAACGGGACAGTTGTCACAAACGACTTCAACTTAAATAAAGTGTGTGAAATCCAAGACGTTCCCGTGTTAAATATCAATGATCTTGCAAATGCAGTGAAGCCGGTCGTATTGCCTGGGGAAGAGCTGAATGTCCAGGTCATTAAAGACGGCAAAGAATACAATCAGGGCGTTGCTTATCTTGATGACGGTACGATGATCGTTGTTGAAGAGGGAAGAGATTACATTGGCAAAAGAATTGATGTCATCGTCACAAGCGTCTTGCAGACATCTGCGGGCCGGATGATTTTTGCCAAGCCTAAATTATTGGAAAAAGCTTTATAGGGACAGGAGAATTTCAGTTGGAATATCAGGTGATCATCCCCGCTGCGGGATCGGGGAAAAGAATGGGGGCCGGCCGAAATAAGTTATTTATTGAAGTTGCGGGGCGGCCGGTCATCCTGCATACATTAGATGTATTTGCGTCCGACCTTTACTGTAAAAAAATAATTCTTGCCATCCAGCCAAACGATGAAAGCCAATTTAGGAACATACTGGCCGGTCATCCGGGCAATGGAAAAATCGCTTATGTTTACGGGGGGGATGAACGCCAGCACAGCGTCTATAATGGATTGAAGGCAGCCGGCGGCCAGATCATCCTCGTTCACGACGGCGCCCGCCCTTTCATCCGCCAGCATACGATCAGCCGGCTTGTTCAGGCGGCACATGACAACGGCGCCGCCATAGCGGCGGTCCCTGTAAAAGATACAATTAAAAGAGCGGACCGGAATCAAGTGGTTGAAACGGTCGATCGATCGGGCTTGTGGCAAATACAAACTCCACAAGCCTTTCGTTTGCCAATTTTAATGAGTGCGCATGAACAGGCGAAGGAACAAGGTTATGTAGGTACGGATGAAGCCTCGCTTGTTGAAAAAGCCGGCCAGCCTGTCATGATTATAGAAAGCGACTACGATAATATTAAATTGACGACTCCCGAGGATTTATACTTTGCTGAAGCCATATTGGCAAAAAGAAGGAATTTGGGATGAGTGAGGGGAGAAAAATACATATGTTTAGAATTGGGCAAGGGTTTGACGTACATGAATTTGCCGAAGGCAGGCCGCTTATTATTGGCGGCATCCACATTCCTCACCACAGAGGGCTTATAGGGCATTCAGATGCAGATGTATTGCTGCATACCGTTGCTGACGCCTGCCTGGGGGCAATTGGAGAAGGTGACATCGGCCGGCACTTTCCGGATACGGACATGGCAAATAAGGACCTGGATTCGGCCCGCCTGCTTGCGGATGTATGGCTGCTTGTCAAAGAAAGAGGCTATAAGCTCGTGAACGCCGACTGCACAATCATGGCCCAGAAACCTAAAATGGCGCCTTATATTGAACAGATGAGAGAGAGGATTGCCGAATTGCTTGAGGCGGACAAAGCTCAGGTGAACGTAAAAGCAACGACAACAGAGCGTCTTGGCTTTGTTGGCCGGGAAGAGGGCATCGCCGCACAGGCAGTTGTTTTAATCGGAAAATCCGCTGAATAGGAACAGTTGCTTTTAAGTATGCCAAGGTTATTGTAAAATAGGGCAAGAGCTTCATAAAAGCGTAAGAAGAAACTTGTTGGAAATTTTGAGGAGGCATTAACATGTCAAATGACATACGGGTACGCTATGCGCCAAGCCCGACAGGGCACCTTCATATAGGAAATGCACGTACAGCACTGTTCAACTATTTATTTGCCCGCAATAAGGGCGGAAAGTTTATCATCCGGATTGAAGATACGGACCAAAAGAGAAATATAGAAGGCGGGGAGCAAAGCCAGCTGACCTATTTGAAATGGCTCGGCATCGATTGGGATGAGGGCATTGACAAAGACGGCGGTTATGGCCCGTACCGGCAATCGGAACGCAATGACATCTATCAAAAATATTATAATCAATTGCTTGAAAGCGGACAGGCCTATAAATGCTACTGTACACCGGAGGAATTGGAAGCGGAAAGGGAAGAACAGATAGCCCGCAAGGAAATGCCGCGGTATTCCGGAAAATGCCGCCACTTAACAGCGGAGGACCGGAAAAGACTTGAGGCGGAAGGCAGGGAGCCCAGCATTCGCTTCAAGGTCCCTTCAGGCAGAGTATTTGCTTTTAACGATATGGTCAAAAATGAAGTTTCCTTTGACTCTGATGGAATCGGTGATTTTGTCATTGTTAAAAAAGACGGCATTCCAACATATAACTTTGCCGTTGCCGTTGATGACCATCTAATGGAAATCAGCCATGTTTTACGTGGAGATGATCACATCTCCAATACACCGAAACAGCTGATGGTCTATGATGCTTTCGGATGGGAACCGCCGGTATTCGGCCACATGACGCTCATTGTCAATGAAAACCGCAGGAAGCTCAGCAAGCGGGATGAGACGATCATCCAGTTTATTGAGCAATATGCGGACCTTGGCTATATTCCGGAAGCCCTATTCAACTTTATTGCCTTGCTCGGATGGTCGCCTGAAGGGGAGGAAGAGATTTTTTCAAGACAAGAATTAATCGACATTTTCGATGCCAGCCGCTTGTCGAAATCTCCAGCTTTGTTCGACAAACATAAGCTTGCCTGGACGAATAATCAGTACATGAAAAAGCAGGATTTGGACAGAGTTGTCGAATTGGCCATGCCGCACTTGAAAAAGGCAGGCTTGGTCCCCGAAGAGCCGTCGCCGGAAGAACAAAAATGGGCTCGGAGCCTCATTGCCCTGTACCAGGAGCAGATGAGCTACGGGGCTGAAATCGTCGAGTTGTCCAAGCAGTTCTTCCAGGATGACATTCAATTCGGAGAAGAGGAAAAGGCTGTGTTGGAGGAAGAGCAGGTGCAGGAAGTGCTGCAGGCATTTTATAACCAAATTTCAGATTTGGAGCCGTTTGAAGCGTCTGAAATTAAAAAGGCCATGAAATCCGTCCAAAAGGAAACCGGACATAAAGGCAAGAAGCTGTTTATGCCGATCAGGGTTGCCGTGACAGGCGAAATGCGAGGCCCTGAACTTCCGAATGCCATTGAATTGTTAGGGAAGGAAAAAGTAAAATTGCGTTTGGAGCGTTTGATTCAAGGATAAGGAAAAATTCTTTTTTTAAATAAGATTGATTAGGACTAGTTTCCGCTTTGTCAAGCTCCGGCGCTTAGCCCCGCAAGGATCAAGCCGCTTTCCTGTGGTGGCTGAAGGGCTGCGTCTTGTGCTTGTCGGGGCTAAACAAGGTGCCTCCGCTTTTCTTGTTAACAAATCGAATAAAATGTAATATATTATAGTCATAGTAAAAGCAATGACGGGGAAAAGTAGGAAATCGATGCTGATCAGAGAGAACCGCCGACGGCTGAGAGCGGTTTGAGCCACTCGTTTTTTGAATATGCACCCCGGAGCCTTGCGTTGAACGGCAGCCCGCCAATTAAACGCAAGCGGACACCTTCCGTTAGAGGGGATAAGTTGGGGTGTGGAATTTTTTCAAAAAACACCCAACCAGAGTGGAACCGCGCCGTAAGCGTCTCTGTATATAGAGGCGTTTTTTTATTTTCCAACAAAAGAGAGGAGTGATCACCATGTTCAAACGAATGAAGGAAGATATTGAAACAGTGTTTGATCAGGACCCGGCTGCCCGCACAAGCATTGAAGTCATTCTGACATATTCCGGCCTGCATGCCATTTGGGCTCACAGAGTTGCCCATGCGTTCTTTAAAAGAAAGATGTTCTTTATTGCAAGGCTGATTTCACAGATCAACCGTTTTTTTACCGGGATAGAGATTCATCCTGGAGCGAAAATCGGCCGCCGTTTCTTTATTGACCACGGGATGGGAGTGGTTATCGGTGAAACTTGCGAAATCGGTGACGGCGTCACCGTTTACCAAGGGGTGACACTCGGAGGAACAGGGAAGGAAAAAGGGAAGCGGCACCCGACTATAAAGGACAATGCTTTGATTGCCACCGGTGCAAAAGTGCTTGGCAATATCACTATTGGGGAAAACTCAAAAGTAGGCGGAGGCTCGGTCGTTTTAAAAGACGTTCCTCCCAATTCGACAGTAGTCGGGATTCCCGGCCGGGTTGTTGTACAAGATGGAGTAAAGGTGAGGAAGGACCTGAATCACAGCGATCTTCCGGATCCGATTTCGGATAAATTGGCGGCCATGGAACAGGAAATTGCACGCTTAAATATGGAGCTTTCTGCCATAAAGAAAGAGAGGAGTCATTCAGGATGACAATCAGGATTTATAATACATTGACACGGAAAAAAGAGACGTTCGTTCCGCTTGAAGAAGGAAAGGTCAAAATGTATGTTTGCGGACCGACTGTCTATAACTATATTCATATCGGGAATGCCCGCCCGGCGATTGTATTCGACACAGTCCGCCGCTATTTGGAATATAGGGGCTATGATGTCCATTATGTCTCCAATTTCACCGATGTTGACGACAAAATCATCAATACGGCCAAAGCGCTTCAAACAGATGCACTCACGGTAGCCAACCGGTTTGTTGATGCTTTTTTCGAGGACATTCTTGCCTTGGGCTGCAAAAAGGCGGACGACCACCCGCGGGTGACCGAAAATATAGACATCATCATCGAATTCATTGAAACGCTCATTGAAAAAGGCTATGCCTATGAATCCGGCGGAGATGTTTATTACCGGACAAGAAGATTCGACGGGTATGGGAAGCTGTCGCATCAATCGATTGATGATTTAAAGGTCGGCGCCCGGATCCAGCCCGGTGAATTGAAGGAAGACGCGCTTGATTTCGCCCTTTGGAAAGCGGCAAAGGAAGGGGAGATCTCCTGGGACAGTCCGTGGGGAAAAGGCCGCCCCGGCTGGCACATTGAATGCTCCGCAATGGCGAGGGAGTATCTCGGCGATACAATCGATATCCATGCGGGAGGGCAGGATTTGACATTCCCCCATCATGAAAATGAGATTGCCCAATCCGAAGCCATGACCGGCAAGCCTTTTGCCCGCTACTGGATGCATAACGGCTATATTAATATTGACAATGAAAAGATGTCCAAATCACTCGGGAATTTTGTACTGGTCAATGACATCATCAAGCAGATCGACCCGCAGGTTCTCAGGTTCTTCATGCTGTCTGTCCATTACCGCAATCCAATCAACTACTCGGAAAATCTCGTTGCGGATGCGGGTGCGGGACTTGAAAGGCTGAAAACATCTTATCAAAACCTGAAGCACCGGCTGGAAACAAGCGCCGACCTGGCGGATGACGGAAAGGAATGGACAGATACCATCAAAGATCTGCATCAGGAGTTCATAGCCAAGATGGATGACGACTTCAACACTGCTGATGGCATCTCCGTCCTGTTTGAACTGGCAAAGCAGGCCAATTATTATTTGATGGAAAAAAACACATCCGTTGCTGTCATCCGTGCATTCATGAAAGAATTTGAAGATCTGTTCCCTGTGTTGGGGCTTGAGCTGGAAACGGAAGAGCTGCTTGATGAGGATATCGAACAACTCATTGAACGGCGCAACCAGGCCAGAAGAGAACGCAATTTCCAACTGGCGGATCAAATCCGTGACCAGTTAAAAGACAGGAATATTATTCTGGAAGACACGGCACAAGGCACCAGATGGAAGCGGGGATGACTTATATGAATCTTCCGCCAAAAGTGGAATATAGACAATTGAACAGTTTGGCACTCGCCTATATGGGCGATGCCGTTTATGATGTGTTCATCCGCGGCCGCTTGTTGGAAAGCGGAAAAACAAGGCCGAACAAGCTGCATTTGGAGGCCACCCGCTACGTCTCGGCAAAAGCCCAGGCGGCCGCTTTAAAAAATTTGATAAACAGCGGTTTTTTATCCGATGAAGAACTGGAAATCGCCAGGCGCGGCAGAAACGCCAAATCCGGAACAGTCCCCAAAAATACGGACGTTCAAACATATAGGCACAGCACGGCTCTGGAGGCATTGATCGGCTGGCTTTACCTGGCTAACGAACAAGAACGGTTAGAAGAGTTGATAGAAAAGATCATGGAGGCCATAGACAAAGAAAGAGGAGGAGCAACATGAGCCAGCAGTGGATTGCAGGAAAAAACCCCGTCTTGGAAGCGCTCAGGTCAGAAAGGGACATTCATAAAATCTTGATAGCCGAAGGATCCCAAAAAGGGCAGATGCAAGCCATCGCTAAGCTGGCAAAAGAAAAGCGGGTCCAGATTCAATATGTCCCAAGGAAAAAAATTGATCAAATGACGGAAGAAAATCACCAAGGCGTCATTGCGGAAGTGGCCGCTTACCGGTATGCCGATTTGGAAGAACTGTTTGAACGGGCGGCCTCACAGGGAGAAGATCCCTTTTTCCTTATACTGGATGAGCTGGAGGATCCCCATAATCTTGGTTCCATTTTAAGGACAGCGGATGCAGCGGGGGTTCATGGGGTCATCATCCCCAAAAGGCGTGCAGTCGGCCTGACATCAACGGTTGCAAAACTATCGACCGGTGCCATTGAACACATCCCGGTTGCCCGCGTCACGAATCTCGCCAGAACGATTGAGGAGTTAAAGGAACGGGGCATTTGGATATTTGGTACAGATGCAGAGGAAAGCACCGATTACCGCCGGATGGACGCTTCCCTTCCCCTGGCCGTCGTCATCGGCAGCGAAGGCAAAGGAATGAGCCGGCTGATTAAAGAAAAGTGCGATTTTCGTGTACATTTGCCGATGGCCGGGCATGTAACATCATTAAACGCCTCTGTAGCGGCCGCTCTCTTAATGTATGAAGTGTACCGCAAGCGCCAGCCGCTTGAGAGGTGACCGATGGATATTTTGATCGTCGACGGATATAACATGATCGGTGCATGGCCCGAGCTCGTTCAGCTGAAACAAAGGGACCTGGCAGCGGCAAGGGACAGGCTCATAGAAATATTGGCAGAATATCAGGGATTTACCGGTTTCAAAGTAATTGTCGTTTTTGATGCTTATGATGTCAAAGGGGTTGAAAAAAAGAATCGGCAGCATCGCGTTGAGGTGATTTACACAAAGTCGGAGGAGACTGCCGATGAACGGATTGAAAAATTGGCTAACGAGCTGAACAGCCGAACAACGCAGATTTATGTTGCCACCTCCGATTTTACGGAACAATGGGCGATTTTTGGACAGGGGGCTTTAAGAATATCAGCCCGGGAGTTATTGGAAGAAGTATTGGACACAGAGCGCAAGATTGAGAAGAAAGTCGAAAAAACGCGGGAAAAGGCTCCCTTACAAAAGATAGTTTTAAGCCAAGATATGACAGAAATCTTTGAAAAGTGGAGACGTGGCAAAAAATGACCAGTTGACGTTAGAAAATTCTGTCATGTATAATAATTCTATCGACGGTTTTTACAGGAGCGGGGGATCAGAGTGATTTCATACATTAAACTAGAAAGAGACACAGTTTTTGACTTGCTGGAAGATGAAGCGCTGATTGAACTGGTACACGACGGTGATAGTGAAGCTCTTGATTATCTAATTAAAAAATACCGAAATTTTGTAAGGGCAAAAGCCCGGTCCTATTTTCTGGTCGGAGCGGACAACGAAGATATTGTACAGGAAGGCATGATTGGACTTTATAAAGCAATCCGAGATTTTAAGGAAGAGAAACTCGCCTCATTCAAAGCTTTTGCGGAACTTTGCATTACAAGGCAAATCATTACCGCCATCAAAACTGCTACCCGTCAAAAACATATTCCACTTAACTCATATGTTTCCTTGGACAAGCCCATTTACGATGAAGAGTCAGACCGTACACTCATGGATGTCATTTCCGGAGCGAAAATCTTGGACCCGGAAGAACTGCTCATTCATAGGGAAAGGTTTAATAGTATAGAGGATAAAATGACTGAACTGCTGAGTGACTTGGAAAGGAAGGTGCTGGCCCTCTATTTGGACGGCCGCACCTACCAGGAAATTTCCGACGAACTGGACCGGCATGTGAAATCAATCGACAATGCTCTCCAAAGGGTGAAAAGGAAGCTGGAACGCTACCTTGAATTGCGTGAAATCACCTTCTGAACATCCGTGCCATATTGACGGCACTGTCTTTTCGTGGTATTTTTTAAAAGATATGTTGATATAAGGTGCGGTAGTGATGAAAAACAAAATCATATGGGCTTGCAGTGATTGCGGTTCCAGAAATTATACGACGGACAACAGAGAAAAATCATCCGAGCGGTTGACAATTAAGAAATATTGTAAAAGCTGCAATGCACACACAGTCCATCAGCAAACCAAATAACCCTTTTAAAGAGTGTCCGTTTATTTACAGATGTTGGAGGTTCGATCATGTCAAGCATAACTCAATTTTTCCGCAACGTCGGCTCGGAAATGAGAAAGGTGAGCTGGCCGAAACGGAAAGAACTAGTAGGATACACTATAACAGTCATTACTACAGTCGTGATACTCGCTCTATTTTTTGCGCTTGTCGATCTGGGGATTTCCAGATCCGTCCGATTTATCCTTGATCTATAAAAACAACTGACTTATATTGATAAACTTGTATATAAGCATACTGCCCGTGGTATAATATAACAACAATAAAATGCCGCCGTATTTTCAAAAGCCCGGTCAACGGGTTTTTTCATTTGGCTAAGAAAAGCGAAAGCGCCCGTTTAGCGACGTACAAACTGGAGCACTCCGCAATGAGATAAAGGAAACACGGCGACGAAGGAGCCGATGTTGACTTATCGTAGTGGAGGAGTGCGAAGTTTGCTAGTCGCTGGGCGCTGGAGCTAGACAATAAGAAAAGCGAAAGCGCCCGTTTAGCGGCGTACAGCTCTAAATTCAGATTATATAGGGAGGGAAGGACGTTAAGTCCCGCTCAATGGAAAAAAATTGGTACGTTGTCCACACATATTCCGGATACGAGAACAAGGTGAAAACGAACCTTGAAAAAAGAGTAGAATCCATGGGGATGCAAGACAAGATTTTCCGCGTCATTGTTCCGGAGGATGAAGAAACAGCCACGAAAAACGGAAAGACAAAAACGGTAAAGAAAAAGGTTTTCCCCGGGTATGTATTGGTAGAGCTCATTATGACAGATGATTCCTGGTACGTCGTAAGGAACACTCCGGGAGTGACAGGATTTGTCGGTTCAGCAGGATCCGGTTCCAAGCCGACTCCGCTTCTGCCGGAAGAAATCAATTATATTTTAAGAAGAATGGGCATGGAAAAGACTCCTGTCGATGTTCAGTTTGATGAAGGGGAAGCCGTGACAGTCAAAGAAGGGCCGTTTGCAAATTATACTGGCAAAATTGATTCGATTGATGCGGACAAGGGCAAAGCGAAGGTGCTTGTCAACATGTTCGGCCGTGAGACCCCTGTGGAACTCGACTTTGCACAAATTGAAAAAATAACTTAAAACAACTTGTTTTTTGACATCAAAAGTGATAATATTTTTTAGGTTAGCTCTCGAAAGAGATGTTAGTAAGATGAGTGGGAGGGGAAAGGCCCCTATTACCACATCACGGACTTAAGGAGGTGTGTCTCGTGGCTAAAAAAGTTATCAAAGTAGTAAAACTTCAAATTCCCGCGGGCAAAGCAAACCCGGCACCGCCAGTTGGACCGGCATTGGGTCAGGCAGGTGTAAATATCATGGGATTCTGTAAGGAGTTCAATGCCCGTACATCAGACCAGGCAGGTTTGATCATTCCGGTTGAAATCACTGTATTTGAAGACAGATCGTTTACATTCATTACAAAAACTCCGCCTGCGGCTGTTCTTTTGAAGAAAGCGGCTGGCATTGAGTCAGGTTCCGGAGAGCCGAATAAAAACTCGGTAGCTACCGTGAAGCGTGATAAAGTACGTGAGATCGCTGAATTGAAAATGCCCGACCTAAATGCAGCTAGTGTAGAAGCAGCCATGCAAATGGTTGAGGGCACTGCGCGCAGCATGGGAATCAAGATTGAAGACTGATTGTTTGGGAGGTTGCAGAGCTGCATTTTGTACCCTGCAACCTCTATTCGTGGGAGGTTTTTCCGCTAAAACCACAATATAGGAGGATTAATGATGGCTAAGAAAGGCAAGAAATATCTCGAAGCTTTAAAGCTTGTCGACCGTTCTAAAGCTTACGCGATCGACGAAGCTATTGAACTTGTCAAAAAAACAGACTTCGCTAAGTTTGATGCTACTGTTGAAGCGGCATTCCGTCTTGGAGTAGATCCGAAAAAAGCGGACCAACAAATCCGCGGTGCGGTTGTACTTCCCAACGGTACGGGAAAAACTCAGCGTGTCCTTGTTTTTGCAAAAGGGGAAAAAGCGAAAGAGGCTGAAGCGGCCGGAGCTGATTATGTAGGAGATGCAGAATACATCAATAAAATCAACCAAGGCTGGTTTGATTTCGATGTAGTTGTTGCCACTCCGGACATGATGGGCGAAGTTGGTAAACTTGGACGTACGCTTGGGCCAAAAGGCTTAATGCCGAACCCGAAAACTGGCACAGTTACATTTGATGTTGAAAAAGCTGTGAAAGAAATCAAAGCAGGTAAAGTGGAGTACCGCTTGGATAAAGCCGGTATCATCCATGTGCCGATCGGAAAGGTTTCCTTTGAAAACGAAAAGCTTCAAGAAAACTTTGCAACGATCTTTGATACAGTTTTAAAAGCTAAGCCGGCAGCTGCCAAAGGGACGTTTATGAAAAATGTTTCCATCACATCCACGATGGGGCCTGGAATCAAGGTCGACCCTTCCACAGTTGCTGTTAAAGCGTAAGTTGACAACATTTTATCTGTTTGATAAGATATAAAAGCTGAAAATAACATTTGTACCGTAGACAGCAGGTGCTCCCTGGAGCTTAATATCCCGCCGAGGTCATTGCGATATACCATATCCAATCTGTTTGTGCGGATTGGACGCAAAACCTCCATGTCTGCTGGCTGGAGGTTTTTTATATTTGCCCGGTATGAATGTTCATCTGAGAATTGGGAGGTGTAAGGATGAGCAAAGTAATTGAGCAAAAGAAACAAATCGTTGAAGAAATTGCAGACAAACTGAAATCCAGCGTATCTACTGTTATCGTAGACTACCGCGGATTAAACGTGGCTGAGGTGACTGAACTTCGCAAACAGCTTCGTGACGCGGGCGTGGAATACAAAGTTTACAAAAACTCCATGACACGCCGTGCAGCTGAAGCAGCTGACCTTGCTGGTCTTAACGAACAGCTTGTAGGTCCAAACGCGATTGCGTTCAGTACGGAAGATGTAGTGGCGCCTGCGAAAATCTTGAATGATTTCGCAAAAGAACACGATGCATTGGAAATCAAAGCTGGCGTCATCGAAGGAAACATTGCTTCAGTTGAGGAAATCAAGGCGCTTGCAAGCCTGCCTTCCCGCGAAGGATTGCTTTCTATGCTTCTTAGTGTTCTCCAAGCTCCAATGCGCAACTTCGCACTCGCTGCAAAAGCTGTCGCTGACCAAAAAGAAGAAGCGTAAACTGGCCATAGTCATATAAAATTTTAAAAAAATCTGGAGGAATAAATCATGACGAAAGAACAAATCATTGAAGCTGTCAAAGAAATGACAGTTCTTGAGCTTAACGATCTTGTAAAAGCAATTGAAGAAGAATTTGGCGTAACTGCTGCTGCTCCTGTAGCTGTTGCTGGTGGAGCTGCTGCTGCAGATGCCGCAGCTGAGCAAACAGAATTCGATGTAATTCTTGCCAGCGCTGGTGCACAAAAAATCAAAGTCATCAAAGCTGTCCGCGAAGCAACAGGCCTTGGCTTGAAAGAAGCGAAAGAGCTTGTTGACAACGCTCCTAAACCAATCAAAGAAGGCGCATCTAAAGAAGAAGCTGAAGAGCTCAAAGCGAAACTTGAAGAAGTTGGAGCAGAAGTCGAAGTTAAGTAATCGTATACTGATACAAAAGCTCGCTTAAATAGGCGGGCTTTTTCGTGTATAGAAAAGCGGAGGTGCCCTGCTCAGCCCCGACAAGCATAAGACGAGTGCTGAAAAAGGCGTAATTTGCCTTCAGCAGCAATTGGCTTATGACCTCGAGGGGCTACTAGGCGCTGGAGCTGGACAAAAAAAGCGGAGGCGCCTGTTTATTAACTATAAAACGGAGGTTTCCCCCAAATGACAGAGCACTATTATTCGCGTAATCCCCAAGTGGATAGTGATCCCATATATTGGGATGCGAATCTGCGGAATCATTCCTTTCGCTTCAAAACAGACCGCGGTGTTTTTTCAAAGCAGGAAGTGGATTTTGGTTCAAGGCTTCTGATCGATACTTTTGCAATGCCGGATACAGACGGGCCTTTGCTTGATCTTGGGTGCGGCTATGGTCCCATCGGTTTGAGCCTTGCCAAGGATTTTCCTGCCAGAATGATCCACATGGCTGATATTAATGAGCGGGCAGTCGGACTGGCGAAAGAAAATGCAGCAGCAAACCAAATCGAAAATGTAAAAATCTATGAAAGTGACGGTTTTCAAAGTGTTGACGAAAAAGGCTTTGCTGCCATATTGATCAACCCGCCTATCAGGGCCGGAAAGCGGATCATCTTCAACATGTTCGAAAATGCCTTTCATCATCTCGCTGATAATGGCGAACTGTGGATTGTTATCCAGAAAAAACAGGGAGCCCCTTCAACAAAAGTAAAATTGGAAGAGATTTTTACTGAAGTGGAGACAGCGGGCAAGAAAAAAGGCTATTATATTTTTCAAGCAAAAAAGTTTGCATCGTTTTGACTCTTGTGCTAATATTGTAAGATGCTAATACCATGCTTTCCATAAAATAGCTGATAGTTGTATATTTATCGGCTATTATGGGAAAAATTATTAAATATAGGTTCGTCTCGGGAAATTGTGGTTTTCAAAGTAAAACCATTTTTCTTTTTGTAAGAAAAAAAGTGTAAAGTTAGACTAAGTTTTTTATTCGAATTTTGATATGGTAGGTCTAGCTTCAGGCGCCATCGGCTCGAGGTCACAAGCCAAATTGCTGTGGTGGCTGAAAAGCTGCCTCCTCGCAATTCGTCTTGTGCTTGCCTCCTAAGGCTGCGCGCCTTACGCTTTTCTTTTTGTCTGATGATTCGTATCCTGCTCGACCTAAGAGCGGATAGAATGAATAAAATGCATGATTTTTGAGGGGTGAATCAGTTGACAGGTCAACTTGTTCAGTATGGACGGCACCGCCAGCGCAGAAGCTTTGCTCGGATCAGTGAAGTATTGGAACTGCCAAACCTTATTGAAATTCAATCTTCCTCTTATCAATGGTTTCTTGATGAGGGCTTAAAGGAAATGTTTCAGGACATCTCCCCAATTGAAGATTTCGCCGGGAATCTATCATTAGAATTTATCGATTATAGTCTCGGTGAGCCAAAATACTCTGTGGAAGAATCCAAAGAGCGTGATGCCACATATTCTGCTCCGCTTCGTGTCAAACTGCGTCTTTTAAATAAAGAGACCGGCGAAGTGAAGGACCAGGATGTGTTCATGGGAGACTTCCCGCTGATGACAGAAATGGGAACATTCATCATCAATGGAGCAGAGCGTGTCATTGTTTCGCAGCTAGTACGTTCTCCAAGCGTTTATTACAGCGCCAAAATTGATAAGAATGGCAAGAAAGGCTTCACCGCCACTGTCATTCCGAACCGGGGTGCATGGCTGGAATATGAAACAGATGCGAAAGATGTTGTGTATGTCCGTATCGACCGGACAAGGAAACTGCCGGTAACGGTTCTTTTGCGTGCACTGGGTTTTGGTTCTGATCAAGAAATCATCGAATTAATAGGAGATAACGAATATCTCCGCAACACATTGGAAAAAGACAATACGGAGAGCGTTGAAAAAGCTTTGCTTGAAATCTATGAACGTCTCCGTCCAGGTGAGCCCCCGACAGTCGAAAATGCGAAAAGCCTTCTTATTTCCCGCTTTTTCGATCCGAAAAGATATGATTTGGCCAACGTTGGGCGTTATAAAATTAACAAGAAGCTCCATATTAAAAATCGCCTTTTCGGCCAGCGGCTGGCGGAAACATTAGCCGATCCGGAAACAGGCGAAATCATTGCGGAAAAAGGCACCTTGCTTGACCGCCGTACATTAGACAAATTAATCCCCTACCTCGAAAAAGGCGCGGGATTCAAAACATACAACAATCATGGTGGTGTGCTGGAAGAGGATATCACCGTCCAAACTATTAAAATATATGCTCCGAATGACGATGAGGAAAAAGAAATCAATGTCATCGGCAACTCTTTCATTGAGGAAGAAATCAAGAATATTACACCTGCTGATATCATTGCTTCCATCAGCTATTTCTTTGACCTTCTTTACGGAGTCGGTGATACGGATGATATCGACCATCTCGGCAACCGCCGTCTGCGTTCAGTCGGAGAGCTGCTTCAAAACCAGTTCAGAATCGGACTGTCACGTATGGAGAGGGTTGTTCGTGAGCGGATGTCCATCCAGGACATCAATACAATCACGCCGCAGCAATTGATCAATATCCGCCCGGTTATTGCATCGATCAAAGAGTTTTTCGGAAGCTCCCAGCTGTCGCAATTCATGGACCAGACGAATCCGTTGGCGGAATTGACCCATAAACGGAGACTTTCTGCCCTCGGGCCAGGCGGTTTGACACGTGAACGTGCCGGGATGGAAGTCCGGGATGTCCACTATTCCCATTATGGGCGGATGTGTCCGATTGAGACACCGGAAGGACCCAACATCGGGTTGATCAACTCGCTGTCCACTTTTGCGAAGGTGAATCGCTTTGGTTTTATTGAAACACCTTACCGCCGTGTCGACCCCGAGACAGGTGTTGTCACGTCCCAAATCGACTATTTGACTGCTGATGAAGAGGATAACTATGTTGTTGCGCAGGCAAACGCTCCATTAACGGAGGAAGGCACTTTCGCAAATGACGAAGTCATTGCCCGCTTCCGGGGAGAAAACACCGTGATCAAAAAAGACCGGATTGATTATATGGACGTTTCTCCGAAGCAGGTCGTATCCGCAGCGACAGCATGTATTCCTTTCCTGGAAAACGATGACTCCAACCGTGCCCTGATGGGAGCGAACATGCAGAGGCAGGCTGTTCCGCTTATGCAGCCGGAAGCTCCGCTTGTCGGTACTGGAATGGAGTATGTATCGGCGAAGGATTCGGGTGCTGCTGTCATCTGTAAACATGGCGGTGTTGTCGAACACATCGAAGCACGCGAAATTTGGGTGCGCAGAATCCAGGAGATTGACGGGCAGGAAATAAAAGGTGACCTTGATAAATACCGCCTTCAAAAATTCATCCGTTCCAACCAGGGAACCTGTTACAACCAGCGTCCGATCGTAAGTGTCGGCGACCGCGTTGTCAAAGGTGAAATCCTTGCTGACGGCCCATCCATGGACCAAGGGGAATTGGCACTCGGCCGAAACGTCCTCGTAGGATTCATGACATGGGAAGGTTATAACTACGAAGATGCAATCATCATGAGCGAAAGGCTTGTGAAAGATGATGTCTATACATCGATTCATATTGAAGAATATGAATCTGAAGCCAGGGATACGAAGCTTGGCCCCGAAGAAATGACAAGGGATATTCCGAATGTCGGGGAAGATGCACTGAAAAATCTCGACGAGCGCGGGATAATCCGGATTGGTGCGGAAGTCAAGGACGGCGATCTGCTCGTCGGAAAAGTAACGCCAAAAGGCGTAACGGAACTGACGGCTGAAGAGCGCCTGCTTCATGCCATCTTTGGTGAAAAAGCGCGTGAAGTCCGGGATACATCTCTCAGAGTGCCTCATGGAGGCGGCGGAATCGTCCTCGATGTAAAAGTGTTCAACCGTGAAGACGGCGACGAGCTTTCACCGGGTGTGAACCAGCTTGTCCGTGTATATATCGTTCAGAAAAGGAAAATATCCGAAGGGGACAAAATGGCGGGACGCCACGGTAACAAAGGTGTTATTTCCCGTATTCTTCCGGAAGAGGATATGCCATTCATGCCTGACGGCACACCTATCGATGTCATGCTCAACCCGCTTGGTGTTCCTTCAAGGATGAACATCGGCCAGGTGCTTGAGCTTCACTTGGGAATGGCAGCCAGATACTTGGGACTTCATATGGCATCCCCAGTATTTGACGGTGCGACCGAAGAGGATGTATGGGCAACGATCGAAGAAGCCGGCATGGCTTCCGATGCGAAAACAGTCCTTTATGACGGAAGGACAGGGGAAGCTTTTGATAACCGTGTCTCCGTTGGTGTCATGTATATGCTGAAACTGGCGCATATGGTTGATGATAAGCTGCATGCCCGTTCAACTGGCCCTTATTCACTCGTCACCCAGCAGCCGCTTGGCGGTAAAGCCCAGTTCGGTGGCCAGCGTTTCGGGGAGATGGAAGTATGGGCGCTTGAGGCATACGGTGCAGCATACACTCTTCAGGAAATCCTTACGGTTAAATCTGACGATGTGGTCGGACGTGTGAAAACATATGAGTCCATAGTCAAAGGTGAAAACGTCCCAGAGCCGGGTGTTCCTGAATCATTCAAAGTTTTGATCAAAGAGCTGCAAAGCCTTGGAATGGATGTCAAAATCCTATCCGGGGACGAAGAGGAAATTGAAATGCGCGAACTTGAGGACGACGATGATCTTCACCAGGCAGATACTTTGAATATTGCTCCTGAAACGAAAGTGGAAGAAACAGCAGCGACGAAGGAGTAAATGATGTCAGACAAGGCAAATAGGGTAAAACCTGTATATGAAAAGGGAGGTAGGCCCCTTGCTGGATGTAAATAATTTCGAGTATATGAAAATCGGCCTCGCATCGCCGGATAAGATCCGCTCATGGTCTTTTGGCGAGGTTAAAAAGCCGGAAACGATTAACTATAGAACTTTAAAACCCGAGAAGGACGGTCTTTTCTGTGAGCGGATTTTCGGACCGACAAAAGACTGGGAATGCCATTGCGGAAAATACAAACGTGTACGGTATAAAGGAGTCGTTTGTGACCGCTGCGGCGTTGAAGTGACGAGGGCGAAAGTCCGCCGTGAGCGAATGGGGCACATTGAGCTTGCTGCCCCTGTCTCTCACATTTGGTACTTCAAGGGAATTCCGAGCCGGATGGGTCTTTTATTGGATATGTCCCCCCGCGCATTGGAAGAGATCATTTATTTCGCTTCTTACGTAGTGACAGACCCGGGCGACACTACACTTGAGAAGAAACAGCTTTTATCTGAAAGGGAATATCGTGCTTATCGTGAAAAGTACGGTTCATCTTTCAATGCGGGAATGGGAGCGGAAGCTATTAAAAAGCTTTTGCAGGATGTAGATCTTGACAAAGAAGTCGAGATTTTGAAAGAAGAGCTGAAGACAGCGCAGGGCCAGCGGCGTACGCGTGCCATCAGAAGGCTTGAAGTGCTGGAAGCATTCCGCCACTCCGGAAACCATCCGGATTGGATGGTGCTGGATGTCCTTCCGGTCATTCCGCCGGAATTACGCCCGATGGTTCAACTGGAAGGCGGCCGGTTCGCTACATCGGACCTGAACGACTTGTACCGTCGTGTCATTAACCGGAACAACCGCCTGAAAAGGCTCTTGGACCTCGGAGCGCCCGGCATCATTGTCCAAAATGAAAAGCGTATGCTTCAGGAAGCTGTCGATGCTCTCATCGATAATGGACGGAGAGGGCGCCCGGTGACCGGACCCGGCAACCGTCCGCTCAAATCCCTTTCACACATGCTGAAAGGAAAGCAAGGGCGCTTCCGCCAAAACTTGCTTGGTAAACGGGTCGATTATTCAGGCCGTTCCGTTATCGTCGTCGGACCGAGCCTTAAAATGTATCAATGCGGCCTTCCGAAAGAAATGGCATTAGAACTGTTCAAGCCGTTTGTCATGAAGGAACTGGTTGAACAAGGCCTTGCTCACAATATTAAGAGCGCCAAGCGTAAAATTGAGCGTGTTCATCCCGAAGTTTGGGATGTGCTTGAAGAAGTCATCCGCGAACATCCGGTGCTCCTAAACCGTGCACCGACATTGCACAGGCTGGGAATTCAGGCATTTGAGCCGACTCTTGTCGAGGGAAGGGCGATCCGCCTTCACCCGCTTGTATGTACAGCTTATAATGCGGACTTTGACGGCGACCAAATGGCTGTCCATGTTCCGTTATCCGCCGAAGCCCAGGCGGAAGCAAGGCTGCTGATGCTGGCTGCGCAGAACATCTTAAACCCAAGGGACGGCAAACCGGTCGTTACACCTTCCCAGGATATGGTCCTCGGGAACTATTATCTGACATTGGAGCGTGAAGGCGCTGCAGGCGAGGGCATGGTCTTCGGCAATGCAGATGAGGCGCTGCTCGCATACCATAACGGATATATCCACCTGCATTCCCGGATTGCGATTCATGTGGATTCTCTGCCAAATGAGAGATTTTCTGAGGAGCAGCGGAAGAAATTGCTGGTTACGACCATGGGTAAAATCATTTTCAATGAAATTTTGCCTCATTCGTTCCCATATATCAATGAGCCGACAAGGGAGAATCTTGAACAAAATACGCCGGAGAAGTATTTTGTTGATACAACAGAAAACGTTGCGGAATTCATTAAAAAGCAGCCGCTTGTTAAACCATTCAAAAAGAAAATTCTTGGGAATATCATTGCCGAGATTTTTAAAAGGTTCCAAATCACCGAGACTTCAAAAATGCTCGACAGCATGAAAGATCTTGGATTCAAATATTCGACTAAAGCAGGGATTACGGTCGGAGTATCCGATATTGTTGTACTTGCGGAGAAAGAAACAATCCTTGAGGAAGCCCAGACAAAGGTTGACAATGTCCTGAAGCAGTTCAAGCGGGGGCTGATTACAGATGAAGAGCGCTATGATCGTGTCATTTCCATCTGGAGTTCCGCAAAGGATGAAATTCAGGATAAGCTGATGGAGTCCCTGGAAAATCTTAATCCGATTTACATGATGAGTGATTCCGGTGCGCGGGGTAACCCATCCAACTTTACACAGTTGGCGGGTATGCGCGGACTCATGGCCAACCCGGCTGGACGGATCATCGAACTTCCGATCAAATCAAGCTTCCGGGAAGGATTGACAGTACTCGAGTACTTTATCTCCACCCATGGAGCGCGTAAAGGATTGGCGGATACAGCACTGAAGACAGCCGACTCAGGTTACCTGACAAGAAGGCTGGTTGACGTTGCGCAGGATGTCATTGTCCGTGAAGATGACTGCGGTACAGACCGAGGACTCCTTGTTTCAGCGCTTAAAGACGGTACAGAAGAAATCGAGTCTTTGGAAGAAAGGCTGATTGGCCGCTTTACCCGCAAAAAGATCGTTCATCCTGAAACAGGGGACATTATCATTAATGAGAATACGCTTATCACGGAAGATACAGCGAAGGAAATCGTCAACGCAGGAATTGAAAAAGTATGGATCCGCTCTGCGTTCACATGTAACACCCGCCATGGCGTATGTAAAAAATGCTACGGCCGAAACCTGGCAACCGGTTCAGTAGTGGATGTCGGGGAAGCGGTGGGAATCATCGCCGCTCAATCAATCGGAGAGCCGGGTACCCAGCTTACGATGAGGACCTTCCATACCGGAGGGGTTGCCGGGGACGATATCACGCAGGGTCTTCCGCGTATTCAGGAATTGTTCGAAGCCCGTAACCCTAAAGGCCAGGCTGTCATTTCCGAAATCAGCGGCGTGGTCACCGCCATCAATGAAGGCAGGGACCGCCAGCATGAAATTGTCATCCAAGGCGAAATTGAAAGCAAAACATATAATGCCCCATACACAGCCCGTCTGCGTGTAGCAGTGAATGACCGGGTGGAGCGCGGGCAGGAATTGACCGAAGGGTCCATCGATCCGAAGGAATTGCTGCGTGCCAAAGATGTGGCGGCCGTACAAGAGTATCTTTTACTTGAAGTGCAAAAGGTTTACCGGATGCAGGGTGTTGAAATTGGCGACAAGCATATCGAAGTGATGGTTCGCCAGATGCTGCGGAAAGTGAGAGTCACGGATGCAGGAGACACCGATGTACTGCCGGGAACATTGCTTGACATTCACCAGTTTACGGATGCGAACAAAAAAGTGCTGCTTGAAGGAAATCAGCCGGCAACCGGACGTCCGGTATTGCTCGGTATTACAAAAGCATCGCTTGAGACGGATTCCTTCCTGTCAGCAGCATCATTCCAGGAAACAACACGCGTGTTGACCGACGCTGCCATCAAAGGCAAGCGGGATGAGCTGCTCGGCCTGAAAGAGAACGTCATTATCGGAAAACTGGTTCCGGCCGGAACCGGAATGCAGCGCTACAGAAGAGCGGGCGCCGTATTGAAGCGAGAAGAAGACGATGCAGTCAACGTAGAATAACAGAGGGGCCGCCGGCAAAACTGCCGGCGGATTCTTGTAAAGAAAATCTCTTTTATTGTTGACATTGAAAATATCAGATGATAATATATTCAAGGTGATCCTATCATAATAACCTGTTGCTTTGGAGGATGCGTAAAATTGTCTTATGAAAAAGTACTGCAGGATGCAAATGTGATAATAGGAACAAAGCAAACAGTAAGGGCTCTGAAATCAGGCCATGCGAAGGAAGTTTTCGTTGCGCAGGATGCCGATCCGCGAATCACGGATAACATCATTGATACAGCGAAAGAGCTGGATGTGCCCGTAACCAGGGTCGACTCCATGAAAAAACTTGGCAAAGCATGCGGTATTGATGTAGGGGCGGCAGCTGTTGCCATCATTCACTAAAGGCGTTTTTGCGAAGGACGCGTATGTTGTCCGCAAAAACTTGTTTTTTTTCTTTAAAAAAGAACCACCTGGATGTGTGGGTCTACAGAAAACCGGAAAGGAGGAAGCATTCATGCCTACAATTAACCAATTGGTACGCAAACCAAGAAAGTCAAAAGTGACTACTTCTGACTCACCAGCACTTAACAAAGGGTACAACAGCTTCAAGAAAACGAGCACTAACGTTTCTTCTCCACAAAAGCGGGGCGTATGTACTCGTGTTGGTACAATGACACCTAAAAAACCGAACTCTGCGCTTCGTAAATATGCCCGTGTTCGTTTGACAAACGGAATTGAGGTAACTGCCTATATTCCTGGAATCGGCCATAACCTTCAAGAGCACAGCGTTGTATTGATCCGCGGTGGACGTGTAAAAGACTTGCCTGGTGTGCGTTATCACATCGTTCGCGGCGCGCTTGACACTGCCGGCGTTGAAAACCGTGCACAAAGCCGTTCCAAATACGGTACAAAACGTCCAAAAGACAAAAAATAAGATTTAGATATATTCACTGTTTGTGAAAGGAGGAACCCCAATGCCACGTAAAGGACCAGTCGCAAAAAGAGATGTGCTTCCTGATCCATTGTACAACTCTAAACTCGTTACACGCCTGATCAACAAATTGATGGTCGACGGTAAGAGAGGAAAAGCACAATCTATCCTATATTCAGCATTTAATCTAGTTCAAGAAAGAAGCGGTAAAGACCCAATGGAGGTTTTCGACCAGGCTTTGAAAAACATCATGCCGGTCTTGGAAGTAAGAGCCCGCCGTGTGGGTGGAGCCAACTACCAAGTGCCAGTTGAAGTGCGTCCGGAGCGCCGTTCAACATTAGGTCTTCGCTGGTTGGTGAACTACGCACGTCTTCGTGGAGAAAAAACCATGGAAGAGCGTCTAGCCAATGAAATTCTTGATGCTGCAAACAACAGCGGAGCTTCAGTTAAGAAGCGTGAAGATACGCATAAAATGGCTGAGGCAAACAAAGCATTTGCTCACTATCGCTGGTAAGATCATTATTATTTATAAACTAGGAAGGAGAAAGACGAGATGCCTAGAGAGTTCTCCTTAGAAAAGACTCGTAATATCGGAATCATGGCTCACATTGATGCCGGTAAAACAACGACAACCGAGCGCATCCTTTTCTATACAGGGCGAATCCATAAAGTGGGCGAAACTCACGAAGGTGCTTCACAAATGGACTGGATGGAACAAGAGCAGGAACGCGGAATCACGATTACTTCCGCTGCTACAACGGCACAGTGGAAAGGATACCGCGTCAATATCATTGACACTCCTGGCCACGTAGACTTCACTGTTGAAGTTGAACGTTCCTTAAGGGTCCTTGACGGAGCTGTGACTGTCCTTGATGCACAATCAGGTGTTGAACCGCAAACTGAAACAGTTTGGCGCCAGGCAACAACTTACGGAGTTCCACGAATTGTTTTCGTCAATAAAATGGATAAAATCGGTGCAGACTTTTTATACGCTGTAAAAACTCTGCATGATCGTCTGGATGCTAATGCACATCCAATCCAGCTTCCAATCGGCGCGGAAGATACTTTCAAAGGTATCGTAGACCTCGTTGAGATGAAAGCTTGGATCTATGAAGGCGACGTGCTGGATGCCACTGAATCAGAGATTCCGGAAGATCTTCAAGATCAAGCGGAAGAAATGCGTGCAAGCTTGATTGAAGCGGTCGCAGACTTTGATGAAGAGCTTATGATGAAATATCTTGAGGGCGAAGAAATCACCAACGAAGAGCTTAAAGCGGCAATCCGTGCAGCAACTTTGAAAGTAGAATTCTACCCTGTACTTTGCGGAACAGCTTTCAAAAACAAAGGTGTACAGCCTGTGCTTGATGCGGTTGTTGACTATTTGCCTGCCCCGATAGATATCGAATCAATCAAAGGGATCGTACCTGGCACAGAAGAAGAAGTAGAGCGTCATGCCGATGACAATGAGCCATTCTCAGCTCTTGCATTTAAAGTCATGACAGACCCTTATGTCGGTCGTTTGACATTCTTCCGTGTGTACTCAGGTACACTTGAATCCGGTTCTTATGTACAAAACTCCACTAAAGGAAAACGTGAAAGAATCGGCCGTATCCTTCAGATGCACGCAAACCACCGTGAAGAGATCACAACTGCTTACAGCGGTGATATCGCGGCTGCAGTAGGTTTGAAAGATACAGGTACAGGAGATACGCTTTGTGACGAAAAGAACCTCGTAATTCTTGAGTCCATGGAATTCCCTGAGCCGGTTATTTCAGTTGCCATTGAACCAAAATCCAAAGCGGACCAGGATAAAATGGGTGCTGCACTTGCGAAATTGCAGGAAGAAGACCCGACTTTCCGTGCAGAAACAAATGTCGAGACAGGACAAGTCGTTATTGCCGGAATGGGTGAGCTTCACCTTGACATTATCGTTGACCGCTTGAAGCGTGAATTCAAAGTAGAAGCTAACGTTGGTGCACCACAGGTTTCTTACCGTGAAACTTTCCGTACTGCGGCTCAAGTCGAAGGTAAGTTCGTACGCCAGTCAGGTGGACGCGGACAGTTCGGCCACGTTTGGATAGAATTCTCTCCAAACGAAGCCGGTAAAGGCTTTGAATTTGAAAATGCCATTGTCGGTGGTGTTGTTCCCCGTGAATACATCCCGGCTGTCCAAGCAGGATTGGAAGATGCAATGGCTAACGGTGTCATTGCGGGATATCCGCTCATTGACGTGAAGGCCAAACTTTATGACGGTTCTTACCACGATGTTGACTCCAGTGAGATGGCATTTAAAATTGCTGCTTCCCTTGCTTTAAGAAACGCAGCGAAAAAATGTGATCCGGTTTTATTGGAACCTGTCATGAAAGTCGAAGTTGTCGTTCCGGAAGAATATCTGGGAGATACAATGGGAGACGTTACTTCACGCCGCGGACGCGTTGAAGGTATGGAAGCAAGAGGAAACGCGCAAGTGGTGAAAGCATTCGTTCCACTTTCCGAAATGTTCGGTTATGCGACATCTCTCCGTTCCAATACACAGGGACGCGGTACGTACACAATGCACTTTGACCACTACGAAGAAGTGCCAAAATCCATCGCTGAAGAGATCATCAAAAAAAATAGCGGTGAATAATTGATTTTATTGCATCTATCAAGTATAACTACTAATAGATGATATTCGGGCGGCTTTGAAGCGGGGAGAACTCTTCCTTTGAAGCGCTCGCCTATACTTACTATTTTTTAAATTTAAAGGAGGATTTCCTAATGGCTAAGGAAAAATTTGATCGTTCCAAAGAACATGCGAATATCGGTACAATCGGTCACGTTGACCATGGTAAAACAACTTTGACTGCTGCTATTGCTACAGTTCTTTCTAAAAAATTAGGTGGAGAAGCTAAGTCTTACGACCAAGTTGACAACGCTCCTGAAGAAAAAGAGCGTGGAATTACAATTTCTACTTCCCACATCGAGTATGAAACTGAAAAACGCCACTATGCGCACGTTGACTGCCCAGGACACGCTGACTATGTTAAAAACATGATCACTGGTGCAGCGCAAATGGACGGAGCTATCCTTGTTGTATCTGCTGCTGACGGCCCAATGCCACAAACTCGTGAGCATATCCTTCTTTCCCGTCAAGTAGGTGTTCCTTACATCGTTGTATTCATGAACAAATGCGACATGGTTGACGACGAAGAACTTCTTGAATTGGTTGAAATGGAGATCCGTGATCTTCTTTCTGAATATGAGTTCCCTGGAGACGACCTTCCAGTAATTAAAGGTTCTGCTCTTAAAGCTCTTGAAGGAGACGCTGAGTGGGAAGATAAAATCATTGAATTAATGAACGCTGTTGACGAATACATCCCAACTCCAGAGCGTGAAACTGACAAACCATTCATGATGCCTGTTGAGGACGTATTCTCTATCACAGGTCGTGGAACAGTTGCAACTGGACGTGTTGAGCGCGGACAGGTAAAAGTCGGTGACGAAGTAGAAATCATCGGTCTTGCTGAAGAGTCCAAGAAAACAACGGTTACTGGAGTTGAAATGTTCCGTAAGCTTCTTGACTATGCAGAAGCCGGAGACAACATCGGAGCACTTCTCCGCGGTGTAGCACGTGAAGACATCCAACGCGGCCAAGTTTTGGCAGCACCTGGATCCATCACGCCGCACACTAAATTTAAATCAGAAGTATACGTTCTTTCCAAAGAAGAAGGTGGACGTCACACTCCATTCTTCTCTAACTACCGCCCTCAGTTCTACTTCCGTACAACTGACGTAACTGGAATCATCAACCTTCCAGAGGGAGTAGAAATGGTTATGCCTGGCGACAACGTAGAAATGTCAGTAGAACTTATTTCTCCGATCGCGATTGAAGAAGGAACTAAATTCTCAATCCGTGAAGGCGGCCGTACAGTAGGCGCTGGAGTCGTTGCTTCCATCGAAAAATAATAAAGCTTTAAAAAAAGTGCACTTTTAAAGCGAAACGCGCAGAGATCGGCTCTGCGCGTTTTTTATGTTGTTAAGGACACTTTAAAATTTCATACCCGTGAAACTTGTTTTTACTAAATGCTGCGTCTAGCTCCAGCGCCTATCGACTAGCAGACTTCGCGCTTCCTCCTACGATAAGTCAACATCGGCTCCTTCGTCGCCGTGTTTCCTTTATCTCGTCAGAAGCACTCCAGTGTCTAGCTTCAGACGGCAGGGGCTCGAGGTCGCTTCGGTCAAACCAATGAAGTCAAAGAACGACTTCACAGGTTTGCCCTCCAGCGCTTGTCGCCCCTAAACGGCCGTCTTCCGCATTTCAGTCTGTACGTCTATAAACAGGCGCTTGCGCTTTTGGTTTCTATTTGCTTAATTCATCATGAATCAGTTTAATATTGTAATTCAAATACTTCACGTACGTATCGACTTCCTCACCGGGTTTTCCGATTTCATCAGAGTAAATCGGCTTTTTGGAGAAAGGAACGCCGGTTTCTTTTGAAACGGTCTCCATTGGACGGGGATCTACATTGGATTCGATAAATAGTACCGGAACATTGTGTTCTTTGATGAAATGTACCAATGATTTAATTTGCTGGGGTGAGCCGTTTTCTTCGGTATCGATTTCCCAGATGTACCCCTCTTTCAATCCGTAATGTGCCGTCATGTACTGGAAGGCCCTCTCACTTGTCACAAGGATGCGCTTTTCTTTTGGAATGTCATTAATCTTTTCCTCGTACTCTTTATCTATTTCATGAAGCCGGCTGATATAGGCATCTGCTCTTTTTTTATAATCTTCTTTACGCTCAGGATCTTTTTCCATCAAGGCGTCGCGCATATCCTCAGCCATTTTGATGCCGACCGCCGGGTCTATGAATGCATGAGGATTGACTTCCTCTTCTTTTCCGCTTTCATCAGTCAAATACATTGGATCCACACGTTCTGTTAAACTGTAAATATTCTCTTTCTTTTGTCCGACTGAATCAATCATTTTAAAAAACCAGCCGTCTTTTCCGCCCTCCAGATTCAATCCGTTGTAAAAAAGGATATCCGCATCCGTGGCTTTTTTAATATCTTCCGGAAGGGGCTCATATTCATGCGGGTCGGTTCCTGTAGGCACAAGGTTATGAATTTCCACGTCATCGCCGCCGATTTCCCTGGCCAGGTCTTCAATGATTGTAAAAGACGTAACAACTTTTAATGGTCTATCTTTTGCGGCTTCATCTGAATCGCTATTGCTGCCGCATGCGGCCAGCAGCCATACTGCAAGCCCTGTTATAAAAAAACATTTTAATAGCCTCATACTTTTCGCCTGCCTTTTATTAAAAAATGAAGTTGCGAGGAACCCAAACCATTAGCCTATTGCTG
Source organism: Siminovitchia fortis (assembly GCF_003605365.2). GTDB lineage: Bacteria > Bacillota > Bacilli > Bacillales > Bacillaceae_C > Siminovitchia > Siminovitchia fortis. The sequence goes on from NZ_QYTU02000018.1 coordinate 34,681, forward strand.
CTTTTTTCTTGTTTCCTTTGATCATCCGCCAAAGTACCCCCTGCTTTGGTGAAAAGATAAAAGCGACTGTAAAAATAGCTGTCGTAGCCAAGGCAATGACAGGCCCTGAAGGCAAATTGTGGACAAAGCTGAAATACAGCCCGATGATCGATGACAGGGCCCCAAAGACTGATGCAAGAACAATCATTGTCGATAAACGATTTGTTAAAAGATAAGCGGTTGATGCCGGTGTGATCAGCATGGAAACCACCAGAATAACACCTACCGTTTGTAAGGAAGCGACTGTTACAAGAGTCAGAAGAACCATGATGCCGTAATGAATCAAGCGTGTTTTCAAACCGTATGCAGCAGCCATCGTCTCATCGAAGCTGGAAACAAGCAGCTCCTTGTAAAAGAGTATGACAGCCAAGATGACAATACTTCCGACGATCAATGTAAGCCACATATCCGAAGAACGGACGGAAATGACATTTCCAAAAAGAATTTGTGTCAGATCTGTCGCACTTTTAGCCTCGGTGATCAGGATAATTCCTAAAGCGAACATGGCGGAAAAAACAAGCCCGATCGAAGAATCATTTTTCACCCGGCTGTTTTGGCTGATCACACCGATACCAAGGGCCGTAAGCACACCAGTCACAACCGCCCCATAGAAATAGTTGATTCCCAGCATATAAGATATGGCAACGCCGGGAAGGACGGCATGTGAGATGGCATCTCCCATCAGTGCCATTCCGCGCAGGATAATAAAGCTGCCGATCACGCCGCAAATAATCCCGACCATGACAGACGTGATGAATGCTTTCTGCAAAAACCCATAAGTCATCAGATCATTTATGAATTCCACTATATACCGACCCCCAGACTTTCCAGCATGCCAAGCGGCGCTTTGTAGGCCGCCTGCATCAGTTCCGGACGGAAGACATGATTTACAGGTCCAGCCCCGATCAATTCCTTATTAATGAGAATCAGATCATCGAAATAATTCTCAACCTTTGTCAGGTCATGATGGACAACGAACACAGTCTTTCCTTCATCCCTGAGGGTTTTTAATATGTTGATAATGACATCTTCACTGGATACATCAATACCGACAAACGGCTCATCCAGGAAGAAAAGATCTGCCTTTTGGGCAAGGGAACGGGCGAGAAAAACACGTTGCTGCTGTCCCCCGGACAATTCGCCGATTTGGCTGTCCGCAAAGTTTTCCATCCCGACTTTTGCGAGGCACTCCAGCGCCCATTCCTTGTCATTCTTTGTTGGACGGCGGAAAAGCCCGAGCTTGGGATAGGTGCCAAGTAGTACCGTATCTTTTACGACAATCGGAAAATCCCAATCGATATTGGAACGCTGCGGCACATATGCAATTTTTTTCCTCATTTCTCGAATGGGACTTCCGCCAAACTCGATGCTGCCGCTGTCTTTCGGTATTAGTCCGAGCATCGCTTTCATCATCGTTGATTTTCCGGCGCCGTTTGGCCCGATGATGCCGATCAGCTTGCCTTTTTCAATAGTAAAATTGATATCTCGAAGCACTTCGGTCCCGTGATAGGAAACATAGAGGTGACTGACTGTCAATTTCTTTTTGTTCATCATGATTCACCTTCTTTTCCATAACTGTATATTTAAAGCATTTAGCCTAACGCCGATATATTGGTCGAAAGACAAATAGTTGCCCTAGGGAAACTTATTAACCATAATATACAATGCAAGCTGTTTTGTAAACACCTTTCAGATAAAAAATCGTCATATTGGATGGGAGGCGATATACTCTTTTTCGGGCAACGCACCCGGAAAAAGCAGCAGAAATTCCGATGTTGAAAAATTGCCGGAACGTCTGTATAATGAAACAGTCAAATTAACGGCATTATTTGTTGTTTCATATTGCAATGGCTATCTATTGTATGTATAATGTATAATGTTGGTCATTTGACAGCAATGATGCGGAAGGTTGCCGACACACCCGGCCGCTTTGCCATGGCGAGTGTGGGGGAAATTTCCGCGGAGTATGTCTATTTTTTAAAAATAGGCGAAAAGGAGGGAAAGTAATGGCAAAACAAAAAATCCGGATTAGATTGAAGGCTTATGATCACAGAATTTTGGATCAGTCTGCAGAAAAGATTGTAGAAACGGCAAAACGCTCAGGTGCAAATGTATCGGGACCGATTCCGCTTCCGACAGAGAAATCTGTTTACACAATCTTGCGTGCGGTCCATAAATACAAAGACTCCCGCGAGCAATTCGAAATGCGGACACATAAACGCCTGATCGACATCATCAGCCCAACACCGCAAACTGTTGATTCATTGATGAGACTCGACTTGCCATCCGGCGTAGACATTGAAATCAAACTTTAATAAATATGAATGAAAGAAACCAGGAGGTGTGACTCATGGCTAAAGGAATCTTAGGTAGAAAAATCGGTATGACGCAGATTTTTGCTGAAGACGGACGACTGCTCCCTGTAACAGTAGTAGAGGCCGCTCCCAACGTTGTTCTTCAAAAGAAAACAGTTGAGACGGACGGATATGAAGCTGTTCAAATTGGTTTTGAAGACAAGCGCGAAAAGCTGGCCAATAAACCTGAAAAAGGGCACGTTGCCAAGGCGGAAACTGCACCTAAGCGCTTCGTACGTGAGTTGAAAAACGTTAATCTAGATGAATATGAAATTGGTCAAGAGATCAAAGTTGATATTTTCGCAGAAGGCGATGTAGTGGATGTAACAGGAGTTTCCAAAGGGAAAGGTTTCCAGGGTGTTATCAAGCGCCACGGCCAAGGCCGCGGACCAATGTCCCACGGTTCCCACTTCCACCGCAGCCCTGGATCAATGGGTGCTGTTGACCCGGCCCGTGTATTCAAGCAAAAGAAACTGCCTGGACAAATGGGCGGACAGAAAATCACTGTTCAAAACCTTCAAATTGTCAAGGTTGATGCAGACCGCAATCTTCTTTTGATCAAAGGAAATGTTCCTGGACCGAAAAAAGCATTGCTTGAAATCAAAACTGGAATCAAGGTTAAATAAATATTTTCGTAAGGAAAGGAGGAAATGAAATGCCAAAAGTAGCCGTATATAATCAAGAAGGTTCTAAGGTTGGAGAATTGGATCTCAACGATTCTATTTTCGGAATCGAGCCAAACAACCATGTTTTATTTGAAGCGATTGTTATGCAGCAAGCTTCATTAAGACAAGGTACATCTAAAGTAAAAACACGTTCGGAAGTGCGCGGCGGCGGACGCAAGCCATGGCGCCAAAAAGGCACAGGCAGAGCACGCCAAGGATCTATACGCTCACCGCAATGGCGCGGCGGCGGAACGGTATTCGGACCGGTTCCACGCAGCTACAGCTACAAGCTTCCTAAGAAAGTACGCCGTCTGGCCATCAAATCAGCGCTGTCTGCAAAAGCATTGGAAGAAAGCATCCTTGTAGTAGAAGCATTGGCTTTCGATGCTCCAAAAACAAAGGAATTTGCCAAGGTTTTGAAAAACCTTCCGGTCGGCAAAAAAGCGTTGGTTGTTACAGATGTTCCTGAAGACAATGTGGCACTTTCAGCAAGAAATATCCCTGGGGTTACAGTGATCGATGCGAACAGCATTAACGTGCTTGATGTTGTAGGGCATGAAACATTGATCCTGACGAAAGCAGCAGTTGAAAAAGTGGAGGAGGTGCTTGGGTAATGGATGCACGTGACGTTATAAAGCGCCCCGTAATCACAGAGCGTTCCATGGATTTGACAGCTGACAAAAAGTATACTTTCGAAGTTGACGTCAAAGCCAACAAAACACAGGTGAAAGACGCAGTCGAAAGCATCTTCGATGTGAAAGTTGCAAAAGTCAATGTCATGAATTACAAAGGTAAATTCAAACGAATGGGCCGTTTTGCGGGCTATACAAACAAACGCCGCAAAGCAGTGGTCACTTTGACCGAAGACAGCAAAGAAATCGAGATTTTTGAAATTTAATCTTTAATCTTTCAATAAAAGCAGAGGAGGGAAAGAAATGGCGATCAAAAAATACAAACCTACCTCCAACGGGCGGCGCAACATGACAAGCTTGGATTTCTCCGAGATCACTACTGACAAGCCGGAAAAGACATTGCTTGCGCCTATTAATAGAAAAGGCGGCCGCAACAGCCAAGGTAGGACCACAGTTCGTCATCGCGGAGGCGGTCATAAGCGTCAATACCGTATTATCGACTTCAAACGCAACAAAGATGGTATACCCGGACGCGTTGCTACTATCGAATACGATCCGAACCGTTCCGCAAACATTGCTTTGATCCACTATAAAGATGGGGAGAAGCGTTATATTCTGGCTCCAAAAAATCTTCAAGTAGGTATGGAAGTCATGTCTGGCCCTGAGGCTGACATCAAAGTAGGGAATGCTCTACCGCTTTCCTCTATTCCAGTAGGTACAGTCGTACACAACATCGAGTTGAAACCGGGCAAAGGCGGGCAACTCATCCGTTCTGCTGGAACTTCTGCCCAGGTTCTTGGTAAAGAAGGAACAAAATATGTACTTGTCCGCTTGAACTCCGGAGAAGTGCGCATGATCCTTGCTACTTGCCGTGCAACAATCGGTGAAGTGGGCAATGAGCAGCACGAACTTGTAACAATTGGTAAAGCAGGCCGTTCACGCTGGTTGGGCAGACGCCCTCACGTCCGCGGTTCTGTTAAGAACCCTAACGACCATCCGCATGGTGGTGGGGAAGGAAAAGCACCGATCGGTCTTAAATCCCCTGTTACTCCTTGGGGTAAACCGACAATCGGTTACAAGACAAGGAAGAAAACGAACAAGTCGGATAAATTTATCGTACGCCGCCGCAAAAAATAACGAGGTTGTCCTACGGTTCTTCTATCGGACCGTAGCACAATCACGAAGGGAGGTACCAGCATGGGTCGCAGCCTGAAAAAAGGACCTTTTGTAGATGAGCATTTGATGAAAAAAGTCGAGAACTTGAATGAGTCTGACAAAAAGCAAGTGATCAAAACTTGGTCTCGCCGTTCAACAATTTTCCCGGCGTTTGTCGGACACACCATCGCAGTCTACGATGGACGCAAGCATGTTCCTGTATACATCAGTGAAGATATGGTTGGCCACAAGCTCGGTGAATTTGCGCCAACTCGTACTTATAGAGGTCATGCCGCAGATGACAAAAAAACAAGACGCTAATGAGAGGAGGGCATCCTAATGCAAGCAAAAGCTGTTGCCAGAACAGTTAGAATTGCTCCTCGTAAAGCACGCCTGGTCGTCGATCTTATTCGAGGAAAGCAAGTAGGCGAAGCAATTGCCATCTTAAAGCACACTCCAAAAGCGGCTTCTCCGATTGTAGAAAAGCTTTTGAAGTCTGCTGTAGCAAATGCAGAGCATAACTATGATATGGACGTTAACAACCTTTTAGTATCGAAAGTATATGTTGATGAAGGTCCGACAATGAAACGTTTCAGACCGCGTGCTCAAGGCAGAGCCAGCCAAATCAACAAACGCACAAGCCACATTACGATTGTGGTATCAGAACAGAAGGAGGGGTAGTTCGTGGGTCAAAAAGTAAACCCTATTGGAATGCGTATCGGCATTATCCGTGATTGGGAATCAAAATGGTACGCAGACAAAGAATATGCAACTTTACTTCACGAAGACATCAAGGTTCGTGAATATATTGAAAACCGGCTCAAAGATGCATCGGTTTCCAAAATTGAAATCGAGCGTGCTGCAAACCGCATCAACATCACTGTCCACACAGCCAAGCCCGGAATGGTTATCGGTAAAGGTGGAAGTGAAGTAGAAGCACTCAGAAAAGCATTGAACAAGCTTACAGGCAAAAGGGTTCACATCAACATCGTTGAAATCAAAAAAGCTGATTTGGACGCGAAGCTTGTTGCTGAAAACATCGCTCGTCAATTGGAAAGCCGGATCTCTTTCCGCCGTGCGCAAAAGCAGGCGATTCAACGTACATTGCGTGCAGGTGCACAAGGTATCAAAACAATGGTTTCCGGCCGGCTTGGCGGAGCGGATATCGCTCGTTCGGAACATTACAGCGAAGGAACTGTTCCACTTCATACACTTCGCGCAGATATCGACTATGCACATGCTGAAGCAGATACAACATACGGTAAGCTTGGCGTCAAAGTCTGGATTTACCGTGGAGAGGTCCTTCCAGAAAAGAAAAAGTCTGAGGAAGGAGGAAATTAATCATGTTAATGCCTAAAAGAGTCAAATACCGCCGTCCACACCGTGGAAAAATGCGCGGCAAAGCAAAAGGCGGCACTGAAGTAGCATTTGGTGAGTACGGTCTTCAAGCTCTTGAAGCTTCCTGGATCACAAACCGCCAAATTGAGGCAGCAAGGATTGCCATGACGCGCTACATGAAGCGTGGCGGTAAAGTATGGATCAAAATTTTCCCTCATAAAGCTTTTACAGCTAAGCCTTTGGAAGTACGGATGGGTTCCGGTAAAGGGGCGCCTGAAGGCTGGGTAGCTGTTGTAAAACCGGGCAAGATCATGTTTGAAATTGCCGGAGTCTCAGAAGAGGTGGCTCGTGAAGCACTTCGACTTGCATCCCACAAACTTCCAGTAAAATGTAAGTTTGTCAAACGAGAAGAAATTGGTGGTGAACGAAATGAAGGCTAAAGAAATCCGTGATTTGACCACTGCCGAAATTGAACAGAACATCAAGTCTTTAAAGGAAGAATTATTTAACCTTCGCTTCCAGCTAGCTACAGGGCAATTGGAAAATACCGCCCGCATCCGTGAGGTCCGCAAAGGGATCGCCCGTATGAAAACGATCATTCGCGAAAGAGAGATCGGCATAACCAATCGATAGGTGAAAGGAGGTTGCGGATATGGCTGAACGCAATCAGCGCAAAGTGTACACAGGTCGTGTTGTTTCCGATAAAATGGATAAAACTGTTACAGTAATGGTTGAAACCTATAAAAAACACAGTTTGTACGGCAAACGCGTGAAGTATTCCAAGAAGTTCAAAGCTCACGATGAGCATAATGAAGCTAAAGTTGGGGACATTGTCCGTATTATGGAGACTCGCCCTCTATCGGCTACAAAACGCTTCCGTCTTGTAGAGGTAGTTGAAAAAGCGGTTATCATTTAATTTTTTCGGATAGATAAATCCGAAGGGAGGTAAATACAAATGATCCAACAAGAATCCCGTTTGAAAGTAGCTGACAACTCCGGAGCACGTGAAGTGTTGACGATCAAGGTGCTCGGCGGTTCCGGTCGCAAAACGGCAAACATCGGTGATGTCATTGTATGTGCGGTGAAAAATGCAACACCCGGTGGCGTTGTCAAAAAAGGGGACGTTGTGAAAGCTGTTATCGTCCGCTCCAAAACAGGTGCACGCCGTCCGGATGGTTCCTACATTAAATTTGATGAAAATGCATGCGTCATTATTCGTGACGACCAGGCTCCAAGAGGAACCCGGATCTTCGGACCAGTGGCCCGCGAGCTGCGTGATAAAAACTTCATGAAAATTGTTTCTCTGGCTCCAGAGGTTCTTTAATATAAATCAGACTTGGTCACTCAAGGAGGTGCGATTCTCAAATGCACGTTAAAAAAGGCGACAAAGTGATGGTCCTTACCGGCAAGGATAAAGGGAAAACAGGCACGGTGCTTGCTGCATTCCCAAAAAAAGAACGTGTGCTTGTCGAAGGGGTTAACATCGTGAAGAAACATGCGAAGCCTTCCCAGGAAAATCCGCAAGGCGGAATTTTTGACAAGGAAGCGGCCATTCATGTTTCAAACGTTATGGTCATCGATCCAAAAACAAATGAGCCAACAAGAATCGGCTATAAAAAAGTAACGATCAAAGGCAAAGATGGTATAGAAAAAGTGAAAAGTGTCCGGGTATCCAAGAAATCCGGGGAAGTTTTAGACACAGACGTAAAAGACAAGATTATTAGCCAGTAAGCAGAAGAAGGGAGGTACACAATATGAACCGCCTAAAGGAAAAATATCAAAAAGAAATCACTCCTGCTCTGATGAGCAAGTTCAACTATAAATCTGTCATGCAAGTACCAAAAATTGAAAAGATCGTAATCAACATGGGCGTCGGCGACGCTGTTCAAAACGCCAAAGCACTGGATAATGCAGTGGAAGAACTTTCTTTGATCACAGGCCAAAAACCGGTTGTGACAAGAGCGAAAAAATCCATTGCGGGATTCCGCCTGCGTGAAGGAATGCCGATCGGTGCAAAAGTGACACTTCGCGGCGAGCGCATGTATGAGTTTTTTGACAAATTGGTTTCTGTATCATTGCCACGTGTACGTGACTTCCGTGGAATCTCCAAGAAGGCATTTGACGGACGCGGCAACTATACACTCGGAATCAAAGAACAGCTCATTTTCCCAGAAATTGATTACGATAAAGTAAACAAAGTTCGCGGAATGGACATCGTCATCGTAACGACAGCCAACACCGATGAAGAAGCGCGCGAGCTATTAACTGGATTTGGAATGCCATTTCAAAAGTAATCGTAAAAGGGAGGCGAAATAGTGGCTAAGAAATCAATGGTAGTCAAGCAGAAGCGTACGCCTAAGTATAAAGTTCAAGAATATACACGCTGTGAACGTTGCGGCCGTCCGCATTCTGTTCTTCGCAAATTCAAATTATGCCGTATCTGTTTCCGTGAATTAGCCTACAAAGGCCAAATTCCAGGCGTCAAAAAAGCCAGCTGGTAAGCCCGATATTGGGAAGGAGGTAAATATTAATGGTTATGACTGATCCAATTGCAGACTTGCTTACAAGAATTCGAAACGCGAACATGGTCCGCCACGAGAAATTGGAAATTCCAGCTTCTAAAATCAAGAGGGACATTGCCGAAATCCTTAAAAAAGAAGGTTTCATCCGCGATGTAGAATTCATCGAAGACAACAAGCAAGGTATCATCCGCATTTTTCTTAAATATGGAGCGAATAACGAGCGCGTTATTACCGGATTAAAGCGTATCAGCAAGCCCGGTCTGCGTGTTTACGCGAAGGCAAACGAAGTTCCAAAAGTATTGAACGGTCTTGGAATTGCGCTTGTATCAACTTCTCAGGGAGTACTCACCGACAAAGAAGCAAGAGCGAAACAAGTCGGCGGAGAAGTACTCGCATACGTTTGGTAATCTAGCAGAAAGAACGGAGGTGCAATACAATGTCCCGTATAGGCAATAAACCAATTGAAATCCCTTCTGGTGTAACAGTGACAAAAGACGGTAATAAAGTGACTGTCAAAGGGCCAAAAGGTGAACTGAGCAATACATTCAATTCAGATATCAATATCAGCATCGAAGACAATGTCATCAACGTGACTCGTCCATCCGATGCAAAAGAACACCGCTCCCTGCACGGAACAACACGTTCCCTAGTCGCAAACATGGTAGAGGGCGTCTCTAAAGGCTTTGAAAAATCACTTGAGCTTGTCGGTGTTGGTTACCGTGCGCAAAAACAGGGCAAGAAGCTTGTACTGAACGTCGGCTATTCCCATCCTGTAGAATTTGAACCGGAGGACGGTATCGAAATCGATGTACCATCCAACACAAAAGTGATTGTTAAAGGTTATAACAAGGAAAGAGTCGGAGCATTGGCTTCTGACATTCGTGCTGTACGTCCGCCTGAGCCTTACAAAGGCAAAGGAATTCGCTACGAAGGCGAATATGTACGCCGCAAAGAAGGTAAAACAGGTAAATAAAGCCGCTAGGCATTGAAAGGAGTGACTCGCATGATTACTAAGCTTGATAAGAACAAGGTGCGCAAGAAAAGACATGCACGCGTCCGTACGAAAATCAGCGGAACAGAATCGCGTCCGCGTCTAAGCGTATACCGTTCCAATAAAAACATTTACGCTCAATTGATCGACGATGAAAATGGGGTAACATTGGCAAGTGCCTCTACTCTTGACAAAGAGCTTGAAATCGAGTCTGCCGGCAATGCAGAGGCTGCCCAGAAAGTGGGAGAGCTCATCGCAAAGCGAGCAGCGGATAAAAACATCAAATCAGTAGTATTTGACCGCGGCGGATACCTTTACCACGGGCGTGTAAAAGCATTGGCTGATGCAGCACGTGAAAATGGACTGGAATTTTAATAAAAGGAGGGACGGACTACATGCGTCAAATTGATGCGAACAAACTTGAACTGGAAGAACGCGTAGTTACAGTAAACCGTGTGGCAAAAGTTGTGAAAGGTGGACGGCGTTTCCGCTTTACCGCATTGGTTGTAGTAGGTGACAGAAATGGCCATGTCGGCTTCGGAACCGGAAAAGCACAAGAAGTACCGGAAGCGATCCGCAAAGCCATTGAAGATGCTAAAAAGAACATGGTTGAAGTGCCTTTGGTCGACTCAACCATTCCGCATGAAATCATCGGCCGTTACGGCGGCGGGCAAGTATTGCTTAAACCGGCCTCTGCAGGTACCGGAGTTATTGCCGGAGGACCTGTCCGTGCGGTGCTTGAGCTTGGCGGAGTAGCAGACATCACATCAAAATCACTTGGATCCAGCACACCGATCAACATGGTTCGTGCAACGGTTGAAGGAATCAAAAACTTAAAACGTGCTGAAGATGTAGCGAAGCTTCGCAATAAATCAGTAGAAGAACTGTTAGGTTAAGGAGGGGAAGATCATGTCACAAAAATTAGCAGTCACCCTCAAACGCAGCTTGATTGGACGGACACAGGATCAGCGTGATACTGTGAAAGCACTTGGATTGCGCAAGATTCACCAAACAGTCGAGCACGATGACAATCCGGCTATTCGGGGAATGATCAACAAAGTTTCCCATCTTGTAGAAGTAAAAGAGCAATAATCACCAAAGAATGAAGGAGGTGCGCGAAATGAAACTTCATGAGTTAAAACCTGCTGAAGGGGCTCGTAAGGAGCGCAACCGTGTAGGACGCGGCATCGGTTCAGGAAACGGCAAAACAGCCGGAAGAGGACATAAAGGGCAAAATGCCCGCTCAGGCGGCGGCGTGCGCCCTGGATTTGAAGGTGGCCAAACGCCTTTATTCCAACGTTTGCCTAAACGCGGTTTCACAAACATTAATCGCAAAGAGTATGCGGTTGTGAACCTGGACGCACTAAACCGCTTTGAAGACGGAACTGAAGTAACTCCTGAGCTTTTGATTGAAACGGGAGTTGTTCGGAACGAAAAGTCCGGCATCAAAATTCTTGCGAAAGGTAACATCGAGAAAAAGCTGACTGTAAAAGCGAATAAATTCTCGTCTGCTGCAAAAGAAGCCATTGAAGCTGCCGGCGGTTCAACTGAGGTGGTTTAATGTTTCAAACGATCTCCAACCTTATGCGTGTGCGGGATATAAGAAGAAAAATTATTTTCACCCTATTGATGCTGATCGTCTTTCGGATCGGGGCTTTCATTCCGGTTCCGAACGTTGATGCAAACGTACTGAAAATGCAAGATCAAGCCAGTCTGTTTGGCTTTATGAATATTTTTGGCGGCGGTGCCCTGCAAAACTTCTCTATTTTTGCAATGGGTATCATGCCATACATTACGGCATCCATTATCGTCCAACTGCTGCAAATGGATGTCGTGCCAAAATTCACTGAATGGTCCAAGCAAGGTGAAGTGGGAAGGCGTAAACTGGCACAGTTTACCCGCTACTTCACAATTGTTCTTGCTTTCATCCAGGCGTTGGGCATGTCTTTCGGGTTCAATCGGATGACACAGCTTCAGCTCATCAAAGATCCCGGGTTCAGCACGTATATCACCATTGCCATCGTCTTGACTGCTGGCACGTCTTTCTTGATGTGGCTGGGCGAGCAAATCACATCACATGGCGTCGGAAACGGCATCTCGATCATCATCTTTGCCGGGATTGTCGCTGGGATTCCAAACGCCGTGAACCAGATCTATGCTCAGCAGTTTGAAGGTGCAGGAGACCAATTGTTTATTAGAATTGTCGTCATGCTGCTCATCCTGCTTGCTGTTATTGCCATCATTGTTGGCGTCGTATTTGTCCAGCAGGCATTGCGTAAAATTCCAATCCAATATGCAAAACGTATGGATGGACGCAGCCCTGTCGGAGGACAAAATACACATTTGCCTTTAAAGGTGAATGCCGCTGGAGTTATTCCAGTCATTTTCGCGAGCGCGTTTATTGTTACTCCACAAACGATTACGACATTCTTTGGTTCCAGTGAACTGGCAAGCACGATTCAATCGTTTTTTGACCATACGAAACCAGTCGGAATGATCATCTATGTTGCATTGATTATTGCCTTTACTTATTTTTACGCATTTGTTCAGGTCAATCCTGAACAGGTTGCTGAAAATCTGAAGAAGCAGGGCGGTTATATACCGGGAATACGGCCAGGCAAAAATACGCAGGAGTACATGACACGCGTTTTGTACAGACTGACTTTTGTCGGGGCACTTTTTCTGGCACTCATTTCAATCTTGCCGGTATTTTTTATCAAATTCGCAGGATTGCCCCAGGCTGCCCAAATTGGTGGAACAGGATTGTTAATTGTTGTCGGTGTTGCGCTGGAGACGATGAAACAACTGGAGGCTCAACTGGTCAAGCGCCACTATAAAGGCTTCATTAAATAACAGACGGGTAATGACCCGGATGAAAGCAAGGGGCGGTATGAATGAATTTAGTATTGATGGGACTTCCTGGGGCGGGAAAAGGTACACAAGCTGAAAAAATTGTGGCTAAGTACGGGATTCCGCACATTTCTACAGGAGATATGTTCCGGGCTGCGATGAACGAAGGTACGGAGCTTGGCATGCAGGCCAAATCCTTCATGGATAAAGGCGAACTTGTTCCGGATGAAGTGACGATCGGAATTGTCCGCGAACGCTTGAGCAAAGCGGATTGCGACAACGGATTCCTTCTGGACGGCTTCCCGAGAACAGTGCCGCAGGCCGAAGCTCTTGAAAATATCCTCGCAGAGCTGGGAAGAAAAATGGATTATGTGATCAATATTCAAGTAGACCAGGAAATTTTGATGGAAAGACTGACGGGGCGTCGTATTTGCAAGAGCTGCGGTGCCACTTATCATTTAGTCTTCAACCCGCCTGCCGAAACAGGCACTTGTGATCGCTGCGGCGGAGAGCTGTATCAGCGTCCTGATGATAATAAAGAAACGGTTCAGAACAGACTGGAAGTAAATGTGAAACAGACCCAGCCGCTTCTTGATTTTTATAAGGAAAAAGGCTATTTGAAAAACATCAATGGCCAGCAGCATATTGACCAGGTCTTCTCTGATATCGATTCACTTCTAAGGGATTTGAAATAATGATTATTTGCAAAACACCACGAGAAATAGAAATCATGAGAGAAGCAGGGCGAATTGTTGCGCTGACTCATCAAGAACTGGTAAAGCATATTCAGCCGGGGATCACAACAAAAGAAATCGATTCGATTGCCGAAAAATTTATTAAACAGCATGATGCATATCCATCTTTCCTTGGGTATAACGGATTTAAAGGAAGTGTCTGTGCATCTGTAAATGAAGAGCTGGTTCACGGAATACCCGGCAAACGTGTCCTCAAGGATGGCGACATCATCACATTGGACATCGGAGCTGAATACAACGGCTACCATGGTGATTCCGCGTGGACGTATGCAGTAGGCAAAATCGATGACGAAACGAAACAATTGCTTGATGTCACAGAGGAATCCCTCTATAAAGGCTTAGAAGAAGCGAAGCCGGGGGCTCGTCTTTCAAACATTTCCCATGCGGTTCAAGCGTATGTGGAATCCAATGGATTTTCCATAGTCCGTGAGTATGTAGGGCATGGTATTGGTCAAAGCTTACACGAAGATCCACAAATCCCGAACTACGGACCTCCTAATAAAGGGCCTCGTTTACGACCTGGCATGGTGCTAGCCATTGAACCGATGGTGAATGCCGGCAGCCGCTATGTAAAAACATTGGCGGACAATTGGACAGTCGTGACGGTTGACGGCAAAATGTGTGCGCACTTTGAACATACAATTGCCATTACAGATGCAGGTTTTGAGATATTAACAAGATTGTGAGCGCAGGTGATCGGGTTGAAAGAGTCTGATTCGAACCCTCAAATCGGCCAGGTGGTCAGTATTAATAAAGGGCGAGATACCGGGCAGTTCGCGATTGTTATTCAACTCATTGATGAACGGTTTGTTTTAATTGCGGATGGCGACAAGCGAAAATTTGACCGCCCCAAAAAGAAAAACATTCAACACCTGGAGTGTTGTGACTATATTTCTCCGGAGGTGCGGAGCAGTATGCTGGATACCGGCAAAGTCACTAACGGGAAGTTGCGATGGGCTCTTGGAAAATTCATGGATGATGTTCTGGAATTACAGAAGGGAGACGAGTTTGATGGCGAAGGAAGATGTAATTGAAGTTGAAGGCAAGGTAGTTGATACTTTGCCAAACGCCATGTTTAAGGTAGAATTAGAAAATGGTCATACGGTGCTTGCACATGTTTCAGGGAAAATCCGCATGCATTTCATTCGAATTTTGCCTGGTGACAGAGTAACCGTGGAACTTTCTCCGTACGATTTAACCAGAGGAAGAATCACTTACCGTTTTAAATAAGTGTGCACTTCAGGCTCTTAAGGAGGTTTTTAAAAAATGAAAGTACGGCCATCAGTAAAGCCGATCTGCGAGAAGTGCAAAATCATCCGTAGAAAAGGCAAAGTCATGGTGATCTGTGAAAACCCTAAGCATAAGCAAAAACAAGGATAATGAAGGAGGTGCTAACGCATGGCACGTATTGCTGGTGTAGATATTCCACGTGAAAAACGCGTAGTAATTGCATTGACATATATTTATGGAATCGGTCAAAACACAGCTTCCAAAATTCTTGCAGAAGCAGGTGTTTCCGAGGATACACGCGTACGCGACTTGACTGACGACGAACTTGATAAAATCCGCGGGATCATTGACACATTGAAAGTCGAAGGTGACCTTCGCCGTGAAGTGTCTTTGAACGTCAAACGCTTGATGGAAATCGGTTCTTATCGTGGTCTTCGCCACCGCCGCGGACTTCCTGTACGTGGACAAAACACGAAGAACAACGCGCGTACACGAAAAGGACCGCGGAAAACTGTAGCAGGTAAGAAAAAATAATCAGTAAAGGAGGTTTTTAATCAATGGCACGCAGAACTAACACTCGTAAACGTCGTGTGAAAAAGAATATTGAAAGTGGTATTGCGCACATCCGCTCCACTTTTAACAATACAATCGTAACGATCACTGATTCTCAAGGTAACGCAGTATCCTGGTCTTCTGCCGGAGCGCTTGGATTCAAAGGTTCCCGTAAATCCACTCCATTCGCTGCCCAAATGGCTGCCGAAACAGCTGCAAAAGCATCCATGGAGCATGGAATGAGGACTCTTGAAGTAACCGTAAAAGGACCTGGCGCAGGACGTGAAGCTGCCATTCGTGCACTTCAAGCTGCCGGACTTGAGGTAACAGCCATCAGGGACGTAACTCCTGTACCTCACAACGGATGCCGTCCGCCAAAACGTCGTCGTGTATAATGAATTTGTATAAATTCTGTATTACTTGTCTATAATGGGGTAATATATGAATTTATCGTGAAAATTCGATTTTTCCTCACCAGTTGTTGCAAAGATGAAATGTAACATGGGGAATTTCGGTCAGTATCTATGGAAAGTGACCGGAGTTTCGACGTTTTGAAGGAGGGTATATGTGAATGATCGAGATTGAAAAACCAAAAATAGAAACGATTGAGATCAGCGAAGACGCCAGACACGGAAAATTTGTGATTGAACCGCTTGAGCGTGGATATGGTACAACTTTGGGTAACTCCTTGCGTCGTATTTTACTATCTTCACTCCCGGGTGCGGCGATCACTTCTATTCAAATAGAAGGTGTACAACATGAATTTTCAACCGTTGAAGGTGTAGTCGAAGATGTTACCTCTATCATCCTTAATCTTAAAAAACTAGCTTTGAAAATATATTCGGACGAAGAGAAGACATTGGAAATCGATGTGCAGGGCGAAGGGGAAGTGAAAGGTTCCGACATCATGCATGACAGCGATGTGGAAATTTTGAATCCTGAACTTCATATCGCCAACCTTGCAGCCAATGCGAATTTTCGTGTCCGCATGACCGCCCAGCGCGGAAGAGGCTATACACCTGCTGATATGAACAAACGTGACGACCTTCCGATCGGCGTCATTCCTATCGACTCTATTTATACACCTGTATCCCGTGTAAACTATCAGGTGGAAAATACTCGTGTGGGCCAAATGACGAACTACGATAAACTGTCGCTCGATGTTTGGACAAATGGCAGCATCAGCCCGGAAGAAGCCATTTCTTTGGGTGCGAAAATTTTAACAGAGCACTTAAATATCTTCGTCGGTTTGACGGATGAAGCTCAGCATGCTGAAATCATGGTGGAAAAAGAGGAAGACCAAAAGGAAAAGGTTCTGGAAATGACGATTGAAGAGCTGGACCTTTCTGTCCGTTCCTACAACTGCCTGAAGCGTGCAGGAATCAATACGGTCCAGGAGCTGGCCAACAAAACGGAAGAAGATATGATGAAAGTGCGCAACCTTGGAAGAAAATCGTTGGAGGAAGTAAAAGGGAAGCTGGATGAGCTTGGCCTCGAACTTCGCAAAGACGACTAATCGAAAATACACGTCACCGTGAAGGAGGGAAACCAGAATGTCTTATCGTAAATTAGGACGCACAAGCTCTCAGCGCAAAGCTATGCTTCGAGACTTGGCAACAGATTTAATCATCAGTGAACGAATCGAAACAACTGAGGCACGCGCGAAAGAACTCCGCTCCGTTGTTGAGAAAATGATCACGCTTGGAAAACGCGGCGACTTGCATGCGCGACGTCAGGCAGCGGCATTCATCCGCAAAGAGATAGCCAACGCGGAAGAAAAACAAGATGCATTGCAAAAACTGTTTTCTGACATCGCACCTCGTTATGCTGAACGTCAAGGCGGATACACTCGAATCATGAAATTGGGACCTCGCCGTGGAGACGGAGCCCCAATGGTTATCATCGAATTAGTTTAATTCGCGATGAAAAAGGGCAGGGCGCGCGAGTCTCGCCCTTTTTCTTTAAGGAAAGTTAATAGCGAAGCGTCAGCGTATCTGCGCTTCCGCTTTTCGATAAAGCTTCAGTGAGCGTTACGATAGGCACAAACAAATAGAAAGTGATCCTGTCTAGCTCCATGCACCTTCTCCCCCGGCTTAACTGCCCGGGCCAAGGTACCGGCTGCCCGGCGCCTGGAGGAAGGTGCAGGCTTTTTTCTATTTATAGGCATTTTTTTAAAATCAACCTACGAAGCAACGAGGAGGAATAAGGGATGCCCGGTCCGGTGATTACCATTGAAGATGTTTCCTTCCGCTATAATGGACAGGAGGCGTATGCCTTAAAGGATGTTTCTTTTTCAGTAGCTGAAGGGGAGTGGCTGGCAGTGGTCGGCCATAACGGATCAGGAAAATCTACTCTTGCAAAAATTTTGAACGGATTGCAGTTCCCGGAACAAGGAACGGTCAAGGTTCAGAATCTTCTTTTAAGCGAAGAGGCGATCTGGGATATCCGCCGGATGGTAGGGATGGTTTTCCAAAATCCGGACAACCAGTTTGTCGGAACAACAGTACAAGATGATGTGGCTTTTGGGTTGGAGAATAACGGAGTGCCGCACGATGAAATGGTCGGCCGTGTCCAAGAGGCATTGGAGCGTGTTCATATGGGTGAATTTCTCAACCAAGAGCCACACCATCTTTCCGGCGGCCAAAAGCAGAGGGTGGCGATTGCTGGGGTCATAGCGCTCCGCCCTAAGGTCATTATCCTGGATGAAGCGACTTCCATGCTGGATCCCCTTGGACGTGAGGAAGTGCTGCAGACCATCAGGGAGTTGAAAGAGGAACAGGGGTTGACAGTCATTTCAATCACGCATGATTTGGAAGAAGCGGCAAGGGCGGACCGAATCATTGTCATGAATAAGGGCCAGGTGTACAAGGAAGGGAAGCCTGAGGAGATTTTTGAACTGGAAGAGGAACTGATCACTTTGGGACTGGATATCCCTTTTCCTGTAAAAATGAGCCATTTATTGCGAAACGCAGGTCTGGACTTGCCTAAAATGTACCTGACAGATGAAGAGTTGGTGAATGATCTGTGGAAATTACATTTCAAGAAGTAGAATACCGGTATTCGGCTGGTACGCCGTTTGAGCGGCTGGCCATCCAAGATGTCAATTTGAACATTAAACAAGGTGTGTTTATGGCGCTGATCGGGCATACGGGCTCCGGCAAGTCGACGATCCTTCAGCATTTGAATGCCTTGCTGCAGCCGACAAAAGGCCGGGTGATCATAGGCGACAGAACGATTGAAGGCGGGAAGAAGGAGAAAAACCTTCGAGGTATCCGCCAAAAGGTCGGAATCGTCTTCCAGTTTCCGGAACATCAGCTTTTTGATGAAACGGTAGAGAAGGATATTTGTTTCGGTCCGATGAACTTTGGCGTTTCGGAAGAAGAAGCAAAACAAAGGGCCAGAAGGCTTATAAAAGAAGTCGGACTGCCGGAGGACGTTCTTCAGAAGTCCCCTTTTGACTTGTCAGGCGGCCAGATGAGAAGGGTGGCCATTGCCGGAGTGCTCGCTATGGAACCAGATGTATTGGTGTTGGATGAGCCGACCGCTGGGCTCGATCCTCGAGGACGTACAGAAATCATGGACATGTTTCAACGTCTGCACAAAAAAGAGAATCTATCTACCATTCTAGTAACCCACAGCATGGAAGATGCGGCGAAATACGCGGACCAAATCGTCATCATGCATAAAGGGAAGGTACAAAGAACCGGTGATCCGCAAAATATTTTTTCAAATCCTGCAGAACTGCTGGAATTGGGCCTGGATGTTCCCCAGGTTGTCAAATTTCAATATGAGCTTGAACAGCGGATGAATATCAAGTTTGAAAAGACTTACCTGGCATTAGGGGAACTGACCGATGCATTGGCAAGATTGAAAGAGCAGGACGGTGGCGTCTCATGATGGAAAAAATGATTTTCGGGCGTTACATTCCAGGCGATTCTATCCTTCATCGGATGGACCCCCGTTCAAAACTATTATTTGTATTCGGCTTTATACTTATTGTATTTTTGGCGAATAATGTCTTTACCTATAGTATCCTTGTAGGCTTTGTCATTATGGTGATCCTTCTTTCCAAAATGAATATCAAATTCCTGGTGAATGGTTTGAAGCCGGTCATTTACCTGATTATTTTCACTTTCATTTTACAGCTTTTTTTTAACAAAGAAGGCGAGATCATTTTCAGTATCGGCAAGTTTCATATTTATGAGGAAGGGCTGCGAATGGCCATATTCATTTCCATACGGTTTTTCCTCCTCGTATTTGTAACAACCCTGATGACTTTGACAACAACGCCGATCACATTGACAGACGGGCTTGAAAGCCTGATGAACCCCTTAAAACGGGTCAATTTTCCAGTCCATGAGCTGGCGCTCATGATGTCCATTTCTTTGCGGTTCATTCCTACCTTGATGGATGAGACGGATAAAATCATGAAAGCGCAAATGGCAAGGGGCGTGGAATTTTCCAGCGGTCCCATCAAGGACCGGATCAAAGCCATCGTGCCTTTGCTCATCCCGCTATTTGTCAGCTCTTTTAAACGGGCGGAGGAATTGGCGACAGCCATGGAAGCGAGAGGCTACCGCGGAGGAGAAGGGCGGACGAAATACCGTTTGCTGGAATGGAAAGGCCGTGATACGGCAACAGCTGTCGTGTTTGTCATTTTAACAGGAGTGCTGATCTGGTTGAGGACGTAAAAAGGATATTTGTGAGGGGAAAAATATGCAGCGTTATAAAGCGACCGTCGCCTACGACGGCTCCGGTTTTTCCGGCTACCAAATCCAGCCGAAAGGGCGGACGGTCCAAGGAGAAATCGAACAGGTACTCCAAAAACTGCATAAAGGCCATGCCGTTGGTGTGACGGCTTCCGGGCGCACGGACAGCGGCGTCCATGCCCGCGGCCAGGTCATTCATTTTGATTCGCCTCTGAGGCTTTCAGGTGATCAGTGGATCAAAGCGTTTAACAGCCTCCTTCCGGACGACATTTCCTTTTTAAAAGCTGAGGAAGCCAGCTCCGATTTCCATGCCCGCTTTGATGCCGTGAAGAAAAAATATAAATATTTTTTATATAGCGGCCCGGTAAGGGATCCTTTTAAGCGCCACTTCGCTGGGCATGTTCGCGGGAGCTTGAATGTAGAGGCAATGCGGGAAGCAGCTGGGCATTTGACAGGCACTCACGATTTCACAAGCTTCTGCTCTGCGAAAACCGAAACAGGTAACAGGGTGAGAACTCTTTTTGAATTGGACATGGAAGAACACGGAAACGAATTGGTACTGACGTTCATCGGAGACGGTTTTTTATATAACATGGTCAGGATCATCGTTGGAACATTGCTTGATGTCGGAAGCGGAAAAATGGACATTGGCGCCATTCCGGACATTCTGGCTGCGAAAGACCGCACCTTGGCGGGGAAGACGGCTCCAGCGGAAGGATTGTATTTGTGGGAAGTTTATTATGAGTAAAGGGCCTGGTGGATCATAAAATTTGATCGGACCATAATGCCTCGAACTTGGATCAGATATCTTCATATCAGATCATACAGTCCAATTCCCGATCTTAAATTTTCAAATTCGGATCATAAACAAGTTTTTCATTTGAAAAGACACAGGTTTTAAAAAAACGACTCCGGTCCAGATTAAAATTTCCTGACAACCATGCCTGGTGTTCAAAAACCGCTTGACTTTGCTTGCCAAAGAAGATAGAATATCCTATGGTATTATTTTTATATCTCCACGATAAGCCCCGGAAACTTATTGTGATGAAAATAAAAATACGACGAATGTGATACTTTTTAATAATTTGGGAGGGTAACAAATGCGTACTACGTATATGGCTAAAGCCGGTGACATCAATCGTAAATGGTACGTCGTTGACGCTGAAGGCAAAACACTTGGCCGCCTTGCAACAGAAGTTGCAACATTGTTGCGCGGTAAACATAAACCGACTTATACGCCGAATGTTGATACAGGCGATCATGTAATCATCGTGAATGCAGCGAAAATCGAATTGACAGGCAACAAGCTTCAAGACAAAATGTACTACCGCCACTCAGGATTTGCAGGCGGAATCAAAGCAACAAATGCTGCTGAAATGAGAGCAAAAAGACCTGAAAAAATGATCGAGCTTGCGATCAAAGGCATGCTTCCAAAAGGACCTTTGGGACGTCAAATGTTCAGAAAGCTGAATGTTTACGCTGGCGCTGAGCATCCACATCAGGCACAAAAACCGGAAGTGTACGAACTTCGCGGGTAATTTAAAGGAGGATAACAATGGCACAAGTTCAATATTATGGTACAGGCCGTCGTAAAAGCTCCATAGCCCGTGTACGTTTAGTACCTGGCGAAGGCCGTATCGTTGTTAATAATCGTGAAGTAGAAGACTACATCCCATTCGCAGCTTTGCGCGAAGTAATCAAGCAGCCGCTTGCTGCTACTGAAACTCTAGGCAACTATGACGTATTGGTCAACGTTCAAGGCGGAGGCTATACAGGCCAAGCAGGCGCAATCCGCCACGGCATCGCTCGTGCGCTGCTTGAAGCTGACCCTGAATACCGCGCACCGCTTAAGCGTGCAGGTCTCTTAACGCGTGACCCACGTATGAAAGAACGTAAGAAGTATGGTCTTAAAGGCGCGCGTAGAGCTCCTCAGTTCTCGAAGCGTTAATATTACTGCTATATCAACGTTTACAGCCTGTTTGGAAGTCGATTCCAAGCAGGCTTTTTCATTAAAAAAAGTACAAAAAATGGATCGTTATAAAAGTTCCCCGCGGATGCTTTGTGAGAATTGCTTTTGCAGTCCGCCTCTTTCTTTGCTTTGAACATCTTCGAGTTGTACTATTATACTTTCCAGTCATCGGATCTTTCCCCAAACTAATTTTGACAAGTCAACGTATGCCATTAAAATGCGGGTATAAGAACAATTGAGAAATATAAAAAAGCAATGCAAATTAATGTCCTGGAATCGGGTCATTTAATTGAATACGACTACACAAAAAGTCGCTTTTCCTACGTAAAGGAAAGCGACTTTTTGGATTGATTTTTCCCTTGTTAACTTTAAGTTTATTTGATTAACTTTTAAAAATGTTGTTGACTATTCAGTTGAACTGTATTATCTTACTATTAAGTTGAACTATATAGTTGAACTTAATAGAGGGTGAGGATATGAAACATAAATTATTACCGTTGTCTGAAACCATGCATTATATTTTATTAGCTCTACGTGAGCCACTCCACGGCTATGCCGTAATGCAGAAAATAGAAAAGATAAGTAATGGTACCGTGATTTTAGCAGCTGGTACATTATACGGTGCGATTGAAAACCTGAATAAACATGGCTGGATTGAATTCGTTGGAAATTCAGGTAGGAGAAAAATTTATATGATAACTGCAGAAGGAAGAGCCATTTTAAAAATGGAACAAGAAAGGCTATTGCATATTTTATCCTTGTATGAAGGAAGTGAATCAAATGAAGAAGTTTAAGGTGTTTTTTGATATCGAAAAAGAAGAGCAATGGCTGAATGAGCAATTACAAAAAGGCTATCGCTGTACAAATATCAGTGGATTAGGAATATACACTTTCGAAAAAACCGACAAGAGATATGTGATGCGATTGGATTATCAAGATTATTTACCAAAGAAAGAGCTTGAAGAATACAAGGGGATATATGAAGACTTCGGCTGGAATTATATAACGGCCCCCTTGTTTGGTGGGATTCGCTATTGGCAAAAAGAAGACAATGGTCAAAACGAAATTTTCTCGGATCGCCAATCAAAGGGTAATTATTATAAAAGATTAATGGGTTATTCATTTTGGTTCAGTTTACTGTGTTTAGTTTTTTCTCCTATGCCTTACAAGGATTCGGGATTATACCATGAAGGTCTTTGGAGTATGAAAGGTGCATTATTTTGGAAAGCATTTTTATTTGAAACTCCATTTGTTCTTTTAAAGTTGCTTCCCGCCTTTATGTTTGTTTTCTTTGGTATAAGTTTCTATAAGGCTTATCGAAAGTATTCAATGTTAAGAGAAAAGTAATAAACGAGGGGATTTAAAGATGCACTTTTGTAAAAAGAAACCTTTCTTATTGGCTGTTATTTGTCTCATGATTAGGGTGCAGTAATAATGAAAGTATGGCTACAATCAAACTTCCGAAAGAGATCATCAAGTGACAATCCCTCAAATACTGTCATGCTATCACCCATGAAAGCTCTATTGCTCATTCTATTATAGCATTTTATAGGGGCTAGAAACTTATTAGGGTGAATTGAAACAGTTTGGACATCCCGAGTTGTTGAGGGTTCGATTTCCAAAGAAAACGAGCTTGGCCTCTCCAGCTTTTTATTAACAAAGTATTTTATGATTGCTCGCTATTAAATTCTCGGCTCCCTTTGTATACTGAACTAAGGTGATAAACATGTACAAAGAAACGTAGAGGTTCAACCACCATAATATTGCAATAAAAAAAGCGACAGGCTCACACATTATTGTCATTACACATTAAATTGAAAGAATAAAATGCTATAATTAAAGGACAATAGCATAATAGGTTAACTCAAGGGTGGCTGGCATCACTCCCAGTTTTTTAGAAGGGGGGTGGTGCTATGATGACGGTATATGAAAGCATGTCTCTCATGATTGCGTTCGGAGTGTTAATTATAGCGCTGCTGTCATTTAATCAAAAAAAAATAATCCACCCTTGAGTTCGTGGCTCAGGTGGATTATTTCTGTCTGCTGCTAGCCCCCTTGCAGGGAACCAAGCTATTGTTATGGCTGAAGGTGCTCCAACACCTTCAGTCGTTTTTAATATATTCATTTCTAAGTACAGTATACCCTTTTTTTCTAAAAAAGAAAACATATAATTATCCTATAACTCCATTTCACATTCGTCTTGATTTTGAATACCCCTTAGTGAAAATGAGTGAAATACCATAAAATGGAAATACCGTCAAAATCATAGATAGCTAGGGTTCTTCAGTTAAATGAAGTACCTTGAAAGTGTTGAAATAAAAGAACGTAAGAAATACAGAACGCCTATTCTCATTATAAGGAGTTTTTTATATATCTATGCTCTTTATGAAATGAAAATTCATAAATAAATTGAAAATATTGACATATAATTTTATGAGAGTACAATAAGTTAGTAAAGGTAGAAATTAGTTGAAAAAGGATGATTTGATGCTTGAAAAATTATCTACGGAAAGTCGCAATCACAACACGGTGGGCTTGGATGAAATGACGATGAAGGATATTCTTCTGACAATGAATAAGGAAGATCTAAATGTCCCACAGGCGATTAAGAAGGAAATAGATCAAATTGAACAAGTCGTTCAAGCTGTCATTCGATCTTTTCAAGCGGGGGGGCGATTGTTTTATATAGGTGCAGGAACGAGCGGCCGGCTTGGCATTTTAGATGCGGTTGAATGTGTTCCGACATTCGGGGTTTCACCAGAAATGGTGCAAGGTTTTATTGCCGGCGGAATGGAAGCGCTAACATTGGCGATTGAAGGTGCGGAAGATAATGCGGATCTTGGGATTGAAGACTTGAAATCAGCTTCACTGACAGAAAAGGATACGGTTATTGGAATTTCGGCCAGCGGGAGAACGCCTTACGTCATCGGAGCATTGCGTTATGCAGGTGAAATAGGTGCAACGACTGCGGCGATTTCTTGCAACAAGAATGCCGAAATGAGCAAATATGCCCAACTGGCAATCGAAATTGAAACAGGTCCGGAAGTGTTAACGGGCTCAACCCGTCTGAAAGCGGGTACAGCGCAAAAACTAGTGCTAAATATGATTTCAACTGCTTCGATGATTGGAATCGGCAAGGTATACCAAAATTTGATGGTCGATGTTCAGGCGACAAATGTAAAACTGGCCGAGCGCTCAAAAAGAATCATTATGGAAGCTGCCCAGGTCGATTATAAGACTGCGGAAAGATATTACGAAAAAGCCGAACATCATGTAAAAACAGCGATCGTTATGATCTTGCTTCAATGCTCCTTGGAAGAGGCCAGAAAGAAGCTGCAATCAGCAGATGGATTTGTCCGTAAAGCGTTATAAATGACGGAATGGGGGATCAAAATGAAAAAAGAGCAGAGAATAGCAAATGACATTCTGGACAATGTAGGCGGAAAAGAAAATATTCAACGGCTTGCCCATTGTATGACGCGATTACGACTATCTTTGAAGGACGACAGCAAAGCAAATATTGCTGCTTTAAAGAAAACTGATGGGGTCATGGGGGTCATCCACGATGATACGCTGCAAATTGTTGTCGGTCCCGGAATTGTTAACAAAATCGCTGCTGAAATAAGCAAGGAAACAGGACTTGCGGTAGGAGAAGAAGCGCATCCAGATGAAGGAGATTTAACTTTTAGTGAGAAAGCCGCCCTAGAACGGGAAAAGATAAAGCAGAAAAATAAAACGCCTTTTAAGCTTTTCCTTCGCAGAATCGGAAATATTTTCATTCCGCTCATTCCGGGGCTTGTTGCATCAGGTATCATTAATGGATTGGCTAACTTTGCGAAAAATGCAGATTACGGAGTAGGTTCCACATGGATGCAAATACTGCTTTTACTTGGAAGCGGAATATTTACGTATCTTGCTATTTTAGTAGGCTGGAATACAGCGAAAGAATTTGGAGGTACTCCTGTATTAGGAGCCATTGCCGGAGCAATTTTATTTAATCCGATGCTTGCGGAAATTACGATTTACGGTGAACCGCTCGTCGTCGGACGCGGCGGTCTCTTTGGAGTAATCTTTGCAGCCTGGCTTATGACATTCGTTGAAAAAAGAGTTCGTACAGTAATGCCAAGCTCGGTCGATATTATTTTTACTCCTCTTATTACCTTATTGGTGGTCGGATTTTTCTCGCTTTATGCAGTTGTTCCTGTTGCCGGGGTATTATCAGATGGAATTACGTCGGGAATTAATTGGGTGCTAGATATTGGCGGGGTTGTTGCTGGTGCTTTGCTCGCAGGATTCTTCCTTCCGCTCGTTATGGTTGGGCTCCATCATGGATTGACACCGATTCATTTGGAGCTTATTGAAAAATTTGGCATGACTCCTTTATTTCCAATCCTTGCGATGGCAGGAGCCGGGCAAGTTGGTGCCGCGATTGCTATTTTTGTAAAAACGAAAAATCAACGCTTGCGCAACATTATTAAAGGGGGACTCCCGGTCGGACTGCTCGGAATTGGCGAGCCGCTCCTTTACGGGGTCACACTCCCGCTCGGTCGTCCATTCATTACCGCATGCCTTGGTGCTGCCTTTGGCGGAGCATTCCAGGCAGTCATGAAAACGGCAGCCCTGGGAATTGGTGTGTCTGGACTCTCATTGATACCGCTTATTGCAGATAACAAGTATTTCATTTATATTTTTGGGCTGATCATTTCTTATTTATTCGGTTTTCTATTCACATACTTGTTTGGCTTTAAAGAAGAGATGGCGGATAATATTTAAACGATGGGAAGGGGGAATTCTTCCCTCTTTCATAATTGGGAGGCATAATCCATGCTCGGGATTTCAGTTTATTTAGGGAATAATCCGATTCATGAGTTGGAACCATAAAATTCAAACCCCGGGTTTAACTGGAATCATGCGGAAGGATTATTGGAGTGGGGGAGTAACATAGGGGATTGCGGAAATAATTGTTTGAACTTTTTGCATATTACAAAAGCAATGCAACTAAAGCCCTTCCACTTTACGATATACGGTGACAGGCATCGTCGTCCACAATAAAATCGCAATTTTAATTTAATGGAATTTGGAGAGATTTTGCAAGGCTTGCAGCGGATGCAATAAAGGAATTTTTATTAAAAAGGAGCAATGTCAATGTTACGAAAGGTTATGATCGTGCCGGCTCTTATTGCAGCTTTGCTTGTTTCGCCTCTTATGACGGGTGTTGTCGAAGCAATAACAGAAAAGGGGATAAAGGATTTGGTCATACTTCAAAATGTGCCTGAAGTAGACGCGGAAACGGGAAGCGGTGCATTTCAACTTAAAGCTCTTCATGTATATGCCGAAGGCCATTTTATGTTAGCCTCAAAAAACTTGCAGTGGAGTTCCTCGAACAAAACCGTCGCTTCAGTAGATGAGAATGGCCATGTGACAGCGAATGGAAAACCAGGCCGGACATTTATCCATGTTTCCGACGGGACGTATTCAGATCGTATAGCCATTGATGTAAAACCAGATCCGGCTGCACGGAAAGGGAAAGGAAAACCTCCTGTGAAAGTGATGATTGTAAAAGAAAAAGGCAGCCGTTACAGCGTCATTGACAACGCGATTGCAAGCATGACGATGAAAGAAAAAGTTGGACAAATGCTTATGCCCGATTTTAGAAATTGGAAAGGGAAAAACGTAACTGAAATGCTTCCTGAAATTGAACAGCTCGTAAAAGAATACCATCTTGGCGGCGTCATTCTATTCAGGGAAAATGTTGTCACGACTGAGCAAACAGCCCGGCTTGTTTCAGAGTATCAGGCTGCATCTGAAAAGTATGGACTTTTTGTAACGATTGACCAAGAGGGGGGCGTTGTTACACGACTCCAATCGGGCACGGATATGCCGGGGAATATGGCGCTTGGAGCGACCCGGTCGGAAGAACTTGCCTATAAAGTTGGAAAATCGATTGGGGAAGAATTAACCTCCCTGGGCATTAACGTAAATTTTTCTCCTGTACTCGATGTTAATAATAATCCGGATAATCCTGTCATCGGTGTTCGTTCTTTCGGAGAGGTTCCTGAATTGGTGGCAAAGCTTGGTCTCGCCTATATAAAAGGGATTCAGGGAACAGGAACAGCAGCCACTGCCAAGCATTTCCCCGGGCATGGGGATACTGCTGTCGATTCACATTTAGGTCTTCCGGAAGTGCCATATGATAAAGACAGGCTTAAACAGGTGGAGCTTTATCCTTTCCAAAAGGGAATGGATGCCGGCGTTGATATGATTATGACTGCCCATGTCACTTTTCCGAAAATCGATGGTACGAAGGTCATCTCCCAAAAGGATGGAAAAGAGATTCATCTTCCCGCAACATTATCTTATAAAGTATTAACCGAACTGATGAGGGAGGAAATGGGCTATGAGGGAGTCATTACAACTGATGCCCTGAACATGCAGGCAATTACCGATCATTTCGGATCGGTTGAAGCGGTTATTCGGGCGGTCAATGCAGGAACGGACATTGTTTTGATGCCGGTCGGATTAGAAAGTGCAGCTAATGGATTATATGAAGCCGTCAGATCCGGTGAAATACCAGAAGAGCGTATCGAAGCATCAGTAAAAAGAATTTTGGCTTTGAAACTCAAACGTGGCATTCTTAAAGAGGAAAATCCACAGCCAATAGAGGAGAAAATTGCAACAGCACTTCAAGTTGTAGGGTCCGAAGAGCATAAACAAGTTGAAGGAGAAGCATCTGAAAAATCCGTTACATTAATAAAAAATGAAAATGTACTGCCTTTGGCGCCTGCTGCCGGCGAACTAATTGTTGTCGTCGGAAACTCTTATATTGAAGAACTTTTTAATGCTGTGAAGGAGAAACATAAAAACACACTTTTAATAAAAACGGGCAATCCGCTTACAAAAGCCCAGTTGGATCAGGTAGAAGGCGCAAAAGCTGTCATCGTAGGCACGACTACATCAACCGTTGCACAAAGATTGCCTTCTGATGCTCAAATGCAGATGGTCAACCAGTTAGTTGATGAAGCCAATGCGCCTGTCATTGCAGTTGGAATCCGCAATCCTTATGACATTATGGCCTATCCGAATGTCGATGCCTATTTGGCACAATACAGCTTTAGAACTGCAAGCTTCAAAGCAGCGTCATCTGTCATCTTTGGCGAGATTGCACCGGCCGGAAAATTGCCTGTAACCATTCCTAATTACGCAGGCGGCATTTTGTACGGCTTTGGACATGGTTTAACCTACTAACCGAAAAGGGGAGAGAAATGTGAAAAAATGGATCCTATCCATTTTGACTGCAATGCTGGTCCTGTCGTCATTATCCGTCGTGTTTGCAGATCATGATAAAGGAAACGGGAAGTCTCAGGATAAAGGCAAAAATAAAAATAAGTTTGCCCTTGGCGTAGAGGTGCTGCTAAACGAAAAAAAGGATTTGATTAAAGGTAAAAAAGTGGGGCTAATCACGAATCCGACAGGTGTGGATCAGAACTTAAACAGCATCGTAGACCTATTTTATAACGATCCGGAAGTTACGCTAACGGCCCTTTATGGTCCTGAACACGGCGTGCGCGGAGATGCACAAGCCGGCCAATATGTAGAGTTTTACGTCGATGATGTGACAGGGCTGCCTGTGTACAGCCTGTATGGACAAACACGCAAGCCGACGCCGGAAATGCTTGAAAACGTAGATGTGCTTTTGTTTGATATTCAAGATGTAGGAACCCGTTTCTACACGTATATATATTCGATGGCTCTTGCAATGGAAGCAGCTAAGGAAAATAATATTCCTTTTATTGTGTTGGATAGGCCAAACCCGCTCGGCGGAACGAAAGTGGAAGGACCTGTACTTGACCCGGAATTTGCTTCATTCGTTGGCCAGTATGCCATTCCGCTTCGCCATGGAATGACAGTCGGGGAACTGGCAAAGCTTTTTAATGAGGAATTTGGCATCCATGCTGATTTGACCGTCGTAGAGATGAAAGGTTGGAAACGAAAATCATATTATGACGAAACAGGATTGCCATTCGTGCTTCCTTCCCCGAACATGCCAACACTGGACACAGCACTCGTTTATCCCGGGGCTGCGCTGATTGAAGGTACAAATGTTTCAGAAGGAAGGGGAACAACGAAACCATTCGCATTCATTGGGGCTCCTTTCATTAACAGTACAGAACTCGCAAAGCGGTTAAATGCACTGCATTTGCCGGGAGTAATATTCCGTGCTGCATCATTTACACCGAGTATTTCAAAACATAGCGGGAAACTCTCCCATGGCATCCAAATCCACGTAACAGACCGCGATGCTTACGAGCCTGTTGAATCAGGGTTGCATATTGTCAAGACGATTTATGACTTGTACCCCGACCAAGTAACTTTAACACCGTTCTTCAACAATTTAATTGGAAACGACTGGATTGCCCAAGGCATTAAAGATGGCATGTCCGTTGAGGAAATGAAGTCACGATGGGAAGGGGATTTAAGAGACTTCAAGAAAACAAGAAAAAAGTATTTACTCTATTAAAAGAAAGGCTGCCGAAGCTGGCATATGAGGGGCTTCAGGCAGTCTTTTCTTCTAAAGATCAATAAGTGTTAATTTATTTTTTATGCAAATGTATATAAAATGAGAGTGTACATTGGCCAAGGGAAAGTCTTGTTGATTGAATATCTGTCTGATGTTTACATACAATTCAAGCTACCCTGCAAAATTGGCATGATGATGTATTTACTTTCACCGGCAGCATGCGCTGTTTCTGTTGCTAAACAATATCAATGATAAATAGCAAAAAGCGAGGTGAAGAGGAATGTCATTCTCTATGGGTGGCCTAATGATGCTCTCTGAAATGGTAGAGAAGCTCCCTCCTTCGGAACAAAAAATTGCCAGATTTATTTTGGAGAATCCTCAAGAGGCGGTTTCAATGACAGCAAACGAGCTTGGCAGGAAAAGTAAAACGAGCAGTGCAGCCGTGATCAGGCTATGCAAATCACTTGATCTAAAAGGGTTCCAAGAATTAAAGCTAAGAATTGCCGGCGATTTACAAAAAGAAAAACCTTTGGAATTTCGTGAGGTTGAACCAAACGAATCAAAATACTCTATCATTGAAAAGATGACTTTTAATAGTATTCAAACACTCCGGGAAACAGCCGAGTTAATAAACATAGATGAACTTGCAAAGGTTGTTAATGCGATTCGCAAGGCAAATTCACTTCATTTTTTTGGTGTAGGAGCGTCAAGTATTATTGCGCAAGACGCACAACAAAAATTCCTGCGCATTAATAAGCATGCAACCGCATTTACTGACACTCATATGGCCGCAACAATTGTTGCCAATGCCCAGGAAAATGATGTCGTCTTCGGGATCTCTTTTTCAGGCGAAACATTTGAAGTAGCGAAAATTCTTGAACTGGCAAATAAGCAAGGGGCAAAAACAGTCAGTCTTACTAAATATGGAACTTCACTCGTATCGGAACAAGCTGGTTTCAGACTTTATACATCAGCAACGAGAGAGCCTGCTTTTCGCAGCGGTGCCACATCATCCAGGATCGCCCAGCTTCATGCGATAGATATTCTCTTTATGTGCGTAGCATCAGAGCAGTATGATGAAGTAATGACTTATATTGATGGAACGAGAGAGGCAATCCATACGTTGCGAAAAAGTATTGGATCCGGTAAAAACAATGTGGGCAAATATTAAGAGGCGAGTGCAATAATACTTGTAAATGTGAAGGAATCTTGTGTTTGAATGTAAAGAGGATCGCCGCAAGAGGGGCAATCCTCTTTCCGTGAATATGAATCTCGTCCGCTGCGAATTATACTTGTGTGGAATACTTGGCGGTAATCTTTATATGAATCTTTCATTTTCTTTGATAAACGGCCTTCATATTTTTCCTTGCTAACCTTCAGCCAGAAAATTTTATCCTGCCTCATCAACCAACTGGTATAGACATTTGGTCCACTATGCGATAAAATAATTTTGAAATCGATTTCATTTTTAAATTCAGACATAAAAGGAATGGAACCCATGATCGATAAAAATTCACCTATCCCCATCTACTACCAATTAGAAGCAGAGATTAAGCAATTAATCGAAGGGAAGAAGTTGAAGCCAGGGGATATGATTCCTTCGGAAAGGGAGTATTCGGAAAGGTTTAATATTAGCAGAATGACGGTACGCCAAGCGATTAATAATCTCGTGAAGGATGGCTATCTCGTTCGGCAGCGCGGAAAAGGCACGTTTGTCGCCGAAGAGAAGCTGGAGCAGAAGCTGCAGGGATTAACCAGTTTTACGGAGGATATGCAGGCGAGAGGATTGGTGCCCACTACGAGATTGCTTGAATTTTCATTAATGGATCCACCGGCTGATGTGCGCAATCAGCTGCAATTGGATCGAGGGGAAAATGTTTTCAAAATGGAGCGGGTACGCTTGGCTGATGGCATTCCGATGGCGCTGGAATCTTCATATGTGCCGCAGCAAATACTTGGAGACATCAAAGAAGAGACCGTCAGGCACTCTTTATATCAATATATTGAACATACTTTGCAGCTGGACATTGGCCAGGGGACGCAAGTGTTGGAGGCTTCAGTGGCCCGGAAGCGGGAAAGCGAGATTCTGGAGATTAAAGAAGGCGCGCCGGTACTCTTAATGAAGCGTTACACCCGGCTGAAAAACGGCCAGCCGTTTGAAGTGGTGAAGTCCATTTATCGTGCTGATCGCTATAAATTTATCATAAATATTCATAGATAGGGGAAAAAGTGGCAAGGCCAATCCCACTGGCTGAGCTATTTTAAAAAAAGGAAGAGAGGAGCAATCATATGTTAGCGTTTTTACAACGTATCGGGAAGTCACTGATGCTGCCTGTCGCTGTCTTGCCCGCAGCCGGAATCCTGCTGCGCCTGGGGCAAGATGATTTGCTGGATATTCCCTTTGTCGCTGCTACCGGTGGAGCCATTTTTGATAACCTGCCTTTGATCTTTGCCATCGGAGTGGCGGTTGGTTTTGCCAAGGATAGTCACGGATCAGCAGCTTTGGCGGGAGCCGTTGGGTATTTCGTGTTGACCTATGGGGCAAAAGCAATTAATGAAACGATCGATATGTCTGTGTTGGGTGGAATTATTTCGGGGATTACAGCAGGAATGCTGTACAATCGTTATCACAATGTGAAACTGCCTGATTGGCTCGCGTTTTTTGGCGGAAGGCGCTTTGTCCCCATTCTCACCTCGTGGGTCATGATTGTGTTGGCCTTAATCTTTGGCTTTGTGTGGCCTCCGATTCAAGCCGTCATCGACTCTGTCGGGGAGTGGATTATTGGTGCAGGCGCTTTGGGTGTTGGTGTCTTTGGCATGCTGAACCGTTTGCTGATCCCGGTTGGATTGCACCATGTGATCAATAGTATCGTCTGGTTTATCTTTGGTGAGTATAACGGGAAAACAGGTGACTTGAACCGCTTTTTCGCCGGAGATCCCGACGCGGGAATTTTTATGGCCGGCTTCTTCCCGATTATGATGTTTGCTCTGCCGGCAGCCTGTCTGGCGATGTATTATGCCGCCAGGAAGGAAAAAAGAAAAGCGCTGGCAGGGATGTTTATCAGCTTGGCGTTAACCTCGTTCCTGACTGGGATTACGGAGCCAATTGAATTCGCTTTCATGTTCTTATCTCCATTACTTTACGCTGTTCACGCCATCTTGACGGGGATTGCTGCCGTGGTCGTCTATTCGCTGGGGATTCTTCACGGGTTCACTTTCTCTGCGGGAGCATTCGACTATTTGCTTAACTATGGGATTGCCACCAAGCCGGCACTGCTCATCCCGGTAGGTCTCGTATTTGCGGCGATTTACTTCTTTGTCTTCTACTTCCTGATCAAAAAGCTTAATCTCAAAACCCCGGGCCGGGAAGACGATGGCGAGGAGGGTGTCGATGCCAATCCGGATGAATATGCGGCGAGCGGTATTAAAGAATACGATAAGCTGGCTGTACAGTACCTGGAAGAGCTCGGCGGCAAAGAAAATATTGCCAACATTGACAACTGTGTCACTCGCTTGCGCTTGGAGCTCAAGGATATGAGCAAGGTAAACGAAGCCGAACTAAAAAATCTGGGGGCCAAAGGAGTGCTGAAAGTAGGGCCGACCAGCCTGCAAGTGATCATTGGCACCGATGTGGAATTCCTCGCCAATGCGATGAAACAGAGTAAAAAGGAACCATAAGCTCCCGTAAACGCACACCAAACTCTTGGTATGGAAATCAAGGGTTTGGTCTTGCCTAATATGAAAAGGAGGCTCTTCATGAAAAGATTGCTGGATTGTACAGCCACTGACTTCGCACAAATGGGAGGACGCGCCCTGGTTCAGGCGATCAAAGCTTCAGAAGGCAGGGTTGTGCTGTCAGAAGTAATCGGCGCATTTCAACCGCTCTATCCTCCTGGTGCCAGCAATGCCGAGGTGGCAGCTGCCTTTGGCGCGGATATGGTGCTGCTAAACTTCTTTGACCTGTTTCAGCCGCTGATCCAAGGCATTGAAACGGAGCGGCCGGAGGAAATTGTCACCAGATTAAAACGGCTGATTGGCCGTCCGGTGGGGGTAAACCTGGAGCCTGTCGATCCCTCAGCCAAGGCATTGGAACAATTGGTCACCCTCCCGGAGGGAAGAACACCGACGAAAAAGACGTTGGAAAAAGTCATTAAACTTGGGTTTGATTTTATCTGTCTGACCGGAAATCCTAAAACAGGCGTAACGAAGGAACAGATCACTAGAGCGGTTCGTTTGTCCAGGGAAGTGCTGGGTGCAGACATGTTAATCATTGCGGGCAAAATGCACGGTGCCGGGGTGGCCGGGGAGAGCAGCGAGGATATTTTTTCGCAGAATGCAGTCCAATCATTTATCGAAGCAGGAGCTGATATCATCCTGCTTCCGGCCCCAGGCACAGTGCCGGGGATAACGGCAGCAGCATTACAGGAACAAATCGCCTCACTAGCATTGCATAAATGTAGTTGG
>NZ_QYTU02000019.1 GCF_003605365.2 Siminovitchia fortis
TACTAGATTTTACTTTCGTAATTCAGGGTAATACATCTTTGCCTGCCTCCGCGTTTTCAGAAGGCAGGCCATTTCATTTGACAATATAGGGATGGTCATTCGCGTCATAAGCCTCATCTTTTTTCCGCAAGTCATTCCCCTTTTCAAATACAGCTTCGAAAAAATCGCTCGCCGGTTTTGCCAGCAGCTGATAATATTGCCTGAAAAGCAATGCCGCATGGTTGCCGCTCCACATCGGCGGCAGCAATTCCTTTGGTAATCCCGGATCTACAAATAGGAACTTCCGGTATTCATGCACCAGTTTGGTTCTTTCGACAAAGCAGTCGGCATCACTCATTTTTCCTTCATTGAGCAAGCTTTGATGGATAATGAATTGTTTGCCGTACACTGAAACAAATTCCTCATATTTTTCTTCAATTTCTTCCAATGGCCAGCTTTTCTTGACTAATTCGGCATTATCTTTCGGTCCGATATATTCAGATGTGAAAAAATCCACAAATTCCTGGATTTCATATTTTTCAATCAGCCATTCCACTTCTTTCTCCAAATTATTGGGAGAAATCCAGCAGCTGTGCGTGAAGCTCCCAAAGCCGCTCCAAAGCAGTTCTTTCCTCAAGTCATCCCTGATTTGTCTTTTTTCTTCCGGGATTGAATACATAAGCATTCTCCATTTTCCATCCCATTCATGGGGGTCCAGCTTAAATATTCTCCGGCCCGCTTCATCTATACGACTGACACCGCGCGGTGTTAAAAAGTAGAAGCTTTTATTTCCCTGCCTCTCCGATTGCAGCCACCCCTGCTTGACCATCCTTGATACAGCCACCCGAACAGCCTGTTCATTATGGCCGAACTCTTTCAGCAGCCGAATCAGGCTGCCGATCCAAATTTTGTTTCCATAATGGCGAATATAATCACCATATATTGTAAAGATCATCGATTGTGTGTTAAGGCCCATACATCCGTCACTCTCTTCTTTTTATCTGAATTATAACATTCCTAACATAAAGAATAAGCAAAACAGTTTCTGGATGTCTTGCTGCCCAAACTTTTTTAAACTGAGTAAGAAAGTATAAGATGTTTTAGCATTAAATTTTGAACAAAGCCTTTTGTTGTCTAGCTCCAGCGCCTATCGACTTGCAGACTTCGCACCTGGTGTGCTCCTGCGGCGTAGCTTATTCGAGGATGTTTGGCTCGCCTCGTCGCAAAGCTGCACGACGCCAACTCGAGGAAGCATCACACGAGGCCATTTCAAGTAGTAGCTTTCCTACGATAAGTCAACATCGGCTCGTTCCTCGCCGTGTTTCCTTTATCTCGTCGGAGGCACTCCAGTCTGTACGTCGATGGGCAAGGCGCTTGCGCTTTTCTTAATTAGACTTTATTTTCAACGATGACTGAAATTCCCTGTCCAACCCCGATACACATTGTTGCAAGACCGTACTTTGAATCCCGCCTTTTCATTTCGTAAATCAAGGTTGTTAAAATTCTTGCCCCGCTGGCACCAAGAGGATGCCCAAAAGCAATGGCGCCTCCATTTACATTTACCTTCTCCTTGTCCAGGCAAAGCTCTTTCATGCACTGCAAAGACTGAGAAGCGAAAGCTTCATTAAGTTCCACCAAATCCATATCATCCACACTTAATCCTGCCCGCTCCAGGGCCTTTTTACTCGAGTAGATCGGCCCAAGCCCCATGACAGCCGGTTCAAGGCCTGCTACGGCTCCAACTTTATACGTTACAAGGGGCTTAAATCCTAACTCTTCCGCCTTTTCTTTGCTCATTAACAAAAGGGCCGCCGCTCCGTCATTCACGCCGGAAGCATTTCCAGCAGTGACTGTTCCCCCTGGAAAAATAGGCTTTAATTTGGATAGTTTCTCAAATGTAGTATCCGGACGAGGATGTTCGTCACGATCCACAATGATTTCATTCCCTTTTCTGTCCGTATAAACGACGGGAACTATCTCTTCCTTAAAAACGTTTTCTTCCAACGCCCTTTTAGCTTTCATTTGGCTTTCCAAAGCAAACTCGTCTTGCTCTTCTCTGGAAATGCCAAATCGTTTAGCAACATTTTCCGCCGTTTCCGGCATGGTGTCCGCCCCGTACATTTCCTTCAGTTTTGGATTGGTAAATCGCCACCCGATAGTCGTATCTTGAAGTTCCATTGAACCGCGCGGAAACTCTTTATCAGGCTTGGCCATGACAAGCGGTGCCCTTGTCATGCTCTCCGTTCCGCCGGCGATGAAAATGTCCCCGTCGCCAACGGCAATAGCCCTTGCAGCATACATCACCGCATCCAGTCCCGAACCGCATAGCCTGTTGACAGTCGTTCCTGCAACATTTAAGGGAAGCCCGGCCAATAATGCGGACATCCTGGCAACGTTTCTGTTGTCTTCCCCTGCCTGGTTTGCATTTCCCAGAACAACCTCCTCGATTTCCTCTTTCGGAAGTTTAGTGTTGCGATTGATCAAGGCTTCGATGACGATAGCGCCCAAATCATCCGGCCGGATGTTTTTCAATGCCCCTTTATACCTGCCAAACGGTGTCCTGACAGCATCTACTATCACAACTTCCCTCATTTTTCTATCAACTCTTTTCGTTATTTGTATAGTCATATACGCCTTTTCCGGTTTTCCGCCCTAATCTGCCGGCTTTTACATATTGCTCAAGCAGCGGTGCCGGCCTGTATTTTTCACCGAGTTTTTCATGAAGGTATTTCAGGTTGTTCAGGCGTGCATCCAATCCTACAAGATCAGCCAGTTCAAAAGGACCCATCGGGTAATTCAAGCCCAGCTTTATCGCCTTATCGATATCCTCCGGCGTGCCAAGGCCTTCCTGAAGCATGTAGAACGCTTCATTCCCTACGAGGGCACTGATTCTGCTTGTGACAAAACCCGGGAACTCATTAATGACAACAGTTTGTTTTCCCATCTTCTCTGCGGTATTTTTAATCGCTTCTACAGTTTCTTCACTCGTTTCCAATCCCTTGACGATTTCAACCAAAGGCATTTTATGGACCGGGTTGAAAAAGTGCATGGCGATTGTTTTCTCAGGCCGTCTTGCATAAGAGGCAATTTCTGTTGGACTCATCGTTGATGTATTTGTCGCAAACAGACAGTGTCCTGGTGCGGATTCCTCCATCGCTTCAAACACCTGTTTCTTTATCTCGGCTTTTTCCGGAACAGCTTCAATGATCAGATCCGCATGAGAAGCCGCCTCTTCCAAGTCTGTCTTGTACACTAAATGATCTTTTAAATGTGCAAAGCTTTCCTTCGTCAGCTTCCCTATAGCCAATCCTTTCTCTGCAATGTTCATTATTTCTTCTTTAGCGTTAAGAAGGGCTTCCCCGCTTACATCAGTCAGGCTGACTGAGTGGCCGGCCGCTGCCGCCACATATGCTATGCCTCTTCCCATAACGCCGGAACCGGCCACCGTAATGTTTTGAATCATTCGTTTTCCTCCCTGTAAAAAAGTACGAATAGAAAACTTGTCATCCTCTATTCGTACAGTGTCTAAACCATTATTCAAATGTTCGAAATCGGTTTCATCGCTTCGAATGGATTTTTGCAAGATTTGCAGTATAAGATGCTTCTGCAGGCTGTCGGACCAAAAATATTTTCCATCGTCACATAAGTTGACCCGCAGTACGGACAGTCAACATGCCAAGTGCCATCTTCTTCCATATGCCGGGGCGGAGGTGCAATTCCAAATTTTCTCAGGCCTTCGTGGCCTTTTAGTGTAATTCGGTCAGATGTCCATGGCGGATCATAAATGAACCGGACTTTCGCTGTTTCTGCCGGGGTAGAAGCCTCAATGGCTTTTACGATATTCCTTTCGATAATTTCCAAAGCCGGACACCCAAGGAATGTCGGCAGTACGTCCACTGTCACCTTCCTGTCATTTATATGGATATTTTCGATCATTCCCAAATCAATTACGCTGACTGTATCAATCTCCGGGTCTTTGACAGTATCCAAGATTTCCAATATGGCATGTTTGGAAAGGGGCATGGCTGTCTTCATCATTGATCACTCCTCTTGCATATTACCATGAAGCGGCAGTATCCAGACGGTACACCTCCGAAAGGGTTTCAAGAGCGGAATCCAAGTCGTTCGAATGCTCCCCGATCCGCCCGTTCATTTTCGGTTTTTCAGGGATTTCAGGAAGCTCCAAATCAAGGGATGTGTATGCTTTTTCCAGCTCGGCAAACCATCTTTTCTTCAGAACTGTACCTTCTTCAATCAAACCATAGTCGTAAATGTCTTTCGTCAATTTTCCAAACGCAAAAATATCTCCAAAGTCTTTGACAACTTCATCGATTGCATTTTTCATTCTCTCGATTGCCTCGTCGGAGGAGCTCAAGAGCTGTACAAACCAAGTTTTCCAATGGAGCGAATGGTAAAAGAGCTCCAAGTTCACCCTCGCTGCCATTTCGGCCGCAGGCTTATATGAACTGTTTTTCAATGAATCTATTTTCACTTTCTTTGCAGTGGTATAAAAGTAGTTTCTTACTACGGCGTAAGCCCAATCATACTTGGGCGTTTCCATATAATAGCCTTCACCATTCGGCCTTTCCGCAAGAATGCTGTTTCTGCGTTCCTTGGAAGGGCGCAAATGCGCCAGCTCATCCGCTGTGCCATAACCCAGTTCCTCCAGTAAACTGTAAAACATGGTTGCATGACCCATAGTGTCCTGGCTGATGGAGGAGAACGCCACATCTTCCTCGATATGAGGAGCCAATCCGAGCCACTCGGAGCCCCGAAACGAAATCAGAAAATCATCATCTGCCAATTGAAATAACAAATCTGCAACAGCCTCTTTAAATTTCACATCGGTTTTAACATCTGTCATTTCTATCCGTCCCCTCCCCATGAAAGAATTTCTTTCTCATCGAGCATTTTCTGTTCATATTGCCGCCATTTCTTTTTCAGATAGCCGTAGCCTTTGGCTGTACGGTAATCCTTATTATCCAAACGGGCAACGCTTCTTTTTTCTTCCGGATCTAAAGTGCGGATATGATCCCGCTTTACGACCCATATATCGGCAACGGGTTCTCGCCGCATAAAATTCTCCTGCGCCATGACCAGTGCTATTTCTTCATTTGGCGCCAACAGGCAGAATTGATGCTGGATCGGTGATGTTGCGGTGCGTTTGCTGAATACTTCATACTCATGATAGAACGTGTTTCCGGCAGTCATGACTTTTCCTCCCTATGCTTGGCTGAGCGCTTCCCGCACCCATGCGTTATTTTCATAAGAAACTCTTCTTAAATTCAAGCGTGCCTGGGATCTGGGCCCTTCATTTTTGATGATCTTTTTGAATTCATTCCAGTCCGGCTGCCTGTATTCCCATCTTTCTTCCTCTTCATTATATTTAAGCGTTGGATCCGGAATGGTTAATCCCAGTGAAAGAATCCGGGGAACGTACTTGTTGAAAAATTCCTGCCTGAATTGCTCATTCGTTTTCGTCCTGATTTTGTACTTGATGGTAACGTCCTGCTTGGATTGCCCTGTCGTATCGCTGCTTGCCGGGCCAAAAAACATCAATAAGGCATCCCACCAGCGGTTGAGGGCATCCTGGATCATTTGCTTTTGCTCTTCGGTTCCTTCAGCAAGCGCCATGATAATCGCTTCACCATGCTGGGCATGGAATACTTCCTCTGCACAAATGCGCTGAAGAGCCCTGGCATATGGTCCATATGATGCTCCGAGCATGTTTGTCTGCGTAATGATCGCCGCTCCATCCACCAGCCAGCCAATCAAACCTGCATCGGCCCATGTTACCGTTTTCATATGAAACACATTATGAAACTTCAAATCTCCTTTAAAAAGATCTTGCATCAAGTCATCCCTGTTTTTTCCATATGGCTTCAATAGATCTTCGGCTACCCTCAATAAT
Source organism: Siminovitchia fortis (assembly GCF_003605365.2). Lineage (GTDB taxonomy): Bacteria > Bacillota > Bacilli > Bacillales > Bacillaceae_C > Siminovitchia > Siminovitchia fortis. Next base: position 5,891 of record NZ_QYTU02000019.1, read on the forward strand.
AATTGGCCATGCCCCATTTCGTCCTGAACCTTTGCCATAATTCCAAGTTTTCTTCTTAACGACGGCGCTTTTGGCACCCATTCCTTTTCGGGGAGCGCTCCCATAATTTCGCTGATTCCGTGCATGGAAATCAATCTGATCAGGGCTATCCGATATTCTTCAGGCATCCAGTCATCAGCTTCAATTTTATCTCCTGCTTCGATTCTTTCGATAAAATTTTGCAATTTTTCTGCTTCCACAGCTTCTTCGGCATACATCAAGCCCGCCATATATATAACCTCCCAGTTTGCATAACAAGGTTTTAACGTTATTGTATGTTATTGTTATATTAAAATCAATCGTTCTCCCCTTGAAATATGATGAAAAGACTTATTTTATCCCGCTTTCTCGACCTGTCCTTCAAACGGCTCATCCGCAACTTTAATTGAATCTGTCGGACATCCGTCGCAGGCATCTTCCAAATCGTCGTACAATTCCTCCGGCACCTGCTCCGTACCCGTATTATCATCCAGGATCACATATGACAGGCCTTCTTCATCATAATCAAAAATATCGGGTGCGCAAGCTCCGCAAGAACCGCAGGCAATACATGTATCCTGATCGACGATAGTATATTTCGGCATAATCGGCATCCTCCTTTTTTTTACTGAATAAATGAATTAAGAAAGTATAAGATTTTTTCGTTTTAAAATTTTGAACAAAGCTATTTGTTGTCTAGCTCCAGCGCCTATCGACTAGCAGACTTCGCACCTCCTCCTACGATAAGTCAACATCGGCTCGTTCCTCGCCGTGTTTCCTTTATCTCGTCGGAGGCACTCCAGTCTGTACGTCGATGGGCAAGGCGCTTGCGCTTTTCTTATTAAACATTCACCTTTTTGTTTTCCATGACTGTTGTACTGTGAATCGGCTGGACCCTTGATGACGGATCAATTGAAACTTTCGCATTGCTGACCGCAATCGGGGCTTCTCCGAATCCGGTGGCAATCAATTTGACTTTGCCTTCATACGTATTGATATCGCCCACGGCATATACACCTTTGATATTGGTTTCCATCTTTGAGTCAACTACAATTGAATTCTTTTCGATTTCCAGCCCCCAGTCTTTGATAGGACCCAGAGAAGCGACAAATCCGTAATTACATAAAACGTCATCCACATCGATTGAAATTTCCTCTTTTGTTTTGACGTGCTGTAAAATGACCTGCTCAATCTGCCGGTCGCCTATCAGATCCAAGGCCACATAAGGTGTAAAAATATTGACAGAGGATTGGTGAAGTAATTCTGTGCTGTGTTCATGTGCTCTGAATTTATCCCTTCGATGTGCTATATTAACTTGTTTGGCAATCGGCTCAAGCATAAGCGACCAATCCACTGCCGAATCGCCGCCGCCGAAAACAAGGACTCGCTTTCCTGAAAACTTTGCCATATCATCCACGAAATAATGAAGGTTCTCTTGTTCGTACTTCGCCGCTTTTTCCAATGGGAGCTTTCTAGGCTGGAAAGCCCCGTTTCCTGCAGTGATAATGACAGTGCGTGAAAAATGCCTTCCTTTATCCGTAGTCAATATGAAGGTACCGTCGTTTGCCTTTACTAAAGATTCTACTGATTCTTCCAGACATATTTCCTGCTCAAACATCTGCATCTGGTTCGTTAAGTTGTCGACCAGCTCCTGTGCACGGACCTTTGGAAATCCGGCTACATCATAGATATACTTTTCAGGATATAAAGCCGTGAGCTGCCCGCCCAGTTGGGGCAGACTCTCGACAATTTTGACTGACATCTGTCTTAGACCTGCATAAAAAGCAGTGAACATTCCGGCAGGCCCGCCTCCGATAATCGTTATATCAAATGTTTTATTATCCATTTATATTTTAAAGCACTCCTTTTTGGCATCGGATTAAGAAAGCATTACCGGCCCTGATTTTCTCAAGTCAACGATTCTTATCGCTTTGCCTTCCGACCTTGGAATACTCTTAGGCGTCCCGATCATCGTTTTTACCGAAACGAGGCAGGCCGATTTAATTTCTTGCTTTATTTTTCTTTCAAGAATCTGCACTTGTTCAGACTTTAGATCTCCATTTATTCCGGAATATAGTTCATCACTTATTTCAACATGCAGCTCTGCACAGTCCATCGGGCCGTCTTTGACCAGTTTGATTTGATAATGGGGAGCCAAGCCTTCGATTTGCAAGAGTACGCGCTCCATTTCGGAAGGGAATACATTCACTCCACGAATGATGATCATGTCATCAGTCCTTCCCTTCACCCTGGACATCCTTGCCGTTGTCCTTCCGCATTCACATTTTTCGCGCGTGATGGAAGCAATATCTCCTGTACGGTATCTGATTAATGGCAACGCTTCCTTAGTAAGGGTTGTAAAAACAAGTTCTCCGTCCTTTCCGTCTTCCACCGGCTCGAGTGTTTCAGGATCTATCACTTCTACAAGAAAGTGGTCATCGGCAATATGAAGGCCGTCCTGTGCTACATGGCATTCGATTGATACTCCCGGTCCCATAATTTCACTTAAACCGTAAATATCGACCGCTTTTATTCCGAGCATATCTTCAATCGTTGCGCGCATTTCTTCCGACCATGGTTCCGCCCCGAAAATTCCATACTTCAGGCTGTTATCCCTTGAATCAAGGCCCATATCCTCCATTTTTTCAGCAATGTTTAAGGCATAGGAGGGCGTACATCCAAGTCCCTTTGGCTTAAAGTCTTGAATGGCCAAAATCTGTCTTTCTGTATTTCCGCCGGAAATGGGCACTACCGCAGCTCCCAACTGCTCAGCGCCGTAGTGCAGCCCCAAACCCCCGGTAAACAGCCCATATCCATAAGCATTATGAAATATGTCGCCTTTGCTTCCGCCCGCTGCCGCTATAGCTCTTGCAATCAGCTCAGACCAAACGCTAATATCGTTTTTTGTATAACCTACGACTGTCGGCTTTCCGCTCGTCCCGGATGATCCGTGCAGACGGACAATATTTTCTATCGGTTCCGCAAACAATCCAAAAGGATAATGATCCCTCAGGTCCTGCTTTTTTGTAAAAGGCAGCTTCGATATGTCCCCTATACTTTTAATATCATCTATTTTTATTCCATTTTGATCAAACTTCTCTTTATAAAATTTCACCTTGTTATAAACCCTGTTCAATGTTTCCTGTAATCGTACAAATTGCAACTCTTCCTTCTCTGTAATTGACAGCGTTTCCATTTCAGGGTTATAAATCATTGAATCTACCTCCATTTGTATTTCTTTTCAGCTTTAATGTAACAAAGATGAGTCGATTCCAAGTAAATATGTTATATTTGTAATTTAATCTTTTGCCTAAAAAAAGTCAACCATTTTTTCGGAAAATTTGATGTGTTTATAATCATTCTTTTATATTTTTATTTCCTATATCCAAGAATCCTCTTCATTTAACCTCAGATTTGTCATATACTTGCAATTTTTCAAATTTTATGTTTACAACATTTTTTTATTATGGTATCTTTGTCTCAAGTTGTAAGGGCTTTCTTGCCATCCGTTTTTCTTTTGTAATAAATCGGTTTTAAGGAGGTGATTTAAACAAAGACAAGCTTGCCTATCTGCAACCTAAGGAAATGCGAAAAAACATGAAATTTTCACACTTATTTTACTGTGCTCAAGGGGGGAAAGTATATGAAGAATATGAAAAAATGGCTTTTTGGCCTGCTGACATTTGTTTTGGTAGCTGCACTGGCGGCATGCGGAAATAAAGAGGAAGCTTCTGGCGGAAACTCCGACAGCGGGGATCAGTCCGGAGAGATTAAAATTGGCAGCATCATAGACGCATCAGGCAGTGCTGCTCCACTTGGAAAACCGGAAGAAGAAACGATCAAAATGATCATAGATGAAGTGAATGAGAAAGGTGGGGTCGACGGAAAGAAAATCAAACTCATCTCCATAGATTCCAAATCTGACCAAAACGAAGCCGTTTTGGGTATGAAAAAGTTGATTGAACAGGAAAAAGTTACAGCGATCATCGGCGGAACGATCAGCGGTAACAGCCTGGCGATGATTCCTCTTGCTGAAAAAGCACAGGTGCCATATATTTCTCTTGCTGCGAGCAAACAGGTAAATAAGCCTGACGACAACTCACCGCGTGACTGGACTTATAAGACTGCGCAAGGTGATGACGTAGTTGTTCCGAAATTATTGGAATATTTGGAAGAGGAAAAATTAAATAAAGTCGCGTGGCTCGGTGTTGCGAATTCATATGGTACAAGCGGCCATGAGGAGTTTGAAAAGCTAAAAGATGAATATGGAATTGAAGCTGTCATTGAGGAAGAATTCGAAGCGACTGTAAACGATGCAAAATCCATGCTTACAAGGGTTAAAAAAGCCAATCCACAAGCGATCATCGTTTGGGGAACAGCCCAGGAATCTGCAGTGGTAACTAAGAACATACGTGAAATCGGCTTGGATATCCCGATCATTGAAAGTCATGGAATCGGTACGAAAGAGTTTATCGAACTTGCCGGGGATGCAGCAAACGGCGTCATCTTCCCTGCCGGCAAACTGCTTGTAGTCGATGAGCTTGAAGACAGCGATCCACAAAAAGAAGTGCTGAACCAGTTTAAAGAAAGCTATGAAAGCAAATATAACAAGGCGGCAAGTACTTTTGGCGGACATGCCTACGATGCTGTCCATATTTTGGTCAGTGCATTGGAGGAAGCTGGAACTGATAAGGAAAAATTGCGTGATGCATTGGAGAATACCGAAGGCTTTGTCGGAATATCCGGCGTATTCAACATGTCAGCCGATGACCATAACGGTCTTAAATCCGACAGCCTGGCAATGATTGAAATCAAGGATGGCAGCTGGATAAAAGGAGATTGATCGTATGGCAGGGAATATATTCTATTCCCTGCTTTCTCCTGGTATAGGAAATTATAAAGCGCTTAGGTTGTTGATAATTCATTATCTTTTTGTGCTACGTCCGGCTCCGACGGACAGGAGGTCCTAGTGCCGCCGGCGCCACAGGACGTGGCGCTTTAAGACGGCCAGCGCCTATCGACTAGCAGACTTCACGCTTCTTCCTACGATAAGTCAACATCGCTCCGCTGCGCGTGTTTCCTTTATCTCGTCAGAAGCGCTCCAGTCTGTACGTCGATAAACAGGCGCTTGCGCCTTTGTTCTTAATAATTATTTTCTTTGCAATCACCCTGAAAGGAGTTTAGAGGATGGAGCTCTTAACCCAAATACTTCAATTGGTTTTCTCAGGCTTAACGATTGGGAGCATTTATGCTCTTATCGCTATCGGTTTTGTCATAACATATAATATTACCGGCGTTCTGAATTTTGCCCAAGGAGAATTTGCCATGCTTGGCGCCATGTTCGCCATCACATTTGTGTCTATGAACATGCCCATGCCCGTCGCAATTGTTCTAAGCATTTTGATAGTGATTCTGATAGGCGGAGTTTTTGAGAGGACCGCCATATATCCTGCAAGGAATTCTTCCTTGCCCACTCTTATCATTATTACAATCGGAGTAGCCATCGCCATGCGCGGGCTGGCTATCCTGCTTTGGGGAACCCAGCCTAAGTCACTTGCCCCGTTCACTAAAAACGATCCAATCAATATAATGAATGCTGTTTTGCTCCCCCAAAGCATGTGGGCCATCGGTATTTCGGTCATCAGTTTGATTGCAATGTTCTACTTTTTCAATAAAACATTTGTAGGAAAAGCCGTTACGGCTTGTGTTGTCAATCGCAACGCGGCCCGCTTGATGGGCATCAAGCCGGAATGGATGTCCTTCCTCTCGATTTCCGTCAGTGCCGGATTGGGAGCAGTTGCCGGAATTATCATAGCTCCCATTTCAGGCGCCTCCTATGAGATGGGCCTCATGCTGGGAGTAAAGGCTTTTGTGGCAGCTGTCATCGGCGGCCTGACCAATGCTCCTGCAGCCATTATCGGTGCTTTCATGATCGGTATTTTGGAATCGTTCACAGAAGGCCTTTGGACTTCCGGCTACAAGGATGCTGTTATTTTTGCCTTGCTATTATTGGTTTTATTTTTCAAACCAAGCGGGCTATTTGCCAAAGCAAGCGGAAAGCGGGTATAAGCATATGATGAGTAGACATAGCCAGCAAAAACAATTGATTGGAATAGCCATTTTGGTTGCGGCTCTCGCCGTCATTCCGTTTTTTGCAAATTCTTTCATGCTGAGTGTCATGATTATGATCGGTTTATATGCCATCGTGACCTCCGGCCTGACGATGCTAATGGGGTACGCAGGCCAAATATCATTGGGGCACGCGGCGTTTTATGGAATCGGTGCCTATTCGGCGGCCATTGTTACAGGTACGTACGGTTTGCCAAGTATATTGGGCATCCTGGCAGGTATTATGATTGCTTCGGCGATTGCTGTCATTATCGGAATCCCTACTTTGAAACTCAAAGAAAACTATTTGGCACTGGCAACGTTGGGGTTCGGCATTATCATATTTGTTTTTTTCAAAGAGTTTAAATCGCTTACAGGGGGATTAAACGGATTTTTTGGCATCCCTTCTTTTGAGCTTTTCGGCTTTTCTTTCAATACGGATATGAAGTTTTATTATTTGGTTTGGCTTATCCTTCTTTTAAGCATTCTGTTTTCCAGCAACATCATCCACTCCCGGGTTGGAAGGGCTTTAAGATCCATACACGGAAGCGATATTGCTGCCAATTCCATCGGAGTCAATATTCAGCAGTATAAATTAAAGGTGTTTGTCCTGAGTGCAATTTATGCCTCCATTGCCGGAAGCCTGTATGCCCATTATGTCTCATTCATCAATCCGGAACTGTTTACAGCCATGGAGTCGATCAACCTGTTAATCATGGTTGTCATCGGCGGCTCCTCCAGTATTTGGGGCGGTATGATCGGCGCAATTGTGTACGTTCTGCTTAATGAAGGATTGAAAGATATTGTCCCTGCGATTCTCCCGAGTGTCGGCGGAGAATTTCAGATCATCTTTTTCGGGATATTGCTTGTAGTCATTTTGATATATATGCCGCAGGGACTTGCGCCGGTATTGGGAAAACTGTGGAACCTGATTCCTTTTAACAGAAAAAAAGATCGTCCGTCCATCGAGAAAAAGAATGAACCCAAAGTATCGGCAGGAGGTAGTAAATGATGAGCAATCCCTTGCTGGAAGTGAATGGACTTACAAAGTCATTTGGAGGGGTCGTAGCGGTCAATGATGTCGACTTTCACCTTAATCCTGGTGAAATCGTTGCAGTCATCGGCCCGAACGGTGCCGGAAAAACAACCTTGTTCAATATGATTACGGGGGTATTGCCTCCAACATCAGGCAAAGTCTATTTCAGCGGAAAGGAAATAACGGGAAAGCAGCCTTTTCAAATCGCGAAAGCGGGAGTTACCCGGACATTTCAAAACCTGCAGGTGTTTGAAAATATGACTGTTGTTGAGAACGTAATGACCGGTGTGCATTGCCGTTTGAAAACTGGCTTTTTAGCTTCCGGTTTTCGACTGCCGCTTGTACGGAGAGAGGAAAAGCAAGCTTTTGATATCGCCATGCATTATTTGAAAAAAGTGGGAATTGCCGATCTGGCCCATGAGGACTCCAAAGTTCTCCCATACGGAAACCAACGTTTATTGGAAATTGCCAGAGCTGCAGCCTCCTCACCGAAATTGATCTTGCTGGATGAACCGATGGCCGGCTTAAACCCCCAGGAGTCTGCACAGCTCGTACAGGTTATCCGGCAAATGAGAGAAGAAGGCATGTCATTCCTGTTTGTCGAGCATGATATGGAGACGGTGATGGGCATATCCGACCGAATTGTTGTAATAGATTACGGGAAAAAAATAGCTGAAGGTACACCTGCCGAAATCTATGAAAATGAAAAAGTCATCGCTGCCTATTTGGGAACAGATGATGAGGAGGCGATATAGATGCTGCAGGTCAATAATATTCATACGTATCACGGGTATCTGCATGTTTTAAAAGGCATCTCATTTGAGCTTGAAAAAGGTGAAATATTTGCCATCGTAGGTTCCAACGGAGCCGGAAAAAGCACGTTGCTCGGCACCATTGCGGGTGTTTATCTCCAAAAGGAAGGCGACATCGTGTACGAAGGCCAAAATATCGGGAAAAAGAAAGTTGAGGAGATTGTTAAGAAGGGTATTTGCCTGGTCCCGGAACGGCGCCAAATATTTGACTCACTCTCAGTTAAAGACAACTTGATGCTTGGAGCCTATCATCGCTTGAAAGAAAGTAAAAAAACATTACAAAAAGACATCGACCGCTGTTATGAACTGTTCCCGAAATTAAAAACAATGGAAAACCGGCCCGGCGGTCTGTTGAGCGGCGGCGAACAGCAGATGCTCGCCATTGCCCGCGGATTGATGTCGAACCCTAAGCTGATGATGCTGGACGAACCCTCATTGGGACTGGCACCGTTGATTGTGAAAGACATCATGAACATACTTGATCATCTGCGGAATGATTTCAATACAACGATCATACTGGTCGAACAGAATGTCAAAGCGGCTTTAAAGGTAGCGGACCGTGCCTGTGTCATAGAACGGGGAGAAATAGTCATAAAAGGAAATGCAAAAGAACTGATGAAAGACCCGCGCGTCAGGGACGCTTATCTGGGAGGAAAAAAGGAGACCAGCTTCATTTCTTGAAGCCGGTCCCTTTTTCCATTTCTTCTACTGAAACAAAAAAATCATTTTTACGATATACCGTTGCATCCATTGTCGCAAGCAGTTCATCCTCACAAAACACTTTAATCTTATACCAGGCAAGCCTGTTGCTCCTCTTTTCTTCTGTTGCTTCAGCCCGCAATATATCTCCTTCTTGTGCAGGTGCCATAAAATTCATGGTCGTAGTCAGCCCTACGGCTGTCTTCCCATAAGAATTGCTGGCCGAAGCAAATACATAGTCTGCCAAAGCAAACAGGATAGCGCCATGCACCGTTTCGTGCGAATTAAGCATATGTTTTTGTACTTCCAATGCAGCAGATGCTGTTCCCTCCCCTAGCGTCTCCAGCTTTATTCCCAAATGCCGGGCATAAGGCTCCTGTTCCAAAACGGAAAAAATCTCATCATAGAATGATTGATGAACTTTTCTTTCATCCACTTTGTTCATAAAAACTCCCTCCTTCGTCACCTTTGCAAACGATTCTCAGTGTAATTTTTAGCAAGGGCTGTTTATTTGTATCAATTTATAAACGAATTATATATTTTTTGTTATATTAAATCAACCAAACTTTTTGAAATTTGGATAAATACTGTCGCCAATATGATAAAATAGTCTCAGCTGCCGGACAATTAAAATAGATGGAGGTTTTAAAATGATGTCAATCAAGGAAATGCTTGAAGGCTACAAGGCAAAAAAGTTTTCGCCTGTTGAGGTCACGAGAGAATATATTAACAGGACAAAGCGGGCAAAAGCGCTTAACGCCTTTATTGAATTGACCGAAGAAACTGCCTTAAACCAAGCGAAAATAGCGGAATCCCGCTGGTCTATAGGACAGGCTGGAAAGCTCGAAGGAATACCGTTGTCGTATAAGGACAATATCTATGTAAAAGGAATACCGGCAACAAGCGGATCAATCATTGACCGCGACTTTGTTCCAACTGAAAATGCTCCCGTCATTCAAAAACTTCAGAACGAAGGGGCCGTCATGATCGGAAAAACGAATATGCATGAATTTGCCTTTGGAATAACAAACAATAACCCTTTTTACGGACCTGCGAGGAACCCTTGGAATCCAGACTATATTTCCGGGGGATCAAGCGGTGGGTCTGCCGTTTCAGTCGCAGCCAATTTAAGTGCGGCTTCCATAGGAACAGATACGGGAGGCTCCATCAGAATCCCCGCCTCCTGCTGCGGACTGATCGGATTAAAGCCGACGCACGGTCTGATCAATAATTCCGGTACCACTCTCATTTCGTGGTCAATGGACCATACCGGTCCTATTGCGAAAAATACTGCTGACCTGGCATTAGTTATGGAAGCAATGACGAATACAAGCTATACATATGAAAATACTACTTTAAAAGGTTGGAGAATCGGTATTCCTTCCACTTATTTTACAGACCGGATGGAACCAGAAATATTGGAAGTATATAAGGATACATTGAAAAAGCTCGAAAAACTGGGAGCCTTGCTTTTTGAAGTAGAGCTGCCACATGCTGAAGAGGCAGGCTCATTAACTTTTACAGTGGCGATGGCAGAGGCCGGATATGTTCATAGAGAAAGGATTGCCGAAAATATAGACAAATACGGAAATGATGTAAAAGCTGTCATGGAATCGAGCTCGGCAATTTCGGCAATCGAATATATTAACGCCCTTACAAGAAAAGAACAAATAACGGCCGAATTCAATCGTTTATTCAATGAAGTTGACCTGATTGTAACCCCCACCCTGCCGGCTCTCCCGAAACCTGTCGGAGAAGAAATTATTCAATTGACCGATGAACCAGAACCTATTTTTAATTGCTTCATCCGATACACATCTTATTTTAACCTGACCGGACACCCGGCCATCTCTATTCCCGCCGGTCTCAGTGACGATAAGCTTCCAGTCGGTGTTCAGTTTGTTGGGGCAAAGCTGAATGAACAGCGCCTTATATCCGCTGCAGCTGCTTTTGAAAAACACTTTCTCGGGGATTTTTATAAAACGAGGGAAGAAGTATTAAAGGAACAAACCTTCAGTTTTCAATGAAATGAAGACATCATTAAGGGGAAGCCTCAGCTTCCCCTTTTATTGATGATCAATCATCTGATTCTTCTGCAATGATGTCTTTTTTCAATAAATACTCAAACGTGATATCCGCAAGCTCCCTTACCTCGTCCTCTGCAGGAATGAAACCCCTTTTGATAAGTTCTTGGTAAAAAAATTCGGCAATTTCTTCTGTATCAATAAACACATCGATTTCGCGCATTTCATTCCGCCCCTTTTCTCTATTTTTTATTCTCTGCTTCCAAATACAGCTCCCAAGCTTCATCATAAACCGATAATGTTGTTTTATAGCTTCCGTTCAATTCAAGGTATTCGCTGATTTCATAATAATCCTGCGAATCTTTTGGAAAGTCGTGATCCTTATAAACTTCTTCCGCAAAAAAACTTAATTCATCTTTTGGTTCCGGCTGCCGGTATTTAAGTAAAAAGTGATAAAAAGATTTCTTCATGATCCCATACGCCTTTCAGCTTTCTTGTTCATCCAATATAATGGATTGTCCAGCACATGTAAACCAAAAGCCCTTGCAGGCAAAAACATTGTTTGTCTTTCTATAAATGTATGCAAAGCCAGTTTCAAAAAGCCCCCTATTTTCAGGGGGCTCGCTGCTTAAAGATTTTTACGCTTTTCGTGTTTCATGATTTTCAAATACGTTTAATTAACCCAGCAGGCGCCGATGATGATCAACAGGATGAACAGCACAACAATCAGCGCAAAGCCGCCTGCGAAACCAAACCCGCCGTATCCACAACCTCCACCATAGCCATACGCAGGCGATACGAAGCCGTCGCATCCACATCCGCAGCCGCCATATCCCCCATATCCGCCATAGTACATGTCATCACTCCCCAATCATTTCATATGGTCTCTTCATCCATATACTATGTAGGTGTTTCGCGGACCGCATGTGCTTTTGCCCATTTTTTAAACAATTGAGGGTTATTTGCTTAGAGGCAACGGCCTATTCAAAAAGCTTTTTAAACTCACCGTATCCTTCTTCTTCCAGCTTTTCCTTGGGTATGAAGCGAAGAGCGGCGGAGTTTATACAGTATCTCAGCCCCGCAGGCCCTGGTCCATCCGGAAATACATGCCCCAAGTGGGAATCAGCAGTCTTGCTTCTTACTTCCGTTCGTATCATACCGTGGCTGAAGTCCTGGTTCTCCAATATTTCACTTTCCTCAATCGGCTTTGTAAAGCTTGGCCAACCGCAGCCGGCATCATATTGATCCTTTGAACTGAACAATGGCTTTCCCGAAATAATATCTACATATATCCCTTCCGCCTTGTTATTCCAGTATTCATTATGAAAAGGAGGCTCAGTTCCATTATTCTGCGTCACTTCATATTGAAGCGGCGTCAACTTTTTTCTCAGCTCATTTTGTTCCATTTTGTTCACCCCAGTGTCGCTCAATGAATTGTGCCCTTCCTGACCCATGTTGGTAAGCAGTGTAGCGTTCGGGATTTTTCCGGTAAAAGTTCTGATGATATTCTTCTGCCTCATAAAAAGGCTTGGCCGGCTCAACCGCTACTGCTATAGGCTTTGAGAACTTTCCGCTTTTGTCCAGATCTTTCTTTGATTCTTCTGCCAAAACCCGCTGTTCTTCATTGTGGTAAAAAATGGCTGGGCGATATGAATCGCCCCGGTCGTAAAATTGTCCACCGGCATCGGTCGGATCGATTTGCATCCAGTATAGATCAAGAAGCTTGTCATAAGAAATGACTGTTGGATCAAACGTGATTTGAACGGCCTCCGTGTGGCCTGTCAACCCTGAACAGACCTGTTCATACGTAGGATTAACAGTTGTTCCGCCAGTATAGCCAGATATAACTTTTTTAATCCCGGGCATTTCGTCAAATGGTTTGACCATACACCAAAAGCATCCACCTGCAAATGTTGCAAGCTGCAGCCGATCATCTGCTCCCATTATTACCCCTCCTTGTACAATACAAATTATTCTGTGGGAACAAGCATCTTCATAGATATCCTATCCTTTTCAAGGTCAAATTCCTGCACCCTTACTTGAATGCCATTGTTAAGTCTCATTTCCTGCAGCGCCACGTATACTTGGTGGTCATTTGGCTGGATAATGACCCACGGCGGCAATTTATAGGCATCCCGTATAAATTTCATTATATAAGATACCGGCAATTTTACATCGCCCAAATAAACATCCTTTTGTTCCAGCACAAGATCGCCATTCTCCAAAGCTTTCGGCTCAAAAGTCATTTTCAACTGCATGGCTTGTGAAAATACAGAAACCTCTCCATAAAGCTCGACCTCATCGGTCAAAAAAACATTATAATGAATGGGCCCATTCAGGCCTTCCTTTTCAATATAATAATTGATAAGGTCGTTCAAATCCTCTTTATGGGTATCTATCGTAAATTCCGAATAGGTACCCGTATCCGAAGCGTTTTTTGGAATCTCCTTTTGATCCGATGATAAAAACAGGAGCAATCCAATGCCGCAAACAAATAGCAAGTTAGCGGCAGCCAACACAATAAAAGCTATTTTCCAAACGTTTTTGTTACCCATTATGTGTCCCCCGTACAGCAAGCTCATCATATATATTTTTCGGCAGTCAAAAGATCATAAATTCGCTCTGCAATCAACTCATACCCTCGAGTATTAGGGTGGAAATAATCAGTATACAACAGACTCTCCTCATTATTTTCAAAAATGTCGGCAACAGGGACAAAAAGAGCATGATCATATTTTGCAATCGTCTCAGAACTTACGTTGTTCCAGTTGTCAACAATTTGATCCATTTCCTTTATATCTGAAAACCATTTGATAAAAGGATTATATATACCGACAAGTACGATTCCGGCATCACTGTTATAACTCCTGATCAGGGTTAATATGTCATCCAGCCTGTCTTGATATTCATCTTCCGCCGCAATGAATTTATTCAGCTTAAGACCCAAAAGGTTTTCCCTGAAGACCTGCATGACATCATTGCCGCCGATCGTAATAATGACAAAATCAGCATCGGTAATGTCTGACTGTACCTCTGGCTGTTGCAGGCGACTCAATAATTGGTCCGTTCTGTTTCCTTTTTTGCCGTGATTTTCAAACTCTGCCTTGTTGATGCCTTTGAGATTCTCAAGGTTTTCTTTTAAGAAGGGAATATAACCCCCATGCTTATCATCAGATCCTACTCCCTGGGTCAACGAATCCCCGACAGAAACTATTTTAACATCTTGAGGTATAAAATCTTCAGGGGGCATCTGCTTATGTTCCAAAGCCGTTTCCTTTTTACCGAGCTCTCTTGTATGGTTCGCACACCCTGCAAGAAGTAATACAAAACACATTAATGCAAATACAATTTTTTTCATATGGCTTGCCCACTCGCTTTATTTAAGTGCCTTCATTATAACATCATATGCCGTATATGATAAAAAGATATTGAACCATTAGAGAAAACAACTATTTATTGCTCAGAGAAAAGCGCAAGCGCCCGTTTAGCGACGTACAAACGGAAATGCGGAAGACGGCTGTTTAGGGGCGACAAGCGCTGGCCGCCGACAAACGCCACATCCTGTGGCGTCGGTGGCACTAGGACATCCTGTCCGTCGGAGGGCAATCCAGTGAAGTCGTTCTTTGACTTCATTGGATTGACCGAAGCGACCTCGAGCCCCTGCCGTCTGAAGCTAGACACTGGAGCCCTCCGCAATGAGATAAAGGATAAGGAAAGGCGGAGAGTGCCTGCCTATCGGCGCAAAGCTAGACGAGCGCTGAAGAAGGCGTAGTTTGCCTTCAGCAGCGATTGGCTTAATCCTTGCGCCGATGGCACTCGGAGCCGGACAACACGGCGAGGTACGAGCCGATGTTGACTTATCGTAGTACTCTGAGCCTACTTCCTCGAATAAACATCCACGCAGAAAAAGCGAAGCTTTTTCGAGGAAAGGAGGACGAAGTTTGCTAGTCGCTGGGCGCTGAAGCTGGACAAAGAAAAGATTCTTTTGAAAAAAATTTTCATATTAGGCTATACTTTACTTTTGCTCTAAAATTAAAAGCGATCTTCATGACCGCTTTTTTCAGTCTGCATAATATGAAAAGCCTATGGCCCCTTGGCCGGTATGAGTGCTGATAACCGGGCTTGTCCAAAGTATCTCAACAGAGTGGAAATCTGTCTGTTTCTCAATCTGCTCTTTCAATTTTGCCGCAAAATCCAGCCCATTTGCATGTGCAATGCTTGCATATTTGATTGTTTTCCCTTTCACATCATTCATAAACTGTTTCATAATATATTTTACTGCCTGTGAATGGCTCCGAACTTTGGCGACCGGGGAATATTCTCCGTTTTCAAGTATCGCAATCGGTTTGATATTCAAGAAGGAACCGATCAATGCTGTCCCCTTTCCAATCCGCCCTCCTTTTACAAGGTTTTCCAATGTGTCTACTACCACAAACAAATTGGTGTTTTTTCTTATTTCGTTCATTCTTTCAAAAATTTCGTCTGCAGCAAAGCCTTCTTTCGCCATTTTTGCCGCTTCCCTTACTTGAAAGCCCAATGCTTTGGAAATAAACAATGAATCTACAACATTTACTTTTCCAGTAGCCATGGCTGCTGCGGCCTTTGCTGATTCTGCCGTTCCACTCAGTTTCCCCGCCAGGTGAATGGATATCACTTCGCTTCCATCCTCTGTCAGTTGATTATAAAGATTAAGCAATTCTCCTATTGCCGGCTGGGAACTTTTTGGAAAGTCCTTTGATCCCTGCATTTTTTTAATGAACTCTTCAGGAGCAATATCAACCCCATCTAAAAAAGTCTCCTCCCCGATGGATATAGTAAGGGGGATAACTCGGATATTCAATTCACTCGCTTCTTCCACCGTCAGATCACTGCTTGAATCCGTCACTATTTTTATCATTTGCATGCTGCACATCCTCAGAGCTTATATTTTGTTTGCGGGCTCACGTATGAAAAAAGCGAACACACCGGTTCGCTTTTTTAATCCCGTTCGTATATTTGGAACTCATAATCATATGGATTTTTGTCATCCTTCGGACCTTTTACAGCTGATATTAAACGCCACTTTTCCCAATCCATTTTTGGGAAATAGGTATCGCCTTCAAATGCTGCCCTGATTTTTGTTACATACAGCCGGTCGGCGACATCCAGAAAAAGCTTGAATATTTCCGATCCGCCGGTAATAAACACTTCTGAGCCGTTTTCTTCAATCCATTCAAGAAGTTTTTCTTTCGTATGAAAAACAAGACAGCCTTCAGCCCGGTATTCTTCATCCCTTGTCAAGATGATATTCGTGCGTTCCGGCAATGGCCGGCCGATCGACTCATAAGTTTTTCTCCCCATCACAATCGGATGGCCCATTGTTGTTTTTTTAAAATATTTCAAATCGGCCGGCAGCCGCCATGGAAGTTCATTGTTATTCCCGATCAGCCCATTTTCATCCTGAGCCCATAAAAAAGAAATCATACACTCACTTCTCCTCTAATATGCGGTTGCGCATTGTAATCTTCCAATGAAAAATCTTCATAAGTAAAAGCGAACAAATCTTTCACATCCGGATTGATTTTCATCTTTGGAAGCGGCCCCGGCTTTCTTGTCAACTGAAGTTTTACCTGCTCAACATGATTTTTATATATGTGGGCATCTCCCAATGTGTGGACGAACTCTCCTGGCTTAAGGCCCGTAACATGCGCCATCATCATGGTCAATAATGCATACGAAGCTATGTTAAATGGGACGCCCAGAAAAATATCGGCTGAACGCTGATAAAGCTGGCAGGAAAGTTTTCCGTCGGAAACATAGAACTGAAACAGACAATGGCATGGCGGCAGCGCCATCTTATCGATGTCCCCCACATTCCAGGCGTTGACAATCATCCGCCGGGAGTCCGGGTTTGTTCTAAGCTGATGCAGAACCTCTTTGATCTGATCCACTGTTTTCCCGTCAGCCGCCTGCCATGACCGCCATTGTTTTCCGTAAACAGGGCCTAGATCTCCGTTCTCGTCAGCCCACTCATTCCAAATTCTGACTCCATGATCCTGAAGATACTTCACATTCGTATCACCGGCCAAAAACCAAAGAAGCTCATAAATAATTGATTTCACATGCAGTTTTTTTGTAGTCAAAAGCGGAAAACCTTCCTGCAGATCAAATCTCATTTGATATCCGAAAGTGCTGATCGTACCGGTACCGGTCCGATCTTCCTTTACTGTTCCGCTTTCAAGCACATGGCTGCATAATTTCAGATACTGTTCCATAAAAGACACCCTCGCTTTATTGTAGGCTGTTTAAAAAATTATACATTTTCGGAGCTTTCACTTTCAATTGTTCCCGTGTATGTTCAGAGTAAAAGTAATAGGCAAAACATTCGGCGAAATACTCTTCCTTGTAGTCGAGAAAATAATCCCGTTTCGGAAATAGTGAGCTTGCCTCCTGTTTCCATACCTCTGTCAATTCCTTATCCGTTTTGTCATCATTATAGGAGAATCGCTGCAGAGAATGGGCCAGCTCATGATATTCAAGATTTACTGAACCGTGGCCTTTCCCTTTTTCACTTGATCCGATTTTGACAAAGACATACTGTGAGCCGCCAGCACCCGGCAAATCATCCCATAACACAGTTTCAGGGTAACCTCTGGGCACCTTCCCTTTCAGATGCTCTACGTAAGGCTGATCCGTCAATTTCCCTTCGAAAAGAATTATTTTTATTCCATTCTTTTTTATATCTGACAAGATTGATTTCGGCAGAAGATCCAGCCTCTTGATGATGTTGGCCGCTTCCTCACCGTCAAACTCTTCTTCCGGCAATATGACTGCATCTTTCAGCAGATTGCCAGACTTTAAGGTTAACATGCTATAAAGTTCGCTTTCTCCAAGCGGCACCCCAATATTTGTTGCCTTGGAAAAGTCGGAAATAAAAAATAGGACAGGGAAAATAAGAAGGATTAATAATATTTTGCGCATTCTGGGCTGCCTCTTCTCTTCTTATGTTTTTTGAGGATAAAATAAATTATATCATATTTATTGAGAGATTTAGAGATTCCCAGAAGAAGATTTCATTGCATCGACGGCTTTAAATAAGAATAAACATGAATTTATTGCATTTAAAGGAACTTTTTCCGTTATCAATGGTAAAAGTTTTAAGTTGAGGTATAATATGAGTATTCGTTTGGAATAAGGAGGGTTAATAGATGACATCTGCACTTATTACAATTGGACTCATTGCTTTGCTTGGTTATTTTGTTTATTTGAATATTGCGGATTAAGAGCTTTGGGCACATGAGCAGCCCAAAGCTCTCTATCCTTTTATTTACAGTTTTTTTCAAAAGCTCCCTTTAAGCTGGCGATGATATTCTCCACTTCACTGTCCTCAATATCTTCCCTCGGAATGAAATGTACAACTTTCTTTCCTTGCATCAGTGCAATGGAAGGCGACGATGGTTCATAGCCGGAAAAATACTCACGCATTTTCGCGGTTGCTTCCCTCTCCTGCCCGGCAAAAACCGTTACGAGATGGTCAGGCTTGACAGTGCTTTCTTCAATTGCTCTGATGGCTGCAGGTCTTGCAAGCCCGGCGGCACAGCCGCAGACCGAGTTGACGACAACAAGCGTAGTCCCCGTTACATGATTCATAAACTCCTCAACTTCTTCAGGGGTCAAAAGCTCTTTGAAGTTTGCCTGCACAAGTTCCTCTCTCATTGGCTTGACCACTTGTTTCATATATTCCTCGTATGCCATCGACATATTGATTCCTCCATTTCCATTACTTCGTCGGCTGTTTCCTTGCTTCAGTCATTTGCTTCCAAACGGAGCCTTTTGCTTCTTCTCCGCCCTCAATGCGCTCGATAGCCATTTTTATTTGCAGCCGGACTTCAAATTCCGGATCGTTCTCCGCCGCTTTAAGGGCTGGCAAAACCCGTTTATCTCCCACTTCATACAGGAACATGGCAGCGCGCCAACGTACAATTCTGCTTTTATCTTTCAGTGCCTGGCTCATTTCTTCCATGGCTTCAGAAAATCCGAGATCTGAAAGACAGTCACCTGCTGTTCTTCTTACGGTGACCGTTTTATCATGCAAACCTTCATATAAAAGAGGAAGAACTCTCTTATCTTCTATCATTCCAAGATAAACGACAGCCAGTCTCCGTATGGATGACTTTTCATCGTGCAGGGCTTTTTCAAGCACCGGAAGATCTTCAAGACCGGGCGTATCCATTTGCTCCAAAAGCTGATATCTTTTTCTCCAATCAGGCTCATCGAGCATTTCCGGGGTGAGCTTGATCAATTTTCTTGTTTGAACAGATTGCCGGGCATCAGGTTTGTTGGCATCTTCGATGATCTGTTTCAATCTTTCGTCGGGATACGCAGCCCCCAGCTCTTCAGTCACCTGTTGTCCAATCGCATCGAGGTCACCATACCTAACTCCCATATCCTTCCATTTTCGCAAAAGGACATAATTATCGCCTTCTGATTGTACCGCTGACATGGCATCTGTAAACCGCTTCGGCAGTCCGAACCTTTTTTCTTCCGTCCCTGTTGACAGTTTGACTTGCAGCGGGATGCCTTTAAACATTTGAACCTGGACCCCTACTTCACCGAAATGTTCGTCCGGCTTGATCATTTCCTCATTTGAAGGATCTGTATTTTCACCAAACACTTCCCTGACTTTTGGTAAAATTTCTTCCCAATGGAACTTCCCATTTCTTTCCACAGCCAAAAAATCGGCTACATGGTAGACTCCTTTTACTCCATCTATTTCAAGAATCTGTTTTATATAAGGCGGGGCTGATTCCATATGTTCCTTTTTATAATTGTTGCTGACACCCGCTTCAAGTTCCTCGCTTAAAATGACCTTCATCGTATTTGGACTCGGTGTCGGTTCAATTGTTTTTATTTTCATGACAATCCACCTTTCCCGAAAATGTTTAAAACCCCTGTGAATAATTGTACCACAGTCTTCACCCTATCCACTAACAGCAGGATCTAACACGCCGGACGCAGCACAAAAAGATAATGAATTATCAACAATTTCCTATACCAGAACAAAGGCGCAAAGAGTTGGTTTGCGCCTTTTTGTTCTACAAATAAAGTATAACTTGCTTCTTAAAACAACCCGATTGCCCGGCCTCGTTCGTCCACATCCATATGATTGGCTGCCGGCTCTTTTGGAAGCCCCGGCATTGTCATCATTTCCCCGGTTAACGCGACAATGAAGCCGGCTCCCAGTTTGGGTTTCAGTTCCCTTACATGAATGATGAAATCCTCAGGACGTCCGAGTTTGGAAGGGTCGTCTGAAAGGGAGTATTGTGTTTTCGCCATACAGACAGGCAAATTTCCCCATCCCTGGTCTTCAAATTCCTTCAATTGCTTTAACGCCGCAACTGAAAACTCTACGTCCTTGCCTCCGTATACTTGTTGAACAATCGTCCTGATTTTTTCCTCAAGAGAATCCGATAGATCGTATAAATAGTTGAATTGCCGCTTGTCCGATTCTATTACGTGCAACACTTTCTCAGCAAGACTTATACCGCCTGCTCCGCCTTTTTCCCAAACCTCTGTCAATGCAACAGGGATAGAATGTTTATCGCACCATTTTTCAAGAAGCGACACTTCAGACTCCGTATCTGCAGAAAATTTATTGATCGCCACAACAAATGGCAGGCCGAATGCTGCAATCGTTTCCGTATGTTTCTTTAAATTCTCCAAACCCTTTTCAAGAGCCATAATATTTTCATGGGTCAGCTCATTCTTCGGAACCCCTCCATGCATCTTTAAGGCCCTGATTGTTGCCACAATAACAACGGCATCCGGCTGCAAACCCGCATTTCTGGATTTGATATGGAGGAATTTTTCTGCCCCAAGATCTGCTCCAAAACCAGCTTCCGTTACTACAAAATCACCCATTTTCGCTGCCGTTTTCGTCGCCATGATGCTGTTGCACCCGTGGGCGATATTGGCAAATGGCCCTCCATGAATGATAGCGGGGGTATGCTCGATTGTCTGGACGAGATTCGGCTTGAGCGCGTCTTTTAATAATAGGGCAAGAGCTCCTTGAACCCCGAGATCTTTTACTGTGACAGGCTTCTTGTCTAAATCATATGCAATAACCATGCGGGAGAGTCTCCGCTTTAAATCCTCCAAATCTG
This sequence comes from Siminovitchia fortis, assembly GCF_003605365.2. Lineage (GTDB taxonomy): Bacteria > Bacillota > Bacilli > Bacillales > Bacillaceae_C > Siminovitchia > Siminovitchia fortis. The sequence continues at coordinate 26,730 of NZ_QYTU02000019.1, forward strand.
TTGACAGGCACAGCACAGCCATGATTTCCGAAGCGACCGTTATATCAAAGCCGTCCTCGCGCGGAATCCCCTGGGCTGGCCCCCCAAGTCCGACGACTACTTCACGCAAAGCACGGTCATTTAAATCAACTGCCCGTTTCCAAACGACTCTGCGCTGGTCGATTCTCAGTTTGTTCCCCTGCTGCATATGGTTGTCCAGCAATGCAGCAAGTGCATTATTTGCTGTGGTGATGGCATGCAAATCTCCCGTGAAGTGCAAATTGATGTCCTCCATCGGAAGTACCTGTGCACGGCCTCCGCCTGTTGCCCCACCTTTGATCCCCATCGTTGGGCCGAGAGAGGGTTCTCTAAGGGCAATCACCGTCTTTTTTCCAAGCTTTGATAAAGCATCGCCGAGTCCGACGGTCACCGTGGACTTGCCTTCGCCTGCCGGTGTCGGATTGATGGATGTGACAAGGATAAGCTTTCCATCTTTGTTTTTTTGAAGTTCCTTAATCTTTTCATAAGAAATCTTTGCTTTGTATTTCCCGTAATATTCAATGTCATCTTCATACAGGCCTATCTTTTCGGCAACTTGTTGAATTGGCAATACCTCGGCGTTTTGTGCGATTTCGATATCACTCATTGGCTGTTTTCCGCTCACATGCATACCTCCCGATTTTTTAAATCAATTGTACCATATAGCACCATTTTTTCCTTTTATTATCCTTATTCACGCAAAAAAAGCGCCTTAATATCTAATATCAAGGCGCTTTTTTTGGAGTTTATTGACTTGCTGTTTCTTCCTCGTTTTTTTCTTGAATAAGCTTCAGTTCCGTGATCCTTTCCGGGTATTCTTCGAAATACTGTACGAGATCACCGATGCGGTCAATGGAATTCCAGCTCAAGTGATGTTCAATCCCTTCCACATCAGCGTATATATTATCTTCATCCACCCCGATAATCATAAGAAACCTTTCAAGCAGGTCATGACGGTCAACAAGCCGTTTGCCGATTTTTTTCCCTTTGGCGGTTAAAACCAGCCCTCTGTATCGTTCATAGTGAAGGTAGCTTTCCCGATCAAGTTTTTGAACCATTTTCGTAACCGAGGAGGGATGGACTTCGAGAGCTTCCGCTATATCTGAAACCCTTGCATATCCTTTGTTGCTGATCAGTAAATAAATCTGTTCAATATAATCCTCCATGCTTGGGGTCGGCATCTTTATCCCTCCTCTTTCCCGTAATAAGCAAATAAAAGTGTACTATAAGAAAGGAGTTTTAACAAGTGATGTATGTACTTCGGCTTACCGTTATTACAATTTTCGAATAAATCACGTTAATTTTAAGCGTTTTCTTGACTCTTTATTTTACCTGGTGTATAGTTGACTTATCATTTAAGCAAAATATAGGGAATCTACAGATTTTTCAGTTGTTTTGCTTTATGATAATATTTTTTATTGGCATTCGTTGCCGAAGATTTTAGGAGGATTAAGTGCATGCAAAACGGAAAAGTAAAATGGTTTAACAATGAAAAAGGTTATGGATTCATCGAGGTTGAAGGTGGGGACGACGTTTTCGTACATTTTACCGCAATCCAAGGAGAAGGCTTTAAAACACTGGAAGAAGGCGAAGAAGTTTCTTTCGAGATTGTTGAAGGAAATCGCGGGCCTCAAGCTGCTAACGTAAATAAAGTTTCTTCTATATAAAAAAATCCAAAGGCTGACAAATTTTTGTCAGCCTTTTATTGTTAACAATAAATCGCCTTTCTTTCGAAGGCTTTCACCAACCGTACATTGCTTAATGCAAAAGTGGTGAGCGTGCGTTTTGCTATATTCTTTCCTGAAGTGTTTCTTTAAAAAACATTCTTCACAATATTCCTTTAATAGACCATTAATTTCTTTCATCACTTCTGAACGGTTCATGTGACCAACCTTCCCTTGACACTGATTCTTTTTATTCTTGCGTTTCGAGCTTCAGATGACTGTCAATCATCTGATTTCGAAGGGCCTGGCCGGCCAGTTTATGGGCTTCTTTATTTTCATTTCTGGCGATGATTTGAAATGACGGCTTTAGACCCATGGCTTTTATTTTTTCTTCAATCCTGTCCAGCCACAGATTCAGCGTTTCATCAAAACAGGGCCATTCTCCGGACAGCTGTTTAAGCACTCCCTGTGCATCCCCCATGATTACGCAAGGGGAATGCTTCACACCGAGTTGCTGAAGTACCTCCAAAGCATTGTACAATGCTGCATATTCCGCCTCATTGCTGCTCAACAGCTCGAGTAATTTCGCGTTATATCTTATGCGGAATTTCTCTTTGCCTTTATCATAATAAATCACAATGCCAATTCCGGATTCCGCGTTTTCCCGGTCGTATCCCCCGTCAAAATAGATGGTCGGATTGCGCGGCTCATCTTCTGTCTTTTCCATCAGTTTATGAAATTCCTTTAATGTCCATTCCCTTCCCATTTCATCCATTACGGTTATATCTTTAATCCTGCCTGTCTTCAGCATATCGTTGACCAATGGCGTGATCCCCTTATCCTCAAACCATTCCGACTCCAATTGGAGCTGTTTTGTGCCGGGGCCCTTATAATAAAATTTCAGCTTTACATCCATTTAACTGATCCCTCAATGTGATTTTGTTGGTTCAAACATTCCTGTCAGATATAATTTAAGTGATCTTCTTTAAATATGATATTTCCCCAGTTGGACAGAAATAACCGAAAGGAGATGCTGTTAAATTGATTGAAGTATACATTGATGGCGCCAGCGCAGGGAATCCGGGCCCGAGCGGCATCGGCATTTTTATAAAGAATAATGGACAAGTTGAATCTCATTCGATTCCGCTTGGACAGTTGACCAATCATGAAGCCGAGTTTATGGCTCTGATCAGGGCACTGGAAATTTGCCGGGATCGTTCCTGTTCGATTATTTCAGTGAGGTCTGATTCCGCCCTTGTAGTTGATGCCGTCGAAAATACATTCGTGCGAAATAAAAAGTATGCGCCGCTTCTGGACACAGCCCTTCAGCTTGCAAGGTCTTTCGAACTTTTTTTCATTAAATGGATCCCGTCAAAGGAAAACAAAAAAGCGGATGAACTTGCAAGGAAAGCCATCCGGATGAACCGTTAAGAAAGATAATCGATTCATATTTCAGGTCAGCGGGACAATTCCCATTCCGCAAACGGATCTTCCGCCACTTCTTGTTTTAACTGATAAAGCTGGCGGCGTATAGTGTTCATTTCGTGTTCTTGAACGATTTCAAAGGCCGTATGGGGAACGCCTGGCCAATTCGCTTCCTCAAGATCGATTGTGACCGGGACATTACAATGTATTTTGGCCAATTCCCGAGACATATGCATCATCTCTTTGTCCTGTTCTATCTTGTTTCGCTGCGATGGCGTCAAAGCAGATAAATTCTCAAGCAATGACTCAATATTTCCGTGCTCCTGTATAAGCTTCATAGCTGTTTTTTCACCGATTCCCTTTACCCCCGGATAGCCGTCACTGGCATCGCCCATCAAAGCTTTCACATCTACAAGCTGTTTGGGCTCCATTTGAAACTTTTCGGTAAACGAGAGTTTGGTATATTTGGCATAATGGCCGATTCCTTTTTGCATAATCCATACATGCACCTGATCATCCAAAATTTGAAGCAGATCGCGGTCACCTGTCAAAACGGTGACATGGATATCTTTTTTGATTTGTTCGCAAATCGTTCCAATGCAATCATCCGCTTCATAACCGGGAAGTCCTATGTTCGGTATGGAAAATGCTGATGTCACTTCTTTTGCCAAATCGAATTGGGGAATAAGCTCGACGGGAGGTGCCTCCCGATTGGACTTGTAATCTTGGAATATATCATTTCTGAATGTTTTGCTCCCCATATCCCAGCAAACGGCAACATGTGAAGGCTGTGATGATTCCAACGCTGTGAAGAAGTGGCGCAAAAAGCCCTGAACAGCGTTTGTCGGTATTCCTTTGCTGTTAATCATAAACTGCTTTCTGACGGCCGTGGCAAAAAATGAACGGAAAAGCAGAGCCATTCCGTCAACTAGTAATAACCTATTTTTATTCATCAATGGATAGCACCTTTCAGCCATTTTTTTATATTGTCATTATAGCATAGAAAAACAGGGCTTGCCGGAAGCCCTGTTTTAATTTTCTTCCTTTTCGACCGGATTTTCTGGGTATGAAACCCAATCAGAATAACTGCCTGCATACAGCTTGACGTGTTCAAACCCTGCTTCAAGCAATGCGATGATATTCGGGGTGGCTGTCACACCCGATCCACAGTAAACAATGATACTGCCGTCCTTATCCAAATCGGAAAATCTGCTGATCTGTTCTTCGCGGCTCTTCCATTTTCCTGCTTTAAATCCGTCTGTCCATTCGCGATTAATCGCGCCAGGAATATGTCCCAGTTTACGGTCAAGCGGTTCAATAATGCCCAAGTATCTCTCCCTCGCCCTTGAATCAATCAGCACTGCCGTTTGTTTATTTATTGCGGCTTTAACGTCCGCTATGTCCGCGAGCATATCGAGGTTCAAATTGACAGTAAAATGGACAGGCTTCGTACGCGGTTTGACATCCGTTATTGGAAAACCGGCTTTCTCCCAATTTTCCATGCCCCCGTCCAGCACATAAACATCAGGATGCCCCATGTACTTCAACAGCCACCAAAAGCGGGAAGCGAAGCAGCAATCCCCGCCGTCATAGGTGATAACTGTTGTTTTTTCATTGATGCCGGCTTGTTCGAGCTTTTGTTGCAGCTTTTGAATATCGGGCAGAGGGTGCCGGCCCCCGTGTTTCTGAACTTTGTCAGACAGATCATCGGCCAAGTCAAAATGGACAGCACCCGGAATATGTTTATGCTCATAAGTCTTTTTGCCATATAAAGGGTCTGTTAATGAGTAGGTACAGTCAACAATCCGGATATTTTCGTCTTCCAATCTCTCTTTCAGCCATTCTATCGATTTAAAAAACATAAACATTCCCCCTTCAGAAGTTCATTCAGCCGGGGCTATCGCCTGGCGAATCTCCTTCCAATGGCCGATCTTGCCGGTATCCTCAAATGCAAGGAGCCATGCTGAATATTGACCGTTTATATCTTCTACTATGCTTTTTATCATTTTATCAAATTCGGCAGCAAGCATTTCCTGATAATGCTGATTCAACTTGGCCAGGCCTTGTTCCAAATACGAATCTGCAAGCGGGGAAAGCAGATCTTCCAATGCTTCTTCCATTAGCTTTTTCTCGTTCTTTTCAAAAAAAGACTTTGGGTTTTTGAAATACTTGAATGATCCGGCAAAGTATTTCCTATCGCTGTCTTTAAACGCCGGAGAAAAATCAAGTGTGTCCGCCCGGCCAATTTCCGGTGCTGATATCATTAAATTTTCATCCATCGACGCTATTTCCCGATTGATTTGTTCAAATCGTTCCTTCAGAAGCTTTGCTGCAAATTGCTCAACCCGCAATGAGGTGGCCCGAAGTTCCTGTGCAAAATCGAAGCCGGAAGCTTCCAAATAATCATCCAAAGCCCTGTTCAAAGAGTCCTTGTTATTGTTTTGCAATGCCGCGGGATTGAAAGCTTCCTTAAAGAAGTCCGGAAGCCTGTAAAAGACTCTCTGTTTGACGTAATGGACCAGTTCCCGTGCCTCTTGCGCAAGCCTGTCAGGCATTGTTGCGGCCCCCATGCCTTCAAGCCACTCATTCAATTTGTCCCTCGATTCAATAAGCCTGCTTTTGCGTGCAGCTCTCTGAGATTCATCTTCGTTGGCTGAATCAATCATCTGGTCAAGCATTTTTACGGCGCGTTGATATTCCGCTTCAGCAGATTGAACGGCCATTTTTGCCAGGTCATTCTCAAGAAAATTTGAAAATGCATTAGAAAATTCTCCGATATTGGAGGCTTCTTTTGTTTCCTGTTCCTGGGCAAGTTTGCTCGATAGACCAAAAATTCTCGGGAAGCGGATGCCATATTCAGTCAATTGATCCCTGACATACCCCAGCACATCGCTGACTTCTTCATCAGAGGAAGCGAGGTCGATGGCATTGACAATAAAGAACATTTTATCCAGTTCAAAAGCATCTTTTACCCGGCCCAATTGGATCAGGAATTCCCTGTCCGCTTTAGAGAACGCGTGGTTGTAATAAGTGACAAATAATATGGCATCCGAATTTTTAATATAGTTGAAGGCAACGCCTGTATGCCTTGCGTTGATTGAATCCGCTCCAGGTGTGTCCACCAGAGTAATACCTTCTCTTGTAAAAGGGCAGTCATAATACAAATCGATCAGTTCTACAAAGCATGATTGGGATTCATTGGCGACAAAATCTTGGAAATCATCCATGCCTGTAATAATGGATTGGCCGAGTTTGCCGCTAAATTTCTTATATCCTGTTTCAAAGGCGCGCAAGAAAGACAGATGCACCTTCTCTTTCCCTTCACCTTCTTTTTGAGATAGGACTGACGGAATAAGACGGTATGCTTCCTCAAGACTATCGCAATTTTTTCCGAAAAGCTGTAATGATTGGTTGACATCATCAAGCATGTCTTCCGGTTCTTTCAAACGGACTAAGGCAGTTCCATGCTTGTAATCCTGATTCGGCGGACATATCCGATTTATGGCTGCCGTTGTCGGATTTGGTGAAACAGGCAGCACCTTTTCTCCAAGCATGGCATTGGCAAAAGAAGATTTCCCCGCACTAAAAGCGCCAAACAGGGCAATTGTATAGTTATTGTTTTTCAAGCGGCCGGCCTTCTGCTGAAGCTGCGCGGTCATTCTCTCGAAACCTTTTTCTTTCGATAAATAAGAGACGGCGAGATCCAGCTTGCGGATTACATCCTTTTGTGGTGGAATACCGCCATCATCTTCCCCCTCCGGGGCACTTTGCTTCATATACACTTTTTCAGAGACTGTATGGCTCTGCGCATAGTTCCCTTGAAAAATATTTATGTCATTCTCTAACATTTCCCATTGCTGCTGAAGCTTTTCTAAACTCTTATCTTCATTGCCTGTCGGTATCTCGATGCATTCGAGCTTCGTCTCGCAGTCCTTGTTAAGCCTTTCAAGCTCTTCGATGGCTTTAGCCACTTTTTCAACATCAGCAGCCGCTTCCTCGACGGAAAGCAATTCATTTTTTGCCTTTTCTTCTATCGCGGCCGCTATTAGTTCCTTTAACTTGTCGGACTGGTTGACCGCAGCCCTCTTCAATTGATTGGCGAGCTCTTCCGTGTAATTCAGAACATATTCGCCTGTTACCCGCGCACCTTTGTTAATGGCTGAGGCCAGCAAATCGTTATCAAAATCAATTGTTAAGCTTTGAGCCTCGGTTTCCAAGTCGCTCCGTGAAATCGCGCTTGCCTGAAGCTTGCGTGCAAACAGTTCACGCAAATGCCATTCAAGCTGCCGCTCAACTTGGCTCCGGATGCTTTCGGCAAAAGCATTGAGACGGGAGGCTTTTTCTTCTTCCGTCTTTTTTTTGCTCATAAAAAAACCGACCTTGAAATCCGGCTGTGCGGACTCCAAAAACCGTTCTGCCAACTCTCTTATTTCATAAGGCATCAAGTAGGCATTTTTTAGGAGATTGGCTCTTTCCTCTTCAAAATCGCGAATCCATTCATTCGCCCTATTTAGCAACTTTCTCTTTTTGATATGCAGCTTTTCCTGTTCCCTGAAAATGCCGGCAAGCTCTTCTTCTGCAAGCCCGTCAATTACAGCCGTAAAAGGAAGGGCCTCCTGCATTTTCTCCTCTTGCAGCCATATTTCATGCTCTTTGATCATTTGGTGAAAAGCCGCTTCGATTGTATGCTGTATCCAATCCTCATGATTGGCGATGGCATCTTGAATCAATGCTTTTACAGAACCGAATTCATTGAAGTTGTTTCCGGGATCCTTCAATGTGGTGAAGAAGATCTCTTCAGGATACACGCTCCATGCTGCAAAGGAGTCGCGGACCGACTGTTTATAGGCTTCAAATGGCAGTTCATCCTCATTGTGCTTATCAATTTGATTCACAATCAAATAAAGCTTTACACCGTGCCGGAGCAAATTTCTCGTATATAAAAAATTCAGTTCGGATTGGACGTGGTTATAGTCCATCACATAAAAAACAATATCTGCCAAATGTAGTGCCGACTCTGTTGAAATCCTATGTGCTTCATCAGTCGAGTCGATACCCGGTGTGTCCATGACTGTGATTCCCGGGGGAAGATTTGAGCCGTGCTTCCCTATTTCTACTTCCAGCACTTCGCCGCTCTTACAAAACTCTTTCACAGTATCAAAATCATACGGGGCTTTAAATAACAGCGGCTTATCGTTCTTATAATATACTTTGGCGAACTCTTCCTGTGAATCACGGACCTTTACCAGGTTGGCACTGGTCGGAATCGGGCTGGACGGAAGAATCTGTTCACCGATCAATGCATTAATCATAGTGGATTTTCCAGCCGAAAAGTGGCCGCTGAAAGCTGTAATAAATTCTTTATCATGTATTTTCTTGAGCAGTTTGGCAGCCTTTTCAGCACTGGCAGTATCTCCATTTTGCTGGAACCTCTCGAATAATGTGAGTGCTTTTTGAAGCTGCCTATCATTTATGGACCTTTCCAATACCTGTACCATCTGCGTTGACAATCCCCTTACATTTTCTTTTCTATCTCCATTTTACCTAATTTTTAGCCATTTTCATATAGTATGTCCCGAACAATTATAGGGGTTATGAATAATCTGTATGTTTTCGGAGGGCTTTTTCCTCCGCCGGTATTCTGACAGCCAATATAAGCTGATTTAAAACAAAAAAAGCTCCTGCGGTGATATATGCCTGAAAAATAAGGGGTATGATAACCAATTCAACCGTGACGATCAAGTAGTTGGGGTGCTTGATATATTTGAATGGTCCCTTTTTAACCGGCCTTGCACCAGGGAGGACGATGATTTTTGTATTCCAATATTTTCCTAAAGTTGAAATAATCCATATTCTCGCTGCCTGCGCCAGCAGGAATATGACTAATAACGGTTTCCAATAGGTGTTGAGTGTCGGATGAAACCGATTTACCTCGATGATCAGGGAAATAAAAAAGCTGATGTGAATCAGCACCATGGCCCAATAATGACCCTTTCCGTATTCTTTGCCTCCACGCTCTTTCATCCAGCGTTCGTTCCTTTTGGCCAATGCCAGTTCGGACAAACGCTGGATAATGACAAATGTTAAAAATATAGTAAAAAACATCATTCCCACCTGGCCAAAAGAAGCTCGGAACTGAATCCCGGACCCAAGGCAGTTATGATTCCGTATTCCCCGCTTCTTATGTTTTTATTTAAAAAACTTTTTAGTACAAATAGAACGGAAGCTGATGACATGTTGCCGTATTCGCGAAGAACATTTAACGATTCAACTGTTTTTTCCGGCTGGAGCTTCAGGGCTTTTTCATAAGCCAAAATCACTTTTTTGCCCCCGGGATGTGCAATGAATTGTCCGATATCCCGGATTGTCATTTGATGCTCTTCCAAAAAGCCCGATACATTGGGTTCAAGCCAATTTTCCACAAGTGCCGGGATGCTCTTTGAAAATACAACAAATAAGCCCTCATCCTTAATATCCCATCCCATTACATCCAAGGAATCGCTAAGCAATGTGGACTTTGTATCAATCACTCTGGGCACCGGACTGCTTGTAAATCTTTTACAGTCACTCTCTGTACCGGCTACAAGTACAGCTGCAGCTCCATCGGCAAAAAGGGATGTGCCGATCAGGTTGCTTTTTGAAAGATCGTCTTTCTGGAATGTCAAGCTGCATAATTCAACAGCTACAACCAACACTTTTGCTGAGGGAAATGCCCGGCAATACTCATAAGCCCGTGAAAGCCCCGCCGCCCCGCCGGCACACCCCAATCCCCAGATCGGAATTCTCTTTATATGCCTTGAAAAAGGCAGCACATTCATAATTCTTGCTTCGAGGCTCGGTGTGGCGAGACCTGTTGTGCAGATCATGAAGATCGCATCAATATCCTCATACTCGACATTCTTCTTTAACAGCGGGGAGTGCAAGCAGTCTTTTATGGCCTGGGTGCTCAAATCTACTGCCGCCTCAATAAATGCATCATTTTTCTCCACGAATGAATGGTCGCTTTGATACCATTTTATATCTTTGGCAATATGTCTTTTTTCAATCTCCCCATTGTGAAAAACTTTCAGTAAACGGTCAATATGATCAACAGACCTGGAAAAAAGATGCCTGGCAAATTCCATGGCATCTTTCTGAGAAATTTCATTTTCAGGGACTCCTGTTCCGACTGACAAAATGTACGGCAATTGAATATCCCCTTTCTCTTCGCTTCAGGCGAATGTAATGGAAAAGTTATGAGGTCAATTCATTTAAATGTTGAAAAAAATCTGGATAAGAAATGGATATGGCTTCACTATTTTCGATGACGGTCTTCCCTTCGGCAAGGCAGGAAGCAATTGCCAGCATCATTCCGATACGGTGGTCTCCGTGACTGTCAACTGAAGCTGGGCGCAGCTTGGCACCGCCGTAAATGATCATCCCATCATCCGTGGCCTTGATCCTTGCCCCCATTTTTGTAAGCTCTTTGACTACCGTATCAATGCGGTTTGTCTCTTTCACTTTTAATTCTTCCGCATCTTTAATGATCGTAGTGCCTTCAGCCTGAGTGGCAGCCAACGCAATGATCGGAATTTCATCTATCAGCCTCGGAATGATATCCCCGCCTATTTCAATACCTTTTAAACCGGACGATTTAATGGTGATGTCCGCAGCCGGTTCAATTTCATCCGATGCAGTTTCTTCTATTATAATATCTGCACCCATTTCTTCCAGTACATCTATTATTCCAGTTCTTGTAGGGTTTATTCCGACATTTTTGACTGTCAGTTCACTATTTGGGACAATTGCGCCTGCCGTAAGGAAAAAGGCTGCTGAAGAAATATCTCCGGGTACATGGATTGTTGTACCTTTTAAAGCTTGTTTTCCCCTGATCATAGTTTTTAATCCATCGACTTCCACCTGGCATCCAAAGGCTGACAGCATTCTTTCCGTATGATTTCTCGATGTCTGTGGTTCAAGTACGGTTGTCTCCCCTTCCGCGTGGAGTCCCGCCAATAATATGGCCGATTTAACCTGTGCGCTGGCAACAGGAGACGAATATTCAATTCCTTGAAGACCGCCGCCCCTGATGCTGATCGGTGCAAAGCTGCCATTTTCGCGGCCGTCGATTCTGGCACCCATCTGCCTTAAAGGATGCGCCACCCTGTCCATTGGCCTTTTAGCAATGGAGTCATCTCCTATAAGGCAAGCATGGAAAGGGGCCCCGGCTAAAATTCCGAGCATTAGGCGGATAGTCGTTCCGGAATTTCCAACATCAAGGATTTCAACCGGCTCTTTTAAGCCATCAAACCCAGTCCCGTCGATTTCTACATAATCCCCGTCACGCCTGATCCGAACTCCCATCTTTCTGAAACATTCAATCGTATTCAGACAGTCATCGCCTGTGAGCAGGCCGTAAACTTTTGTTTTTCCTTCGGCAATAGCCCCGAGCATGACCGCCCTGTGGGAAATTGATTTATCACCCGGCACACGGATTGTTCCTTTCAATTGAACATCGCCTTCTGTTTTTAATGTTATCGTCAACAGGATTTCCCCCTACATATTTAAATACGTCTCATAATCATTCTTAATCAGGCATTCTTGTGCCTTTTCCCTGTCTTCCTCTGTTTGGAAGCTCAGCCGCAGCACCCCGAAAACATCTTCACGGGCTTCGATGATCCGTATATTTGTCAAGCTGATCCTCTTTTCGGCCAATACGGCCGTCACATGCGAAATAACCCCCGGCTTATCCAGTACGTCGACGTACAGATCGTAGAAAGCGTCGATTGCGCCCCTTGCCCTGACAGGGAGAGCATCCCTGAACTTTTTCGCATCGGCAAAATAGCTGTAAATGTCATCCTGATCCCCGGATTGTACTAGGTCCTTGACATATTCCATCTCATCGATCCATTCATCGATCAATGAAAGCAGACTGCTTTGATTATGTTTGACGACATCTCTCCACATGGCAGGGCTGCTGGAGGCAATACGGGTGATATCCCGGAAACCGCCCGCCGCGAGCCATCGGACACGCTCGTTGACCCCTGCATGTTTTTTCACCTGGCGGACTATACTTGTGGCAATCAGGTGAGGCAGATGGCTGACAACCCCGGTAACCATATCATGTTCCTCCGGTTCCATGACAACGAAATTTGCACCTGTCCCCTTCAGCCAACTTTTTAGTTCACATACTTTTTCTTCGGTCGTATTTCCGGCAGGTGTCAATATATAAAAAGCATTCTCAAACAAATGCCTCCTGGCGCTTCCAGCCCCGGATTTATGGGAGCCGGCCATAGGATGGCCGCCGATGAAAACAGCGCCTTTTTCGCGCAGCACCGCTGACTTTTCCATTATTTTAACCTTTGTACTTCCTACATCAGTGATAATGGCTTCCGGCTTTAGGGGCAGTTCCGCCAACTGGCATATTTTCTGTTCCACTTCTTCAACCGGACAGGCCAGAATGATTAAATCACTGGCTGCCGCTTCTTTTTCAAAGGATGGCAGGCATTCATCGATGATGTTCATTTTCTCTGCAAGCCTGCAGTTTTGTTCGTTCAGGTCATAACCGGTAATATACACACCGGGATGCTCCTTTTTGATCGCTAAGGCAATAGAGCCGCCGATCAGCCCAACCCCTATGATTAAAACTCTTTTATCCAAGCTGTATTTTCCTCTCTGCTAAATCTAGTGTGCGACCAGAACCATCTTTTCTACCAATTCAAAGAGTTCGCTGTTCTCTTCTTTAGTTCCGATTGTGATGCGAACTCCATTAGGAAACGGCCTGACTGTAAAGCCCCTTTCCAGTAAATATTGGAAGACTTCCACACTTTCTTTTCCCGGGATTGAAATAAATATAAAGTTACCCTGTGATGGATAATAATCTATTTCATGCCGCTTGCAGATCCCGTAAAATTTTTGAAGCTCAAGAGCATTTAAGCTCACGCTTTTTTCAACAAAATCCAAATCCTTCAATGCTGCAATAGCGGCTTTTTGGGCAAGCATGGATGTATTGAACGGCAGCCTTACAACTTCCAATTGCTTTATGAAGGATGCAGCTCCGATCCCATATCCTATACGGAACGCAGCAAGTCCGAAAGCTTTTGAGAAAGTCCGCAATACCATAAGATTGTCGTATCGGCCGAGAAGCGGAATCGTTTCAGGATAATCCTCCGCCGTTGCGTATTCGTAATAGGCCTCATCCATGACTACGAGAACATGCGATGGGACGGACTGCAGAAATTGTTCAAGTTCTTTATCGTTCACATAAGTTCCGGTGGGATTATTCGGATTGCAAATCCAAACGACCCGGGTTTTATCATCAATCTCGTTTGCCATTGCCTGCAAATCATGACAGCCGTCTTGTAAAGGCACTTCACGGATCTCCGCATTTTGCACGACGGCATTATGGCGATACTGGGGGAACGTACCAGATGCCATAACTGTATTGGAATTTTCATCCAGCAAAGCTTTGCTTATAATTTGAATCAGTTCATCCAATCCGCTGGAAAAAATCAATTGATCTTCCTTGACTCCTGTGTACTTCGCAACCGCTGTTCTAAGAGCAGCCGCTGCTCCATCAGGATAAATTGCAAAGTCATCAATTTCAGAGATCGCTTCACTCACACGCGGGGAAGTTCCATAAGGATTTTCGTTCGATGCAAGTTTGACGATCTTTTCCAATCCGTACTCACGCTGTACTTCTTCACTTGATTTTCCCGGGGCATATGCTTTCAATGACAGCAGTTGCGGTTTCACTTTTACATTCATCATTTTCCCACCTTTAATTATTTGTAGAAGTCCGGCTCAGCGTCTGGTCAATTGGGAGAGCAGGCGCCCGTCCCAATTAAAAGTTTCTTGTGTATTCTTTGTATTGTTCAACATGATCCTTTATTGCATCTATCCGGTCGTGTCCGAAATGCTCCAATACTGCGGCAGCCAATTCCCATGCAACCACTGCCTCGGCAACCACACTTGCGGCGGGAACAGCACAGCTGTCAGATCTTTCGATGCTCGCCTTGAAAGGTTCCTTTGTATCGATATCAATACTTTGGAGCGGTTTGTAAAGTGTAGGAATAGGCTTCATGACGCCCCTAACCACAATCGGCATTCCCGTCGACATTCCGCCTTCCAGACCACCCGCATTATTGGATCCCCGTGTGTATCCTTTTTCCTTATCCCACAATATTTCATCATGCACCTGGCTTCCGGGTTTGTGGGCGGCTTCGAATCCGATGCCGATTTCCACTCCTTTGAATGCGTTGATGCTCATAATGGCACCTGCCAGTTTCCCGTCCAGTTTCCTGTCGTAATGTACATAACTTCCTACGCCTGCCGGCATTCCCTCAACGACTACCTCTACTATTCCGCCGATCGAATCCCCTTGCTCCTTGGCTTCATCAATCGCCCGCATCATTTTTTCCGCAGCCGCTTCATCCAGGCAGCGAACCGGAGAGCTTTCCGTTTTTTCCTGTAATTCCTCAATGGTTCCATAATTGGTGTTTTCAGCACGGACTCCGCCGATTTCCAAAACGTGGCCGGCGACCTTGATGCCAAGCTGCGATAGAATGATTCTTGCGACAGCCCCTGCGGCTACTCTTGCCGTTGTTTCTCTTGCTGAGGAGCGCTCCAGTACATTTCGCATATCGCGATGGCCATATTTTAATGCTCCATTTAAATCGGCATGGCCCGGACGCGGACGCGTAATCTTCCTCTTTACTTCCTGTTCTTCCTCTTCACCAAGCGGTGCAGCCCCCATAATTTTCGTCCAATGCTTGAAATCCCGATTTTCGACGACAAGTGTAATGGGCGATCCCATTGTTTTGCCGTGGCGTACCCCGCTTAATATTTGAACCTGGTCTTTTTCAATTTGCATCCTTCTTCCACGGCCATAGCCTTTTTGCCGCCGGGATAATTGTTCGTTTATCATTTCTTCGGTAAGCGCCAATCCGGCAGGAACGCCTTCCAAAATTGCGGTCAACTGCGGACCATGTGATTCTCCTGCTGTTAAATATCTCATTCGTCATGCCCTCCAATAGCTATTTAAAATAAAAAACGCCCCTGCATATAGCAGGGACGATTCATTATCGCGGTACCACCCTCATTGCGGAAATTTATTTTCCACCACTCAAACAGATAACGGCTGCTCCCGTCTTTTCATACTGGCCTGAGGCGAATCAAGCGTTCCTAAAAGAAGCTCGAGGAAGTAATTCGCATTCATCTTTGTGCTGATTTTCACCTGCCATCAGCTCTCTGAAGAAACAGGGAGATGAACACTACTTTGTCCTGTCATGGCTATTTTCAAAGTTATTTAACATTAATTTTTACCACATTATGATATGCTTGTAAAGCCAATTTTTACATTTAGCCGCAATGCACGAAAATCTTCATATTTACCGGCGATCGCCCCGGATCAACGATGATATAATTAAAAATAGGCACACAATTTAAAAAATCTGCTTGACAAGTAAACAAATACGGTTTAATGTGTTGAGCTATCAATAAAAATTATAACACACATGCTTTACAGCGTTGAAGTCCTAAAGTTGATTTTTTTAAAAAAATCTTCAACCGCTGTGATGCAGTGAATAAATCAAGGAGGGCTTATCGTTGTCAGAACTGGAAGGTTTACGTTCTCAAATTGAGAAAACCACATTGCAAATGTTAGAGCTGTTAAACGAACGGGGCCGAATCGCTCAAGAAATCGGCAAATTAAAAGAAATGCAGGGCGTGAAACGTTTTGACCCTGTCCAAGAGCGAAAGCTGTTGAATATGATTGCAGATCACAACGAGGGCCCATTTACTACATCAACTGTCCAGCACATATTCAAACAAATCTTTAAAGCAAGCCTGGAATTGCAGGAAGATGACCATCGTCAAGCACTGCTTGTTTCAAGAAAGAAAAAGCCGGATGATACGATCGTCTCCATCCATGGCGAAAACATCGGAGATGGGAAAGCCCACTTCATCATGGGTCCTTGTGCAGTTGAAAGCTACGATCAGGTAAAAGCCGTAGCGCAGGCATTGAAGGCTCAGGGACTGAAACTTCTTCGCGGAGGAGCTTTCAAACCGCGGACTTCCCCTTACGACTTCCAAGGACTAGGCCTGGAAGGCTTGAAGATTTTGAAACAGGCTGCCGATGAGGAAGGCCTTGCTGTTGTCAGTGAGATCCTCAATCCTTATGACATGGAAGCAGCACTCGATTATGTGGATGTCATCCAAATTGGTGCACGCAACATGCAAAACTTCGAGCTATTGAAAGTTGCCGGTGCTGTACGCAAGCCTGTACTGTTAAAACGCGGACTTGCAGCAACGATCGAAGAGTTCATGTATGCCGCCGAATACATCCACGCACAAGGAAACGACCAAATCATCCTTTGCGAGAGAGGGATTCGCACGTACGAAAAAGCGACAAGAAATACGCTTGATATTTCCGCTGTTCCGATTTTGAAGAAAGAAACGCATCTGCCGGTTGTAGTTGACGTTACTCACTCAACAGGCCGTAAAGATCTCCTTCTTCCTGCAACAAAAGCGGCAATCGCCATTGGTGCGGACGCTGTCATGGCGGAAGTGCACCCGGATCCTGCAGTGGCACTTTCTGATTCCGCCCAGCAAATGGACATCGCACAGTTCAACGAATACATGGAAGAAGCCAAAGCTTTTGCAAGCAAAATCGAAAAAGAAACAGCCAATATTTAATTCTAAGAAAGGCGAAAGGCGCCTGGAGCTGGACATTAGTAACCTTTGTTTGAAGATAAAATTCGTTAAATTTTTTATACTTTCTGCAACAAAAAACGATTCAATTTCGGTTGTCCGAAACTGAATCGTTTTTCTATGCAAATAAAGAAAATAATCACTATTACAAATTATAAATGGCGGAATATTTTTTAACAAGATAGTCGGTTAAATATTTGGCGGATAAACCTTCCCCTGTGGCTTCCTTGATCAATTCAAGCGGTTTTTTCGTTTTGCCGTAACGATGGATATGCTTGGTGAGCCATTCCTTTATCGGCTTGAGATTTCCCGACTTTAACAGCCCATCATATTCCGTTATTTCCCTCACCATGGCATTTTTAATCTGTGCAGCATACATATATCCAAGCGCGTAAGAAGGAAAATACCCGAAATTGCCGGCCGCCCAGTGCACATCCTGCAATACCCCTTCAGCATCGTTCTTTGGGCGGATTCCCAAATATTGTTCATATTTATCATTCCATATGTCCGGTAGGTCCTCAACGTTGATTTCGTTATTGAACAGGCCCTTTTCGATTTCGTACCGGATGATAATATGCAGAGAATACGTCAGGTTGTCAGATTCGATCCGGATCAGAGAAGGTTCGGCTTTGTTGATAGCGCGGTAAAATTCGTCCAGCCGGATGTGATCCAATATACCGCCCGCGTATTTCCGCAATAATTCAAGGTTGTATTCCCAAAAGGATTTGTCCCTTGCCAAAATATTTTCATAAAATAATGATTGTGATTCGTGGATTCCCATTGAAGTTCCCCTGCAAAGAGGCGTTCCAATCAATTCCTCTGATATATTTTGTTCGTACAATGCGTGCCCGCCTTCATGGATGGTTCCGAAAACAGCCATTCTCCAATCATTATCATAGTATCTTGTTGTTATCCGCACATCTCCCGGATTGAGCCCAGTGGCAAATGGGTGAATGGTCTCATCAAGTCTTCCCGCCCCCAAGTCATAACCCATCTGCTCCAAAATTTTCAGGCTGAATTCCCTTTGCTTTTCCTTAGGAAAAGGCTGATAAAGGAAATCCGTTGCCTGCTTGTTTCCGGATTCATTTATTTTTTGAATCAAGGGAGCGATGGCCCCTTTCAAGGTTTCAAATTCCTTGTCTACAGTTTCCACTGTAACACCGGGTTCGTACAGATCGAGCAATGTATCATATTTGTTGCCTTTATAGCCCCAATACTCAATGAACTTTTTATTGAAATCCACAAGCTTCTCAAGATATGGCTTAAACATAGCAAAATCAGATTTTTCGCGGGCTTCTTCCCACACATTCTCCGCTTCGGTTTGCAAAATCACATATTCCTTATACTCGTTTGGGGGAATTTTCTTGTTGCGATCATAGATTGTCTTACATTCCTCCAATGTTTTTTGCACCAGTTCCGGCAACTCCTCCTTTTGCCCGGACAATTTTGCGATAAAAGCAGCCATTTCTTCAGAAATCGACATCTGATAGTATTCGTCGGATAAAGTGCCTATGACTTGGGACCTCTGTTTTACCCCTTTTTTTGGGGCGCCTGTCCGCAAATCCCAATAAATAAGCTGGAGAGCTTCTTTGAACGCTTCCATCTTTTTCACATATTCCATAAAAGTAGTTTCCGTTTCGTTCAATCGCATGTAAACGCCTCCATTATGTATGAATACATCAATCTTATACCACATTGGCAGACTATTCCAGAAAATCTTCCTCAACCATAGCAAAACGCAAGTGATCTTAAATTCACTTGCGTTTCATTTTTGGGCAATATTCCTCTTTTCCGATAGAACATGATAAATTGCCTTATTCAGGCTATGTTCCGCCTCCTGCAGACGCCTTTTTGCTTCTTCGGGCAGATGCTCCTTTTGCAGGATTTCGTTGGAGGAGTACAATGCGTCGGATATCCTTTTAAAGTCGCTCATCATTTGAGACATAACCATTAATCACTCCCTTTTTTGAATTTATAACAAGAGTATATTCTAAACCCTTTCCTTATATTCTTTTGTAAAGGCTTTCATTTTGAAGAAAAATCAATGCCTTCCCAAATCAGGAAGGCATTACTCGCTGTTTCACCTATAAATAACATTCTATAAGCCATGTTCTGTACCTTTGTACTGCAGACGATCATAGGGCGATCTCGTACTCAGGCGGTAATCATCTATCTGCAGGCGCTATGCCTGCCTCTTGTTGCGTTGATTTCCGCAATAAGAGTGCCTCTACCATTATTTGAGTTTCTCGCTCACGGGGTTTACCTCGTTCCACCTTTGCCGTTTCCGGCAAAGCTTCGTCACTGTGGCACTTTCAAGGTATTCACATCATATCTGTATAGACTTAGATGCTTTCCCTGCCGTCAGCCGTATCCCGGCTGCCCTGGCTTATTGTTTCACCAGGCGTGATCACTACGGGCATCTCAGCACCGTGCGAGCATGGACTTTCCTCTGCCGCTTTTAAAAAAGCGAACAGCGATTACCCGAATGTTATTTAACCGAATGATTATTATAGTATAGAATTGTTATTTTTTCAAGTAGCAATAAAAGGATGTTTATACATTTTCATCAAGTTTGCTTCCAAATACATGCTTTTCCAAATTCGACAGCCGCTTTAAAATATCAAAGTTAGTCGTGCCTGCAGGCTGGATATGCTGGCGGCGTGAACTCTCTTCCAGCTGTTTTTTCAACCTCATGTTTTCCTGCTGCATCTCATCAATGATGGAATGCATGGATTCATAATCCTTGATGATCAAATCCAAGAACTTATCCACTTCTTCTTGTTTGTATCCTCGAAAACCTGTCTTAAATTCTTTTTCCAATATTTCTTTAGCAGTAAGTTTTAATTTCTCAGCCAACATTCGAGACCACCTCAAATTCAAACGACATTAATATCATTCTTTCAAAATATTGGTTATTTGTCAATTTAACCATTGAAATAATCAGCTCATTAATCTTATGTACGGAAACAAGGATGATTCCTTGGCCATTCATCCTTGTTCCATTTTATCAATAAGGAAACATCGGTCCTCCCATTGGACCCATCGGCCCCATTCCTGGTCCCGGGCCAAATCCGGGCCGCAGCGGCATACCATATCCCATTCCAGGAGGAGCAATCGATTCGGTATTCGTCACTTCAGTCGCACATGACTCAGTGTGCGGGAAGCTATGCACATGATTATAATTAATGTGGTTAACAGTTGTTGTATGAGATGGGTGAATTTCAGGTACAACATAATTATAACATTTGTTGATTACACAGCATTTCGTCGGGTGCACCACTGGCGGACATACCTTTGTACCACAGTTTATATACATAAATTAAACTCCTTTCCACCAAAGATTCTTTACACTAACAACCTATGTAAAATAACCATACATGTACTGATACAAACACCTATTTTACTGTTTGGCCGCAGTCAAAAACATTTGATCA
Organism: Siminovitchia fortis; assembly: GCF_003605365.2. GTDB lineage: Bacteria > Bacillota > Bacilli > Bacillales > Bacillaceae_C > Siminovitchia > Siminovitchia fortis. The sequence goes on from NZ_QYTU02000019.1 coordinate 46,960, forward strand.
ATATACGACATTTCCAAACAAATTGCGCTATTTGGACCAAAATAAAGTCGAATGTTGCGCTTGCCCGGGAAATGTTTATCAGGATTATTCCTGGCCGACGCCTTGAATCTTTAATGGTGTGAAAAGAGAGCAGTGCCAAGCGCACTTTTTATTTTATTCATACATACTATACCATATATTTGCTTAGGGAGGGAGACCTGTAATGACGGAAAATTTTTCAAAGGACAACTCAAAAAATAAGGGCCATGAACCCATTAATCAGTTAATGAAGGCGATGAATGACTTTTTCGAGCACCGCCCTGTCAAAGGTTTTTTGGAAAGCATTGATGAATTATTCGTAACTTCCCCTTTTTCAAGCAGCTTTCCTGTAGAATTAAAGGAAACCGGCTCAAAGTACATCATCCAGGCAAAGCTGCCGGGAATTAAAAAGGAACAAATTGAGATTGACGTTTTGCAGCAATACATTACAATCTCAGTTATGCATCGGGAAACGATCACCACCGAAAATAAACACCAGGAAGTAGTCCAGCATAAAGATACAACAAGAAGAACTTCCCGAACCATTCCGCTGACAAAAGCCATTGATACAAAAAATGTAAAGGCAACGTATGAAAACGGCCTTTTGACAGTCTCCATCAACAAACTAAAGGGAAAAAGAATTGATATCACATAGCAGCTTAGCGTTACCGGATAGTTGAAAAAAGGAACGGTCATATTTGACCGATTCCTTTTTTCTTTAGGTTTTGAAGAGACTTCCCAGACCTTTTGCCATATTGGAAACTTGTGTTAAGGCATTCATCATTTGGCCTGCAGTATCCATCATTTTATTCAGGTCAAGAGAGCCGCTTTGGGATTTGAATGAATTCAGAAATGAGTTAAAATGGCCTGTTTGCGGCGGTTGGGGCAGTTTTGGAATATGATAAGGATGGGAATATCCGCCCTGGTATTGACTATGCAAATGTTCTTCATCTGCCTGCAAAGGATTATGAAATAACTGGCTGGTTAGGTTATTTCCTCCATGCGGCGGATTCATATATTGTTGAGCATGCATATGGCCCATTTGCATTGGAGCTTGGTAAAAACCGTTAGGCGGATACGTCCCAAAGCCTGAATGATGAGGCACTGGCATGTTCGGGTAAGGAGGGGCATAACTTGTAATCCTTCTCATGTGGTACATCCATGATATCCTCCTTCTTCTTCAAAATTACTCTACATATAAAATATGTTCATTGCCGAGAAATGTGATAAAAGCACATTTTGGAAACGCATACAAATATGTCGATTTTTCTCCTCCTTTGTCGGAAGTCTCACTTTTCTATTAAAAAGGAAATCAAAAAAACTATGTTACTATGTAAAAAAAGCCTGGGAGGTATGTTCATGACAATTCACGAATTAAAGGAAAAGTTTCTCCAGAAAAGGTCATACCCTATTGAAGACACTTGTCAATTGCTGGACTTTGCTAAACAGACTTATATCAATAACGAAATATCCCTGAAGGAATTCAGGAGCGTTGTTCGTGAATTGGAAGCACTTGGGGCCAAAAACATTGATGTGTTCTTTGAAAGCGCTATTAAAACTGAGGCATAGAGCAAAAGCAAATCCCCGGGGTTATTGATCCGGGGATTTGCTTTTTTCTATTTCTTCAAGAATCCGTTCCAGCACATATTCGATCGATTGGATATGGCTCTTGAACCTCTTTATGCTTGTATCGGGAAAAAACGCCCGAATGGAGACCATCTGTAAGTTTTCAGCGGTATTTTTAATTTGCAGCGGATGAAGGTTTTTGGGCCTGATATCGGTCACCCACTTGACAGCTTTCGGTTCCCATTCCTCGCTCAGCGCCTTCACTTTGTCAGCAAAAGGTTTCACTTCTGTATAGAAATCTCCCTGTTTCCCCGTTGCACGGCAACGCTGAAAAGATTCGGCTGCCCGGCGGTTGCACTCGAGCAATCCGCTTGTCATTTCTTTCAATTGTCCATACTCCATCTCTTTAGCACCTCTATGCTCCGGCTCCATCGCCTTTGTTCCTGCACTAATCATCTTATCTTCCTACAGGCAGCTTTTCAAGGGGTAAAGTATTTATGAAACATGGTATTGTCTTATTCTCTCTCTTGCGTTTTTCAATTCCAATTGAGCGAGTTTTCTATCTATTTCCCTTCTCTCCCGACTCATTCTGGCTTTTTCATTTGACTCTTCATCCCTGACTTTTTCGGCAATTTGCTCTTCCAGCAGATCCAACTGGTCCTTGATTTCTGCCAGCTTATTAAGGCAGTCTTGCAAATTCATCGTTATCTCCTTTCGTCCGGCTTATTTGATAACGTATTCTCCCTTCCGAAAGAACTTCCTGCCAAGCTGACAAAACTAGAAGCAAATCGGCAAACAAAGTGTTTAATCTTTTTTAACCTGCACTGCTTTTCGACAGGTTGTCAAGGGGCGTTTGAAAACAGCTGCTTTGCAAGATGATACAGCCGGAGCTGTTCCTGCTTTTGATAAAACCAGTCCGTCACAGCAGCCGGTTTTTTCATGCATGGAGCTTTTGGCCATCCGCGCTTTGGGGGGTGTTTCAAAGACCAGTCCTCCACTGCCCTTTCGTGATGTTCAATAATGGGCAGAACAGCCCTGATAAAAGGATTTTTCCGATTTTTTCGTTCGTAGGCATAACGTTCATAGTCATAACGTGAGCCGGTGGGTTCGGTTTTGACGGCAAAATGGAGAAAACGCGGATAAAGATCATTATCAAACAAAATGGAGGCAAGGCGTTTGCCCAAATGTATCCTTTTCCATACGTTTTTAAACTGAACAACACTTTCCCCATACAATTCACCATTTGCAGTCGGAAAAACAATGCAATTGAAATGCAGGAGCTCATGAAGGACAAAAAAGGCCGAATGAAATATTTTATATTTATAAGACGGGTGTAAAATAACCGGCTGCTGAATGACATGTTGTTCATTAACAATCAATGCATACAGTAGCCTCTTTCTCTCGCCTCTTTTCCAGAAATGCCGCCATTCATTTTGCATGAAACCCGAGACATTAAAATGATCCAGCAAATGGAACATCGGGCGTCCTGTCTTTTTTGAATATTGATATATAAGAAGTTGGGGAAAGGCATCTTTAAAAATGATCCAATTCGCCCTTTCCAATGACAAAAAAAGATTTTTTCTCGTCTTCTCATCAAGGATTTCCGGGATAATTTCTCCATATAGATCCCCCATATTCCATCCGGTGTTTCTCGAGACCATAGACGCCAAAAAAGACCATGCGATTTCAGGATTCTCCAAAAAGAATCGCTGATAGCATTTTGTCCTTGAAATGTTATCTTTATTTCCTCTAAACTCTTCCTGTCTTATCCGATTTATAATAAAATATTCATTGGATCGAATCCTGTCAAATGGACTGCCGGGCTTCATCACTGTATGCTCCCACATCATTTTCTCTTTAATATGTACCAAAGTTCCATATTTTTATTCAATGCCTGTGATATAATTTAAATTCATAAGGGGGATAAAACATGGAATTTCATTATCCTACAGGCCGGAAATATGTGGCACGGCCTGAAAAAGAGAATAAAAATGATCTGCCCGATAAAGAGATCATTTATAGTAACAGGGGCATGACGCTGGAAGAGGATTTAAATGAAACAAACCAATATTATTTGTCCAATGGACTGGCTGTCATCCACAAAAAGCCAACGCCGGTTCAGATCGTCCATGTCGATTATGCAAAGAGGAGCACTGCCGTCATAAAGGAAGCCTATTTCCGCCAGGCATCGACAACTGATTATAATGGGATATCCAATGGAAAATACATTGATTTCGAAGCAAAAGAGACAAAGAGCCCTACATCCTTCCCATTGAAAAATATTCATGGGCACCAGATAGAGCATATGAAAAATGTAATCAAACAAAATGGGATTGCCTTTGTCATCATCCGTTTTTCGGCCACGGAAGAAATCTATTTGCTTGAAGGAGAGCATCTATTCAAATTTTGGGACCGCATGAAAAATGGCGGCCGCAAGTCAATCACAAAACAGGAACTAAAAACCTATGGGCATTCCATCGAATTAGGGTGGGCGCCAAGGATCGATTATTTAAAAGTCATACGGAATCTTTATTCATTCTGATATTGATAAAGAAACTGCTGTATGGAAAGTGAGGATTATGAATGGGAGAGAATTATCAATCTCGGACAGAGCGGCGCCGTAAACTGGGTGCCGATAAAAAAAATCAGAAGGGCAAGAAAAAAGGCCTATTCAAAAAGGTGGTTGTACTTTTACTGATTCTTGCATTTGCAGGTTTGGCAGCTGGCGCCGGCACGTTTGCCTGGTATGTAAAAGACGTCCCCAAACTTGACAAGCAGTTGCTTGTCGACCCTGTCGCTTCGGAATTGCTCGATATTAACGGGGAAGTGTTTACGACTTTGGGAGCAGAGCGGCGTGATTATGTTGAAATTGACGACATTCCCAAACAGGTAAAAGATGCTGTTTTGGCTACAGAGGATGTACGCTTTTACAAACATCACGGCATAGATGTCAAAAGGCTTGCCGGAGCAGTCCTTGCCAATTTCTCGCGCGGGTTCGGTTCTGAAGGAGCTTCCACCTTGACTCAGCAGGTTGTTAAACGCTCTTTCCTTTCCGATGAAAAAACATTGAAAAGAAAAGCCCAGGAAGCGTGGCTGTCCATCCAGCTTGAAAATAATTACACGAAAGACCAGATTTTTGAAATGTACGTGAATAAAATTTATTATTCAAACGGCATTCATGGTATTGAAACAGCTTCGAAGTTTTATTTTGATAAAACCCTTGATGAATTGGAATTGCAGGAAGCGGCGTTTTTGGCGGGTCTTCCGCAGAGCCCGAACAATTATAATCCATATAAACATCTTGAAAAAGCGGATAAGAGGAAAAACATCGTTTTATCTCTCATGTATCAGCATGGCAAAATCAGCAAAGAACAAATGGAAAAGGCCAAGAATATCTCCGTTGGCAAAACTCTCGTCCCTCAAGAGAAGAACCAAAATGAGTCATATAAGTATGATTCTTTTGTAGATCAAGTCATCAGGGAAGTTGAAGAAATGGGAGATTATAACGTCTTTGCGGATGGATTGAAAATTTATACAACGTTGGACCCCGATGCACAGCAATATACCGAAAAAATGCTCTTTACGGATGAAGTCGTCCAATATCCTGATGAAAAATTCCAGGCCGGAATCGTGCTGTTGGATACAAAATCCGGTGAGGTAAGGGCAATTGGCGGCAGCCGGAACCAGGATGTCAAACGCGGACGCAATTTCGCTACACAGTTGAAAGATAAAACACCGGGTTCTACGGCAAAACCGATTTTTGATTACGGTCCTGCCATTGAGTACCTAAATTGGTCGACATATGAACAGATCGTGGACGAACCATATACGTACACGGGCGGTACACCGATCAATAACTTTGACAGATCCCACCTGGGACAGATGTCCATCAGGGAAGCCCTGTACCGTTCAAGAAACATTCCTGCTTTAAAAGCTTTCCAGGAAGTCGGGCAGGAAAATGTAAAAGAGTTTGCAGAAAGATTGGGATTAGATGATCCTAAAATAGTGGAATCTGATGCAATCGGAGGGGGAGAACAGCATCCTTCCCCTATGACTCTTGCCGGTGCGTATGCAGCCTTCGGCAATAACGGAATGTATAACAAGCCGCATACGGTCAAAAAGATTGTTCTGATGGATGGCGAAACGGAAATCAAGAACAAAGTGGAGCCTGAAGTTGCCATGAAAGATTCAACAGCTTACATGGTGACGGATATGCTGAAAGACGTGCTGTCGGGCAAATCGGGTGCTACAGGAGGAGCAGCAGCCATACCCGGATTGCCGGTTGCAGGTAAAACCGGCACAACAAACTATAGTAAAGAAGACATCCTTAAATATAACATTCCTGACGGAAGCTCCCCCGACTCCTGGTTCGCCGGGTATACGACAAATTATACGATTGCAGTTTGGACAGGCTATGAAGAGAGAAAGAATCCGGTCCTTCCAAAGGATCTGACCATTGCTCAGCATCTATTCAAAAACCTGATGACGCATGTGTCGGCAGATGTTCAAACACCCGATTTCACCATGCCTAAAAGCGTTGTTCGGGCTGCGGTTGAAAAAGGTTCAAACCCTGCCAAAAAACCTAGTAAGTATACTCCTGAGAGCAATATTGTCTACGAGCTGTTTGTCGCAGGCACGGAACCGACCGAAGTATCACAGGCATATGATAAACTTGATGCCCCTTCAGTATCCGGGGAATATAAAGAGGATGGAAACCAGGTCGTTTTCTCATGGAGCCATCCGGACATGGATAAAAATGATATGAAATTTGAAGTGAAGGTAAACCTTGGAGGCGGGAAACAAAAAGACATCGGGACAACTTCAGACACAAGCTATACAATCAATGAAGTTGAACCCGGTGAAACATACGGAATTCAAGTTGTTGCAGTTGCAGGCTCTCAAAGGAGCGCACCAGGGTCTGCCAGCGTGACCGTCCCTTCGCAGGAAGATGAGGAAGATGAGGAAGATGTCCAAGACGAAGATGAAGATTCAGAAAATCAAGATGGCCAAGAAGACCAGGGCGATGAACAACAAAACGACCAGGATCAAAACCAAAATGATGATAAACAAAATGATAACAACGGACAACAGCCTGGAAATAACGGAAATGACGGGAATGGTAATCCCGGAAACGTGAATCCTGGAAATGGCAACAATGGCAATGACCAGGAAAACCCCGATAACCCTGATTCACCGGCCGATACCAATCCGGAAGGCCGAAGGGAAAATAACTGATTTAAAAAAATGGATGGCCTATTGGCCATCCATTTTTTTAACAGAGTAAAAAAGTATAAGATGTTTTAGCTTTAAAATTTTGAACAAAGCCATTTGTTGTCTAGCTCCAGCGCCTATCGACTAGCAGACTTCGCACCTCCTCCTACGATAAGTCAACATCGGCTCGTTCCTCGCCGTGTTTCCTTTATCTCGTCGGAGGCACTCCAGTCTGTACGTCGATGGGCAAGGCGCTTACGCTTTTCTTATTATTTATTACTGTTGCATCTCTTTTCTTCATTCTTTTCTTCCCTTCCCTGCACAAATCGAGTAAAGGGCAAATGTGGCATTGCGGATTTTGAGCTTTACAATGGTATCTTCCGAAAAAGATCATTCTGTGATGACTGATGGACCAAAGTTCTTTTGGAATTTTTCGCATTAATGCCTTTTCAACTTCTAATACGCTGTCTTTCCAGCGGCAGAAAGCCAAACGCTTGCTGACCCGTTCCACATGTGTATCAACTGCAATGGCAGGAATGCCAAAAGCCACTGAAACGACGACATTGGCTGTCTTGCGCCCAACCCCGGGAAGTTTGACGAGTTCATCACGGTCGGCCGGCACTTCTCCCCCGTATTCTTCCAAAAGCATGAGGCACAGCTTTTGGATATTCTTTGCTTTATTACGGTAAAGCCCAATGGAACGTATATCCTGCTGCAATTCCTCAACAGGCACTTTAAGGTAATCTTCCGGTGATTTATATTTTTTAAAAAGGGATTTGGTTACCTTATTGACAAGGACATCGGTGCATTGGGCCGATAATAAAACAGCGATGACAAGTTCGAACGGATTCGAATGATTCAACTCACATTCGGCTTCAGGAAACATTTCCCCCATTGTGTCGATGCAAAATCGGATTTCCTGCTTATTCAGCATATATTCACCTCCAATGTGTCAAAGGTCATGGTTCCAGCCAATTGTAAACCGGAATAGTCTTTGATGTTGTTTCTGTTGCGGGCTGGGCAGGCTGCTTCGTTTTTTGCCTGAATTGTATGCCCTGCATCCGCGCCTGTTCAAGAGTACGGACTCCGTTTCTCTTCCAATTGAATAAAATGCGGTCTATATAGCGAAAACTCAGCTTTCCCGCCAAAACCGCCTCCCTCAAAGCAGCTTTGATAATAACCGGGTCCTGTCCGTCATCATCCAGCCACATGGCCAGATTCTCACATTCCATCGGAGACAGCGGCCTTCCGAATTCCTGCTCAAAAAGGGTGTATAAGTCATGTTCCTCGAGCAATGTATGTTTCAAGCCGTTTTGCTTTTTATCAAATTTTAATTCATCGGCAAGCCTTGCCCACAATGAGCTCAATGAATATTTTTCAAAGCGGATCCCATCTTCTGAAAGTCCTTCCTCTATCGAAAGAATCTGCATTTGTACAAGTTTTCTTAACAGGCCGGAACATTCACTGCTGTTTATCGTCATTCTGCCAGCCAATTGTTCCGGTGTAGGAAACTCGTTGCCTGCCTCAATAAACGAAAGGATATGCAATAACAGTGCCAATTCTTTTTCATCCAAACCGATCTGCTTGTACTTCTGCATTAAAAGATTCGGGACCTGAATCATGCCGGCTTCCATCCACGACACTATTATATCTTTATCCATATTCAGCACCTCGTCTTTACTAGCGTGGAAACCGCTTTTTATCCTTCGATGCAAAGACCACGCACAAATTGCACGTGGCCTCTATATATTATTGACTTTTAGACTCCACAAAAGAATGAATTCGGCTGATCGCTTCTTCCAGCAATTCAAGCGATGCCGCATACGAAAGCCTGATGTTTTCCGGTGAACCGAAGCTGGAACCCGGCACGACAGCCACAAGCGCCTCTTCAAGCAATGCCCGTACAAAGCTGTCTACATCTTTATAGCCGGCAGTTTCAGCAGCTTCTTTGACGTTCGGATATAAATAGAATGCCCCTTGGGGTTTCAGGCATGTCACACCCGGAATATTTATCAGTTTTTTATGAATGATGTTCATTCTTTCTTCAAATGCCTGCCTCATTTTTTCTACTGGTTCCTGGGTTCCGTTATAAGCCTCAATCGCACCATATTGGGATGTTGTTGCCGGATTGGAAGTCGAATGGCTTGCGACGTCCGTCATGGCCTTGATGATTGTTTCGTTTCCCGCCGCATATCCAATTCTCCAGCCGGTCATGGAATGTGATTTGGACACCCCGTTGATAATGATGGTCAAATCTTTAAGTTCAGGCGACAATTGAGATATTGAAACATGCTCATGGCCGTCGTATAGAAGCTTTTCATATATTTCATCAGAGATGATCAATATATTGTTTGCTTTACAAACTTCCCCAATCTCGCCCAGTTCTTCTTTAGAATAGACCATGCCTGTCGGATTGCTCGGCGAGTTGATAATGACAGCCTTTGTTCGGGAAGTTATCGCATCTTCAAGCTGTCTGCCGGTAATTTTGAAGTGATTGGCTTCTTCTCCGTCGATGAACACCGGCTCTCCCCCAGCCAATTTTACCTGCTCCGGATAACTTACCCAGTATGGAGTCGGGATGATCACTTCATCCCCATCATTCAATATGACCTGGAAAAGTGTATAAAGGGCGTGTTTGGCACCGTTTGTAACAATGATTTCAGAAGCTTTATAATCAAGCCCTTGATCCCTTCTGAATTTACCGATGATTGCCTGTTTCAATTCAGCCAGGCCGCCGGCGGGTGTATACTTTGTATGTCCTTCTCCCATGGAACGGTATGCCGCCTGAATAATATTATCCGGGGTGTTAAAATCCGGTTCACCGGCTCCCAGCCCGATCACATCGAGGCCGCTCGCTTTTAATTCTTTTGCCTTTGCTGTAATGGCCAGTGTGGATGAAGGTGAAACTTTGGATACCCGATTTGATAATTCAATCATATACAACCCCTGCTTCCTCTATAAATTTTCTATTTTTCTCAACCATTTCCCAGAATCGAAATGGATGTAATAATAATTTAAGTTGGAGTTTTCATCCAGATAGGACAATTCCCAGACAGGAAGTTCCTTTTCCATCCCCAGCCTGACACCAAGAATCTCTTTAGGTTTTTTTTCGCTCAGTAATTTATTGACTGCGTCCTGCTTTGAGACACCGTCTGATATTTTCTTTACATGGACTTTATCTTTTTTATTGTCCGGAATCCATGCAGCGGCTTCCTGGCCTTTGCTGTTTTTTCCAATCACCACATAGTAAGTCCGCGAACCATTATATAAATAAAACTCGTCCGCGCTTTTTATGTCCGTCTCTGATTTCAGTCTTTCCTCAGCGGCATCCCTTGCCTTTTTCATGGGCGCCATCGCTTTGCTGTATACACATCCGCTTATCCCTGCAGCGATTAACAGGCAGGAAAGAATAATCGCGAGCCATTTATACATGTACATCCCTCGTTAATACAGAAAATCTTCGTTTTATTGAGCACGCGTTCCTCAATACACATATTTTGTTATTAATAACCGGCCCGTTTTCTGCCACAATATTAGTAAGCACGCGGTATCCCCATCATTATATCATGATGGCGCCGTCGTTTTTAAAAAATCTAGTCCACATTGTAAACGTCGCTTTCCGGCGGCGTTTTACTTTTTATCCAGCCAGCTTTCAACTGAAGGAATCAGGTGATCCAAGGGACCTTTTTCAAGCTTAATGGAAGGAATGGACTTTAGAAAAGCCTTTCCGTATGCAGATGTAATGACTCTCTGGTCAAATACGAAAAAAACACCGCGGTCTGTTTTTTTCCTGATTAGACGTCCAAAACCCTGTTTGAATTGAATAATGGCCTCAGGAAGAGAGTAGGCTGAAAATGGATTTTTTCCGCCTGCTTGTACATACTCCAATTTTGCAGCCGTAACCGGGTCATCAATTGGGGAAAAAGGGAGTCTCACGACGACAAGGCAGGATAAATCCTCTCCCGGAATATCGATGCCTTCCCAAAAACTGTTTGTTCCCAAAAGGATCGCCTTTTGAAAGTGCCGGAAGCTTTTTACAAGCCGGCTTCTGCTTCCTGACGAAACACCGTGGGCCAGAAGGACAAAATCCCTGAGCTCATTGCTGTCGTATAATAATTCATGCGTTTTTCGAAGCATCTCATGGGATGTGAACAAAACGAGCATCCGTCCTTCAGCCGCATTGGCAACAGCAATCAAGTGACAGGCTATTGACTCTGCATATTCCTCCATAGGAACAGAATTGATTTCCGGAAGATCTGTCGGTACAAGCAGTTTAACCTGCTTTTCATATGGAAATGGCGATTCAAATCGTGTTTCAATCCTGTCAAATGAATGAATGCCGATCTCCTCGCTAAAAAATTTAAATGAATTATTCACTGTTAGAGAGGCTGACGTCAAGACGACACTTTTATGTTCTTTAAAAAGCCGTTCGGATAAAAAACAGTTTATATTCAACGGCTGCCTATGAACGCTCGTTCTGTTCGCCATGCATTTTTGATCACTTTCCAGCCACATCACGTCACTGTTTTCCGATTGAGAGAGCAAATGTTTAACCTGTAACCCCATTTCAGTCCATTCCCCGTGAAAGCCGGCCATTTCTTCCAGGAACGCCAACTCTGCAGGTGAAAGTGAAGCCTGGCTTTTTTTGATGAGCATAAGCCGTTCCTGAATCCCCTGGGAAATAAGCTTATGGAAATCCAAAAAGCGCTCGGCACACATCATGACCTTCTGCCAGCTTCCCCCGGATCTGATCTGATCAGAAACCCTTAACTTGGCTCTTCTGTTTTTCCCTTTATTCGGCCGGGTACGCTTGAGCATTTGGCTCAGCAATGTAAATAAATCATCTGTTTCAGCCTCTATATTTTGAATCGCATGATCCACTGCGAAGGAATGAACAGAAGGAACAGCCGAAGCTTTGGCCGTATACCTTTCAAGAGTGTAAAAACGTTTCTTTTTTTCGGTTGTCCCTAATTTGCCCAGCAAAAACTTTATATGGTTGTAATCAAGCTTACGACCGAGCTTGGTCCGTACGGATTTTTCCAGGTGATGGGCCTCATCGATAACAATAAAATGGCTCTTTGGCAGAACTGGATGCTCCAAATCAGCGACAAGCATGGAATGGTTTGTAATGATAATATCCGCACTCTCGGCAAGATTTTTGGAGTGCAGGTAAAAGTCACGGGAAGTCCACGGGTCATTGTTCCTGTCAACAAACGACCCATCATTGCATATTCTCTTCCAGTAAAGCTTTCCTCCGCTTGACAGGTTCAATTCATCCATATCTCCTGTTTCTGTCTGCAGAAGCCAAATTAATATCTTCATTTTTGTGATCGTTTCATCATAAGAGGAGTCCGGTTCCTTAAGCGTCTGCTCGAACTTAAGCATGTTGATATAATGCTCCCTGCCCTTGATCAGGGCTGTTCTATAGGAAAAAGGAACAGCGTCTTTCAGGATTTTTATTTCTTTTTCCAGAATCTGATGCTGCAATTGAATCGTGTATGTACTAATGATGACTTTTTCCTGCCGGCCAACCGAAAAATAAACACTCGGAAGCAAATAAGCGATTGTCTTGCCGATGCCGGTACCTGCCTCTATAACAGAATGCGTGCTTGTCCGGAATGACTGGTATACTGTATCCATCATCTCGTACTGTCCGTTCCGGGACTCAAATTCTTTGAACAAAGGCTGCAGGAGTTTGACTTTGTCATCTATACCTTTTGGATAATCCAGTGATCGGATCGGAGCCTCCCCTGCCGGCATCTGTTTATTCTTCAGCACAATACCGCGAAACGATTCAAGGCCTTCGGGAAGGCTTTCCAGCCGGCTTTCCTTTTCTTTTTTGACCGACTCAAAAAAAGAAAACATGCTGCTGTTCAGGTTTTTCGATAATTCACAAAGCTTTTCCAGAGTCGCCATGGGAAGGTTTTTTGCTTTTTCCAATAGCATTAACAGCAATTCCGCTGTAGCAAGGGCATCACTGTCCGCCTGGTGCGGTGTAATATGCTCAAGCTCCATTTGATCTGAAAGTTCTTCCAATTTATAACTGTTAGCCTTTGGCAGGAGGATGTTCGCCAGCTCGACCGTATCCAAGGTTTTTTCAATGGGATTGGCAAAACCGGCATCTTCCAATTCCCCGGCAATAAAACTGCGGTCGAACTTTACGTTGTGGGCCACAAAAATCGCCCCATCCAATATGGAATGGATCACCCCGGCAATTTCTCCAAATCGGGGTGCTTCGGCTACCTCTTCTTCACCGATGCCTGTCAGTTCTTTAATAAAAGAAGGGATGGGCACTTCGGGATTGACAAAAGAAGTATATTGATCCGTGATGCGGGAGTTTTCCACAGTAACTGCAGAAATTTGTATCACCCTGGATCCTTTAACATATGAATTCCCCGTTGTCTCAACATCTACTACAACATATTTGCCTGCCATCCTCTTCACACCTTTAATCCTAAAACAATCGTTTCTCTTTAGTTAGTTTACCATATATGAGCCCTCTTTCCACCCGAAAATAATCGAACTAAACATCAATGATGATATTGTCGATGAGCCTTGCTTTTGAAAACTTGACAGCGGCAGCAACGATCACTTTTCCATTAGGAACGGAAATCTGCTCCAGTTCAGGAAAACTCAATAATTCCACATAATCAATATCTGCTTGCATATGGGTTCTGATATAATCTTTTACTTTTCCTGTGATGGCTGCAATGTCCTGCACGCCATCTTTTAATAATTCTTCCGCCTTCTGCAGGCTTTTATATAAGGCAGGCGCCTGTTTCCGCTCTTCAGGGGTCAAATAGACATTTCTTGAGCTGACCGCAAGGCCAGTTGACTCCCTGACTGTTTCGACAGGGACGATCTCAAGCGGAAAATCAAAATCTTCAACAAGACCGGACACAACGGCAAATTGCTGCGCATCTTTTAAACCGAAATAAGCGCGGTCAGGCAGTGTAATATGAAATAGTTTGGACAATACCGTGACGACTCCGTCAAAGTGGCCCGGCCGGTTGACTCCGCACAGGACATCAGTCCTGTTTAATACGGTCATTCTGATGGATTTTTCGCTATTATACATATTTTCCGGGCTTGGCATAAATAAAATGTCGACGCCGGCTTCCTCCGCAAGCTTTGTGTCCCTTTCAGGGTTTCGGGGATAGGCATCAAAATCTTCGCCAGGGCCAAATTGAAGCGGGTTGACAAAAATACTCATGATGGTAATGTCATTGTTTTTTTTCGCTTCTTTGAGAAGTGTCAAATGTCCTTCGTGCAAATAGCCCATGGTCGGAACAAATCCGATGGATCTTCCTTTTTCTTTATGTTGTTTCGCCAGCTGCTGCATTTCCTGCTTTGTCGTGATTGTGATCAATTTATTTTCCTCCGTACAATGAAGCCAGTTCTTCCTGCTTCATTTCAAATGTATGTTTCTGAAGATCGGGGAACACGCTTGATTTTACTTCCTCCACGTATTTCCCAATGCCTGCTGATGCTTCAACATTTATATCTGCAAATTTTTTGACAAACTTAGGGACACGGTCAACACCGAATGTGACAACGTCATGAAAGACAAGAACCTGTCCATCTGTATCAGGGCCTGCCCCAATCCCGATTACCGGTATATTTATTTTGGAAGAGACCTCTTTGCCAAGCTGGTGCGGAATACACTCCAATACGATGGCAAAAGCGCCGGCATCTTCACATTTTTTCGCTTCTTCAATCAATTCAGAAGCAGCCTCTGCCGTTTTTGCCTGTACCTTGTATCCGCCAAGAACCCCGGCTGTCTGCGGTGTCAATCCGAGATGACCCATAACAGGTACTCCCGCACTTGTCAGGGCTCTGATCGTTTCAATTACTTCTCCCCCGCCTTCAATCTTGACAGCATGCGCCCCGCTCTCCTGCATGATTTTACCTGCAGCCCTCAGAGCCTCTTCCTTGCTTATACGAAAGGTCATAAAAGGAAGATCCGTGACAATAAATGTATCCTTCGCGCCACGCTTAACCGCTTTTGTGTGATGAATCATATCATCCGTTGTGACGGGCACCGTCGAATCATAGCCCAGCACGACCATTCCCAGGGAATCACCGACAAGGATCATATCCACCCCGGCTTCTTCCGCAAGCTTCGCCTGTGGGTAATCATAGGCAGTGAGCATCGCAATCTTTTCCCCGGCTTGTTTCATTTTCAAAAAATCCGTTGTTGACTTCATTTTGTCCATCCTCCTTTTTTGTAGAGGATACGAAATGAATCAAGCGGCAGTTTAAACACCAAAAGGAGTCCTCCCCAAAAAAAGGCAGAAGGACTCCGCAACTGTCACTCGTTCGTTTCGGTCCTCTGTCCCCGTCCTTTTAGAGGATCAAGGCAGAAATAATCGTTTTTCCCAATATTTTGTGGTGCAGCTCAATAAATGATACCGCCCAAAAAAAGTATAGCAAATATTTCGTCGAAAGACCAATAAAAGCGGAAATGCCATCCAAGTTGGACTTAAGTTTGCTGTATATCGGCAGAATAAATATTGTGGATGATCCCTTCATCATCCTCAATTTTCAATATTCCTTCATCAGTTATCCCAATTGCCCGGCCGGTAATTACGCCCGTTACAGTAGTTGCCTTGATTCTCTTTCCGATGCTGATGGCGTAGCTTTCCCATAAAATACGCACAGGTTTAAATCCTTCCGTTATATATATTGAATAATATCTTTCGAAATATTTTAAGAAGGATTGGATAAGGGCAGCCCGTGAAATCTTTTCTCCTTTTTCAATAAAAAGTGATGTGGCCGTATGTGCAACATTCGGCGGAAAATCTTCTGGCCCGTGATTGGCATTCATTCCGATTCCGATGATCAAAGAAGAAATTTTATCGGACTCCGCTTGCAGCTCGGTTAAGATCCCGACCACTTTTTTTCCATTGATCAACACGTCATTCGGCCATTTGATTTCCGGTGTAATGCCCGTGATCTCCTCGATGGCCCGGGCTACGGCGACGGCGGTGATCAATGTGAATTGGGGGGCCTGTTGGGGCGGCAGATCCGGCCTTACAATGAGGCTCATCCAAATTCCTTTGCCGCTTAAAGAATGCCATTCCCTTCCAAGCCTTCCCCTTCCGGATGTTTGCTCTTCAGCCACGACAAGTGTTCCTTCAGGGGCCCCGTCATACGCCAGCTGATGCGCTTCCTTTTGGGTGGATCCAAGAGATTCATAATAGTGGACGTTTCTTCCGAACCGGTCGGTTTCAAGGCCGTATAGGATATCATTTTCAGTTATATCTTCAGGAGTGCTGACAATCCTGTACCCTTTGTTTCTGACGGCTTCCAGAACGAAACCGTCTTTCCTTAATTCCTCAATATGTTTCCAAATGGCCGTTCTGGAGCAGCCGATGATTTCCGCCAGAGCCTGTCCCGACAGAAATTCTCCGCCCGCTCCTGAAAGTGCCTCAATCAATTGTTGTCTTATAGAAGCCCGCAAGTTTTTATCCACCTCCTGATTTCTTGTTTGTCATTGGCAACTGCCCCGTCCAACACAGCTTTTATAATGCTTTCCAGCAATTCTTTCACCCAGGGGCCGCCGGGTGCATCTGCCCATATCAACAGATCATCGCCTGTCACAGCCAACTGATCCCTTGCTTTTATGGCGAGCTTATCAAAATTGTCATTGATCCGCTTTACGAAGCTATCAGCCGGCCTGTGCTGAATGACTTGGTAAACGGTCTCGACAAGTACTGCCGAATCCCTTCCGGCAGTAAACAAATGATAAGCCGTCCAATCATGATCGATTCTCTGCTTTAAAAAATCCAAGGCACGGACTAATGCCTTAATTTTTTTTGCCGGCAGCTTCCATTTTTTTAACTGTCCGGCACTGTCGGCGGTATTTGAAAAGTGCAGAGCCAAAAGCCACATCTGATTTTCATTCAATGTTGAAACACCATAATCCAGACTTGTTAAAAGGACATCTCTTTCGCTGAATAAGGAAGGCAGATATTGATAAAGCCCGCTTTTCAAAAGGATTTGAAATGCTTCCGCCTTGTGGGGCCCATCCAGCATTTTAACCATTTCAGACATGACTCTTTCCAAAGCGATATGCTGAAGAAGGTGTGCATGAACTTCTATTGCCTTTTCCGTTTCCGGTTCAAGCCGGAAACCGAGCTGGCTTACAAAACGGACCGCCCTCATCAAACGCAAGGCATCCTCTTGAAACCGCTCATCAGCTGAACCGACCGTTTCAATCACCTTATCCTTCAACGCCTTCTGTCCATCGAATGGATCGACAAGCGAACCATTTTTATCCATGGCTATCGCATTCATTGTAAAATCACGGCGTTTCAGGTCCTCTGTCAATTGGCGGACAAAGGAAACAGACTCAGGGCGCCTGTAGTCCTTATATTCAGTCTCCGTCCGGTATGTAGTGACCTCAAACCCCTGTCCATTCCTAATCACGATAATTGTGCCGTGGGCAATGCCGACATCCACAGTTTTTGGAAATATGGCTTTTAATTCTGCGGGCGTTGCGGAAGTGGCAATATCAACATCATGGATGTCTTTCCCGAGCAAAAAATCTCTGACCGATCCGCCCACAAAATAAGCCTCATATCCTGCCTCTTGAATATCCTCGATAATCGGAAGTGCCGACAAAAATGGTTCCTTCATGATTTCATCCTTCTTTCTTGCTGCCAAGAACGGATTCGTATAAATCTTCGTACTGGGAAACAATCATATCAGAAGCAAAACGCTCACCGGGAACGGCCATCGCCTGCCGGGAAAATCGGTCCAGCAATTCTTCGTTTTTCAGTAAAAGCAATGCTTTATCCGCAACTTCATCTGTATCGCCAAGCTCGCATAAAAAGCCGTTATATCCATCTTCAATCACTTCCGGAATGCCGCCGACCCTTGTTCCGATACATGGAACGCCGCATGCCATCGCTTCAAGGGCGACAAGGCCGAAGCTTTCTTTTTCCGATAAAAGAAGCATCAGGTCACTCATCGAATAGAGTTCTTCCAAATGATCCTGCCGGCCGAGGAACAACACTTCTTCCTCCAAAGACAGCTTTTCTACAAGCCCGCAAATATCTGTCATTTCCGGGCCGTCACCGACAAGAAGTAATTTGGCCTTTATTTTAGATGCGATTTTTGAAAAAGCGATGACAACATCATGGACTCTTTTTACTTTTCTAAAATTGGAGACATGAATAACCACTTTTTCTTCCGGTGAAATTCCATATGCCTCTTTCAAACCTTCTATATTCACCTTTTGATAGATTCTGTCATCAATGAAATTGTGAATCACTTCTATGGATTGATCAGGTGCCACCAATTCTTTTGTCTGATCGGCCAATGCATGGGAAACAGCGGTAACCCGGTCTGATTTTTCGATTCCGAACTTGATCGCCTCCGCAAGTGTTGAATCATATCCCAAAACGGAAATATCTGTCCCATGCAAGGTCGTTACAACCTTCACATCCGTTCCGGACATCTGTTTGCCCAAAATGGCGCAAACCGCATGCGGAATAGCATAATGCACATGTAATATATCAAGATTTTCCCTTTTGATAACCTCTGCCATTTTACTTGCTAACGCAATATCATAAGGAGGATATTGAAAAAGCGAATATTGATTGACCGTTACTTGATGAAAAAAAATATTATGATGCCAAAGGTTCAGCCGAAATGGAATATTTGAAGATATGAAGTGAATCTTATGGCCCCTTTCAGCAAGGTGTTTTCCAAGTTCCGTTGCAACCACACCGGAACCGCCCACTGTCGGATAGCAAGTAATGCCTATTTTTAGTTTCATAATCCTTCCCCAAAAATGTTTTGATTGATTAAAAGCGGCCGGTCTGTTTTAAATCCTTCTGCAAAAGTGACTCCGGCCTCCAGTCCGTAAATTCTCTCTCTTGCTTCAACTCTTTCCAAATATCCATCTGTCAATGGAGTTTTAACACCTGATTCACCCGGAAGAAACTGCGACTGGTATGCCTGAAGAGCAGCGAGCTTTTGATCCATGAATCCGGAAATATTCACGACAAAATCCGGTCTTGGCTGGCTGTTAATAAAATAGTAGAACAGATTCATTGCCTTATGGGCGTTATAGCCGCCAGGGGTCTCATACTTTCTGATTCCTGCTGAAAAAAAGGCTTCCTTTACGAGTTCAGCGCAGCGTCCGTGATCAGGATGCCGATCTTCGGAAAATGGAGCAAATATAAGAGTTGGAGTATATTTTCGGATCAAATCGGCTATCTGACGGATGTATTCATCCTTGAAAAATAGTCCGCGGTCCGGTAGCTTCAGATTTACTCTTTCGAGTACGCCAAGCTTGCCGGCAGCTTCCGCTGCCTCCCGTTGCCTTGTTTCCACGGTTCCATTAGAGGATAGCTCCGCCCTCGTCAAATCGCATATCACTACATTCCTGCCGGATGCCGTCCATTTATATATGGATCCTGCCATTCCGATCTCCACATCATCGGAATGGGCCCCAAATGCAAGTACATCAATACTCTCTTGAATCAACTGGATCCCACCTTAATCTAAAATGGATTCAAGCCCATAAACCAGGGTATCCAATCTTATGACTGTTTCGACGGATACTTTTACACCGGACATGAAAGAAGCGCGGTTATAAGAATCATGCCTGATTGTCAAAGTCTGCCCGCCGGCTCCGAACAGAACCTGTTGATGGGCAATCAATCCCGGAAGCCTGACACTGTGGATGCGCATGCCTTCAAAATCGGCGCCGCGTGCACCCGAAATCGTTTCCTTTTCATCTTCATGCCCCTGTTTTCTCGCTTTCCTGTTATTGCTGATCATTTCTGCCGTTTTAATAGCGGTGCCTGAAGGCGCATCAAGCTTTTGATCATGGTGCATCTCTATGATTTCTACATCATCAAAGTATTTAGCCGCCATTTCTGAAAATTTCATCATCAAGATAGCACCGATGGCAAAATTTGGAGCGATAATGCACCCAATCCCCTTCTCTTCCGCCAATCCCTTTAATTCATCGAGCTGTTCAGGAGTAAAGCCTGTCGTTCCGACAACCGGCCGGACAGAATATTCCAATGCCATTTTTGTATGTATATATCCTCTTTCGGGAGTCGTTAAGTCAATCAGAACATCTGCATTTGCCTGTTGGAAACATTCTGCAGGATCCGTAAATACAGGAACATCCAAACCTGCAAAGCCTTCCACATCGGAAAGGAGCTTTCCTTCATTCTTCCTGTCAATTACTGCAGCAAGTTCAAATTGCGGCGTCTCTTTAACAAGCTGGACTGCTTCTTTTCCCATCCGGCCGCGAGGGCCCGCCACTATTATCCGAATTGTTTCATTCACTAACATCACCTTCGTCCTTTTTAGTCCATCTGTCTTTATCTCTCGTTTTAAATTTATGCATCACTTGATCGTGGGCTGTCTGCAGATCTATATCAAGCGAGTTCGCCAGGCAAATGATGACGAAAAGCAAATCGCCAAGTTCTTCTTGGACCGTATTTTCTTTTTCGTCGCTTTTCTTCTTTTTCTCTCCATAATAATGGTTGACTTCCCTGGCCAGTTCACCAAGTTCTTCTGTCAACCGGGCAGTCATCGCTAGTGGGCTAAAATAGCCTTCCTTGAACTGTCCTATGTATTCATCCACTTCACTCTGGAGCTGCCTGATTGTTTTATTATCCTCCATTTGTACTCACCTTCTTACCATATGTTAGCTAATTCTTTTTTCATATACAAACGAAAGTGCTCAATTGCTTGAAGTTGCTGTTATATTCCTGTATTGGTTATAATTAGAATTCCAAAATTATTTTGTTGCAGGGGGCGTAGCGGTGTTTTTTCAATTAAAGATTAAAAATATTCTCCTGATTCTTTTGGGAGCTGCCATATTTGCATTCGGACTCGTACACTTCAATATGCAAAACAATTTGGCTGAAGGCGGATTTACAGGAATAACTCTCCTCCTATACTTCCTTTTCAATATTGATCCGTCATACAGCAACCTTGTTTTGAATATTCCTCTCTTTTTAGTCGGATGGAAATTGCTCGGAAAAAAATCCTTTCTTTATACAGTAATCGGAACGGTTGCAGTTTCCGTTTTCCTGTTCATTTTCCAAAGGTTCCAAATCGCCATCCCGCTCGAAGGGGATCTTTTTCTCGCCGCCCTGTTTGCCGGGGTATTTGCCGGCATCGGCCTGGGAATCATTTTTCGCTTTGGCGGAACAACCGGCGGTGTAGATATTATCGCACGACTCGTCTTTAAATATAAAGGAATTAGCATGGGAAGGACAATGTTTGCATTTGATGCGACTGTAATTCTTGTTTCGCTTTTGACTTATTTGAACCATAAGGAGGCTATGTATACACTTGTTGCTGTTTTTGTCGGCGCCCGCGTGATCGATTTTATGCAGGAAGGGGCGTACGCTGCAAGAGGCGCCATGATCATATCCGAAAAGCGTTATGACCAGCTGGCAGCTGCCATCATGAAAGAAATGGGCAGAGGAGTCACCATGCTGAAAGGCTATGGCTCGTTCACAAAGGAAAATAGAGAGGTTCTGTACTGTGTTGTAGGCAGGAATGAAATAGTGAATTTGAAAAGGATCATCCATGCCATTGATCCCCATGCCTTCGTATCCGTCATCGTCGTCCATGATGTCATGGGCGAGGGGTTCACCCTGGATGAAAATAAAAGGCCAATTGATATATAGAAAAGCGGAGGCGCCTTGATTAGCCCCGCAGCTGGACAAATAGAAAGGGAAGCGCTCTTTCCCTTTAAAGAACAAAGGCGTAAGCGCCTGTTTATCGACGTACAGACTGGAGCGCTTCTGACGAGATAAAGGAAACACGCGCAGCGCAGCGGAGCGATGTTGACTTATCGTAGGAAGAAGCGTGAAGTCTGCTAGTCGATAGGCGCTGGAGCCGGACGTAGCACAAAAAGATAATGAGTTATCAACAACTTAAACGCTTTATAATTTCCTCACTAGCGTTGCATAAAGAGTAAAAAGCATAGTCAAGCATTGATTTTCCATACCCGGGGTAAGTGATTGAATATTCAGATCACGATTGATTCTATTTGAAGAAAAAAAGACAA
>NZ_QYTU02000002.1 GCF_003605365.2 Siminovitchia fortis
GTTCATTTTTAGATTACCATATACAGACAATCGGACCAAATGAAAAATTGCCATTCAGCAGGATGGGAAATGAAGCTTTCCATATATTTCACAGGGAGACCTATTAGAGGTGATAAAAGGAATGGATTGGATCCTTCCATGTAAACAGCTCTTAAAAAACTGTCACGCATAAGGTTTCCATAACGGACCTTCTGTTGTATCCAATTCATTTTTTCATCTGGCCAATTTTTATATGGAAAATTGGTACGGGCAGGAAAAGATGGGAAGGGGTATTTTATTTTCGAGATTGGCCACTGATGCAGCCTGGCAAATACTTTTCTTGAGGTATACGGTGTAATATTCGTTAAAAGGAATCCCCTTCCGCTTTCCGGCTCATATCCGGCAAGCATAGTTTGTCCATTGTTTCTCATCGTCTGAGACCATAGGTATTCCGTCATTTCGAACATGTCATTGGCCCTTCTTTTATGAAAAGGCTGTCCGCCGACTATCCATATGGGGATGATGCCCGATGAAAGGTATTGGAGGGATCTCCTTTCCACACTTTGGACGGAAATTGGAGTGCATTGAAACTCTACAGCAAATTGTCTTCCAGCTTTTTCGACAAGTAAATCGGGCCGTTGTCTGATATCAGAAAGATAATGTTCTAGTGAGACAGCCAGTTGGTTGGATCGACACCATTCAAACAAGTCCAGTTTACCTTGCAAGTGTCTTGGACTTTCCGGTTCGGATGCTGTTTCGATACATTGGGAATGATGCCGATGGGAAAAGTGGGGGATTCTTACATGGCCGGCTTTTAAAATAAGTGGTTCTTTACAGACGGGGCAAAAGAATCGTTCATGCTTCCGGAGCTGAGGGACTCGATTCCGCATATCGCCGGACAGCGTGAACAGTTCTCCTTCTTTGTTTAATGCAGTTAACAAACAACACACTCCCTTCTTTTCATATATGTATTCTTCAATCGGGCCTGCTTTTCCTTTAATTTGCCATAAAATAAAAAAACCGATTCCCAGTGAAATCGGTTTTTTATGCAAAGTATTCGTTCAACGTATAAAATACATTTTGGTCGATGACTTTTTTCCCGTACTCTTCAAGGCGGTGGATTGTGAACGCTGATTCATTCCCGTATTCCAGCAGGATGCTCAACACATCCTCGATCTGGTCCTCATCAGACTCTTCATCCGGAAACTTCACGTATAAGTAGTATTTGTTCTCGTACGCAAAGAGCTTTGTTTCAATTTCTTCAAGGCCCTGCCTCTTGGAGAGCGCAAGTACATCTTCAAAGTCATTGAACATAAGGACGAATTCAAGCAGATCATCATCACTGCGGACATACTGGTTCAATTGAAGATGGTGGTCCAGAAACTCCTCGATCCTTTCATCAATCGGCAAGTCCTTCAATTTTTCATCCGGAATGGGCAGCTCGAACCTTTGTCCATCTTTGGACAATTGTGCCTTTGTTACCAAAACTTCCAACCCTTTGTCCAGTGCCTGGACTTGGATCCATAACGGGCCCTCTGGTACAAATTCTTCTTCATGATGGATCTCATCCATCATTTCCCAGAACAGCTCTTCGCTTTTTTCGCGGCTGTACCATATTTCTTCGCGGTCAAAGCCTCTTTCTTCTATATCGACATATGAAATGTAAAATTTCACTGTATTTTCATTTATACGCTCAATCTCCACAAAACAACTCTCCCTTCTTTTGTAGGGTGGCGGTGTTGAAGGGACATGTATCCCGACAAAGGTATAAATTATAATTAGTCTTCCCCTTGTACTCTTTATTTTATGATAAACGCTTGTAAAAGGGAAACAATATTTGCTCCCAATTTATAAACCATCAAAAGCCCACCAAAGAAAATCGATGTTTCGCCTATCTTAACCAATAAATTATAAGAAATCAAGCGATTTTTCCGAAAATTCGACTGTGCGGACTTAAGCATGCGGCGCCAACAACTGTTTTATTAAAAAAACCCCCATACTTCTGATCCAGAGTATGAAGGTTTCTTATTTATGCTTAAACTTAACCGTTTAGTTGACCATTTTCTGTGCTTCACGAAGCTGATACGTTCTGACTTTGCGCGGCAGGAAACGCCTGATTTCGTCTTCATTATACCCTACCTGAAGACGTTTCTCATCAAGGATGATCGGTCTGCGCAGCAATCCCGGGTTCTTTTGTATGATATCAAATAACTGTTGAAGAGGCAAAGAATCCAAATCGATATTGAGCTTTTGAAAGACCTTTGAACGTGTAGAAATGATTTCGTCCGTACCATCCTCCGTCATCCGCAATATCTCTTTGATTTCTTCAAGGGTCAATGGTTCCGAGAAAATATTCCGTTCAGTATATGGAATGTTCTGCTCTTCTAACCAAGTTCTTGCTTTTCTGCATGATGTACAGCTTGGTGAAGTGTATAATGTGACCATATTTTAGCACACTCCTATTTTATTTTAAAATATATTAAAGGGTTGATTTTGATCAGTTTTTAAAACCAGCCAGATTAAAATCAATATTATGAAACACTTTATATTATGTATTATACACTATTTCCTCATTCATGAATAGATTTATTTAGATTTTTTATATACTGTATTCCTCCCGTCTTTCATTCTGTTATAGTAGCCCTTAAAGCATTTTTACCCTTCAAAAGAGGGTCTGAAACACCCTCTTTGAATTAATTTAACCTGTTTCTGTTTTTCCATTCATGCGGGCCGTTATTTTTTACTCGGTCCCCGGGGTGTAGTCCACACCTGGTGTATATGTGTTGCCGGCATTCCAGAGCAGATATTCTTCAATTCCCGAATCATTAAGGGCTTTGATCTGGGCCTCCACTTCAGCTTTTCCATACACCTGATAGTTTCCGCTTCCTAAATATGAAGCTGTGAAATCTTGGAGCCATGGCCGTGAAATCGGAGGATTTTTCAATTCCGCAAGCTTTTGATTTTCCAATTTTGCATATTCACGGACAAGTTTATACGGTTCCAAATCCGGCTTGGCAATGCCAAAATAGGATGTCCAATGGCTTGGGTAAATCATGGACGATATAACGTCAACATTCTCCGATATTTTGCTGAAGTTCTGCCCGATTCCCGGGGCTTCCGGCAGCGTGGCGGTGTAGCCGAAAATATCCACTGAAACCTTGACGCCATACGGCTTCAATTTTTCACGGGCATAGGCAACAAAGTCGGTAACCGCATGGACGCGTTTTTGTACATTGTCCTCTTTCATGTCTTTGTATTCGCCCATTCCATATTTGAGCTGTTCATCCCGGTTTTCGAATCCTTCCGGAAACCTTACGTAATCAAACTGGATTTCCTTGAACCCCAGTTTAGCGGCTTCGATGGCAATATCGACATTATAATCCCACACTTCTTTTAAAAAAGGATTAACAAAAGCTTCTCCCCGGCCGTTAACCCAGATTTTTCCTCCGTCCTGGAATGAGAGCTCGGGCTTTTCTTTCGGAAGGATTGAATCTTTGAAAACAACAATCCTTGCGATCGGATAAATCTGTTTCTCTTCCATTTTTTCAAGCATTGCCCTTGGATCCTTTATGTAGCTTTTTCCGATCTTTGCAAATGGTGAGTCTTTGTCACCTTTAAATGTCACGTTGCCCCAGTCATCCTTGATGTCTATGACCATTGTATTTAAGTCCGTTGATTCTATCAGCTTCATCAATTCATCAAAACGGCTTCCCCCTGCTGATTGTCCTGTTACATAAATTCCGCGGACAGCGTCCGGATATTCAAAGTTCAAGCCGGAATCGTATATAAAGCGGGGGGACTCCAGCGGCAGAGACTTCATTGCGATTGCATTTTCCCTTGTCGGATTGAAGGAGTGAACCTGTTTGGCTCCCTGTGCCATCGCCGGTTGACTTGTAAGCGCCAACATGCCGAACACTCCGGCTGTAGCCATCAGCTTTCTAAAATTCAAGATGTCCTACACTCCTTTTTATCTGGCAAAACTTATATGTCCGTTAATTCATTACTATTTTAGCAATAATTGCTTAAGAATGAAATGATTGTTTTTTCCTGCTCTTCTGGACCCAAAGTCGGGTGAAGCACCGCCTTTGCTTGATTGTCAAGCTTTTAGCCGTTATAATTATTGGGATATATTCCCCATCTGCGACATTTTTAAGGAGTGCAAAGATACTTGACGGCCGGCTGCATGAGTAGGGATTGCGGGGCGTCAGTGCTTTTATCATATTAGGAGGATTACATATGAAGACAATTTTTTCAGGTATTCAGCCAAGCGGTGTGATCACCCTGGGCAACTACGTTGGGGCTATCAGGCAATTTATTGAACTTCAGCACGAATATGACTGTTATTTTTGTGTGGTTGACCAGCATGCCATTACGGTTCCCCAGGATCCGATTGAACTTCGCAAAAATATAAGAGGCTTAGCGGCGCTGTATGTCGCTGCCGGCCTTGACCGAAAGAAGGCGACTTTATTTATTCAGTCCGAGGTGCCCGCCCATGCTCAGGCCAGCTGGATGCTGCAGTGCATCTCTTATATCGGTGAACTGGAAAGAATGACGCAGTTCAAGGATAAATCTACAGGAAAGGAAGCAGTCTCTGCCGGCCTGTTGACCTATCCGCCTTTAATGGCTGCAGATATCCTGCTGTATGAAGCTGATCTTGTGCCTGTAGGAGAAGACCAGAAACAGCATTTGGAACTCACACGTGATCTTGCTGAAAGGTTCAACCGGAAATATAGAGAGATTTTTACAATTCCAGATGTACGAATCCCAAAGGTTGGGGCAAGAATCATGTCTTTGCAGGAACCTACAAAGAAAATGAGCAAATCCGATTCCAATCAGAAAGCTTTCATCACGTTGCTCGATACACCTAAACAGATTGAGAAAAAAATAAAAAGTGCCGTTACAGACTCTGAAGGCATTATAAAATTCGACCGGGAAAATAAGCCGGGTGTTTCCAATCTTCTTTCGATCTATTCGATTTTGGGCGGAAAAACGATCGAGGAGCTTGAAGCACAATATGATGGAAAAGGCTATGGAGATTTTAAGGCTGATTTAGCTGAGGTCGTTGTCAAGACAATATTACCTATTCAAGAAAGGTATTATGAACTTGTCGAGTCAAAAGAGCTCGATGACATTCTTGATGAAGGTGCGGAGAAGGCAAAACAGCAGGCAAACCGGATGCTGAGAAAGATGGAAAATGCCATGGGCCTGGGCAGAAAAAAATAAAAAAGAAAAGCGCAAGCGCCCGTTTAGCGACGTACAAACGGAAATGCGGAAGACGGCTGTTTAGGGGCGACAAGCGCTGGAGCTAGACATAGATATATCTTTCTGAATGGAAAAATGAGCCTAGATTTTATATTTTCTTTACTTAAAACACTAAAATTCCCCTTGATCATGAAGGGGAATTTTTCATTTCCAAAGACTTGCTTAATTTACTTTTGAATCATATTCCATTTCCCAAAGCTTCTCAAAGAACGGCTGCCCTTTCACCATATTTTCACAAAGGGTTTGATGTTTTTCCGTCCATCCCTCTTTCGCCTCTTCATAAAGCTTATTCCAAACACTTTCAAAATCCATCGTTTGAATTTCGGTATATAGGTGCGGGCACCATTCGGTATACCAGTATCTGACTTCCGCCGTATTCTTGGAATTGTACAACTGGTCAAGTGCCATGAACAGAAGCTGTTTTAAATGGCGCTCTCTGCGTGTTAAGCCCCTCATCAAGACGGGATCGGGAGATAGAATATGAAATTCCTTTTTCACACCTTCGTGTTTAAACTTATACTTTGTCGGTTCATTATTTTCAATCATTTCAAATACAAGCTGTTCCTGGCGAGGGATCAGCCTGCTTTTTCTGAGCGGAATCGTATATCCCATCGTATCCACCGCAAGGATACCTTGTCCATCCGTAACGACAAAGCATGAATCCAGCGCTATACGCTCATGATTTTTTCTTAAATAGGCTTTTTGGTAAATGTCATTTAATAATTCCTGTGGTATGTCGGCCATATCGTTTTCAATCATGTCGAATAAGAGATGCTCGATGTACAATAACGGAACTTGATCGAGAAGTTCAATGACATCTTCCCCTCTTCTCCACTCGTGAAAATGGCAAACGTTATATCCATTTTCTTCCCCTTCGAACCAATTGACCCATACATCATGAAGATAAAGCATCCTTAACCCCTCACTTCATAACTATTTGTTTTTCAGTATGGGCAGGCTGCAGTTAATTTATTCCTGTGAATCCATCATCGGGCAATACGGTCATTCTTCGGAATTGGTCCCGTAAATGGAAAACCAGATTAAGATAAGGCCGGCTATAAATAAATAACATTCAGGACGCCTGCCAATATACAAAAAGTAATATGAATAGCTGTATCCCATCGGCAAGAGGTTCATATAAGCGATGATATTGATTCCACCAGCAACAGACAGACCGAATCCTATCAAATAAATTGCCCCTCTAAACAGCATGGCAGTCCCCCGGAACATTGTTTCTGACAGCTTGTCTAACACCATTTATATTCAAAAAAGAGCCATACATTACAGAAAAAGAAATCGGCCTCCGTTCATCCGGAAGCCTGCTCTGTTTCACGGGTGTATGCCTTATTATTCTCAACAATGCGCTCTGATGGAACTTTAAAGGACTCATGTACAGTCAACGGCTTCTTTCCTGCATACTCTTTTACGATGTCCGCCCCGAGGGCATATCCCATCATATTGGGGATGCCTCTCCTTCCAAAAAGCAGATTATCATGCAAGGGATGTTCTTTTTTCAGCTCTAAATGTTCTTTATAGACCCTGTTCCAGAAATGCTGAAGTTGGTCTTGGTTGTAAAAGCCCAGCCAGTCAGCTGTATATTCTTTTCCGCAATATTTAAGTACAGCATGTTCTGCAAGCCCTTCAAAAATAAGCGAATCAAGCAGAGAATATTCTTCCGGATCTTTTTTATACCGGTTCATCCGTACAGCGTGATGGTACTCATGTACAAGCAATGATTCCCATACTTTGACATCATCTGCAGGTGAAAGGAACAAAAAGATCTTGTTCGGAAACGTCAATCCTGAACGCCCCTTAAGGTCCACCATGAATTGGCGCGCCGGCTCAATCGGAAAAATATAAATGTCTACCTCCGGTGCTTTCCACAGTCTTTTATATTTTGCATAAAACTTTTCCATATGCTCCCATGCCTTCTGTTCTTTGAGCCTTGTATACATATCGTGAGTTCTCCTTGATGGCTGGTACATTCCAAATCTTCGCAAATATTGATAGTAATGCGCATGGTTTTCAACATCCGGCGAAGCGAGCTTACACAGCTCCATCGGGTTGAAGAAGTGTTCATCCATCCAATTATCTGTCCGGATTACTCCCATTTTGCATCCCTCCCTCCATATCCTACTGAGGAAAGAGAAAAAAAGTGCCTAAAAAAATACAGCTCCCAAAGTTGGAGCTGTACCTTTTTTAAGAAGAATATTTTTTAAACGCAATCGTGGCATTGTGGCCGCCAAATCCGAGCGAGTTGCTGATCACCGCGTTAATCTCTTTTTTCCTTGCTTCATTTGTCACATAATCGAGATCACAGTCAGGGTCAGGCGTTTCGTAATTGATTGTAGGCGGAAGGATTCCGTCTTTTATGGCAAGTACAGAGAATATCGCCTCCACCCCTCCGGCTGCCCCAAGAAGATGGCCCGTCATTGATTTGGTTGAACTGATGGCAAGTTTGTATGCGTGATCGCCGAACACTTCTTTAACAGCAATTGTTTCATATTTATCATTGTAAGGTGTGCTTGTGCCATGGGCATTAATATAATCGATGTCCTCAGGAGCAAGCCCTCCGTCTTCAAGAGCGATTTTCATTGCCCGTACACCGCCTTCGCCGCCTGGGGCCGGTGCCGTGATATGATAGGCATCCCCGGTCGAACCATAGCCGACAATTTCAGCATATATTTTGGCCCCGCGGCTGGTAGCATGTTCAAGTTCTTCAAGTACAATGACGCCCGCGCCTTCCCCGATTACAAATCCATCCCGGTTTAAATCAAACGGCCTGCTTGCCGTATCAGGGTCAGGATTCGTGGAAAGAGCTGTATTCGCACAGAATCCTGCTACAGACATTTGCGTAATAGGCGCTTCCGTCCCTCCGGCAATCATGGCATCCGCATCTCCACGTTGAATGGCCTTAAAGGCATCGCCAATGGAGTTTGTACCCGTCGCACATGCAGTAACTGTACAGGAGTTAACTCCTTTGGCTCCAAGATAAATAGAGACTTGTCCAGTCGCCATGTCAGGAATCATCATTGGAACGAAGAACGGGCTGACCCGGCGGTATCCCCTCTTTTGAAAAATTTGAAATTGATTTTCAAGTGTCTCCATTCCTCCGATGCCGGATCCGATCCATACACCGATCCGATCCGCATTGCTCTCATTGATGTCCAAGTTCGCGTCTTTTACAGCCATCATCGCAGATGCAAGAGCGTAATGGGTAAAGCGGTCCATTTTGCGGGCATCTTTTCTTTCAATAAAGTTTTCAATTTCAAAATCCTTAACTTCTGCCGCTACTTTGGCTGAGTAGTTGTCAGGATCCAGCCTTGTAAGAGGACCGATTCCCGATTTTCCTGCCAAAATGTTATTCCATGAAGTTTCAACATCATTTCCTACAGGAGAGACAGTTCCCAATCCTGTAACTACAACTCTTCTTTTCAAATTGTTCATCTCCTTTTCTGCCCCTCTGAAGAAGATATTGCTTGTTTCAAAAAATAAAGTATTCATTATTTAAGCATCTGTTTGTCCAGCCCCGGCGCCCGGCAAACGGGCGCTTCCGCTTTTCCTCAACGGCCCCATCTAATGGCAATAGCTCCCCATGTGAGCCCACCGCCGAAGCCGACCAACACGATCAGATCATCATCTTTTATTTTTCCGGCTTCCACTTCATCAGCAATGACCATCGGAATGGATGCGGAAGATGTATTTCCATATTTGTGAATCATTTTGGACATTTTCTCTACCGGCAATTCCAGTCTTTGTCTTGCCGCCTCCATGATCCTGATATTTGCCTGATGGGGAATCAGCAGATCCACATCGTTTTTTGTAAGACCTGCTTTCTCCAATACTTTAACAGATGACTCTCCCATTTGTCTTACCGCAAACTTGAAAACTTCCCTGCCATTCATCATAATATATTTTTCCTGATAAAGATACTGTCCGCCTGTCCCGTCAGCACCAAGATCAAATGCCAGGACCCCGCGTCCCTCGGAAACAGGCCCCATGACAACAGCTCCTGCTCCGTCACCAAAGAGGACAGCCGTATTTCTGTCATTCCAGTCGGTGATTTTGGAAAGCTTCTCGACGCCGACAACCAAAATATTTTTGCAAGATCCTGTCTCAATGAATTGTTTTGCAGTTGCCACCCCATACATGAATCCGGCACATGCGGCGCTGACATCCATTGCAGAAGCATTGACACATCCAAGTCTCGCCTGAAGCATGCACGCAACGGAAGGGAATGGATGGTCAGGCGTCACTGTTGCGACCAAGATCATATCGATCTCTTCCGGACCAACCTCCGCGTTTTCGAGGGCTTTTTTTGCAGCTTCAAAGGCCATATCAGAAGTGTTCACATCATCCGATGCAATCCTTCTCTCTTCAATGCCGGTCCGTGTCCGAATCCATTCATCGGAAGTATCCATCATTGTTTCCAGCTCTTTATTTGTCAACACCCGTTCGGGTATGTACTTTCCGACTCCAATTATTCCTGCATTCATAGAAAATGTCCCTTCTTTCCGTTCCTTATGAAAATTGGTTTTGTTATCTTATATTAAGACTTGGTACTAATTATAGCATTTGTTCATTAACCTGTCATCACTATTTCAATTGCTTTCCAGCAATTTTTGCTGTTCTAAATAGTTGACCGCGTCATTGGCAGCGGCAGAAAGATTTTCACGAAGTCCGGACGCATAAGCATCTGAAGGACAGTACTCCCATACATTATGAAATTTCTTTAATGATTCAAAAATTCCATTCAGCTTGCCTGCAAATGAAGACTGCGACCTCTCCGTGGCAGGCGGATGAATCAACAGCAGTGATGCTTCAGTTTTTTTCCGTTCCGAAAACCTTTCAAGCTGATAGATCAGCTCGTTCCTTGCGCTTGGATGGCAGCGGTTTAAATAATCTAGCGTTGGTATGATATAAAGGCACTTTTCGTCCGATAATTTTTGTTGAATGGAATCTTCAACATTTTCCAGCTCCATATATCTTAAATTGGCATTTCGTCCGATAAGCAGCCATTTTTCCTCCTGCTCATCCGTTATCCAATCACTGTGGTCGATTGCGAATACATCATAGCCTTTTTCAAGCAGCAGGGAACATAATTCAAAGCCGAAAGGCTGGCGGGCTCCAAATAATACGGCTGTTTTCATCTCGACATCCCCTTTCTTTGTGGTTAAGGAAATAATAAAATGATCAGGTTGTGAGTATCTTATTTGTCACTTAATGCTGCGTCCGGCGCTTGCGCCTTTGTTCAAAGATAAGCAAGTATAAAATTTTACAGAATTTTCTCTCCAAACAAGATTAACGTAATGTCGAGCTTCAGGCGCCATAGGCGCAAGGATTAGGCCAATCGCTGATGAAGGCAAACTACGCCTTCGCAAGCGTAGTCTAGCTTTGCGCCGATAGACGGGCGCCTTGCGCTTTTCTTATTCTAAAATTATCGTATGCAAAGTTGAAAGGGACTGACCTCTTTTCTCTTTTTTGTATTGGATTTATTGGAACGCCGCATTTGTTTATGGTATACTAACGTGGTGAATAATAATATTGATTATGTGACTTACATAGAGAAGTTTCTGAAACGGGGGGAACACAATTGAGATATCTGGTCACAATTTTTTGGACACTTTTGCTTGTAAACATGTTGATGTATGTAGCAGGTTCCATGATTGGATCAAGCTATGATTTCGGAACTGCAACAACTTTGGGCGTCATCGCAGTTATTTTGATTTTCATCGTCTCTGCACTGATACCAGCACAGCCAACAGAAGAACAATAACTCGCCGGCGATCGGCGAGTTATTTTTATTTTTTAATCCTTATTTTCAGTTCATCATCCTGCAAATCGACAATGACTGTATCGAAAGGATGAACATTCCCCGAAATGATTTCCTTTGCAAGGCCTGTCTCAATCTTGCTTTGCAAATACCGTTTTAGCGGCCGCGCGCCATACACGGGGTCATAAGCTTCACGGGCTGTAAATTCTTTTGCGGCATCTGTCATCTCCATTTGAATGTGCTGGTTGCGCAAACGTTCCTGGAGCTCCCTCACAAGCTTTGAAACAATTCCTTTGATGTTATCCATGCTGAGCGGTTTGAACAGGATGATGTCATCCACTCTATTAAGAAATTCCGGACGGAACGAAGCTCTTAGCTGGCCAAGGACAAGGTCCTTCGTCTCCTCATCTATTTGGTCTTCATTTTGCTCCCTTTCCAGCAGAAATGCCGACCCGATATTGGAAGTCATGATAATGACCGTATTTTTGAAATCAACCCTTCTTCCCTGCGAGTCGGTGATACGGCCATCGTCAAGGACCTGCAGTAAAATATTGAACACTTCCGGATGCGCTTTTTCAATTTCATCGAGCAGAACAACTGAATATGGCTTCCTTCTGACAGCCTCTGTCAGCTGTCCGCCTTCTTCATATCCCACATAGCCGGGAGGGGCTCCAATCAGGCGCGATACCGCATGTTTTTCCATATATTCGGACATATCAATGCGGATCATCTGCTCCTCACTGTCAAATAAGTTTTGCGCCAATGCTTTGGCCAATTCGGTTTTACCTACTCCGGTTGGTCCAAGGAATATGAAAGATCCGATTGGACGGTTAGGGTCTTTGATTCCGGCCCTTGCCCTGAGCACCGCATTGCTCACAAGCTCCACCGCTTCGTCCTGCCCGATAACCCGTTCGTGCAATATGCTTTCAAGCCTCAGCAGTTTTTCCCGCTCGCCTTCAACAAGCTTTGTGATCGGAATGCCAGTCCATCTGGAAATAATTTCGGCCACTTCATCTTCTGTCACTTCCTCTTTTACAAGACGCGACTCATTTCGCTCCTGGCCTTCCATTTGCTTCAGCTCTTTTTCCAAAGCCGGGATGCGGCCGTGGCGAAGCTCGGCAGCACGGTTCAGATCATACTCGTTTTCCGCCTCTTCAAGCTCTCTGCGGAGCTTTTCCAATTGCTCCCGCTTTTCCTGGATGCTGGAAATTTCACTTTTTTCCTTTTCCCACTTCGCTTTCATTTCATTTGCCTTTTCTTTCAGGTCAGCGAGGTCTTTTTGCAGCAGCTCAAGCCGTTCTTTGCTTGCTTCATCTTCCTCTTTCCTTAAGGCCGCTTCTTCGATTTCAAGCTGCATGACTCTTCTCGTAATCTCATCCAGCTCACTCGGCATGGAATCGATTTCCACCCGTATATTGGCACAGGCTTCATCAATGACATCAATCGCTTTATCTGGTAAAAAACGATCCGTAATATAGCGGTCAGATAAAGTTGCTGCCGCTACAAGGGCTCTGTCATGAATATTGACGCCGTGGTGGATTTCAAACCTTTCCTTCAATCCGCGCAAAATGGAAATCGTATCTTCCACTGTCGGTTCCGGAACAAGCACCTTTTGAAAACGCCTTTCCAATGCAGCATCCTTTTCTATATACAGCCGGTATTCATCCAGAGTCGTTGCTCCGATGCAGTGGAGTTCTCCTCTTGCGAGCATTGGCTTCAGCATGTTTCCTGCATCCATGGAACCTTCCGCTTTTCCGGCTCCGACAATTGTATGGATTTCATCAATGAACAGCAGAATCTTGCCTTCGCTCTTTTTTACTTCCTGCAATACCGCTTTGAGACGTTCTTCGAACTCTCCCCTGAATTTGGCTCCGGCGATCAGGGATCCCATATCCAGCGCATATATCGTCTTGTCCTTTAACCCCTCCGGCACATCTTTTCTTACGATTCGCTGGGCAAGCCCTTCTACAATGGCGGTTTTCCCGACACCCGGCTCGCCGATCAGAACTGGGTTGTTTTTCGTTTTGCGTGACAGAATCCTGATGACATTTCTTATTTCCTGATCCCGTCCGATGACCGGGTCCAGTTTGCCGGACTTCACTTCCGCCACGAGATCACGTCCGTATTTTTTTAAAACTTCATAGGTCGCTTCCGGGTTTTGTGACTCCACCCGCTGTCCCCCCCTGATTTCTTTTACTTCTTCCAAAATGCTGTTTTTCGTTATCCCGCAGCGGGATAAAAACCGTGATATGCCGTTATCCGGCATATCCATTAAAGCAAGTGCAAAATGCTCCACGGACAGGTACTGATCCTCAAACCCGCTCATTTCTTCCTCAGCCTTGCTGATGAGCGTCGATAATGGACTGCTCAAGTACTGGCCGCCCTGCACACCCTGGCCCGTCACCTGCGGCTTCTGGTCCAATATTTTATCGAGTTCAAGCTGTATTTGCCCTTTCGTCAACCCAAGGCGCTCATAAAGCGTTGAAAGCAGGCTGTCATTCCTGTCTATAAGAGCTTTCCACAGATGCGGTATATCCAGTTCCGGGTGATTCAGCCTTCTGGCAATTTGCTGGCTTTGCGCGAAAGACTCCTGCATGGTCATCGTCATCTTGCTCAGATCCATATTTCTCCTCCTTTTTCAAAACCAAAAGAGCCTGTTTATCTTCAAAATAAAAGCGAAGCTGCCAAAAAGGAGCTTCGCCTATACAATTCCCATTCAGCAGAATGGCAAAACGGAAGATATGTTCTTTGTCCAGCTTCAGCGCCCAGCGACTAGCAAACTTCACACTCCTTTCCTCGAAAAAGCTTTGCTTTTTCTGCGTGGATGTTTATTCGAGGAAGTTGCTCAGAGCACCACGATAAGTCAACATCGGCTCCGACGCACAGGATGTGCTAGTGCAGGCGAAGCGACAGGACGTCGCTGCTTGAGCCTGCCTACGTCGCCGTGTTTCCTTTATCTCATTGCGGAGTGCTCCAGTTTGTACGTCGCTAAACGGGCGCTTCCGCCTTTCTTATATCAAGTAACGCCAAGCGCAATTTTCGCATAACGCGACATCTTATCTTTTGTCCAGGGAGGAGTCCAGACAATATCCACTTCCGTCTGTTTGACTTCCGGTATATCCGCCAATGCCGCTGTCACCTGGTCTACAATAACAGGCGCAAGCGGGCACCCCATTGATGTGAGGGTCATCGTTATTTTTGCCGTGCCGCTTTCATCCAAGTCAACATCATAAACGAGTCCAAGATTCACGATATCGATGCCCAGTTCAGGGTCGATCACCTGTTCAAGGGCGCCGTAAATATTCTCTTTCAATGCTTCGTCCATGTTCCCCGCTCCTTTCAAATGGTTTCTATCCTTATCATACCAAATCCATTATAAATTCAAACAGAAATGTTTTCTTTACAATAAAAATTCGCTGAACCAGTCAACTGTTTTTAAAAAAGCCTCACGGGTCACCTTATGCTCGGCATTGTTGTCGGCAAGGAAGTATAGGCGTTCCGGACTCTTTTCATAATCAGCTTTAATTTTTTGGTAAAAATCAGATGTTGGCTGAAACGGTACCACCTTATCCTTTTTCCCGTGCCAAATCAGGAGCGGCCTTCCTGCAAGTCCCTCAGGCTGAAGGCTTAAATCATATTTCCGTAATTCAGCATATATACTATCAAGCTCCTTGCTTGAAAAAGGAATGGTCATTTCTGCTTTTTCCAATGACTCAATCTGCGCCCTGGCCAATTTTTCGTAACTCGGGCTTCCCATCAAGGAAACGCCCGCTTTAATCCAATCGTATTGGGCCAGTCCGCCGAACATCGTGATGCCGCCCATGGAGGTGCCGACAACTCCAATCCGGCTGTTGATCAAATCCTTTTGGGATAATTCTTCCTTCATATCGTTCAGTTCGCGGATTGATTGGAGAACTATGTTCCAAAATTCGAAGATCAGTTTTTCTGGATGCCTGCCGTCACTTCGTTCCCCATGTAATTTTGCATCCGGAAGGATGACCCTGAACCCTTTTTCCGCAAGCAGGTAGCCGAAATGAAGATTATGTTCTTTAGCTGAAGTAAAACCATGCAGAAAAAAGACGATCGGCAGTTTTGCATTTTTTCGTCCTTCTTTTACGACATGTAAAACCGGTATATTACTTATGGATTCGTGATGGATTTCAATCAATCGACTCTCTCCTTAGGCTTGACTTGTTGGAATGCCAATTAATGTTATATTTTAACACTCCTTATTTCCTCTTGCCAAAGATGAGGATTGGCTGTCATTAATTCCCCGAAGTTTTTGTCCGCTTTTCGTCCAAAATAAGATATGAACGCGTGATGCGTTCCTTCCTACCATTTCAAAAAGGCGGTGTGTTGTCATGGCTAAAAACAGTAAATCCAGACGCTTTACGAATCAGGGAAAAAACTCTGTTGAACAACATGCACAACGTTTTCCATATCGCTCCACATTGGATGAGGCAGAAAAGGAAAAAATTGAGTTCATGAAAGAATCATCGCTTGGAGGTATTTAAGGTGGGAAAAGACAAACTTTTTCAGGAGGCCAGGCACTTTGTTGAGCAGGCTTTAAATAACACGTCACCTAAAACCGTTGAGATTGCCAAGAATGCCCTTTCTTCAGCATATGCCAACTCAACCTTCGCCCAGCAGAGCCAGTTAAGGGAGCTGCAGGAGCAGCTTGACAGGAGGTCAAATTCTCTTTAGCACTTTAACGCATCGGGGGTCAGACCCTCTTTAGTGCTTTAACGCACCGGGGGCCTGACCCCTTAATCTTTCCGGAAGAAACCGAAAACCGCCGCTGTCTCCACAATATTTGTGAATGCTTCAGGATCGACCTCTTTGATGACATGTTCAAGCTCATACAATTCATACCGGGTTATGACGATGATCATCATGTCTTTTTCTTGGTTGGAAAACGCCCCTTTGGCCGGTACCATCGTAATGCCTCTGACCAATCTCTTATAAATCGCTTCTTTTAGCTCAGCGGCTTTTTTCGTGACAATCATGGCCGTAAGTTTCTGATGGCGCGTATGAATGGCATCGATCACCCTTGTGGACGCGTAGACCGACAGCAATGTGTATAATGCCTTATCCCACCCATATAAAGCGCCCGCTGTCAGTATGATGACGGCATTCAATATAAAGAAGTACGTCCCGACAGATTTATCACTTATTCGGGATAGGACCATCGATATGATGTCCAATCCTCCCGTGGATGCCCCCACTTTCAATGTGATCCCGATTCCAATGGCTGTGATGACTCCGCCAAACACTGCGTAAAGCATGATATCTGCCGTCTGGGCCTTGACAGGAATAATTTCAAGGAAAAAAGAAGTGACAGCAACCGATATAAAACTATAGAACGTAA
Source organism: Siminovitchia fortis (assembly GCF_003605365.2). GTDB lineage: Bacteria > Bacillota > Bacilli > Bacillales > Bacillaceae_C > Siminovitchia > Siminovitchia fortis. The sequence goes on from NZ_QYTU02000002.1 coordinate 16,383, forward strand.
AGGTTTTTCCGACTTTGTACCACCCAAGCACAGCCACAGGAATGTTGAACAGCAATAATAAAAGTCCCGTTGATACGTTTAGCGGCGTAAATTGGCTGATGACTTTTGATAAGAGCTGTGCAGCACCCGCAAAGCCGCTGGCATAAACATTTGCCGGTATAAGGAAATAATTCATCGCAACGGCAACGAGGATTGCCCCTGCTATGATGACAATTAGTTTTTTAATAACTTCCCATAATGATTGTTTTCTCATTTTTTCACCCTAATTCAGCGTTTTTTTTACGTTGAGGTTTCTTATAAAAGCAGATACACTTATATAAAAGGACAAAGATTGTCAAATTATTTTTTCACGGAAGGTGTATTTTTATGACATTGAAACTTTTTGCCGACAGTGCATGCGACCTGCCGCTGTCTTTCTATGAAGAGAATAACGTTGTGTTGATTACTCTTCAGGTGCATATTGATGACCGGGAATATAAAGATTTACAGAACATCACGCCTGAACAAGTATATGAAGAAATCAGGGCAGGAAAAATGCCCAAAACATCCCAGGCCTCCCCCCAGCAGCTTCATGAACTGTTTACGGACCTTGCGAAAACAGGCGAAAGCGGATTATACATATCCATGTCTTCCGGCCTTTCGGGTACATATCAAACGGCTGTCATGGTGAAAGAACAGGTAAAAGAAGAATTTCCCGATTTGGATTTGACGATTATTGATTCAAAGGCCGTTTCTTTGGGATATGGTTTGACCGTCATGGCTGTTGCGGAAAAAATAAACAATAACGAACCAAAGGAAGACATCATCAAATTCGCACAATCCAATTGTAACCGCATGGAACATCTATTTACAATCGAAGATCTTGAATTTCTTGCAGCAGGCGGACGCTTATCGAGGTCATCTGCATTTTTCGGGGGACTTTTAAATATCAAGCCCCTTCTGCATGTTGAAGAAGGAAAACTGGTCCCCCTTGAAAAAATCCGCGGTAAAAAGAAACTTTTAAAAAGAATGCTTGACCTCATGGAGGAACGCGGTGACGATCTTGAGAATCAATTGATCGGCATCAGCCATGGCGATGATGAAGAAACTGCCTTGCTGATGAAAAAAATGATCGAAGAGCGTTTCGGAACAAAGAATTTTTACATACGTCTGATCGGTGCCATCGTCGCGTCTCATGCGGGCCCGGGAACGCTCGCTGTCTTCTATCTTAAAAAACAGGCCGATTGACAATGAGTAGGGAATCCCTGTCAGGACATACTAACCGCAAACATAAGGAAAGGGAGACTCACTTATGCGATACAATACATCAGACAATGACAAAAAGGCAAGGGATAATCAAGCACGCAGGGAAGTAAAAAACATTCAGCGCGAAGAAGAACGCAAAGCCGGTAAACATCAATACTCCAAGAAAACGGATCATCTTTAATTATCATGCGGATTCATCCCGGCTGTTCGGGTTAAAGACCGTGTATTTCTAAGCATCAAATAATCCCCGCCAGTTTTTTGGTGGGGATTTCGATTTAATTTGGTCCAGCGCTCCTTGCGGGAATGGCAGTGTATGGCAGAATAGAGAAAATTAAATCCCGGTAAAAACCAAAAAGCCGCCGGAAAACAAGCACCGGCGGCCTTACAATTCCCTTATTTTACCAACTCAAGATCAACCGGGATGAATTCATCCACTTTGTCTCCAGCATTTACTTTTAATGCGGTTTCCACGCTTTTTTGCCCGATTTCTTCAGGCTTTTGCGCAACGGTTGCCGCCATTTTCTTGTCTTCGACTGCTTTCACGGCATCGTCGGTAGCGTCAAAACCGACAACGATGACATCCTTGATTCCGGCAGCTTCCAAAGCTTCAATCGCTCCCAAAGCCATTTCGTCATTATGGGCAAAAATGGCCTGGATATCTTTGTTGGCCTGCAGGATGTTTTCCATGACAGAAAGCCCTTTGGAACGGTCGAAATCAGCCGCTTGCTTGGCGACAACTTCAATATCGGAAACTTCGTCAACCGCTTTGTGGAAGCCTTCGCCACGCTCACGTGCGGCGGAAGAACCCGGGATCCCTTCAAGCTCAACGACTTTCCCTTTGTTGCCCAATTGTTCCAAAATGAGCTCGCCGGCCATTTGTCCTCCTGCCACATTGTCGGAAGCGATGTGAGCAACGACTTCGCCGCCTTCAGCACTGCGGTCAACGGTGATGACCGGAATGTTTTCCTTGTTCGCGGATTCAATCGCAGCGGAAACAGCGGAAGAGTCCGCCGGATTGATTAACAGCACGTCAATGCCGCGCTGGATCAAGTCTTCCACGTCGGAAACCTGTTTTGCGGAGTCATTTTGCGCATCAACAACCACAAGCTCTGCTTCCTCGGCATCAGCTGCTTTTTGCGCGCCGTCTTTCAAGGAAACGAAGAACGGGTTGTTCAATGTTGAAATCGACAGTCCAATTTTGACCTTATCGTCTTTTTTGCCATTGGAATCGCCATCCGACGCTTTGTCTGAACCAGGTGCTTTTGTCGAACAGCCGGCAGCAATGATCATGATGATCGACAGAATCAATAAACCTTTGAATGCTTTTTTCACGGTAATTCCCCCTTAGATTTTTAAGCAGATTTTTTGCGGTCAAGCAGCACAGCGAGTAAAATAACTCCCCCTTTCACAACTTGTTGATAAAAGGAGCTGACATTCATTAAGTTCAACCCATTATTTAAAACCCCAATGATGAGGGCTCCTATCAATGTTCCAAAAATCCAGCCGCGTCCGCCGGACAGGCTCGTTCCACCAAGCACAACCGCTGCGATCGCATCGAGTTCATAGGTAACACCCGCGGTCGGCTGTGCCGAATTCAGCCTCGATGCAAGGATGATTCCGCCAAGAGCAGACAGCGTACCAGTTATCGTGTATACCCACAGCTTGACGCGGTCGGCGCGAATCCCCGAGAGAATAGCGGCTTCCTCGTTTCCGCCGATCGCATAAACCCGACGGCCAAAAACCGTCTTTTTCAAAATAAAATACAGGATAAAGTACACAGCCAGCATCCAGATGACTGGCACGGGGATCCAGCCGAGATACCCTTTGCCCAACAGCTCGAACAGCGTGCTGTTGGACAGTCCGGTGATCGGCCGGCCATCGGTATAGACGAGCGTCAGCCCTCGGAAAATCGTCATCGTTGCCAGCGTGGCAATGAACGGAGCGACTTTTCCTTTTGTAATGATCAGGCCGTTCAATGCTCCCATCGCCGCCCCGGCCAAAAGCCCGATTAATATGGCAAGCAGCGGATCCATGCCACCCGCCAAGAGCCCCGCGGTCAACGCGGAAGCGAGAGCCAATATGGAGCCCACCGACAGGTCGATCCCCCCTGTCAAAATGACGAAAGTCATTCCAAAAGCGATCAGGGCGTTTATCGACACCTGCCTGAGGACGTTGAATATATTATTTAAGGTAAAAAAGCTCGGGCTGACAATTGCCAGTATAATGATCAAAAGTACGAGACCAAGTAATGCGCCAAGCTTCTGTAATTGTTTTGAAAACGAGGATTTCATTTTTTATTTCCCCCTGTTGCTGCCTGCATAATTTTTTCTTGGTCCGCCTCGCTCCTATCAAGGATGGCAGCCAATTTTCCTTCATGAATAACCATGACTCGATCACTCATTCCCAGCACTTCCTCGAGCTCAGAAGAAACCATGATGATCGAGACACCTTCCTTGGTCAGCTCATCCATCAGATGGTAGATTTCCTTTTTGGCACCGACATCGACGCCGCGTGTCGGTTCATCCAAAATCAAAATTTCCGGGCGGATTCCGAGCCACTTTCCGATGACGATCTTCTGCTGGTTCCCGCCGCTCAGCGATTTGACAGCCTGGTCCCTCCCGGACGTTTTGACATGCAGCTTGCCAATCATCTCTTCGGCAAAGCGTGCTTCTTCCTTTTCGGAAATTACGCCCCGCTTCGAAATTCGTTTCAGGTTGGCGAGCGTGAAGTTTTCCTGGACCGACATGCCGAGAACAAGACCTTTCGATTTCCGGTCTTCCGTGATAAACCCGATTCCTGCCCGAATCGCATCTGTCGGACTATGGATCATCGTTTCTTTTCCATCAATAAAAAGTTTCCCGTCTGTGACTTTCCGATAGCCAAAAACGGCTTCCATGATTTCTGTGCGCCCCGCACCCATCAATCCGGCGACGCCAAGTATTTCCCCTTTCTTGACAGAAAAGCTGATGCCGCTAAAACTTCCTTTACTCGCTAGATTTTCAACCCGAAGTTTCTCAGCGCCGGCCGAGACTTCGCGATCGGGGAAACGATCGCCAAGCTGGCGGCCGACCATCATTCGAACTATGTCGTCGTAGGATGTTTCGGCAATTCTTTCTACGCCGATAAACCGGCCGTCCCTGAGGACCGAAATTCGGTCGCAGATCCGGAAGATTTCCTCCATGCGGTGGGATATATAGACGATGCCGACTCCCTGTTTTTTCAGCGAGTCAATCACGGCAAACAACGCTTCAATTTCGCGGTCCGTGAGCGCGGCCGTCGGCTCGTCCATGATCAACACCTCCGTGTTGGCGGCTACCGCACGGGCAATTTCAATCATCTGCTGCTGCCCGACCGACAGCTGCCCCGCTTCTGCGGAAGGATCGATGTCAATGCCAAGACGGTTCAGATACTCACGGGTTTTTCGTTTCATTTCTTTATCTTTCGTCACTCCGAACCGGCCTACCGTCAGCTCTTTTCCGAGAAACATATTTTCGGCCACTGTCAAATTCGGGATGATGTTCAGTTCCTGGTGAATGAACGCGATTCCGGTGTCTTCGGCTTCTTTCGGGTTTTTGAAATCGACTTCCTTGCCTTTAATGCTCACCGTGCCGGTGTCCCGTTCATAGACCCCAGTCAGGATTTTCATCAGCGTCGATTTACCCGCTCCGTTTTCACCCATCAAGGCGTGAATTTCACCCGGCAAAATCTCAAAGTCCACATTCTCGAGCACCTTAACGTTTGAAAACGCCTTGCTAATCCCTTTCATTTGAACAATTGGTCTTGCGCTCATATCAGAAAATCACCCCGGCGTGCAAAATAATGTTTGCATAAGGCGTAGCCTCACCCGTTCGAATCACGGCCTTTGCTTTCGCCATTTCTTTTTTGAATTCCTCATGGGACAGGTAGTCGACCGGAATTCCTTTTAAAAGCGCTGCCGCCTCTTCTTCGGCGGGCCGGTTGTGCGTCTTGATCTCTTTGGCCAGCATCGCTTTTTCAACCTGCATGTCATCAAGCAGAACTTCAAGCGTTTCGATAAAGCCGGGCGTACCGATTTTCAGGGAAACGTCAATCCGGATGCAGTGATCGGGGATGGGGAGTCCGCAATCCGCGATCACGATCGTATCCGTATGGCCCAATCTCGACAGCACTTCGGAAATATGGCTGTTTAGTATGCCATGCTTTTTCATCTTCTCACCCTTCCTGCCGTTGTAAAAATTCGGCGACTTCTTCGCTCGTCGGCATGCCGCCCTGCGCACCGAGCTTGGTGACTGAGAGGGCCCCGGCCGCGTTCGCAAACCGGCACGCTTCTTCAAGGTCCGCATTGCCGCTCAGCGAAAAGGCAAGCGCTCCGTTAAACGTATCACCGGCACCGGTCGTATCGACGGCCTCAACAGGATAGCCAGGGATTAGCTTTTCGCCGTTTTGGTAAATGGAAGCTCCAGCGGCTCCTCTTGTCACAATGCACTTTTGCAAAATCTCTTCCCGCTCGGCTTCCGTCCAGTTTCCCGCGGCAAGGAGTTCCGCCTGTTCATGCTCATTTGGCGTCAAGTAGTCGGCGAGAAGCAGCATTTCCTTCGAAAGCACCTGGAATGGAGCGGGATTTAAAATGATTTTCACCCGATGCTTGCGTGCAAGTTCCATCGCTTTTTTTACCCCGTCAACAGGAATTTCAAGCTGGAGAACTATCGCGTCGCTCGCCGCAATGACTTCTTCATGCTTTTGAACGTATTCTGCGGTTACATGTGAATTTGCACCCGGTACCACGATAATCCGGTTGTCGCCTTCTGAAATCGTGATGGCGGCGATCCCTGTTGATACATGTGTAACCGGTTTTACATAGTCGATATTGATACCTTCATCCTGCAAACGCTGTGTCATCAGTCGGCCAAAATCATCGTCTCCGACACAGCCGATAAACGTGGCCTCGGCGCCGAGGCGAGCGGCCGCAACCGCCTGGTTCGCCCCTTTTCCTCCGGGAATCGTATGGAATGCTTTGCCGAGAATCGTCTCACCCGCTTTTGGGGTCCGGTCCGCCAACGTTACCAGATCCATATTGACGCTGCCGATGACGGTTATTTTCCTCTTCATTTCTAGCACCTCGTCAATTTCGTAGTGTGGTCTGGCCTGCAATCAGCTCGACCTCAAATACGTAATGTTTTTTTGCCACATATTTTCCTTCAATAATCCGAAGGAGAAGTTCGGCAGCCGTTCTTCCCAGATCGTAAATGGGTTGTGCCATCGTCGTGATTTCCGGGCTTGTCAGCTGGCCCATCTCAATTCCGTCAAAACCGATCACGGACAGCTCCTCCGGAACCCGGATCCCGAGCTGCCTTGCGGCTTTCATGACACCCATGGCCATGTAGTCGTTTCCGGCAAAAATTCCGTCGATCTCCGGATTCTCCGCCAATAACCGCATTGTTACCTCAGCTGTTTTCCTGACATCAAATTCCCCTGTAACTATGTATTTATGATCAAACCACGGCTCATTGCCCACTTCTTTCAAATAACCTTTGTACCGTTCATCGGAGTTGATGACATTCATCGGGCCGCGGATATGCGCAATCCTCTTGCAACCGGCCGACTTCAGGTGCCTGACCGCCTGCCTCGAACCATCATAGTTGTTCACCGAAACGGAAGGAACATTCTCGCCGATCGGCCTGTCGAGCGCCACAACCGGAACGGCCCTATTTTTGATATGCTTTGGCGTCAGCGTGCTCGTCACGATGATGACGCCATCGACATATTTTTGCTCGACCATCTCCATATAGTTGATCTCTTTCTCGATGTCTTCATCCGAATTGCACAAAAGCAGTGTGTACTCCCTAGTGTTCAGCAAATCCTCCACCCCTCTTGCCACCTCGGGAAAAAACGGGTTTTTGATATCCGGAAGAATCAGGGCAATCGTTTTCGACTGCTTCTTAAAAAGGCTCCGTGCGACGGCATTCGGCTTATAATTCAGACTTTCAATCGCGCTTTCCACTTTCTTTCTTGTATCCTCGCTGACATAGCCTGAATTGTTGATCACCCGCGAAACCGTCGCGACCGAAACCTCCGCCGCCATCGCCACATCTCTGATTGTTGCCACCTGCTCACCCCCGTTCTACAATATGAATCTATGAATCTCTTATGTGTAACCCGTTACATAATAGTGAAATAAGAAACGAATATTTTACGAATACAAGTCCAAATTAGTTAGAATTTACTAATGTACTCTAGTGTGTAACCCTTTACACATGGGTTAAAAAATATGTGGTGTAACCCTTTACACACAATGTAACCACTTCCACATTTCTCTGTCAATCTTTTTTTATAGGAAAAATTTTGATCTTGTAGGATTGACACGGAGCCACCCTGGGCATGATTTCTCAAGCAAGCGGTAGGATAAACAAATTTACCGCGCCCGTACAAGATCCCGCTATTCAAATTAAGTTATCCGATATGTCCTAGGGCATCCAGTATTTGATACTTCTACCAAAATTGCGGTTGATTTGGGCTTAATCGTTGTATATTGCAATTAAAAAATTACATATACTTATTTGTAAGATAAATAACATCTTCTTCAAGATTTTGGAGATTAGAAATAAAATCATGTGCTTTCATTTTAGTTTTTGATAAGATTGGCAAATCTTCTTCCCCATAAGTCCCTGCGTACATATGAAAATAAAAGGCAATACTATACCCTTTCTCCTTCAAAATGCGAAAAAATGATTTTAAAAGAGACATGGATTCCGTGAATTTTCTTTCATTACTCGTTTTTTTAAAAAAGTCACAAGAACACATTCCAGTAGTAATCGTATAAACATATTTATATTTACAACTAAAAATATCAGCAGGTTTGTTATCAAATATTCTTTCAATGAAAATGTCCTTTATTTCAAATTCGTTTTTTATTTCATTCGGTATCTCCCTGTCTAATCCAATAGTAATGAAATAACACATGTAGTTATCTCCTTTCTTTAACTAATGGCCATGCTTTTTGCCCTTCCCAGCCTAAAAGCCTCATATCGGTCATAAGCCGCAAACCGCATTTCATTGAATGCCTTTTACCTCTAGAGGAAGGCTCATTTGTGTGTTATACTCATTGTTAGTGATCTTCGGATTACTCATAAAAAATCGTCCTTTCTGAAATGTTGGTTTGGTCATTTTCATTTTACTAGAAGGGACGATTTTTTTGTAGGCATCTTTCGATATAAATCAAAAACAGGGCTGTCACAGAAAATCAATTTTCACTGACTTTCTGGACAGCCCCTTTCAAAAAATTCGTTTAACAAACTCAGTGTTGGGAGTGAGTTCAATTAGATATATTTTAATTTTTATGATTATGTCTTGTTTAATAGGTTGTGATAATTCAAAAAAGTATGGTTCAGAAGACAATGCTGATAATTCAAAAACGGATATTATAACAAATACTAATGATGAGACAAAGACTTTGCCCTTTGCGATAAATGAAGAAATTATTAAATCTATTGAGTGGGAAGAGAGTCCCACTTTTCAATCCGGAAATTACGAGATGAGGGTTTAAAGAATAAAGTTGGGTTTATTGATTTCCCGTTTGAAAAGAAAAAAACAGGCAAATATATGTGGCATTTTTGGGGAAAGTCACTCCCATAAGGTGAATTATCAATAGTCGCTGTTAAAAAAGGGAAAAATAAAGTATCGCCGGCATTAGTTGTAAATGGAGAAAAGGTTTGGACAACATCCTTCCTAGGAGGCCCAAATAATGGAGCTGATGCTCATTTACCTTCAAATATGCAGTTGGATGAATCAGGGATATGGGCTTTGCTTGTTTATCTAGGTGATAAATATATAGATTATATTGTAGTTAATGTAAACTAGTTCAGATTTTGTTCAGCCTTGTTTTTACTTTAGGTTTATAAGGGAAAATGTATTCAGCAAATTTACTTTCGTAATTTAGGTTGATATGACATTTTCCACGAATAACCCCTGTGCGGATATTTTATTATTAATAAAAGAGCCTTTTATTCCGAATGTCCCCCTTTTTATAAAATAATGATTTATGAACAATCTCGGCAAAAAATCAGGTATTGAGGTTGCTGAGAATTACGAAAACTCCTACACTTCACTTTACCGTCGTAGAAATAGGCATCAAACTTTTTAAAGTTAAAATAACCGCGGTCAAATACATGAAGGGCGTGTTTATCCACAATTAATGCGTCCAATTACGTTTCATCTACAGGCCTCGCGGATGTAAGGATCATTTTATTTGGTTGGGAAATGCCAGCGGAAAAGACAATGGAGGTATTCATCTTTATCCCCCGATTTTGTCTCTCGAAAATCTGCCCATTCATATTGGTTAAGATACATCGAAATGGTTGATGAATCTATTAGATTAAGCTTTCCGAGTAGCTTGGTCTGCTTTATTGGGACCAAGTAATTGGTGCAGTTTCTGAATTAAATAATGCAAGATGACCTGGAAAACCTAGTGCGGTATATCCCCATTTTTACGCGAAAGCTGTGATTTACTTATTCTCTCTATGCCAACCAGTCTTTGGACGGTTTTCTAACTTATTTCGTAAGTTAAAATCGCTTGACTTTTGAATAAAAACCTCCTGCAATGCTAGTGTCTCCCGGCAGGAATATACCTTTTGCATCCGGGCTTTTTTTGTTCCTCTTAATCTTTTATCATACTTTCCACCTGGGACCACTCTTTTCATTGCTTTCGTCCAAGCGTTGTGAGCGGCTCTTCCCTTGACAAATTGACTCCCTTTTCTTGCATTATAAGCAGCTCTAGCAACCTTTACAGCTCTGAAAGTCCCGGCTCCACCCCCTCCAACGGAACCTATCGCTGCACCTGCAAGAGTTGCTCCGGCTAATTTCCAACCTCTAGCCCCTTTTTTCTTAGCCGCTTTATAGGAAGATACTCCCCCAATTAAAGCTCCTCCCGCCATCCAAAACCAATGTCCATCCGGATCCACCATCATTACCGGGTTATTATTGGCGAACGTATAGCCGTTTTATGTCAGGAAAACGTCATCGTCGCCGGGATCCGGGTCCATTGACAGGAAGTCACCATGGGTCGGATGGAAGTAGCGTGCCATCAAGTAGTATAAACCCGTTTCCTCATCATATTGATAGCCTGCATAGCGGAAGGGGTTTCCAGTGCAATCCCGGTCCGCTTTGCCTCCAATGGATTGCCCCAACTGTCGTATGAGTAACTGGCGACTACGTTTCCTGACTGGTCCGTTAAGGCGATGACATCACCGCGCGGGTTGTAATGGTAGTAATAGGTGGCTGTGACTGTATTTCCGCTGTGTTTGTTCAACGCGAGCAATTGGTCGTCTGCACTATACACATAAGAACGCTGGAATTGGTCATTGGCATTCGTTTCACACAGGACATTCAGGCTGTCACCGCATAAATGTAATTGGTGATGGTGCCATTTACTATCTTTTGGATTCTCCGGCCGTCATCGTCATACTTGTATTCTCCAAAAGGAGTGCTTTCCCCTTTTTTCCTAACGGATACTAGTTGGTCGGACAAATTCCATCGGTACGTATTGTACCGTCTCCAAACAGTTCCCAGATTTGACCGTAATGGATGATGGTCAAAACGGGAACCGGTTGATATCACTCTGTTTGTGGACATGGAGATAATTTGGTCGGCTCGGTCATATACATAAGTGTTTCCGACAGCGTTGGGCACGAGAATACATTCTGACATTGTCCAATAAATATAAATAAACATATGTAAAATCCCCATCTAAAGACAGATGGGGATTATTTTACTCTTATCTTGCTAGGATGGACTCAGTAGTTTTCTAACTCTTCCTCAATATCCTCCATAATTTTATTTATTGGAAGAGTGATTGAATCTATATTGTTATAAAATATTGATATGCTCACTCCGTCATTCAGCATGCCAGGTAACCAATTACCAACAAAATCTTCTAAATCTATTGATTCCGGAGTAGAGTTCTCCCATTCCTTAATGGCACATAATTTTGCGTGCTCTTTTGTAGGCCAGAAATGCAACATTAAACTGCCATCGGACGCCTTTGAAGTAACCCAACCTTTTTCATTACTTAAAGACCAGACTTCTTCAAAGTCAACAATTTTTTTGATAAAATACTCGTACCTCTTACGCGGCTCCATTTGCATTGTTTTTTCGATTTCTATCTTATTCAATTAGTGACCTCCTCAACGTTTCACATATTTCCATCTAACGTTTTTATTTTTTCTACCCTTACCATATCCATCATAGAAGTGCTGTAATCGATGGTTCCTTATAACTTGTAGGCTTGAATGTTTGTAACTTGCCCCCTTTCTAGCTTCATAACTCCTTTTATGAGCTAACTCGTATCCTATTGGAACGCGAATATTTTTTCTTTTTCCGTTTTTTATGTGCCTTTTTTCATTCCGAATCCAACCTCTTACATGCTTCGGCTGTTTAGGGTCATTTATCAATGACCTCAACTTTGCTTGTTTTCCTTGCCTACCAGTGCCCTTTGCAAACCTATAGACTTTCTTCGCACCCTTAAACACTTTCCCTGGGCCAAAGTTGGAAGCGGCTGCCCCTGCAACACCTTTCCATCCTTTCCCAGCTCTATAAGCCTTATATCCATCATAAGCCGCAAAACCGGCATTCACCGCTAACCAGAACCATTTTCCATCAGGATCGACCATCATTATGGGGTTGTTATTGGCATACGTATAACCATTTTGCGTCAGGATATCGTCGTCATCACCGGGATCCGGGTCCATTGACAGGAAGACGCCATGTGTTGGATGGTAGTAACGAGCCATCAAGTAGTAAAGTCCGGTCTCCTCATCATATTGATAGCCTGCATAGCGGAATGGATTTTCCAGTGTAATCCCGGTCCTTTTTACCTCCAAAGGGTTGCCACAACTGTCATAAGAGTAGCTGGCGATAACGTTACCTGATTGGTCCGTTAAGGCGATGACATCGCCGCGCGGGTTGTAATGATAATAATAGGTCGCAGTGACTGTATTCCCACTGTGTTTGTTCATGGCCAGCAATTGGCCGTCGGCGCTGTAGACATAAGAACGCTGGACCTGGTCATTGGCATTCGTTTCATACAGGACGTTCAGGCTATCACCGTCATAGATGTAATTGGTGATGGTGCCATTTACCTTCTTTTGGATTCTTCGGCCGTCATCATCATATTTGTATTCTGCAAAAGGGGAGCTTTCTCCTTTTTTCGTGACGGATACGAGTTGGTCGGCCGCATTCCATTGATAGGTGAACTTCCCATCTTCCAACCGGTTCCCGTTTTGATCGTATTTGATGGTTTCGTTCCCGTAAGAAGTCAGCTGGTTGAGCATGTTGTAAGTCGACGTAACGGCTGCCTGGCTGCCGATCTTTTGATAAATCCGGTTGCCGAATCCGTCGTACTTGTATTCATTAACGGAACCGTCTTTCTTTGTCTCACGGACAAGCTGGTCCATATGGTCGTACGTGTATGTTTCTTTCTTCCCGTCATTATAAAGAATTTCCGTTCGGTTCCCGTTGGCATCATAGGTGTATTTTTATGACGGTCGTCATGGCTCCGGTTGACGTGTCCACTTTGTTTGTGGACATGGAGATGACCTGTCCGGCCGGGTCATAGACATAGGTGGTGCCGACTCCGTTGGCGGGGAGTAGGTTGTCACATTGCCCAACTCGTCATAGTCGAGCCGGAATGTTTGGCCGTTATTTTTTACGACCGTATTTTGTTCGAGTTTATTATACTCATAGCTCATCGTTTGAGCCGTTCCCTTGTGCGAGAAACTTGTGGACTCCAGCTTGTCGGAGTTGGCCGGATATTTCCAGGATACCGTCTCAAGGATGGCATCATTCTTTTTGATTGTCTGGTTCGTCATCCGGTTCTTCGTATCAAATGCCTGCTCTTTTTTCAGTTGATTAAGAGAGTCGGCAATCAATGTTTCGTTACCGTTTTTATCTTTGACAAATTCAAAGGCCAGGCTGTTGTTATAGTAGATTTTATCGATGCGATCCGCGTTGTCATACGTGTTTTTAATGATTTGCCCGTTTGGCAGAATCGTCTGTACCAAATTATCGTTATCGTCATATTGATAACTGGTCTTGTGATTCAATGGATCGGTGACCGATGTCACTTTATTGTCTTCGTCATATTGATAGGTGAAAGTTTGTCTTTTTTCGCCGGCACTGATGGTTTTCGCGGTATTGTTTCCGTTTTTGTCATAGTCGTAGGAAACGACCGACGCATTAGGGAGGCTGAGCGTCTTTAATCGATTATTGGCATCATACGCATAGGTTTTCTTATTGCCTTTTGGATCCGTTTCCTCCAGCAGATTTCCGACTTCATCATATTTCTTCTGTGTTTTGCGGTTGAGGACATCCGTCAATGCCTCGGCATAGTTTTTCTTTGCATCATACACAGCCGAAGAGAGGATGTTTCCTTCGATCAGCCGGATCGAATCAAACCATACGGTACCTGCATTATTCCCCTTAAAAGTCGGATAGATTTCAACTGATTGTACCGCCTTTGAGGGATTGATATAAATGGCCGAGCGGTTCCACTCCTGTGTGCCGATCGGGAACATGGCCTGTTTATCTTCTGACGTTCCATCCGCATACACAATCTTTGCCCATAATGAATAATCTTTGTTCGGCCCATTGTCCACCGTGTTCGTTACTTTGCTGCTTCTTGACATCCCTGTAACGGTAAACGGCTTGGGAGATTCAATGGCTTGATTGATGTTAAACACTTATTTGTATTAAATGCCGTCCTGGGCAGTTGTTCGGGTCATTTTAAGGGATGTCTTTCCATCGTAAGCATTTGCCTGATCCACTGTGGCTGTACCGCTTGTTTTCGTCCAACTCGTTAATCCATTCTCAAAGCTGCTGTTTCCGATCGGATTATAAGGGGATGAGACATCCGCTTTTTCCAATTGGATGCGGTCAAACCATGCTTCTCCTGAAGAAGTTGGACTGTTGTGGTCGATTTCCAAATATAGCCGCACGTTATTGACATTGGACGCCGTTTTGAAGGTCACTTGCAGCAAAATTATTTGATAATAAACGATGTATTTTCCCTCGATAGTAAGGATACTTGGAGGAAACACTTTTTCCTTATTGTCCTGCCCTCCCCTTTCACCTATAATGAAGGAAAAGCGGTCCGGAGGTAGATTATGGCAAAGGAAAATTCATTTGACATCGTATCCAAGGTTGACCTTTCCGAGGTGACCAACGCGATTAATATTGCAATGAAAGAGATAAAGAACCGATTTGACTTTAAAGGGAGCAAAAGTGATATCACTTTGGAGAATGATGAGCTTGTACTCATTTCTGACGATGAATTTAAATTGTCGCAAGTGAAGGATGTTTTGCTTGGAAAATTGATCAAGCGTGATGTCCCTGTAAAGAATATCCAATACGGCAAAATCGAAAGCGCCCTAGGAGGCACCGTTCGCCAACGCGGCAAACTCGTTCAGGGCATTGATAAGGAAAATGCCAAGAAAATCAATACAATCATTAAAGAAAGCCGGCTAAAGGTAAAAAGCCAAATCCAGGATGACCAAATACGGGTTACCGGAAAAAACAGGGATGATCTGCAGCAAATCATCAGTGCCATCCGCTCTGCAGACCTGCCGATCGATGTACAGTTCATCAACTATAGATAAATCAAATTGAATATTTCATATGCGAATGGGTAAATGATACATGTATCCATTCGCATTTTTTATGCAATAGATCAAGGAGGGGCTACGCATGAGCGAAAACAAAAAGCAAACGATGCCCGAGCAGGTCCAGAATCATCAGCCCGGCATAGAGTCGGAAATGGATCCTGTTCCCAAATCCGTTGATCCGGGATACCGGGGAAGCGGAAAGCTCGACGGAAAAGCGGCGATTATCACCGGAGGAGACAGCGGGATAGGAAAAGCTGTTGCCATCTATTTTGCCAAAGAAGGGGCAGATGTTGCCATCAGCTATTTGGAAGAGGACCAAGATGCGAAAAACACAAAAAAACTCATTGAAGACGAAGGAAGAAAATGCCTGCTTATACGCGGTGATGTCGGTGATGAAGCCCATTGCCGGCGGATCGTAAAACAGGTGATCGACGAATTTGGAAAAATAGATATACTTGTCAACAATGCGGGCGAACAGCATCCGAAAGAGAGCCTTCTCGAAATAACGGATGAACAACTGCAAAAAACCTTTAGAACAAATGTGTTCTCGATGTTCTACTTGACAAAGGCCGCTCTCCCTCATCTGAAACAGGGAAGCAGCATCATCAATACCGCATCCATTACAGCCTATAAGGGCAGCCCGGGTTTGATCGATTATTCGGCGACTAAAGGTGCCATCGTATCATTCACCCGCTCTCTTTCGGCATCCTTGGCAACGAAAGGAATCCGTGTGAACGGGGTAGCGCCGGGACCGATTTGGACACCCCTGATCCCATCGACTTTTTCAGCGGAGCATGTCGGGACGTTCGGTTCAACCCAGCCGATGAAAAGGCCTGGGCAGCCGCATGAACTGGCACCGGCTTATGTTTATCTGGCCTCAAATGACGCAAGCTACGTGTCGGGGCAAATGATCCATGTAAATGGCGGAGAAGTGCTTAATGGTTGAGAACAAAATTATCCACATTAAAGCATTCCATAGTACGCTTAATATTCATAAAGAAGCTGCCGAAAATTCGGCAGCTCAGCTTTACTCATATGGATTTCGCTTTTTCCCTCTTTTCCAGGCAAAATACATAAAGAGGCCAAAGACGATAAATACGGCAAAAATCGAAAAGATGAACGGCACATTGTAACCTGCCTTATCAGCAAGCTTGTACACTTCCATCATTTCCCTGTCTACAACGATTTTATAGTTACCGTTCTCGCTTTTTACCAGATCAGAGGCAAACAATCCCCGCAGCTCTTTATCATTCTCAATTTTTTCTGACGGGATCACTACGGTCTGGTCCTTCGTCGTATTATTAATGGCGACTACAACCGTTTCACCCTCATATTCCCTCTTAAAAACAAGCATCCCGTCTTTCTCATATAAAAGCTCCATATCCCCGCGGCTAAGCGCCTTCTGTTCCTGCCTGATTATCCCTACACGGCCGATAAATTCCATCAATTCCTCATCGGCCCGAAAATTCATCACCGGGACATTGTCAGGAGGCAAGTCCCCGTTCACCGCAATTTCGGTACCGTAGAAAACGACCGGGACTTCCGGCTGTGTATACAGATAAAAAAGTGCAAGCTTCCACCGGGCTCCAGGGTATTGTTTTTTGTCCACCATATCTTTGGTATACCTGGTTGAGTTTCGGTCGTCGAAAAGGGCTCCCAAAGATTGAGGGTCAGGATAGACTGCACTATTCTTTTCCCATACATCCATCAATGACTTTGAAGATACATCTATAATGGAATAGGAATCTCTTAAAGGCTTGGTCAAGGCCGAATCAACGACGCCGGCAATTCCCGCTTCCTGGTACTTTTTCAAGTCTTCAGTGCCTTCGCTAGCTGTCCCGGTTAAGTAAAAGTGATCATTTTGCTCTTTTACGGCAGCAGAGAAGTCTTCCCAAAATTCAATTGGCGCCTGGTCAATTCCTGACAGGCTGAAGCCGTCAACTCCTGTTTCTCCGATCCACCATTTGGCTGCATCGATCAGATACCGTTGGACTTCCCTGTTATTCAGGTCAAGCTGCGGCAGTCCATTCAGCCATTTATTATCCGAATCCATGGCTTCTGTTTTGAACCAATCCTTCTTGGATGGATCTTTTGTCCATGGATGGTTCTGTCCCACATGAGTCGTCACAAATTCAAACATGATCTTCATATCTTTGTTGTGAGCTTCATTCACAAGCTCCCTTAACTCGTCAACCGTTCCGAAGTGAGGATCTGTCTCATAGAAGTCGTTGACCCATTCCCCGTGAAAACCATTTTCCTCATTTTTAAAAACAGGTGACAGCATGATTGTCGTAAATCCCATATCTTTCAAGTAATCCAATTTCTGGATGATGCCCCTGAAATCTCCGCCCTGGAATTTATTGGCCGGGTCGGAAAGGTCGACTCCCTCATCATTGCTGTTATCCCCATTATTAAATCGGTCCACCATAAGTGAATACACGATTTCATCTTCCCACAATCGTTCTTCTTTTTTGTCGGCACTTGCTGAAAAGGCGGCGGAAAAAAGAAGAAACGGAATCAGCAGGAAAACCAGACTCTTTTTGCTCAAAACCGTAACCTCCCTATAACATCTACGCCTTTAAGATTAGCCTTTTCACCCGCCTCCGTCAATTTTATGCATCGAGACAATGCGTTTTTTTACCGCTTTGCAGAACGCCTGGCTTCAAGCAGTTCTTCAATCAGTACCTCTGAAAGTAGAAAGAGAGACTCAAAATGTATTGACTCTTCGTACCAACCGCTAAATGAGCTTTATAGTCGTACCAAAAGACACTTTTCCCCTCTGCAAGATGCCTATATTCGAGGACAAAGATACTCTCTGCAAACAATTCACACCATGGAAGCCATCCGTTCGTGGCTGAATGAAATGTTAGATGAGGATCCTTTTACCGGAATAGAGCTTGTACTGGATGAAAAAGAGAGAATTATTGCGGTTATTGACAAATAAATGAAGGGGGTGTCCGAAAAGTAAAAATGATTTCTGCGCACCCCCTTCCCTGTATTCTTTTTATTTTTGTGAATTCCGGATTTTATTCATCCGCTCGCTCCACTCATTCACCCGATGAATGACTGCTTGGCGGTCCGCCTCCAGCTCATCGTGCTTTTTGGTCTCCATGTCTTTTGATATTTCTAATGATAAATCTGCTTTCTTTTCAATTAGCTTCTTAATTTCTTCGTATATTTCAGGAGAGATCATTCCTTCTCCCCGGATACTATCCAGAGCAGAGTAATAGCGGTTTTTCTCAGCCACGCCGGCGTTATAAATACGGCTTTTCAGGCTGTTCACAGCCGTTAATGAATCATAGGATTGACCCCAATGCTTGATTAATTCATTCGATTTGCTCATTACCTCCAAAAAGGATGGAACCCATTTTTTCTCAATGGATCCGTTTAATTCTTCAATCGTTTTGGCAGAAATATATTCCCCGTTGCCGGCGGCTGCCACTTTTTTGAGGGAGCTTTCCCCGGAAGTATCTACATCAAAGCCGATTATATTGACAGCCCTTCTCTTGTCTTCATCAGCAAATGCTTTTGCTTCCGCCGACGGATCGCCATTGCATGTTTCCGCACCATCGCTGATAATATACAAAGTGACCGGTTGTTTTAAACCTGACATGTTCTCCCTTGCTTTTTTAATCGCATTCGCAATTGGTGTCCATCCCTTTGCTTCTACACCATCAACCGCTTCAGTGAATTTCTTTGGATCAAAAGGCTGTAGCGGATACACCTCATCAATGGTTGTACAGGACAATTCCTTATCCTCGTCATTTTGCGTTCCGGCATGCCCATAAACAATGAGAGAAACATCATGCGTCCCGCCGATTGTATTGGCAAACCGGGTGGCCGCTGACTTTGCCACGTCCATTTTCTGTTTTCCTTCAATATCAAGCAGCATGCTTGAGCTGGCATCAAGAAGAATTAATACTTTGCCGGGATCCCCCTGCCCCTTGTGGCTTTCCAGTTCCTCGGGTTCTGGCAAATAAGGTTCATACCAATCCATTTTATAATCTTCCAGCTCTTTAATCGCACGCCCAAAAGCTGAACTTCCAATATAGTATTGCATGGCCTTAAAGATCGTTTCCGGATCCTGTACCGTTCCTGTAACTTCTCCCAGCTTATCCAAAAGCTCTTCCTTATAGTCACCAAGACCGATTTTCGGCCACATATTGGTTTCTTCTTCAAAAGGAATATCATTCGTCAAGATTCCTCCAGGCTGGGCGGCTAATTCTTCCTTTGTTTCAGGAATCTTTATTCTTTCAAGTTCGGAAAGGTCCATTTCCGATGCTTTCCTATTTTCTCCTTCACCCGGCTTTTCCTCTTCAGCAAGAGAGCTTTCAGAAGAATCCGGACGCGCCGCCGGTTTTGTTTCATCCTCAACTTTTTTGCCGGAGCATCCCCCAACCAGGATAATCATAGTATAAAGCAGAAGCCATTTCCGTAACATGGATTTCCCCTTCCTGTTCCTTCATCTTATTTCATCCATATTAGCAAGTCTGCATATGCTTTTCTAGGACCTTTTGTCGTATTTTACGAACGACTGGCAGAAGGCCCGGTATTTCAATGCCGAGATGAATGCCAGTAGCATAGATTTAAAAAAGAAATCGGTCCTTGCATTTATTTTTTAAATATTATATTATTAATACACAGAACGTGAGTTCGAAAGATATAACCTTTGTCGTGATGAAACCCACGAAAGATAGGCATATCTCCTGTCGCAAGACAGTGGATGCAAATGTCTATTGGTGTTGTATAGGTCAAACACCGGATGCGTACGTTAAATTGTGAGAGCCGACCGCAAGGGAAGCCTCGAGCGAGTCCCTCGTTCGACAGAACGATTTGTGCGCGAACGTCGTGTGGAAAAGCTCCAGTCCGCAGCCAGAACCTCATCCGGAAAGGGAAAAGCACAAAGTACACACGCGCCATTGCGATTTACCGCAATGGAACCGTGACCCTTTAGGGTCCGGGAACCTCCCCATTTCAATGGGGAGAGGTTTCAGTGAGGAAGAATATTTAAATGCTGAAGTTTTTTTGATTTCCATATCAGAACAAAGGCGTAAGCGCCTGTTTAGCGACGTACAGACTGGAGCGCTTAAGACGAGATAAAGGATAAGGAAAGGCGGAGAGTGCCTGCTTATCGGCGCAAAGCTAGACGAGCGCTGAAGAAGGCGTAGTTTGCCTTCAGCAGCGATTGGCTTAATCCTTGCGCCGATGGCTCTCGCAGCCGGACAGCACGCGCAGCGGAGCGGAGCGATGTTGACTTATCGTAGGAAAGCTACTACTTGAAATGGCCTCGTGTGATGCTTCCTTGAGTTGGGGTCGTGCAGCTTTGCGACGAGGTGAGCCAAACATCCTCGAATAAGCTACGCCGCAGGAGCACACCAGGCGTGAAGTCTGCTAGTCGATAGGCGCTGGCCCCCTTAAAGCGCCACGTCCTGTGGCGCCGGCGACACTAGGACCTCCTGTCCGTCGGAGCCGGACGCAGCACTAATTGACAAATAAGTTACTAACAACCTGAGCATTTTATAATTTCCTAAACAACAAAAAAACCGCTGATCATCAACGGTTTTTTCCAATTTCTATGAAAGCATATTCCATCCGAGCGGTAATTTCAGCCCCAGGAAAAAAGTGATGGCCAGGGCGATGACAAATACGGCCCAAAGAATGCCGGTATTCTTTCCCTTCCCCGTTCTGACAAGAAGCATTTCCATCATGACAATGACAATGACGCCGCCCAAGAACTTTACTCCGTAGAGTGCAGGATTATAGCTTTGGTGTTTTGAGAAAAGAAGCACTCCGGTTGCGATAATCAGCAAATAAAAGACCCGCAGTATCATTTGCGTGATTTTGGCACCTTTATGATTGCCGCCTTTTTGCAGCACCAAAACGACGACAAATAAAATGAGAGCAATTGCCCATGTTGTGATGTGGGCATGAGTCGAATCAAACATATAAACTTCCCTCCCGAAAAACGTGTTTGCTGTTTCCATAGATTCCCTTTCAATCTTATCATACTAGCATTGGCGGACAAATGGAAACATGCTATTTCACAGAATTGTGCAATTTGCCGATGCCTTCTATCGTAATCTCGATCTGATCCCCGCTTTTTAACATACGCGGAGGGTTGAAGCCTTTCCCTACTCCTGCCGGAGTGCCGGTGGCAATGATGTCCCCAGGTTCAAGCGTCATTCCACGTGACAATGTAGAAATAATTTCTTCCGTCGGAAAGATGAAATGCTTCGTGTTGGAATCCTGCCTGACTTCACCGTTGACTTTCGTCTGGATGGCAAGTTCATTCGGATTATCGATTTCTGAATGGTGCACAATCCATGGCCCCATCGGACAGGTGGTGTCGAGACTTTTTCCGATGAAAAATTGCTTATGTCTTTTTTGAAGATCACGCGCTGTTACGTCGTTAAGGATTGTATAGCCGAAAATATAGTCGAGCGCTTCATTTTCAGGAATATTTTTCCCTTCCTTTCCGAGGATCAAAGCCAGCTCTCCCTCATAATCAAGCTCATTGGTCACTTCTGTGTGAGCATCGACAGGCGCTTCATGCCCGATAACAGTTGTAGGAGCTTTGGTGAAAACCATGATATGCTCCGGTATATCCGCTTCGCTCCCCATTTCTATCGCATGGTCGCGGTAATTTTTTCCGACGCACATAATATTTTTTCTTGGCCTCGGAATAGGCGCCATCCATGTGATACTTTCCAACGAATGCAAACACTCCTCTTTTCCATTTTGCACACCCCACTCAACAAGCTCTTTTACATTTTCGTAAAATTGGCCGCCGCTTTCGATACCTGCGAGAATGGAAGCCGGCATTTCCTTGCCTGCTGCCTCCGCCAATGCAGGCACATCCCAAACCTTTTGGCCGCTGTCGTCAACAACTCCATATTTTTCTGTACCTTCAAATTTAAAGCTCATTAACTTCATTGACTGCACCTCTTTTTTTATTATTTCCATATGTTAAAAACCGCCAAAACTTCTCAATGGGCCCCTGTTTAAATTTGGCGAGCCAGATTTCGGCGAATATTACTTGAATAATATAAATGGCAAAAGCAAGCCAAGTCCCCGTCGCCAGTGAAACTTCTCCGTAAAGCCCCAATCCGTAATGATAAAATATCAATGTCCCGATCACGGACTGCATGATATAGATCGTAATCGACATCCGTCCCGCTGAACTGAGCGGATGCAGCCATTTTGCAGCTTTGGCGCTCCTCATAATTAAAACAATGGCGGCTACATAGGCCATGCCGAGAATGGGCCCGCCAATTGCATCTTGTATGTATTGAAAACTGATGGAAAGACCTGCGAAAAAAGGCAGCATTTTTACGGCAATACCGACAGGAAGGGCAATAAGTAAAATGACAAGCCACTTCTTCCACTGGCTGCCTGCTTTTTCCAGCCATTGCATTTTCCCGGCCCCTGCCCCGATCATCAACATCGGCAATATTAAAAACAGATATATGATAAGGCCACCCGATAAATTGCTCGCCTTCCAGTCTGCAATCCTCTGGATTGTAATATCCATGAAGCTCCCGCTTGAATATGTGATCTCAGCCTGTTGGAGGCCCGCAATATCAATATAATCCGCGAGGGATGCAGTATCAAACAGTGACGCTAGGACAAGCATGCCCGAAAGGAATAGCTGCGGCAGCAAATAAAGCGCCCAGCCCAATGCCATCAGCCATGGACCGGACAGCCTCAAAAACATGAGCAGGACCATTCCCATCAACGCATATGTAATCAAAATATCTCCATACCAAATAAAAAAAGCATGTATGATTCCAAAAATGAGCAGAACGGAAAGTCTTCTTAAACTGATTTTCCAAAAAGAAGTTCCCCTGATTGCGGAACGCCTCTGCATGATCACCAATCCATAGCCAAACATCATCGCAAAGATCGGATAAAAACTTCCCTGTACCAGAACATCCAGCCACGCATACACTGTCAGGTCCCCATACTTCCACCATTCATATGGATTATAGTAACCATATGGCGAATGGAAGCCGATCATATTCACCAGCAGAATCCCCAGCAGGGAAAGACCCCTGAGAACATCGAGAGCCTGGATTCTCTCCATTGCATTTACCGGTTCCAAATGTTTATTCATCGCAACTCCTTTCAGGCCATTCCAAGCCCCCTTATGAGAATAGTTTCATAACCCTTCCGTATTTCTTTATACCACCATCGTATAAGTTTGTCTAAAAAACTACAATCAATAATACTTGCTGCGATGAATTTTTTGGATGGAGGCTATCATGCATAAAATAGAAGCAATATCACCAATTCGATTTTTTTTCATAAAATACATTGCATGGATCAATACGGAGATATGGAAGGATGTGAACGGTATTGCCCGGATTCGTTGGTGCCGTTCAAATTATCAATGTAAATACAGGAGCGACATTCAATATTGGGGATGTTTTTCAAATCCATCCGATTTCCTATGCCAAAACGTTTGCGGGTGCAGGATCATTTAATACAGGTGAAGGAATCAGGATTCGGAACCAAAACTCTGCCACTAACAGTTATGATGCCGACGGGCTGGATCAGGGCATCTTATTGAACCTATAAATAATGGCACAGGAGGAAGCCATGATTGTAAATGTTCAGCAGACCATTCATATACAAATGATCAAAATCGGCGGTATTACCAACTCTTCGGTGCTGCAAATCGGTACTGCGGGAGTCATAACCCCTTCTTCCCATTTATATAATACGGGCGGTTATACTACTCCTGCTCCTGCTGCAACAGGCGAAACCGAACTGGCGCAGCAGGAAATCAGCTTAATTCCATTATAATTAGAAAAGCGCAAGCGCCTTGCCCATCGACGTACAGACTGGAGTGGCCTCCGACGAGATAAAGGAAACACGGCGAGGAACGAGCCGATGTTGACTTATCGTAGGAGGAGGTGCGAAGTCTGCTAGTCGATAGGCGCTGGAGCTAGACAACAAAAGGCTTTGTTCAAAATTTTAATGCTAAAAAATCTTATGCTTCCTTACTCTGAGAACAAAGGCGCAAGCGCTTGTTTAGCGACGTACAAACTGGAGCCCTCCGCAATGAGATAAAGGAAACACGGCGACGAAGGCAGGCTCAAGCAGCGACGTCCTGTCGCTTCGCCTGCACTAGCACATCCTGTGCGTCGGAGCCGATGTTGACTTATCGTAGTGCTCTGAGCAACTTCCTCGAATAAACATCCACGCAGAAAAAGCAAAGCTTTTTCGAGGAAAGGAGGTCGAAGTTTGCTAGTCGCTAGGCGCTGGCCGCCTTAAGGCGCCACGTCCTGTGGCGCCGGCGACACTAGAACCTCCTGTCCGTCGGAGCCGGACACAGCATTAAGTGACAAATAAGTTACTCACAACCTTAGCATTTTATAATTTTTAAAAAAGGGTGGTGGATGTACAAAATGCAGACAAATTACACGATGCAGCAATTATATTTCTTCATAGAAAGGCAGCAGAAGGAGATTACCCAACTGAGAAAGTCAATCCAATTCCTGACAAATGAACTGAAACAAATGAAAGAAAAGCCCGCTGTGACTGTGGAAAGGCTAGAATATAAGTTTGACCAGTTAAAAGTGGAAACATTGGAGGGAACTTTAAATATCGGTATCAACCCTGCTGACCTGGATTCTGTGGAAGATTTTTCAGTACCGCCAGGGTCGCAGCAAACCCAGGCTTTTGTACGCCATCCCGACCTTTATGATGAGACACTGGAAAAACTGAATCATTATATCGATAATGAATTGGACACCCTGATAAAAGATACAGAAAAACAGATCGGCAGGAATCTTGAAGAGCCCTATATCGACATAATCAAGGAAGATATCCGCAAACAGATTCCCGCAAGAGCCGATCATTATCTGGGCTTCTTCAGCGCGCAGCCGGGCGCAGATCTGAAAGAAGAAGAATTGTACGAAAAAGTATACAAGACATTACTGGCGGATATTAACAAAGCTGTACATGGCTTCATTTCTCAAATTCCAAATCAACAGGGAGGGGCGAACCCCCATGGAACTTAATGTGGTGAACCGTGAATTATGTGTCGGGCAGATCCGGGTGATCGGGGTGAGTGCTTCATCCGTTCTGCTGGTAGGAGATGCGAATACAATCCAGTTGGCGTCCGTTTTTGACACACCGCCGGAATCTTTGATCATCGGGCCTTTTGTTCCTCTTTCCCGTTAAATAAGGAGATGCAATTATGCCGCTAAGAGGTTCTGTCGTAAAGACAATGGATATTAAAAGTATGATCTTCGGCTCCGTCGTTGAAATCGGCGACACTGTACATTTGAAAGCATTCACAGATGCTTTGGCTGTTCAGAGAAATAAAGAATTGTTTTTTGTCAACGAAGGCAACTTCAGAAATTACAATGCGTTCAACAAGCCTATCCCAATCCCTTCTCTTCCCGTTCCGCCGCCGTCTATTACAAAGTATAACGAGTGTCCGGATATCAAAGTCGGCAATGTCCATATTATTACGATTTCTTCATCTGCCATCGTGCAAATAGGCACTACAAATCATATTAATACTGAAGCAAGGGTTCTTCATATTCGGCAGATTTCCCCTGGGATCCAAAAGGATAGCATAAAAAAAAGATAGGGAGATGACAAATGCCTGCAATCGTTGGACCAATCCAAATTTTTAATGTCGGGGGAGGCGTTGTTCACTTTGGAGACACAGCTGTCATTTCTCCAAAAAGCGCCTCAAAAACGTTTGAAGGTTCCGGTTCTTCCAGCACCGGCGGTTTTATCGTCACGAATAATGGAATCAGTGGAACTAATACACTTGATACAAACCTGGTTGACCAGCCGACTGTCGGCAATAACTAAGCCAGGGGCCAGGCCCCCGCTGCGTTAACGCGCTAAAGCGGACAAAAAAGAGTGCCAAGGAGGGGCTGATTCGCCTCCAACTTGGCACTCTTTTATTATATTTTTAAAATGTGGCCGCCATCAAAGAAATATAGATACTTCTCCTTCACTTTCTTCTTCCAGATTTGTTCGATAGCCTGTCCATATAAATGAATTTGCATCTGATATCTTTTTTCAAGCACCCTCTTAGCCTGATCGAAGCCTCCCGGAAACCGGCCGCTGATAGCATCCGTTTTGTAATCGAGCAATACGGCGCCATCCTCTTCCAGCACTATGCAGTCAATCATTCCCTGGACAATGACAGATTCGTCTTCACCATCCCAGTCGGAGTAGACTTCTTTTGCCTGGATACCCATGGTGAAAGGCACTTCCCGTTTAGTTTCGGACGCTTGCAGAAGCCGCCTGCCCAGATCACTTTGAAAAAACTGTACAATTTGCTCCACTGAAACGGAATCCGCCTGTTCAAGCGTAAGAATTTCTTTTTGAATCAAGTCGTCCAGCAGATGTTCAACAGACATCAGTGTCGGAACTTCATTAAGAGGGATATGCTGCATGACCGCATGCATGACTGTTCCGCGTTCAGCCGGCGATATGGATTGCTTTTCAAGAAACTTCGGCTTATTAAAAATCGGGGCACTCGTCCGAGGGCTTCCACCCATTAACGTTGCAGCGCTGGCCTCATCTTTTATTTCCGCCATTCTCTTCAGCTCCGAAACCGTTTGTTTGGACATCCTCTTTGAAGCAATCAAATGAGGATAACTCCAACTGAGCCTTGAAAACACCTTCTCCTTCAAAGGTGATTGGATGCTGCTGGGCAGCCCTTCCTTCACTGTCTCAAGCCAGACGTCAGGCTCTTTTGTCTCTTCCTCTTCTGTCCGCTGCAGGATGGAAGCAGGCAATATATCCACTTTCCACCTTGAAGGATGACCGCTGACATCCCCATTATCAGCCGGGGAGCGGGCAATGCTGCAGTCTTTGTGCCTGATGATCGCAGGTCCGATCCAATCCATGAATGCCGTGGCGGATGCCCGGTCAAAATCCTTCAGGAGCCATTCTCCCCCAAGGCTTCCTTTAGACCACTTTTTAATCTCTTTTTCCAGGTTTTTAACGATTCCAACAAGGTACAGCTTTTCCTTTGCACGCGTGAGGGCTACATATAAAACTCTCATTTCCTCTGCAGCAAGTTCCATCCTCTTTTTTCTTTTCAATGCCAGTTGGGGCAGGGATGGATAAGAGATCCGCTTTTCCGAATCAATATATTTGCTGGCAAAGCCGAAGTCCTTATCGAACAAAAACGGGCTGTTGATGTCCTTCATATTGAATTGGCGGCCTAAACCGGCAGCAAATACAATCGGAAATTCCAATCCTTTGCTGGAATGGATCGTCATCAGCCGAACAACATCCTCCTGCTCTCCCAGTGCACGGGCTGCCCCTAAATCCTTACCGCGGTCCTGCATCCTTTCAACGAAGCGCAGGAAGCGGAACAAACCTCTGTAGGACGTTTCCTCATATTGGGAAGCCCGGTCATAAAGTGCCCTCAGATTGGCTTGTCTTTGCTTTCCGCCGGGAAGCCCGCCCGCAAATTCATAAAAGTTCGTATCCCGATACAACTGCCAAATCAAGCTGGAAAGCGCCCCGCTTCTCGCCATACTCCTCCAGCCGTGAAGGTTTTCAATGAATGAAATAAGCTTTGTTCTTATCCTCTCGTCGGCTGCGTCACCCGGATTTTTAATGAATTTTTTTACAGCTTCATAAAAGCTGCCCTTCCTGAAGTTCACCCTGATTCGGGCCAAGCTTTCTTCGTCAAGGCCGACAATAGGAGAACGCAGGACCGCCGCCAACGGTATATCCTGATCCGGGTTGTCGACGACTTTCAGAAGCGATAACATCACCGTTACCTCTGTCGCTTCAAAATAACCGGACGAAAGATTCGCATATACAGGAATTCCTTCGTGTTTGAATTCATCCATGATATCCTGAGCCCAGGTGAGGGATCTCATCAGTATGACGATATCTTTATACTGTGCCGGACGATGCAGCCCGGTTTTCGGATCATATACGGGCCTTTCTTCATCGATGATCTCCCTGATTTTCTTGGCCAAAAATCTGGCTTCCAAGCGGGACTGCTCGATTTCCTCTTCATCGAATCCTCCCTCTTGGAGACTATTTTCTGAATCGGGCTCTTCCGATTGATCGATAATTGCCACCTCTATCGGGTAAACGTCATCTGAAGGATAACGTGCACCGGGAACAAGCTCGGCATCTTTGTTGTAATCAATTTCCCCGACATTTATTCCCATGATCTGCCTGAATAAAAAGTTCGTGCCGTCCAATATTTCTGCCCGGCTCCGGAAGTTTCTGGACAGGTCAATCCGAAGGCCGTTATTTTCTCCATCAGGGGTAAACCTGGTGTATTTCTCTAAAAACAGATTCGGCTCGGCCAACCGGAATCGGTAAATCGACTGCTTCACATCCCCGACCATAAATAAATTCCCGTCGGATTCACCGTCGGCCGAAATAAGCTGAAGAATCGTTTCCTGAACCATGTTTACATCCTGATATTCGTCTACAAGCACTTCTTTGAACTGATTCCGGTATCCAAGGGCAATTTCTGAAGGTCGGACTTCATTATCCGAAAGATCGCCGTCCACTAAAATATGCAGGGCAAAATGCTCAAGGTCAGCAAAATCAACAATGCCTCTCTCTTTCTTTTCAAGAGCGAAGCGGTCGGCAAATGACTTTACCAAATGGACCAGGGCCTGGTATATCGGATGCATTCGGCGCATGTCACGCAAAAAGCTTTCCGCTTCTCTTGAAAAAATATCCTTGGCCGTCTTTTCCAAAATACCCTTTGCTTTTTTGCGAAGTGCATCGGCATCTTTCAGAAGTTCTTGGTCATATTCATCCCCGCGGCAGCTTTTCGCTCTGGTAAACTTCCAGTTGTTCATCTCGCTGTGGAGACTTGCCCAGCTTTCATTTGCTGCTTTTTGCATACGGCTTACTACTTCCAAATCTTCCAGATAGTTGGCAGCCCTTGGAGCCGGGCCTCCCGGCATTTGGGTCATTTCATAAGCCTCTTCAAGCAATTGTCTTGCGCCTGTAAGCTGCAGCTCGATATCAGACAACAATATCTGCGTAAATGGAAGCTCCTGGATGCCGGTACCTTCCGGAACATCATACATGTCAACAAGAGCGTCCAGCCAATGGTCCGGATACGGGTGAGACCTGGAGAAATCGTATAATTTAAGTACGAGTACCTGAAGCTCTTCATCACTCCGGTCCCCTGTAAAAGTATCGACCAGCCTGAAAAACTGATCATTCTTCTCTTTTCCGTATTCTTCTTCAAACAGATCATCCAGGACTTCATCACGAAGGAGGGCGATTTCATTATCGTCAGCCACCCGGAAGCGAGGATCGATATCAATCATGTAATAATGCTTTCTTAATGCATCGAGGCAAAAGGAATGGAGCGTTGAAATGGATGCTCTGTTCAGAAGGCCGAGCTGCTTCCTTAAATGGCCGGATTCCGGCCGCTCATTGATTGCCTGGGTCAGCGCGTCCCCTATTCTCGCTCTCATCTCTGCTGCTGCGGCATTTGTAAAAGTAACCACGAGCAGCTGGTCGACATCAAGCGGATCTGTCTCTGCAATTATTTTTTGGATGATCCGCTCGACAAGCACTGCGGTTTTTCCGGAACCGGCTGCCGCTGCCACCAATATATCTTGGTCTTTTGCAAAAATGGCTTTCCACTGCTCGTCCGTCCATGTCTTATTTTCAGGCTTAATTGGAATATCAGTTTTCAAGTTCTTCACCTTCTTCCCGGATACGTGTGATGACAGTTTCCCGCTTCTCCGGCTGGATCAGCCGGAATTCATTTTCCGGCAGAGCCGGGTCAAACTGGCACACCGGTTTGTACAGACAAAATTTACACGGCGTTTTATCCTTCATCCGATATGGGTCTATGTCCACTTTCCCCGATATGATTCCATTCCCCGACTGCTGATAAAGGGAGCGCACATGGCGCCTCAGCAATCCAAGCTCTTCCTTCGTTGCGGATTTCGATCTCGCACTGAGCGTACCGTCTTTTTTTATCCCCGCCGAAATGATATTGGATTCGCCTGTCTCCAAGGAAAAATCCATCAGGCGGACGAGCTCTGGATCTTCCAGGACCAGTCCTTTCATCCTGAACTTCTTGAATATTTCTTCCTCTATTTCAGATAATGTCATGATTTTATCAGTCTGGATCATCGGGTTATGCAGATGGAAATAAAATACGCCCGCTGGAAATGCTTCTTTTCCGATCAATTGCTTTGAATAAGTGATGATAATGTCCAAATACGTCAGCATCTGCAATGAAAGCCCGTAATAGATTTCACTCAGATCCAGCTCTCTTGCACTGGATTTATAGTCAATGACCCGCAAATAAATCCCATTGTCATTCTCCGCTTTATCCACGCGGTCAATCCGGCCCTGCAGTTCCATCTTCATTCCATTTTTCAATGTGAAGGCCAAAGGCGGAAGCTGCTGTTTCGGACCAAAGGCCAGCTCTAATCCGACAGGTGAAAAGCCGCTTTCCTTCGCATGCCCGCTCATTGCATAAGATGCCCTTCCAATCACCTGTTCAAGCTTTCTTTTAATATAGTTATAGCGGTTGGAGCTTAACAGAATGTGATTTTGAAGTTTGGGCGCCAAAAACGCAACGGCTTCCATGGCCAGTTGTTCACATTGTTTTTTCGTCAGGTTTGCCCACTTCAAGTTGTTTTTGTTCACCTGGTCTGAAATCCACTTCAAGGCGGCATGGAATAAGTCACCGATATGCGGCGCTTCAAGCCTAAAAATTTCACGGTCGCGGAGCTTTAAGCCGTGCAATGCAAAGTGGGAGAAAGGGCAGCTGTTAAAAAGCTCCATTCTCGATACACTTGCGGTAATGCTTTCCCCATACAGGTCTTTGCTTGTATCTTCGGAGAGCTTTTTCGTCCCATTCTTAAAGAACAGGCTCGACAGGATCCTATCAGCCTTTCTTTTCCAAAGCGGGTCGGACATGTAAAAGTTGTAGACATCCCACCAAAACGGCTCAACAGGATAATTTCTTTTCTTTAGGTTCAATTGACCCGTCAAATAGGCCGCTGCCGAATCAGGGTGGGAGATGTATTCAAATTGATCATCGCCGCTTAACTCTGCCGGATCATTCACGGCAGTTGTTTCAACTATCTCAGGAAACATTCCTTTTATTCTTTCAATATACGGTGATGGCTGGAGAGCTTTTCCCTCATCATCCGCCAGAGACCAGGAAAGCAGCAATTGCTCCTCCGCCGAAGTAAATGCCCTGTAGGCGACGAACTCCTCATTGAGAAGTCTTCTTCTGCTGTCAGGGGCGATATTCATGCCGGCATCCATCAGCGATGCCCGGTCTTCATCCGAAAATACTCCCCCTTCGCTGAACTTGGCGGGAAGGACGCCATCATTCAGCCCGGCGACGAATGAAACCTTAACGTGTGAAAGGCGAGACTGCTCAAGGTTTGCCACAAAAACTTGATCAAT
Source organism: Siminovitchia fortis (assembly GCF_003605365.2). Classification (GTDB taxonomy): domain Bacteria; phylum Bacillota; class Bacilli; order Bacillales; family Bacillaceae_C; genus Siminovitchia; species Siminovitchia fortis. Next base: position 47,672 of record NZ_QYTU02000002.1, read on the forward strand.
TGCCGGCGGAATGAGGGAGAACTTCATCTCTTCCAGGCCGGCGTTAATCACCGGGATGAAATCTTCCAATGTCATTTTTGTATCCCCGAGTATTTCCACAAACTGGTCGAGCAGTTCCATTACCCCATTCCAAGCCTGGTCATGTTCTCTTGATGCAACAAGCTGTCCTTTTTCTTCTGCATCTTCACTGAGCAGTTCCAGTTTCCGGGGAATTTCAAGCTCCTCCAAAAAGAAATAGACGGCTTCGCACAGTTCCCGTCCTGTTTCAGCTTTTTTCAGGCGCCTTGCAAGCCTGAGGATGGGCAGGGCGACAATATCCCTTGATACAGCAAGCTCCTTTTCAATTTCCTTTTCTTCATCCGTCTGCACCATGCTGTCCAATTCTAATCCGCGGAAACGGCGGTATGTCCATCTGTCTTTTTTCGTCCAGCCATTTCCTTTGATCCCATAGGCCAGGACATAGTTTTCAAGCCTGTCCATCTGCTCCCGAAGACTGTTCAAATCACCTTCCGTCGGAAAAAGCAGGTCGGTTTTTATGGCACGGAACACGTGCTCATATCTCCAATTGCTGCTGATCACTTCCAGTACGGATCGAATAAGTTCAACAAGCGGATGGTTAAGCATGGAGCGCTTTTGGTCGATGAAGTAAGGAATATCATAATCATAAAAGATCGTTTCCATTTCACCCTGATATTGATTCCCGTTTCGCATCAACACCGCGATATCCTTGTACCGGTAGCCTTCCTCCATGACGAGACGCCGTATTTCCCTTGCAATCCCTTCGATTTCCGCACGCCTGTTGACGGACTGCATCAGCCTGACGGCAGGCCTGCCGGAATACTGGCCCGCCGGCCTGTCGGCATGCCGCGATTCCAGGAATTTCAGGCTGTCATGTTTAAATTTAAAAGTTTCCCTAAGGATCACATCATCTTCGACTGCTATCCCCCCCTGGGATGCCAGTTCATATAAATTTTCATATGTTTCTCCCGTCATCCTGAATAAATATAGTTCATCAGGCGTTTCACTTTTGAATGGACGGTCGAGCATAAGGGACACAGATACACGGCTGCAAACAGTCAAAAGGCGTTCGATAACCAAATATTCCTGGGGTGTGAAACTATGAAATCCATCTATATACACTTCGGCATTTTTCAGAAAACGGGATTTATCAATCGACTCCGCCAGCAGGCGCAGGTAATCGTTTGAATCCAGATATTTTCCCGATAGGGCATCTTCATAATGCCTGTAGATCAATTCAAGGTCATGCATCTTGTCAGCAAGCGCTTTTTGAGATTGGAAAAAGCCCACTTCTTCCCTCTTTTGGGCGAGATCTTCCGGCTTGACGCAGTAATGTTTGAACTCCGTAAATATCTGTTCAACTTCCTGAATGAATCCTGTTTTATCGGACGCCTGCCTGAACAGCTTCAACTCATTTTTATGTTCTTCAATTATTTTTTTTATGAGCATATTCAGTCCGGTGCTGGTCACATGGTTTCGGCTTGCTCCGCCGGTTTCCTGAAAAATGCGCCATGCAAGCCGGGTAAAGCTGTATACCTGTGCACGGATCATTCCCGCAAGGCCCTTTGATTGGACCAATTCATATTCAGATAAAAAAGTCATTTGCTCCGGGACGATATACAGGATCGGAGGGCCATCAGGCTGCTCTGCCAGCTTTTTTCTGATTTCATCCTGGATTAAAGTTGTTTTTCCCGTTCCTGTACGGCCAATGACAAAGCGTAGTGACATGCTTTCAACCCCTCTTTTATTGAAAAAACATCGTTTTAATTTTTCTTATATGGATTATACCATATACGGAATGCAAAAAACGAACATATATTCCCTGTCGGCAAGACGAAAAAAAGCCGCTATATCCTGCAGCAGCTTCCATTTATGCGTTTTTGGCATATATGTATGTATAACTATCCCCGTTCATATTTCTTTTGTTTCAGCTTTACTTCAATCCGCTTCCCGATATACCACAAAATCGCGATGACCCCGAGAGCAATCCCCGTCCTAATCGGCTGCCTGATCAATGAGATGACATCGTAGCCGATGAAACTCATGATGAAGATCATCACTGCTTTTCCTGTCAATACGGCCAGCATGTATTGATAAATTCCGATCCCTGAAAGCCCCGCCACAATATTGACGACCGCCGATGGAGTAAACGGGAAGCAAAGCAAAAGAAACAGCGGGCCGAATCCGCGTCTTTCCACCCATGCCGTCAGGCTCTGCACCTTGGTGTTTCGGCGGAGAGGCCCAAAAATTCTTGCTTCGCCAAACCTTCTAATAAGGAGGAATACAACGTAGGCTCCTCCCGAAGCCCCGATCCAGGAAAAAAGAAAGCCCCATCCCAGTCCAAAGGCATTGGCATTTGCCATAACAAATAGGAAAAGCGGCAGAAAAGGGAGAAAAGCCTCCAAAAAAGGAAGCAAAACTCCTGGAAGCGGGCCGAATGAGCGGTATTTTTCAATCAGTTCAATTATATTTTCTATCGTGATCCAGTCTTCGAATGAGAACAAATCCATGAACATTCCTCTATTCCAAGCAGGTAAATGGGCCAGCAGCTTGATTTCTTATAAATTATATCATAGCCGGGCCTGCTTGTTCTATCCGGCATCTTGCAGCAGGAAAAATTTTCAGCTTGCTATTTTTTTCATCCCTTAGTAAGATAAATAGAGAACATACGTTCGCGAAAAGGAGACTGCTCAATGACAAGAATTCCGGAGAATGAACGGGATATCATTGAACAAGCGATCTATTTGCCCATGCTGCTGACAGTTTTACAGCGTGATTTGTCCGTTGTTGAAAAAAGCCCGTTCAAACTGCCAAAGCCCTATCAGCATTTGATTGAAAGCACCATACGGGAAGTGCAGAAAGAGCTGGCGGAAGTAAAACGGTATTTGCACAAAAATAACATTCGGGTGGAACGGTTGAAATCGGACGAAATTTTTACGATGTACTTGTTCCTGTATAAGGGATACGAAGAACACCATAATTACTTCAATCCCCGGCTGCGAAACAGGGTCGAAGAATTAATGTCCCTTTATTTAAGCCCCCGTTCCTTTCAAAAAAAAGAGAAGAAGGCGTGACTGCCCTTCTTCTACTCGTTGATCCAATAGGCTCCATTAGGCTCAGATGCCCGGTTATGTAATAAGTGAGCCGGTTTTTTGTTGAATTTTTCCATTCTCTTCATATTCTGTGTAAACTTGATCCTGAGCATGGCTGTACGCGAAACCTGATTTTCCAAGGAATAAAAAGAAACCGGGAGATCAAAGCTTTCGCTGTTTTGGAACGTGACGACTGTTGCATAAGGACCATTTTTTTCATAAGAAGCAATATAATCATGGGAAATCCATACACATTGAGGACTAGCCGGTGATGCGGTTGGAAATAGATAGATGGAAGTATAGGGGTCTACAATGATGGGTGCCTTGTAAGTGATGCCGATTAACTGTTTTGTCCCATCCCTCCTTCCGCTGTAAGAGCTTCCAAAATATGCACAGCTTCTTTTTACAATGTCAAAGGGTCTGCAAGAGACTAAATAGCGGGCGCCTGCTTCAATCACTTCCGAGTATTCATCGCCCGCCGGCCGAATCATCATCGTATAAGGATTAATTTCATAACTTGACAGCACTCTGCCTTTTTCCGCCATTTTTCTGCCCCTTTCTACAGCATTAATACAATTTGCCTATAATAATAACATAGATTCCCAAAAATGTCATCAAAATTCTAAAAAATCAAAACGTATTTTAGGATAAAAGAACCATCTGTATTTTTTTAATAAAAAAGCAAATGAAAAAGCATCAGAAAATTTAAATTCCTCTCTTGTGTTTTTGCCTAAATCCGTGTATAATTAAAAAAAGGTTCCGAGGTGATCATCGATGGAGAGGAAGAAAACTTATCAGGAACTGTTGAAAGAGTACACGATGACACAGAATCAAAAAGAAGCTAAAGCGTTGGAATGGTACACAGAAATTTTCCTAAATGATCTTTTGCAAAAGCGAAGAGAGGAACAGCTGCGTGCGGAAATTGATCTTGCGCTGGATCAAAGAGACGAGGAAGCTTTTATGAAGCTTTCAAAAGAACTCATAAGCCACATGGACAAATAAAAACTCATCCCCCTTTAAAAAGGGGGATTTTTTTGCTTACAGATGGCTTCGGGTCCCATGAAAACGGCAGCCATCTCTGTTTCCTAATCTTCATCCTTCTGTTTTTCAAATTCGTCGGCCATTTTGATCCGCTCCAGCATTGTGGGATGGCCGTACCGGAATATTTTTACCAAATACGGCGGATTGACCTGGCTTAACCCGGCTCTTGTCAAATCCTGAAATGTCCGCACCGCAGCGTCACGGTCTTCCGTCATTTCCAAAGCATACCGGTCCGCACGCATTTCCTGGTAACGCGATACCCAGTTTGTCAGCGGGCTTGCGGCAAAAAGCAAAATGGATGTAATCAGCAGAAAAGCCGGGAGTGAGCTGATACTGGTCATACTGTCCACTTTCCAGACCTTTCCCCTCTTCCTGACCCATAACTCCATCAGCTTCGCTGTCAGCCACAAACCGACGAAAGACAGCAGTACATATCCCGCAATCCCTTTATAGATGTGCTTCTCCACATAATGGCCCATCTCATGCGCCATGATGAACAAAACTTCTTCGTCATCAAGCCTTTCTAAGGTCGTATCCCAGAGGACGATCCTGGAATTTGAGCCGACGCCTGTCACATAGGCATTCAATGCGTTCGTCTTTTTGGACATATCCACTTCATATACGTGTTCGGCCGGAATGTCCGCTTCATCCGCAAGCGAAAGGATCTTCATTTCAAGCTGCTTGTCTTTTAGCGGGTAAAAGTCATTGTAAAGCGGGTCAATCACGACCGGCTGGATGAACATCATGAGGATTGAAAACGGGATGGACAACACCCAGACGGCCAGCCACCATTTCTTTTTGAACTTTTTCATCATCGAATAAATGACAAGGACCACAACACACATCGTTGCATAGCCGACCCAAAAGTCCAGAAACTGGTCCTTCATCCATGAAGAGAAATGCTGCGTGGAAATATTATATGTCTTAGAAAAAAGATAGGATGTGTAGGCAAGCGGAAAGGTGACGACAAATGTGGCAAGCGACAGCCAAAACAGATAAATGATTGTTTGAAGCGGGAACCATTTTGCAGTTTTTCCGGCCCATCGCTCAAACATCGCTGATATGCCGAACAGGAGAATCAGGTAATAAAACAGCCACTGATAGGGTGTCGCAAGGAAAAACATCAGGTTCCGGATTCTTGAATATTCCTCGCTGAGCATCAGTTCCCTGCTGTTTAAAAAAGTCGCGGGATCTATACTCGTCCCTTTATACATATCCGGAATGGCAGTGTCCGCCAAGAAAAACAGATACACATACATGGCCGCACCAAACAAAAAATAAGCGATCACTGCCCGCAATGCCCATTTTCTGACCAATGGTCTCCCCTCCTTGTCCATTCATTATTATATGTAGAATAAATAGCCGGCAGAACAAAACGGGTACCTCATATTGTCTCCCCAAAAGAAAAAAATAAGCGGGAGGCTAAAAAGAAAAGCGAAAGCGCCTTGATTAGCCCCGACAAGCACAAGCCGATTCCCGAGGAGGCAGTTCCTCAGCCACCACAGGGAAGCGGCTTGTGACCTCGAGGGGCTAGGCGCTGGAGCTGGACAAAGCGCGTACGAATCCTTACTATTAAATTCATTAAAAACAAATAATTTTTATTTTAAAAAAGCCTCCGCCAAAGTTAAATAAACAGCGAATAAATGCTCAAAACCGCGATAGCGCCGATGACAACGATGATGACGTTGGCACCGAGAAATGCAATGATAAAAGCAGCAGCGGCTCCCACCACACCGTAAAGGAGGTTTCCTTCATTAATAAGGAGGACAGCAGGAAAAATCAAAGCGCCAAGTGTGGCGAATGGAACATTTTGCAATACTCCCTGAATAAAGGGCGGGAGTTCCCTGCCCCTGAACATCACGAACGGAATCATTCTAGGTATGTATGTAACAACCGCCATGCCGATAATGGTGAAAATGATCAACGAACTAGTCACCGGCTGACTCCCCCCTGTTTTTAATGGTTTCAACGGCTTCAACCAAAACTGAGGCCAGAAGGGTAGCCGCCACAATGGCCCAGCCTTTTCCCATTACATTCCAAAAAACAAAAACACTGTTAAAAACAGCAGCAAGAAGGGCAAGATAAATGACCTTTGCACTCTTTTTCATGGAAGGTACAAGCAAACCGATAAACATGGCATAAAGCGCGATGGCCATGCTTTCCTGTAGCACCTGCGGGAGGCTGGCCCCGATGCCGTAGCCAACGCCTGAAAAAACAACCCAGCTGCCATATGCCAAAGAAATGATTCCAAATAAATAACCGGTCGAAACAGTGCCCGCTTTCGTAGCAGCAACGGAAAAGGTTTCATCTGTAATTCCAAATGCATAGACGGCTTTTTTCCATGGAACTTCCTTCTCCACTTTTTCATTCAATGAAGCAGACATAAGAAAATGCCGGATGTTCACAATGAAGGTCGTCATGATCACTTCAATTGCTCCTGTACCGAGAGCAAACATGCTGAGCGCCATATACTGTGAAGCCCCCGCAAACACGATGAGGCTCATCAAGACTGTTTCAAACAGCGAAAGACCCGCTGTTTTTGCCAAAAGTCCATAGGTGAGGGCAATCGGGGCATATCCGATCGCTATGCTCACTCCATCCTGGAGACCGAGGCGGAATTGTGAGGACTTTACGTTCTGTACTGCTTCCAATCTCCTTCCCTCCAAAACAATCAACTAATCTACTCATTATAAACAGGAACTTTTTTTTCATCAAGAGAAGGAAACTTGCGAAAAAGACCAGTAAAGCCCGCTATCCCAATATTTCTTTTGCCTCTTCCATAATGGCCGCTACGATATCTGAAGCCCGGCTTTCCTTCCGTGAACGGAGCAGCCGCGTACCCTGCCCCGCCCACAGGGACATATATTCCGGATTATCCTGCTTTGCCGCCGCTTTCCTTATATCTGATGTCAGGGTATTTTGAGAGGGAAACGCCACCGGCTCTGCAGACTCTTCAAACTCTCTGATAAATTTGTTTTTGATTCCTCTTGCCGGCCTCCCTGAAAAGCTTTTTGTGATCACGGTGCTCTCTTCTGTGCTTTCCAACAATTGTTGCTTGTATACAGGATGGGCAGCCGATTCATCCGAAGGCAGAAAAACCGTTCCGAGCTGAACCCCCGAAGCTCCTAATGCCAGCGCGGCCACAAGGCCTCTTCCGTCCATGATGCCGCCTGCCGCAATGACAGGGACGCTGACATTGTCAGCGATTTGCGGAACAAGCGAAAAAGTCCCTATATTCGCACCGTATGGCTGCCTGCTTATATCGAATGTCCCCCTGTGTCCACCTGCGTCGCTTCCCTGGGCCACGATGAGATCCGCTCCTGACCGCTCCGCCTGGACTGCTTCATCGACCGTTGTTGCCATCGTAATGATGATGGCTCCTTTTTCCTTCGCCAGAGACAATTTATCTTCAGGCAAAACGCCGAAGGCAGTGCTGATCACCGGGACATTTTCATCCAATAAAACCTGAAACTGGTCATCAAACATATTGGCCGTTGAATAATTTTCTGCTTCTTCAATTCCCAGTTCTGCTCTAAATCGGTTCAGCACTTTTTGAGCCTGCTCGACGCCTTCCCAATGATCTTCCATATCGACACAGAATAAATTAGCCGCAAAAGGTTTGTCAGTATATTCTTTAATGGCCCTGATATTTTTTCTCATTTCATCAGGCGTCATATATGCTGCTCCCAGAGTACCGAGGGCCCCCGCTGCAGAAACAGCAGCTGCAAGCTTGGCTGTAGCAGTGCCGGCCATCCCTGCCTGGACAATCGGATGCTGGATGTTTAACAAATCACAAACGGAAGTTTTTAAATTAAGCATTTTTTCCATCCTTTTCCATCAGTCTGCGGACGTTTTCTTTGGGTGTCCAGCAATTGAATTGATAATGGGTCTTCGTTTCATATCCAAGTCTTTTACAATAATAGCTCATTTTTCCATCCTTTCTTTCAGCAACAAAATGAATACATGTTGCACAACAATGATATTTCTTCATAACCCGCACCCCGTTCCATTTGGCCGAAAGAGCATTTCCTATTTCCCTTGATAAACCGGCTTCCTTTTTTCGCTGAATGCCTGAAGCGCTTCAAGGCGGTCCTCGGTGGGGATGGTCAGCTCGTAGGCTTTCCTTTCAATTTCCAGCCCTGTTTGCAGGTCTGTATTCATTCCCGTTTTGATGGCGTACTTTGCCTGCTGTACGGCAATCGGACCATTGGCTAAAATCGCGTCCGCAAGGTCCATTACCTTGCCCATCAGTTCTTCCTGCCCCGCAATATCGGTAACAACTCCATATGTATATGCCTCTTCTGCCGTCAACCTCCTTGCTGTCAAGATCAATTCCATCGCCTTGGCTTCCCCGATCAGGCGCGGAAGCCTCTGGGTTCCCCCGGCTCCCGGGATGATGGCCAGGCTTGTTTCCGTCAACCCCATCATCGCTCCTTTTGCCGCAATCCTGAAATCGCATGCCAGAGCAAGCTCCATACCTCCTCCAAAAGCATGGCCATTCATCGCGGCAATAGTCGGCTGCGGCAGCTTTTCAACCGCATGGAACACATCTCCGATTTTATTGACATTGCGGCGGACCTCCTGCTCCGACAATGTCTTTCTTTCCTTCAAATCAGCACCGACACTGAATGCTTTATCACCGGCTCCTTTAAAAATCACCAGCCGAACATTTTTATCTGTTTTTAATATTTCTGCTGTTTCTCCCAATTCACACAGTGTTTCGTAATTAAAAGCATTTAAAGAATCGGGACGGTTAATCGTTACAGTCGCAATAAAATCTTGAACATCCAACTGAATATATTTCATGGTTAATCCCCTTCCTTCATTGATCTCACCATTATATATTTCTTGATATATTTAAAAAAACCTTTCTTTCAATGGAAAAATCACGGAAGAAAACATCCGTGATCATTGAAGAATCCGGTTCTTCAGTTCCCTTTTCATAATTTTGCCCGTAGAATTTTTCGGGAGTTCCTCAATAAATTCAATGGATTTAGGAAGTTTGTACGAAGCCAGCCTTTCAGCAAGAAATTGATGAAGCTCCGCCTTATCCACTTTTTCATCCCTTGGTACGATAAAAGCTTTCACGGCTTCTCCCTGATCTGCATCGGGCACGCCGATCACTGCTGCTTCCAGAACACCCGGATGTCCATACAGGACTTCCTCCACCTCTCTCGGATATACATTATAGCCTCCAACAATGATAAGGTCTTTCTTGCGGTCAACTATATAAAAGTAGCCTTCTTCATCCATTTTCGCCAAATCTCCCGTATACAGCCAGCCGTCACGGATCGCCTTTGACGTTTCTTCAGGCATGTTATAATATCCTTTCATGACATTCGGCCCGCGGACTGCCAGTTCTCCCACCTCGCCTGCAGGAAGCTCGTTTCCGGCTTCATCGACCACCTTATTTTCCACGTTCATAATGGAAGTGCCGATTGATCCGGGCTTCCGCGGCCTGTCGAGCGGGTTGAAACTTGTGACAGGTGACGCCTCCGATAGTCCATACCCTTCGGAAATGACGACATTGAATTTTTCCTCAAAGTTTTTCAGCAAAGCGACCGGCATGGAAGCCCCTCCCGAGATGCAGAGCCTTATAGAAGAGAAATCATCAGGATTGCTTTCCGGATACTGGTACAGAAAATTATACATCGTCGGCACCCCTGCAAAAATGGTCGCTTTAAAATTCTTGGCCACACGGAAAATTTCCTTCGGGCTGAATTTTGGTAAGATGATCAAAGTCGATCCGCTTATAAGCGGCGCATTCAAAACGACGGTCAGGCTGAATACATGGAACATCGGCAATGTTGTAATGACCGTATCTTCCCCGCCCATTTTCAAATAGTCGCGGATATCACGAGCGTTGGAATACAGATTTCCATGAGTCAGCATTGCGCCTTTTGGCTTTCCGGTAGTACCGGATGTATACAATATGACCGCCGTATCTCCGCTGTTTATAGGCACCGCTGTAAAATCTGCATCTCCGGAATGCAAAATTCCAGAAAACGTTTCCATTTCAGCATTCAATTCAGCTCCGGTTTCACAAATGATATAATGCTCGATTTTCGGAGCAGCCATTCTCAGTTTTTCTATATAGGGAATCATCTGATCCAAGGCAATCACTGCTTTTACATCTCCATCTTTCAATATGTAGGCGATTTCAGACGGAGTATAGGTCGGATTGATCGGAATCGCTGTCGCCCCAACACGCATAATCCCATAAAGGCTGATAATGAAGTGCGGAGAATTTCCAAGCAAAAGGGCAACATGGTCCCCCTCTCCTATTCCCGCTTTCGCCAGCCCGCTTGCAAACTTGTTGACGGACACATTCAGTTCTTCATATGTCGTCGGATCGTCCATAAAGTAATAGGCGATCTTTTCACGGTTCTTCATTGCACTTTCATGTAAACTATCAGGTAAATTCATAACGGCCCTCCTATTGAATGAATGATCATTCATTTTTTGACGTTAAAAAATCCCATGATGCATTACTATTTCAATTATAATAAAAGTTCAAAAAAGCCACAACCCCATTTTTCGGGCTGTGACTCCTTTTTAATATATCAGATCAAGCACTTCCTCTTTCCCAATATTGCCGAAATAATGGCGGATATCTATATTTTCAAGCGCCTTTGCTATTTCAGATCTTTCGTATTTTACTCCTGTCAGCCTGTCTTCAATATCGCTTACATCTCCAATTCCGAAAAAGTCCCCGAAAATTTTACACCCGGTAATCAATCCTTTGTTCACATCCAGTCGAAATTCGATTTGTCCAACGGGGAACCGGTGAGAGTGCTGTATGTTAAATTTCGGTGATTTCCCATAATTCCAGTCCCAGTTCCGGTATCGCTTTTGGGAAATTTCATTGATTTTTTTCCAATCGTCTTCCGTCATTTTATACTCGGGGATCGGATCCTGCCCGTCGAAAATGTAACGGAGAAGCAGTTCTTTAAACTGCTCGGTTGTCATCTTTTCTTCCAAAAACTCCGAGATGTTTGCTACACGGCTCCTGATTGATTTGATCCCTTTTGACTCGATTTTATCCTTTCGCACCTTTAATGCTGAAACGACATTTTCAATTTCGGAATCAAACAGCAATGTCCCATGGGTGAACATACGGCCTCTTGTAGCAAACTGGGCATTCCCGGATATTTTCCGGCCCTCCACCACGATATCATTTCTTCCCTGCAGCTCCGCTTTTATCCCAAGCTTCTCCAACGCCTTGATAACAGGCTCCGTAAACTTCCGGAAGTTCATGAAGCTGTCCCCTTCATCTTTCGTGATGAAGCTGTAATTCAAATTTCCCAAATCGTGATAAACCGCTCCGCCCCCTGACAGCCGCCTGACGACATGGATGCCGTTTTTTTCCACATATTCCGTATTGATTTCCTCGATTGTATTTTGGTTTTTTCCAATGATGATTGAGGGTTCATTGATATAAAACAGTAAATACCCATCATCGTTAATATCGAGATTCTTAAGAGCATATTCCTCAATCGCCAGGTTGATCCGCGGATCGGTAATGCCCTGATTATCAATAAAAAGCATGATATTTCCTTCCCCTTTACTTTAAATTTCCATTTTCAATCCTTCTTGGGCAATGATAATTTCTCCTGCGAACTGTTCGGCAGCTTCGTCTTTAAGCCTGGACAGATCTCCAAAATGGGGGAGATGCGTCAGGATAAGCTTGTCCACGCCCGCCTGTCGGGCAGTCTTTCCAGCTTGCTCGCTCGTCATATGGCCGGCAGCACTGCCGTCCATCCCTTTATAAAAATTCGATTCACAAAGCAGCACATCAGCTCCTTTGGAAAAGTCCGCCAGTTCTTTGAAGTATGAAGTATCTCCCGTGTAAACGATGGCCTTTCCATCTGCTTCTATTCTCATGGCGAAGCAGGGAGCTGAATGATGTGTCTGCAGAAAGGAGATCGACAATGGGCCGATATGTAATATTTCATCAGGTTTATAGGCTATCCCTGCTGTTACATCTTTATAAGTGAGCTGCTTAAACCCCTCCGAATCCAGCCCATGGCCATAGATGGGAAGGGTTTTGTCATACTGGCCGGTAAACTTGCCGACATAAAGGGCATGCTGGACTACCCCGATGTCCGCCGTATGGTCCGCATGGTAATGCGAGAGTATAATCCCGTCCAGTTTTTCAGCACTTATTATTGTTTGAAGCTTGGATAAAACAGCACTGCCGCAATCCATGAGCAAATAAAAACCGTTATGGGCTAACAAGTATCCCGAACTTGCTTCTCCCGCTTTCGGAAATCCACCCCAGTGTCCGATGATTGTCAGATCCACTTTTATCACTCCCTGCCGTATCTCTCATAATAATAACTATACTAGATTTTTGAATTTTTAGCAGGAAAATAGAAATTTCCTGTTGACAGCAAAACAACTGTTATAATACAATATAAACAACGAAGCACCGTTGTATAACAAACTTGAGGGAGTGGAAAATAAAATGATGGAAAACGTAGTAGAATTCTTTAAAAATTTGCCTCCAAAGAAATGTACAGAATGCGGAGAAACCGTATCAGAACAACACGAGTGCTATGGAACGAAATGTGATAAGTGCTTAGGTTTCAAATAAGATGACATGTTCCCCCCAACACCGGGGGTTATTTTTTTGGCAAATCTGTTATAATACAAAAATGGAGCTGCCGCAATGACAACTCCTTTCTTCTCTAACGGCCTGCCCCGATCGCCTCTTTCATATTTGAAAATCCATCCCTTTTCATCAATTCCAGCAATCTTGTATTAATGGCCTTGACGATTCCAGGGCCTTCATAAATCATTCCTGTGTACACTTGGATGAGGCTTGCGCCGGCAAGGATTTTCTCATAGGCATCATCCCCGGTGAAAATGCCGCCGACTCCAATGATGGGCACCTGATCACCGATTTCTTCATATATTTCTTTGATCCATGCAGTTGATCTTTCTTTCAGCGGAAGGCCGCTGAGACCGCCGGCTTCTTCAACATGAGCTTTCGAAGCCAGCCCTTCCCTTGACAACGTCGTATTTGTGGCGATGATTCCGGAGAGCCCTTCATCCACTGCCGCATGCACCACATCGCGCATATGTTCATCGGTCATATCAGGAGCCACTTTTAAAAAGACCGGCTTTTTCGCTGCGCCATTGGCTTCCAATTCATTCTTTTTCTTCTGAATGGAAGCGATCAACTGCTTGAGGCTCTCTATTTCCTGCAGGTCACGCAAATTAGGAGTATTGGGCGAACTTACATTAATAACGAAATAATGCCCGTACGGATATAGGACATCCAGGCACTTTTCATAGTCACCCGCCGCTTCTTCATTGGGGGTGATTTTATTTTTGCCGATGTTGACACCTATCGGCACCCCTGCTGCTTCATAACTATGTAAGTTCTTTGCGGCAGCATCCGCTCCTTCATTATTGAATCCCATGCGGTTGATCACCGCACTGTCTTCCGCGAGGCGAAAAAGCCGGGGTTTTTCATTTCCAGATTGCGCAAGCGGTGTGATGGTCCCGACTTCAACAAAGCCGAAACCCATGGCAGACAATGCATGGTAAACCTCTGCATTCTTATCAAATCCGGCAGCAAGCCCGACCGGATTTGGGAACCGTATTCCACAGACATCTATTGCCAGGCTTTCATCATGAACCTGATACATGGAACGGAGCAAACCCTTTCCGCCCGATTTATCAGCAAGTTTCAATGCGGACACCGTACGATGGTGTATCTCCTCGGGATCCATCTTAAATAAAAATTTTTTTATCAGAGGGTATATGACTCCTCACGCCTTTCTAACATGCCGTTTGAAATTCTTTTCTCGGATTGATATTACCATTATCCCCCGCGACTCTCAATAAGGTGCAGGCTTCATTTTTTGTCCGGCAGGCAAAAAATTCACAGGAATTCCTCTAAAATGAATTATTTCTGAACATTGGCCGTTTGCCGCCAACGCATTGCATATATTGGGTATAATGGATGCAAATGTGCGTTTTTCGGGAGGTTTTTTTTTGAAAAAAGTTTTTTCCGTTATTTTCATATCTTTCATTCTCATTTTAAGCGCCTGCTCTTCGCAAAAAAGCGGAAAGCCCATTGAGGACTTCAATTATACTGATCAGGATGGGAAGCCTTTCGGGCTCAAGGATTTAAAAGGCAAGGTCTGGGTCTCCGATTTCGTTTTCACGAATTGTACGACGGTCTGTCCCCCAATGACGATGAATATGAGCGATCTGCAGGAAAAAGTGAAAGAAAAGGGGCTGGACGATGTCCATTTTGTTTCTTTCAGTGTAGACCCGGAAGTCGATACACCCGAGGTGCTAAAAAAATATGGGGAATCTTTCGGCGCCGATTTTTCCAGATGGCACTTTCTTACAGGGTACTCACAGGAAGAAATAGAAGATTATGCTCCAAAAAATTTTAAAACAGTCGTGAAAAAGCCGCGCGACGATGACCAAGTCATCCATGGAACCAGCTTCTACCTTTTTAATAAAGACGGGGAGCTGATCGGGGAATATCCCGGAGATAAAAAAGTACCATTCAAACAGATCATTAAAGATATCAAAGCGGCACTTTAACAAGAAAGCGGAAGAATAAGCCCAACGGGGACTATTCTTCCGCTTTTAATTTTAACCGATATGTTGTAAAACCTCGTCTGCCGCCGCTTTTCCCTGGTCAATACAATCGGGAATTCCCAGCCCTTCATAGGAGCTTCCGGCAATGAATACGCCGGGCATGGCATCCCGAAGATTTGATTTGATTCTGCCAATCCGTTCTTTATGGCCGACAGTGTATTGCGGCATCGCCTGTTTCCAGCGTGTCACAATGGTAAAATCCGGCTTTGCATGTAAATCCATTGTCCGCTTCAAATCCGCCAAAACAATTCTTTCTATCTCTTCATCCGATAAATCAACAACTGTTTCCTCACCTGCGCGGCCAACGTAGCAGCGCAGCAGTACTTTGCCTTCCGGTGTTGTATGCGGCCATTTTTTATGCGTCCATGTACATGCAGTGATTGTGTAATCACTGTTTCTTGATACTACAAAACCGGTCCCGTCCATGTGATCATTGACATCTTTCGCATCAAAAGCCATCGCAACGGTTGCCACCGAAGTTGCAGGCATTTCCTTCAGCCCATGAATGAGAGGGTCATCAGGAAATAAATCTGCCAGCGCAAAATGAGGCAGGGCGAGGATGATACTGTCCGCTTCCACCCACTCTCCGTTATTCAATTGAAGCTTGTATCCTTTTTCATCGTTATTTACAATCGAAACGACACGTGTCCCTTTTAAGATGGAAGAAGGATCGAGTTTTTCTTCAATTGCCTTGACAAGCGACTGCAAACCGCCTTTCAAAGTTAAGAAAATCCCTTGATTCTTTGGACTTACTTCTTTTTTCGGTGCAGAGGGTGTTGTCTTTTTCATGCCCATGATCAAACTTCGGTATTTTTGTTCCACCTGATAAAACTGCGGAAATGTAGACATCAGGCTGAGCCGGTCAATGTCGCCTGCATAAATACCCGAAAGCAGCGGTTCGACGAGATTTTCCACCACCTCGTCCCCGAGACGCCTGCGGAAAAAGCCGCCCAATGATTGATCGCCCGAAACTTTTGAGCGCGGCATGACAAAATCCGCCGCCGCCCTCATTTTGCCCTGGATGGAGAATAAATCCGTTGTAATAAAAGGGGTTATTTTCGTCGGAATTCCCATGACAGCTCCTTTGGGCATCGGATGGAGCTTCTCATTGGCAAGTACAAAAGACCGTCCCGCTGTATTGTTCACCAGTTCATCTTTCAAACCGACATCGATGGCAAGCTCCGCCGCACTCCTTTTCCTTTCAAGAAAGGAGTCGGGCCCGCGTTCGATTGTAAATCCATCTTTATATACTGTTTGAAATTTGCCTCCAAGCTTATGGCTTGCTTCTACAAGCAAAACTTCACACGGCAGCTGCTTTTCATGAATTGTTTTCTGCAAATAATACGCTGCTGTTAAACCGGTAATTCCACCGCCGACCACAACAACTTTTTTCCTGTCTTCCGCCAAACCGAAATCGCCTTCTTTTAATTATTGTTTTCCAAGTTTCTTTAAAACAACTGCAGCCAGTGCATCGATAAATTCAGGCTGTGCATCCGGCATCGCAGGCCGGTAATACGCCGCCCCCACTTCATCTGTCACAACTTTGCACTCGTGGTCATTATCATAGAGCACTTCCAGGTGGGTTGATACAAATCCCGCCGGGATATAAACAAAAGCCTTGTACTTTTTCTTGTGATATAAATCACGTGTCAAATCCTGCACATCCGGGCCGAGCCACGGCTCTGGCGTATTGCCCTCACTTTGCCACCCAACCTCATATTCTTTGATGCCGGCTCCTTGAGCAATCAAGTCTGCGGTCTCCTGCAATTGCCGGGGATACGGATCTTGAAATTGAAGGATTTTCTCCGGCAGGCTGTGTGCCGATACGATCAGGCAGGCAGCCTCCCTTTCTTCTGCCGGCATGTTATCGTAAACTTCTTTTACCTTCCTGACCCAGTAATCTATGAATTTCGGTTCCTTGTACCAGCTTTCAATGGACGTGATTTCAGGGCCTCCCAATTCGGCGGCCTTTTCCTGTGCCCGTCCGTTGTACGACTTGACGCTGAAAGTGGAGAAATGAGGAGCCAATACGATCGATACGGCCTCTTCAATGCCGTCGTCATGCATTTTCTGTACTGCGTCTTCAATGAAAGGCTCAATGTGCTTTAACCCGATGTATGCCTTGAATTCAACATCGTCCTGAATTTCATTCAACCGGCCGGCAAGCCCGTATGCCTGGTCTTCGGTAATTTTTGCAAGCGGTGAAATTCCCCCGATCGCCTTATATCTGTTCCTTAAATCTTCCAATGCTTCGGGGGAAGGCTTCCTGCCGCGCCTAATGTGAGTATAATAACGTTCAATATCATCTTCGTTATATGGAGTTCCGTATGCCATAACGAGCAATCCCATTTTCTTTTTCGGCATCTTGCTGCTCTCCTTCTGTAAAAATTACTGCTTTAGTTTCTCTGCACTGTATTCATGAACAAATGCAGTCAGTTTTTTCAGTGTATCTGGTTTGACTTCGGGGAATACGCCGTGGCCAAGATTGAAAATAAAGCCCGGCTTTTCTATTCCCTGATCAATGATTACCTTCGCCCTCTCTTCTATGACATCCCATGAAGAAATGAGCACAGCCGGATCCAGGTTTCCTTGCACTGCTTTTGTAATGCCTAGCTTACGGGCATCTGCAATCGGGAGCCTCCAATCAAGGCCTACCACATCAAGCGGCAAACCGTTCCATTCCAGCGCAAGATGGCTGGCTCCCACTCCATGCATGATGAGCGGGACATTCTCGTTTTTCAATTCAGTGAATATCTTTTCCATAACAGGCTTGATAAACGTGCGGTAATCTGCACGGCTCAGTGCACCGACCCATGAATCAAATAATTGCACGGCGCTGGCTCCCGCCTTGATTTGGGCTTTTAAATAAACGACCGTCATATCAGCAAGCTTTTCCATCAATAGCGACCAGGCTTTTGGCTCCGAATACATGAACGCTTTCGTTTTATGGTAATTTTTTGAAGGGCCTCCTTCAACCATATATGACGCCAACGTAAATGGTGCCCCTCCAAATCCGATCAATGGGACCGTTAATTGCTCTTCCGTTAAAATCCTGATTGTTTCTAAAACATAATCAATATCTTTTTCCGGATGGAGCTCACCGAGCTTTTCAACATCAGCTGCGGAACGAATCGGATTATCAATGACAGGGCCGACTCCACTGACGATTTCGACATTCACGCCCAGCGCCGGAAGAGGTGTCATGATATCTTTGTATAAAATAGCCGCGTCCACATTATAATTTTCTACCGGGAGCCTTGTTACGTATGCGCAAAGCTCCGGACGATGCGTGATTTCAAACAGAGAATACTTTTCTTTCAGTTCCCGGTATTCCGGCTGAGAACGCCCGGCCTGGCGCATATACCAGACAGGCACATGATCCGTTTTCTCCCCTTTTGCAGCCCTTAAAAATGTATCATTTGTTATTTTGCCCATGAACAAGGAAGCCACCTTTCAGGTTTTTTTATCAGAGTAAGAAAGTATAAGATTTTTTAGCATTAAAATTTTGAACAAAGCCTTTTGTTGTCTAGCTCCAGCGCCTATCGACTAGCAGACTTCGCACCTCCTCCTACGATAAGTCAACATCGGCTCGTTCCTCGCCGTGTTTCCTTTATCTCGTCGGAGGCCACTCCAGTCTGTACGTCGATGGGCAAGGCGCTTGCGCTTTTCTAAATATAAGAACAATATTATTTAATAGTGCGATTGACACATGCCTACTATAGTATTTTTTTATTCCAAAGTATAGCGGAATGCGGGGTTGTCATAAATTTGTGCTTTTTTATGAGCTCACGTGCTTTGTTTTGTCCTCTCCCATTTTGGGTAGACTCATGTAATGGCTATTCTGAAGAAAAGGGGTGTCTAGATTGTACACATACATTACAACAGGAACTTATTATTTCTTGAAAAAACTTGTGGAACAGCATCCGGACGAATGTATGCTTTTAATGCAAAACGCGGAAACGGCCCTGTTATGGCATGAAACTAATGGAGCAACGTTTTTTCAATCACCCAGAAAATACGAAGTCATCCATTCGTCAGGGCAGCTTGAAGAGAAAGGGTTCGTTGCTTGCAACCATATACCTGTGCGCGAAGAGGGCCGGCCGGTATTTGAATTTAAGTTTACGGAGCGGATGAAAAAAGTCGATTCATTTCCCGGCTTCACCGCCTTTAGATTACTGCGCCCGCTTTCCAATGATACGTATATTGTCATGACGATGTGGAAGAATGAAGAAGCTTACAAAGATTGGAAGCAATCTTCATCGTTTGCCGAATCTCATTCAACAATCCAACCCGCTAAAAGCACAAGCGTATTTTCGGGACCATCTTATGTATCCGTCTTTGTGCTGGATGATGAAAAAGAGGAAAATGCAGATTAAAGCCTGAATATGTTGACACACCCTTCCCGGGTTTTCATATGATGCAGTATAGGAAATTGGGCTTTTGTCCCTACCGACATATGAAGCTGCAGGGGGGGAATGAATGTGGGAATGGAATTGACTGCTTTACATTGGATTTATCTTCTGTTCATTGGGCTTACAATCCTGTTGATGTTTTTTAGGCGTGACATCACAATTGTTTGCGTGACAGGTGTTTTTCTGCTCGCTTTTACCTCCACGGGATCATTGGCCGCATCCATCAGCAGTATTTTTACAAGCTTCATGTATACCATTTCCGAGCTTTTGTCCATCATCCTCGTCATTGCCATCATTTCATCCATGAGCAAAATATTAATGGCAGCCGGAATCAATGACCTGATGATTTCTCCATTTGCCAGGGCGATCAAAACGCCGGCGCTCGCCTTTTGGACGATCGGAATCGTCATGATGATCATTTCCTGGTTCTTCTGGCCCTCTCCTGCTGTCGCCTTGATGGGGGCTGTGCTGCTTCCCGTCGCCCTCCGTGTCGGCCTTCCGGCCCTTGGAGCCGCGATTGCGATGAACCTGTTCGGGCACGGCATAGCATTATCCGGCGATTTCATCATCCAGGCCGCACCCAAACTGTCCGGGGATGCGGCAGGCATTGCCGCTTCCGATGTTATCGCCGCAAGCATCCCTCTTATCATCATTATGGGAGTTGTAACAACAGTCACCGCGTTCATCCTTTTAAAAAGGGATATGAAAAAAGGAAAGCTTAACTCCGTAAAAGGATTCGCCTCAGAAGAAGTCATGAAGGAAAGTGAAGAAAGCGAACTTTCCCTTCCCGTCAAACGAATCTTCGCAGTCATTATTCCTCTCTTATTTGCAGGCAATATTGTCATGATGTTTACTTTGAATCTTCAAGGCGGCGAAGCCACCGCCCTCATTGGCGGTACATCCGTATTAATACTAATATTCACATCTATTGCGGCGCATAAACAGCAGGCATTGGAAAAAACAACGAAATTTCTTATAGAAGGGCTGCAGTTCGGCTTTCGGGTTTTCGGTCCGGTCATTCCCATTGCCGCATTTTTCTATCTGGGCGGAGGCGGATTTGAGCAGATGATCGGCAGTCCCTTGCCTGAAGGATCCGAAGGGATCATCAACGACCTTGGAACAGCACTTGCCGCTGCCGTACCTGTCACCAAAACATTGGGAGCATTTACAATTGCCGCAGTCGGAGTGATTACAGGATTGGACGGCTCCGGTTTCTCCGGCCTTCCGCTGACAGGCTCCATTGCCGCACTGTTCGGCAAAGCCATCGGTTCCGGCACAGCCTCTTTGACAGCTTTGGGACAGATTACAACAATCTGGGTCGGGGGCGGAACCCTCATTCCGTGGGCGCTCATACCGGCCGCGGCCATCTGCAATGTCGATCCTTTTGAACTGGCCAGGCGCAATCTCGTCCCTGTCATTACCGGCTTGATCGTTACAACCATTGCCGCTTTGTTTTTCATATAAAGAAAAGCGCAAGCGCCCGTTTAGCGACGTACAAACTGGAGCCCTCCGCAATGAGATAAAGGAAACACGGCGACGAAGGAGCCGATGTTGACTTATCGTAGTGGAGGAGGGCGAAGTTTGCTAGTCGCTGGGCGCTGGAGCTGGACATAGCACAAAAAGATAACGAGTTATCAATAACTTAAGCGGTTTATAATTTCTATAAGGAAATGCGCCTGCCGGCTGCATTTCCTTATTTTTCGTTAACAATACAAATTCCATGTTTTCCAATCGTTAAGATATAAAATTCCCACTATGTTATAATTTAGAAAAACATAAACAGGCGGTGGTTCTCGTTGAAGCAGGCACTATTTAAAAAACTGGAAGAACATTATGAAGAAATGGTTCAAATCAGGCGCCACCTGCATCAAAATCCCGAATTATCATTCAAAGAAACCAAAACAGCGGCCTATATCGCCGATTTTTATAATCGTCTCGGGATCGATGTAAAAACCGGTGTGGGAGGCAACGGTGTTGTGGCTCGGATCAAAGGCGGAAAGCCCGGTAAAACAATTGCTTTGCGCGCTGACTTTGACGCACTTCCGATCAAGGAAGAAACCGGCCTTCCGTTCAGCTCAAACGTGCCGGGTGTCATGCATGCATGCGGCCATGACGGCCATACTGCATTATTATTGATCATTGGAAAGGTCCTTAACGAAATGAGGGAGGACCTTTCCGGCGAGTATGTTTTGATTCATCAGCATGCCGAGGAGCTTGCACCGGGCGGAGCCATTTCCATGATCAAGGATGGCTGCCTGGATGGTGTAGATGCCATTTTCGGCACGCATTTATGGGCGGAGATTCCGTATGGAACGATCAGTTATCGGACAGGCCCGTTCATGGCTGCTGCCGACCGGTTTGAAATTGTCATTAAAGGCCGGGGGGGCCATGGGGCCATGCCGCATAAAACAAAGGATGCAGTTGCGATTGGTTCCCAGCTTGTCACGAATATCCAGCAAATTGTAAGCCGAAGGGTGAACCCTGCCGAACCGGCGGTTGTCACCGTCAGCTCTTTTATTGCTGAAAATGCCTTTAATGTCATTGCGGATACGGCTAAACTCCAAGGCACTGTCCGGACGTTCAGTGAAGAAGTCCGTGACTTGATCGAGCAAGAAATGGATGCTGTTGTTAAAGGGACTTGTCTGGCCAATGGAGGCTGCGGACATGAATTTAATTATTACCGCGGTTATCCGGCAGTCGTCAACCACAAACAGGAGACAGAATTTTTGGCCGGCCTTGCGGCAGATGTTCCGGGTGTTTCCAACGTCGAAGAATTGGAACAACAAATGGGTGGAGAGGACTTCGCATATTATTTACAGCATGTAAAAGGTACTTTCTTCTTCACCGGCGCCCAGCCGGATGATGCCGAAACTCCGTACCCGCATCATCATCCGAAATTCGATATTAACGAAAAGTCGATGCTTTTGGGAGCTAAAACTTTGGCAATGGCTGCTGTTGAATATCAAAAACAGGGGCTCCCAAAAGATGAATCCGTTGCAGTTTCATAATTACGCAAAAAGCACCCGCTAAATACGGGTGCTTTTACATTTGTTCCATTTTCTTGATTCTTCCGGGGGCATATTGTTTCCCGAAGACAAAAGCAAACAAAAGGCTTGCCATTAAAATCAGCCCCGCGTTGACAAAGCTTCCGCCAAGTAGAGCGGCCAGCCCGAACACCAGCCCCTGAACGACGAGAACCTGGATCAATAAGCGGTAAAAATCCAGCTTTTTATATAGGGGCAGTACAGGATACAGATGCACCCATACCTTCGCATCATGCCGCCTAAAGATGGGCAGAAGCTGAAAGCCCGTCAAATACAGAAAGAGAATCGAAATGCCGATCGCTGCGTATAGATTATCAACAAAAAATAATAGAACGGACGCAATCAATGTTAATCGGACAATCAATCCCGAATACTCGCTGGTCCGTACAAGCGTCCTTGAATATAAGTACCGGTAAGTGTTTTTATCCGCAAATGGAATAAAGCGAAAGAGAGGATCCATCCACTTCCTTCTCCATACTTTGCTTTTTATATGAGGGACATCGGTAAACATATTGGCCATCCTGTAAAACATTTGCATCCTGCTCTGTTCTTTTTCAATCAGCAGCTCCCATTTCAGCATCTTGTTTTTCACAGAAGCTCTCATATAAAGAGCAAAAGCAGCCATGATGAGAAGAACCGCCAATATGAACCACCAAGCTTTTGCAATGATAAGGTAAAGGGCCGCTGCATTCAGGATGAAACGAATGATCGGATCCGCAGCCAGCGTCCCCTGTTCAATTGTTTTCAGCGTGTCCCAATGCAGTCTTAAGTTCCAATATTTCAGCAGCAGCAACACAGCGAATAAATAGAGGAAAGAAACCAACCCGGCACCCGTTGACTTGAAGTACATGGGCATCAGTGCTGCAAGCACGAGGAGAAGAATATACGCCTGGATGATAAAGCTGAGTCTCATCCCTTTGCTGAAATATCCCGCCAGCTCATTCTCCAGTGGCAGAAGGAATACCATGTCCGCTTCTTTTAACAATGTAATGATCGGGCTGATGGTCAGAAATAAGGCTAAAATAAGCGACATGACAAGGGGAGCCGGGAAATCCTGCGGAAGATTCCTCACCCATTGCGAATAATAATAAATGGCTGCACCGCCTCCGAAAATCAACACAAACTTCATATGGTCATTAAACATATATTTGAAGTATCGGCGCATTTCTTTTATAAATTCCTGAAGCCTTTCAGTCCATAGCTCATTTATTTGCTTCATCGGGCTCTTCCTTTGTCAATTGAATATAAATGTCGTTCAAAGTTGCACCACGCATGCCGAACTGCTCCTGCAGTTCTTCCAAAGTTCCCTTTGCCCGTACTTTTCCGTCATGCAAAATGACAAACCCGTCACAAAATTGTTCGGCAGTGGCCAAAATATGGGTGGACATTAGAATGCCGGCCCCTTGTTCCTTCATCTTTTCCATTATTTCAAGCAGCGACTGAATTCCGAGCGGGTCAAGTCCTACAAACGGTTCGTCGATGATATACAATGATGGTTCAATCAGAAAGGCGCACATGATCATCACTTTCTGTTTCATGCCTTTGGAAAAATGGGCAGGGAACCATTTCAATTTTTTATCAAGCCGGAATTCCTTGAGCAGCGGCATGACCCTCGATTCATATGTATCCTGCGATAACCCATAGGCCATTGCCGTCAATTGCAAATGCTCCTCAAGTGTCAATTCATCATACAGCACCGGTGTTTCGGGCACGAAGGAAAACTGCTTCCGATATTTGACCAGATCCTCTTCCAATCGCGTACCATTTATCGTGATTGTCCCTGAACGCGGCTCCATCAATCCGATAATATGTTTGATTGTCGTACTCTTTCCGGCCCCATTCAGGCCGATCAGGCCGATCAGCTGGCTTTTTTCCATGGAAAAAGATATATCTTTCAATACGGGCCTTTTCGTGTATCCGCCGGTAAGGTTTTTGATTTCCAATAAAGACATCATCAACCGTCCTCTCGTTCAACTGATTTCATTGTAACAAAAAACAATCGTGCAAGCACTAACGGCTGGCGAATTTTACCTCTAATAGATCGTGCCGAAACGCACAATATATATTTCGAAGGGAGCGGGAAAGCGAAGCTGGGGTGGTTGTCGTAGACACTGATCTGCAGTAGACGCGGAAAGTCATCAATTGCATGAACAGTAATCTGTACCTTACAAGGGGATGATTGCGTTGGGCATGATAATGATTGATCGAATGCTTCTTTAATCGAACCGATGGGCGAGATGAAGAACACTTTCCAAAATGAACCGCAATCCTTCAATGTGCAGAGCTTAGCGGCTCTGCACATTTTGCTGTTCACTTCCTGTATGATAAAATGGACTATTATAATCAATTTGAGGTGAAGTGGACATGAGCAACTGTATTTTTTGTAAAATTGTAAATGGCGAACTTCCGTCAGCAAAGGTTTTTGAAAACGAAGATATTCTGGCTTTTTTGGATATAAGCCAAATTACAAAAGGACATACACTGGTCATTCCGAAAGTACATAAGGAAGATATATTTGAAATGGACGAAGAGACTGCGGCCAAGCTTTTTTCAGCGGTTCCCAAAATTGCACGGGCCATTAAAGCCGAATTCGGCGCGAAAGGCATGAATCTGCTGAACAACAATGGTTCTTTTGCCGGACAGGAAGTTTTTCATTACCATATGCACCTGATTCCAAGATACGATGAAAATGACGGTTTTTCAAAGCGGTTTGTCAGCCACCAATCTGAGTACTCTTCTGAAGATTTACAAACAATGGCAGCAGCAATTTCAAATCAATTGACATAATGTTCTTCCTTCTCAAGATCAAAGGCGCAAGCGCCTGTTTATCGACGTACAGACTGGAGCGCTTCTGACGAGATAAAGGAAACACGCGCAGCGGAGCGGAGCGATGTTGACTTATCGTAGGAAGAAGGGTGAAGTCTGCTAGTCGATAGGCGCTGGCCGCCTTAAAGCGCCACGTCCTGTGGCGCCGGCGGCACTAGGACTTCCTGTCCGTCGGAGCCGGACGCAGCACTAAGTGACAAATAAGTTACTCACAACCTGAGCATTTTATAACAACGCTAAACAACGAAAAAGGCTTCATTTTCAGAAAATAGTATGCTACAATACTGTTAATCTTTCGCTGGCAGCATCAGAGCATGTCAGGATTGAAATTACGAGCTTAGTTGAGAAGAGGAGAGTTACAAATGAATACAAGAACGCTTGTCATTTTATCGTTGTTTGTTGCGATCGGGGCTGCACTGCATTTTATCATGCCCGGCATCTATATGGGTATGAAGCCGGATACGATGCTGGCCATGATGTTTTTGGGAATTGCACTTTTCCCGGATAAGAAAAACGTACTTCTGCTCGGTCTAGTTACCGGATTGCTTGCAGGGCTCACTTCGAGCTTCCCCGGAGGGCTTATTCCAAACCTGATCGACAAACCGATTACAGCTTTTGTTTTCTTCGGACTTTATTTACTGATCGCCAAAAACATGTCCAACCTGATCGGGGTCTCAATCCTAACGGGAGTTGGTACAATCGTTTCCGGAACAGTCTTCCTGACATCAGCTTTGCTTATTGTCGGCGGGTTGCCTGCACCGTTTGCAGCATTATTCGCAACTGTAGTCATCCCTGCAACGATCATGAATGCAATTGCCATGTTTATCCTTTTCCCGATTGTTAAGACGATTTTAAGAAGGACGAATCTGATGCAGCAAGCTTCTTAAAACCAATAAGAACCCCGCCGTTGGTGAGGGTTCTTATTTTACTTAAAAAATATTGCAAATAAAACACCGGCGGCGAAAAGGATTCCGCCAATGCTTCCAAGGGAAGCAGCACGGGCCTTCAATATTTTCTTCGGCGGATAAATGCCGGGTCGTTGGTACAAAATGACATTATAGAACATGGCCGCGAGCATCAGTATACCAAGGGTGATGAAAACGATCATGATGATGTTCAAGCCGTCCACCTCAAAGCCCTTAATTTTATTGCGTCGCTTAGCGACGCCTTACGCTTTTCTATTGTCCAGCGACGGACAGGAAGTCCTAGTGCAGGCGAAGCGACAGGATGTCGCTGCCTGAGCCTGCCTTCAGGCGTCAGCGACTAGCAGACTTTGCGCCTCCTTCTACGATAAGTCAACATCGGCTCCGACGCACAGGATGTGCTAGTGCAGGCGAAGCGACAGGACGTCGCGTCCTGAGCCTGCCTTCGTCGCCGTGTTTCCTTTATCTCGGCGAAGGCGCTCCAGTCTGTACGTCGCTAAGCGACGCCTTACGCTTTTCTATATCTTATGCAAAAATAGTGTGTACATGAACAAGTTTGGGTAAAGTGATTAGCAGGAGAGTTTAATTTTTTCAAGAAAAATTAAAAAAAGGGTGAGGAAAATGAACAAAAAAATGTTAACTTACGGACTGTTTGTGGGAGGAGCCATTGGTGCAGCCGCGGCCCTTCTTTACGCTCCTCTATCCGGCAAAGAGCTGCGAAAGCAAATGAGAGAGTCGAAAGATGAATGGATCAAAATTGCCAATGAGTTTAAAGAAAATGCAACTGAATTGAAAGAATCCGTGACAAAACTTTCACAGGATGGAAAAGAAATCATCAAAGAACTGGCAACCGATGTGAAAACAGCTGTGGAAGAATGGCAGCATGAAATCGAGCCTACGAAGGAAGCCATGCAGACTGAAATAAAAAATATCCAAAAGACAATTGCTGAGCTTGAGAACAAGCTTCAAGAAGGAAAAGACGCTATTCGTCCTTCCTGACCTTCTTCCGGGGCAAGAGACCTGTGCTATATTTCTCTTGCCTTATCTCTAAATTCTTTCATTCTAAATTTTTTCAATTTTTTTCAGATTGAATTTTTATTATTTTTCTTGCATAATAATAGAAACACCTTTAAAGCGGGGGAATAAAATGGCAAGTAAACACGTTTCCGTCAAAGAAGCAATGATTTTCAGCCAGCGCATGGCCCAATTGAGCAAAGCATTATGGAAAGCCATTGAAAAAGATTGGCAGAACTGGATCAAGCCATATAATTTGAATATCAATGAACACCATATTTTGTGGATCGCCTATCATTTAAAAGGCGCATCCATCTCAGATATTGCAAAATTTGGTGTGATGCATGTCTCCACTGCCTTCAATTTCTCTAAAAAGCTTGCAGAGCGGGGATATCTTCAATTTTCCAAAAAAGAAAATGATAAACGGAATACGTACGTGAAGCTGACAGAACGCGGAGAAGATCTTCTGCTTGAATTGGCCGACTGTTATAATCCCGACGCAGACTCGGTTTTCACAGGAGCATCACCTCTCAAGGATTTATACGGCAAGCTCCCTGAAGCAATGGAAATGATGGTGATTGTCAGGCAAATATATGGTGATGACTTTATGGATATTTTTGAAAAGTCTTTCAGTAATCTTGAATCCGATTTTTTTGAAGAAGGAAGAAGATTGGAAAAGGCTGAAATCAACAGTGCCGTATAAATTTGCGATCAAAAAGTTAGAAAATTATAAACAAGATAACGAAGACTATTCGCAGCTTATCATTTGGTGACTTTTTGAACATTCTCCATAAGAGGAAATCATTTGATATTCAGCCTTAATACTTTCATCAGTTCGGGATAGATATTTTGTTTTAAACATGCCTGTATCGTTTCCTCAGGCTGTAATTTTCCATTCAATTTGGAAGTAAATTGTTTAAAAAGCGGAAAATGAAACACAAACTTTTCCGCTTTCTGTTTTTCCATCTCGGCTGACAGCTCTTCACACAACTGAAAAAATTCCTCCACTTCCTTTTCCGCCAGCCTCTTCTTAATGATCAGCAGATCAAAGTCCTTATTCACCGGCTGGATCATGTCCAACAGCAATTTTTGGTGATATTCCAGCAGCAAGATCCGCTCATATAACTCGTCCATTCACATACCTCCAGCTTTTATCATCCATTCACCACAAAATTGTAACAAGGCAATGAAAAAAAGCAAAAATCATATTGCAATTCCCTTCCATCCATCGTACATTATGAGTGAATGAAAACATAAGCAAAGTTGGGGGGCTGTCGCCATGCATTGTTGGAAAGCATACAGCGTAGACCGCAAACATCATTTTTTCCGGCGTTTTTTTATTTCCGCCATCATTTCGGTATTTGTTTTTATCATATCCTATGTAACAATGCAGGCAATTGCGGCCCGGGAATTCAATGATAAATTTTTTCTTGTATTTTTATGTTGTTTCATTATACTATATCCGGTTCATAAATTTTTTCATATTGTACCGATCATGTCTTATTATAAACATATGAAATGGGAAATCGAACGGTATTTTCGTATTTTGCCGGTGATAGATTTGAAAGTGAGGCACCCGATTCCTAAGGCCAGATTCGGTTTGGCGCTTATATTGCCATTTATTGTATTGAATGTACTGTTTTTTGCGGCCCTTTTTTTATATCCGCAATTCGGACACTATATTACCATTTTGCTTGCATACCATAACGGCATATCGGCGTTCGACCTTTTATATTTTAAAACATTGTTCTTTTCTCCCAAAAATGCCCTTGTAGAAGAAAACAATGAAGGCTACGAAATATTGGTAGAAAACGATCCCTGGTAATATGCTTCCATTAAGTTTGCCGAAAACTTATGGAAGCGTCATTTTTTATGCTGTCTTTTTTTTGTGAAATTTGCTATCGTATGTTTATGAGATAGTTGGGGGGAGATTTGGATTGCCGGCGTTGTTTATAATATTTGCTATTTTCATTTTATACATTTTTAATAACTTGACGTATTCCCTCTGTGTGCAACGGGAGATACCTGAGGAGCGCCACCCAAAAATATTTCGCACTATTAATATATTGATTACTATTTTGCTATTCTCCTCTTATATTGAAATACTGTACACATAGGAATAGCGCGCCGGGGGTAAGCTGATTGCCCCTCTCGAACCGCGCTTCGGCAGGTTCAGACTGCGACGTCCTGTCGCTTCACTTGCACTAGGACTTCCTGTCCGTCGGCCGATTCAGGCAAACCGGACAATAATCATACAAAACAAGGACGGCCCCTGCGCGGATACCGTCCTTTTTTACTGCAATGATTGCAGCCGATTTGTTAATTTTAGTAAAACCAGGCTGCTCCGACGATGATTAACAAAATGAACAATACTACGATCAAAGCAAATCCTGCACCGTATCCAGCGCCTCCGCTCACTTCTATGCACCTCCTAAATCTTGTTCACCATTTATCCTATTCAATCAATTATTTTATGCTAAAGGTATACGCCCATTTTTTAAGGCTTTTTTACCAAACAAACGCAGTCCCAACAATGATCAACAAGATAAACAAAACTACGATAAGCGCAAAGCCTCCGCCATAGCCAAATCCTCCCATATTGATGACCTCCTTTTCGGTTTCGCTATAGCATATGAAGCGGGCGGGCATGTTGGCTGAATCAAACGCCCAATTTCTGAGATTTTCGGGAAATTGTTTTTTTCTTCACCTAACTGTGATATAGTATGACTTGTGGAATTTCAACCCACATAGATATAAAAAACAGGGAGTTGGCTTACATGAAAAAATGGGTATTATCCCTTTCCTTAGCTGCAGGGATTGTCGGTCTTGCAGGGTGCGGCGGCCAAGGCGGCGATACTGTTGCCAAAACAAAAGCCGGAAACGTCACAAAAGATGAATTATACGAAGCAATGAAAGATAAATACGGGGAGCAGGCCCTTCAACAAATTGTTTTTGAAAAAGTACTTTCCAAAGAATACAAAGTGTCCGATAAAGAAGTGGACAAAAAAATGGACGAGCTTAAAGAACAGCTTGGCCCTCAATTCCAAATGGCCCTTATGCAAAGCGGGTTCAAGGACGAAGACGATTTTCGCCAGTCCCTGAAAGTCAACCTTCTTCAGGAAAAAGCTGCATCAAAAGACATTAAAGTCTCTGAGGAAGAAGTAAAAGAGTACTATGAGAATAAACAAAAGGACATTACTGTCCGCCACATTTTGGTTGATGATGAAAAAACAGCTAAAGAGGTAAAAGATAAGCTGGATAAAGGCGAGGACTTTGCCAAGCTTGCAAAAAAATATTCTGTTGATACAGCTGCAAACGAACAAGGCGGAGACCTGGGCACCATCTCCATCGATGATCCCCAAATGGACGAAACGTTCAAAGAAGCTGCTTTCAAATTGAAAAAGGATGAAATCAGCAAACCTGTGGAAACCCAGTTCGGCTGGCATATTATCCAGGTGACAGATATCAAGGAAAAGAAAGACAAGAAGCCATTTGACAAAGTAAAAGACGAGTACAAAAATGAATTAAAAGTGGCCAAGCTTGATCCTGAAATGATGCAGGAAGCTTTAAAGAAAGAGCTCGAAAAAGCGGATATCAAAGTGAAAGACAAAGAGCTCAAAGATACTTTCGACCAGATTTTAAATGAGCCGAAGGAAGACGGAGACGCTCCTGTTGATGAAGGAAAAGATAAAAAAGAAGAAAAATAATAACCGGGCTGCTGCCCGGTTTCTTTTTAATGATATCGACAGCAAGAGAAACATTCTGATCGAAACCCTAACTTCCGGCTTGCCTTATCTCCTTTCTCCGCTCCTTTTCTTCCTCCATCCTCTCAATGTAGACTTCTCCCT
Organism: Siminovitchia fortis; assembly: GCF_003605365.2. Classification (GTDB taxonomy): domain Bacteria; phylum Bacillota; class Bacilli; order Bacillales; family Bacillaceae_C; genus Siminovitchia; species Siminovitchia fortis. The sequence continues at coordinate 78,516 of NZ_QYTU02000002.1, forward strand.
CTTTTTCAATCCATTCCCTTTCAAACTCGCGCTCTTCACGGGCGGTTTTGACAGCCATGAACGCACTGACGAATATTCCTGCAATGACGAAATACAACCAAATCGGCAAGGCCATTTTCTTATCCCCTTTCATTGGCTAGTCCATATATTTTAAATATATGAGAAAATGCCAAAAAAATGCCTCTGAAGACAGAGGCATCAAGAATGGAATGTCGGCTTATAAAATGAGCGGTTATCAAGCGGAAATATTTTTTCCGAAAACTCACCCGGTTTGACGTGTTTCAATGCACGATCCAGCATATTCATTTTTGCGTCCATATTGTCGATCAGAAACAGGATTTCAGCCTCTTTGATCATTGGCTGTTTCGGGCTCCCCCACTCCAGTTTGCCATGATGGCTTAAAACGAGATGCTGGAGGACAACCACTTCCTCCCCATGGATTCCCAGCTCCTCGGCAGCTTTTCCGATTTCATTGACAATGATGGTTATATGTCCAAGCAAGTTCCCTTCAATGGTATAAGAGGCTGCTACAGCACCGGACAATTCAATGACTTTGCCAAGATCATGAAGAATGATACCCGCAAACAGCAGATCACGGTCAAGGGAAGGGTACAGTTCGGCCACAGATTTCGCTAAATCCAACATCGAAACGACGTGGTAACCGAGACCCGATACAAACTCATGGTGATTTTTCGTTGCAGCCGGGTATTCAAGAAACGGCTCATGGTATTTGCGAAGCAAATGCCTTGTGATCCGTTGGATATTCGGGTTCTTCATTTCAAATATATATTGTGTTACCTTACTTGAAATCTCATCCTTTGATATGGGGGCTTTTTCCAGTAAATCCCCGACATTAATATTGTCCTGCGGATTGGAACGCCTGATTTTTTTTATTTTCAACTGCATTCTTCCCCGATAATTGTGGACTTCTCCGGCAACACGGACAATCGTCCCCTGCTGGTAAGCTTTCACTTCGCTGTCAGAAGCATCCCAAAGCTTCGCTTCAATATCTCCTGACCGGTCTTGCAGAATAAGTGTCAGAAAGGGTTTTCCGTTGCTTGCCACTCCCCTGAAGGCACTTTTTACAAGGAGAAATAGATCCACCTGTTCCCCTACTTCGTGTTCCATCAATTCTTTTAACATCCAAACGCCTGCCTCCCTTTGTTCCTGTTAAAGAAAAGTCTTCAATCAATATAGAACGATGCTGTGATTGTCCAGCTCCAGCGCCTAGCCCCTCGAGGTCACAAGCCGCTTCCCTGTGGTGGCTGAAGAACTGCCTCCTCGGGAATCGTCTTGTTTGCCTGCGCTAAACAAGGCGCTTGCGCTTTTCTTATCTCAAAACAAATTATAACATACTCCCTATCCGCCAATCCCTTTATTCAGCCAAAGCGGCCTGGGGCAGCCTCTGCCGAATCTGGATAATCCGATCTTCAGAAAACTGTCCGGCAATATGACGGTGGCATGTAAAAAGCAACACTTGCGTGTCAGAGCTGATTGTTTGTATCAGCTCAAGCATCCGCTTTGTCCTCATTTCGTCAAAGTTGACGAATCCGTCATCGATAATGACGGGAAATGGGTACTCTTTCTTCAACACATGAACAAGCCCAAGGCGAATGGCGATATAGAGCTGCTCGCCGGTCCCTTTGCTTAATTCTTCAGGAGCAAATAAAATCCGGTCTTTCCTTTCAACTGCCAGGCTTCCATCCGCCTTGACATGAAGCTGCTTGTATTCATGATCCGTCAAGAACGAAAAATACTCGGCTGCCTTTTGGATCACCTGCGGAAAACGGCCTTCTTTGTATGTTTGCATGACCTTTTCGAGCAGGCTTGAAGCAACTGCCAGCTCAGCCCATTTCCGGGCTTCTTCATTGAAAGTTGACCGCATCTGCCGGAAGATATGCAGCTGTTCGGTATAGGTGCCGCCTTCTTCGAGAAAAGAAATTTTCTGTTTCAGGGATGCCAATCTATCCCTGTCTTCTTCCAGAAGATAAGACTCTTTTTCAATCACTTCATTCAAGTGATTGATTTCATTTTGTATTTCTTCCCGTGTTTGGAATCGGCTGGTTACTTCCCCTAATTGCCCCTCCAGCAGATCCAAGCGTGCCAGCAGGGTGTTCTTTTCCTCTGAAAGCTTGGCAATTTTATGGAAATCCTCTTCATTGTCAACATGTGCACTTTCAAAAAGCTTTTTCATGTTCGACCTGATGGCAGATTCCTCGTTTTCAAGCTGAAGGACATTTGCATTCAGTTCGGACAATTTCTTCTTAAGCTCTTTTAGGACGATCTTCTTTTCGCGTTCCTTTTTCAGCATCTCCTGCAAAAAGAATACCGCCTGTGAAGGCTCATGAATGGACGCGCCTATGCTGCCCAGAAATTGAAAGAGGTTATCGGCCCATGCCCCCTGTTCTTTTTGGAGAAGCTCTCTTTTTTCCATAGCATCATTCAATCCGCTTTCTATCCCTTGAAGATTTTTAAGGACGGAAAATGCATCCTCAATCTTCAGATGGAAAAAATCTTTGGCCAACCCGAGCTCCGCCTTAATCTCGTTCAGCTTACTTTCCTTAGTTTGAACAACTTCACTTAATCTTTTAAAAGAATTCTCCGATTCTTCCAGCCTCTGCTTCTGTTCCTCAAGCCGTGCATAATCCTCTTTCCATTTTTCACGGAGACGCTGCTGCTCTTCATACCGGTATGCAATATGTATATCACCGTCAGCCGTTTTCAGTTGTTGATCCAAATTTTGCAGCCGCCGGCGTTTGTCGTCAAGGGTTTCATTTATAAAATCAATGGCGTTTCCGTCAGCTTTTCTGACGAGAAAATAACCGGCAAAAATCATTGCTGATATAGCGGCCAAAGTCAACGGCCATTGTTTGGATATGAAACTCCAAATGAATACCCCCAGAAAGATAAAAAGAAATGCAGATGAGAAAATAAAGGCTTGCCGTTTCTTTTTTTGCAGTCTGTCTTTCTCATGCTTTTTTCTTTTGCCCAGCTCCTCGATTTCTCTTTCAAGCTGGCTTTTTTCCCTTTCGATGCCTGCTGCTGACTCATGCCCTAAACGTGTTTTCCATTCTTTAAATGTACTTTCACTCACAAATTGCTCTTCTATTTCTTTGCATTTGTTTTCAAGTTCAATAACCGCTTTTCTATCATCTTCAAGCCGGTCTGCCAGATCCTTTAGCCGGCTTTCATATCTGATATATTGCTGAAGGGTTTCTTTCATTCTGGTTTTCATGTCCATTCCCAAATTCAAATTTTTTATATTCCCGGCTTTTTCGGCCGGATAATGCAATTCAGCCAGAAAGGAATCATACTGTTTTCGCGCTTCGGCAATAGAATGCTCCAAACCGGACAATTCCCGCAAACTTTGCTGCTGTTTGGGCCATTCATTCACAAACATTTCCGCTTTATCCAGATCAACTTCCTGCCTCAGGGCATTTTCCTCCATTTCGCTTTCAATGGATTTCATTCTTTGCCGCAAAGTCTGCAGTGTACTGGATAATTCAAGCAGCCGGTCATTATATTTTTCCAGCCTTTTTAATCCGTCCGCGGGAAATTCAACAGGCTCCAGTTCAAATAGACGTTTCTTGATTTGGCCTTTTTCCATTATGAGCGGCCATTTTTTCAGCAGCTCATTCACACCATCAAACTCCGCTTTCTTTTCTTTTAGAAGCTCTTTTGCTGCTTCCACCCTGCTTTCGAGCTCGCGCACTTCAGTCAAAAGTGATTCGTATAAGGCATTTTCATGCTTTGCCTTTTTGAGGTGCTGCTCCTGTAAGCGGAGATTCTTTAACAAATCATTAAGCAGCGGCTTGCGTCCCCCAGGCTTAAAAAGCTCTTGAAGTTCCCTCTGTAATTGCTGTTCTGACTTCAAAATGCCGTCAGTTCCGATGGAACCCGCAGCAATTAAATATTTTCCGATTTCTTCCTCCTTAAGGCGCTCGATCTCCTGAAGATCTTGAAGATCGAAGGAGAATATGCTCCGGAACATTTTTTTATCCGTTCCGTTCAGCAGCTTGGGGAGAAAATCAGAAGCTTCTGCAGGCCCATCGTCGAGCAGGACAGTGACATTGCCTGCCGCTTTTCCTTTCACCCGCTCAATAAGCACTTCGCCAAACTTTTCCGTTTCAAAAATGAGTTTGCCGCCGTAAGTTGAATGGGTTTTTGGTTCATATCTCAATTCGGATTGCTTTAGTGTGGGGAATCCAAAAAGGATGCTGTGGATAAAAGACATGATGGTAGATTTACCCGCTTCGTTTTCTCCATAAAACAATTGCAGATCTGATAGGTCGTCCACTTTGAAATCATGGAGTCTGCCATAGCCGTATATATGCAGTTGTTTCAATTTCAAGGGGTCCCCCTCCTTTTTAGTCTGTTTCAGACAGTCGTCTTATCACCAGTTTTTTTGCAGAATGCAGCAGCTGCTCTCTTTGCCGCTCGTCCAAGCCATCAAGGTATCTGCTTGCATACGTGTGCGAAAACAGGCCGGAGACAGCTTGATCGAATTCATCTGTACGTCCCAGCTCATTGGCCGCTTCTTCAAGCACGGCCAAAAAAGTGTCATCAGAAATGAGTTTTTGTTCATCCAGTGGGTCCTCTCCAAGCTCCACACGATAAGGCCAAACAAAGTCAGCGTCAAGAAAAGCCTCATCCTGAAGCATTTCAATGAACTCCCCATTTTCTATTGTTTTCAACACCTTTTGGGAAAGATGCTGCGGGCTTGCTATGATCACTTGACAAAGGACACTTTGTCCCATGTTCCCCAGAGATTCCATTGCTGCCGTGCATGATGTATAGAGTTCTGTCATTCCCGTTGCTTCTTTCAAATCGATACAGAGTGTTTCCCACCTTACATCCGCTGTTTCAATGAATTCAAGCTCCGTTTGTCCCTCTTTTGTCATCGTGACGAGATAACATCCTTTTTCTCCTTCTTCCTTCCTGTGCCGTCCCTGCGTATTGCCCGGATAAACAATATAGGGATCCGCGTGCAATATTCTTCGTTTATGGATATGGCCAAGCGCCCAATAATCCATGCCTTTACGAAGCAGCTCACGGATGGTAAACGGCGCATATGGCTGATGGGCACCTGATTGTCCCTCTTCGCTTCCGTGAAGCATGGCAATGTGCAAATCTGCACCAGGGACTTTTTCATATTCATCTATTTTTCTTGTCAATACATGCCGCTTAGGATAACTGAATCCATAAACGTGAATCGTAACCCCATTTTTAGCCGTGAAAAGGAATGGTTCGGGCTTTTCGCTAAAAACATGCACATTTTCCGGCATATCAAGCCTGACCCAGTCGCCGCCCATGTGATCATGATTGCCATATGTAATAAAAGCAAAAATATTGTTTTCCGCAAGCCGTTGCAGCTGCTTTCTCAAACGTGCCTGTGCCTTGATGCTGCGGTCCTCCCCGTCAAACAAGTCACCTGCGAGCAACACAAAATCGACATCTTTTTCAATGGCCGTATCCACAACCCGTTCAAATGCGGAAAATGTGCTTTCCTGCAAGCGGCTGAACAGCTTCTCGGGCAATTGGCTCAAGCCGAGAAAAGGACTGTCCAAATGCAGGTCTGCCGTATGGATAAAACGAATCTCCTCCAAAACCATCACCTCAAGCGAATATACGTTCCTATCATTATACCTGAATATAGTAATAACTGCCATATCTCTTTTCATCTCACTTTTCACCTTATCAGAAATATGTAACAATAGATGAAAAGAAAAGGAGGTTCAACAATGGGAATTTATAAACTTACCGCTTTTGAACCAACAGGTGAAAAATTGCTGGACGAGGGTTTTGAAGCTGCGGATGACAGGGAAGCCAAAGAAAAAGGAACAGCGATCCTATCCGAGAAAGGGCTGCTCAACAGAACACATCGCTGTTCGTCCCCAGCAGGAAAACTGGTGCTGTTTCATCGGTAAATGAAAAGAGAAAGGAAGAAGACTGCCCCGATAAAAAAGGCAGTCTTCGAAACGTTTTATTCAGATTTATTTTTTTCCGCGATCAGAAAGTGTTTATTAAGCCCCTCACCGGTTAAATCCTCCCTTTTCAAATTATTCAGGAAGCCGGGACGATATTGTTTCCTGAAATGTTCTTTGACCATATACGCCACACCATTATCATTATTTGTCCTCGTGATCCAATCGGCGGCATCATGTACTTCCTTGGGCGCATTTCCCATTGCCACACCAAGTCCGGACCATTGCAGGAGCGGAAGGTCATCCAAACCGGAACCTATTGAAACCACTTCATGCTTTTTAATGCCATATTGGCTGCACACAAATTTTACACCGTCCAGCTTGGAGACCCCTGCCGGAACAATGGCCATTTTCAAAGGTTCAATTGGAATACAGACAGCTTCATTGTACATTTCTTTAATCGCCATCATAGCATCGGCCATTTCTTTTTCATCAAAAAATTCAACTTCGAAGTTGGACGGCGAAATCGGCTGATCCAGCAGCTTTTCACTGATGGAGTCAACATACCGTTCCTGGTACACAAAACGGTTGGCCGATTGGAAAACGACCCTTGCCATCATATTGGTTGGAAGTTTGGTTTTATTGCCGATTAAAAATTTTTCATTGACAAGCCGGATCTTGCATGGAAAAGATTCAAGAAACGCTGTAATTTCACTTGCTACCTGCTCATGCACTTTGTGGACGTAAATAGGTTTGTTTATATCTTTCGCGATAAAAGCTCCGTGATGGGCAATAATATAGTCCTTCAGCTTCAAAGACTTTGCCGTTCGTTTGGCTGCAGGAAAATTCCTTGTTGTTGCCAAAATTATGTGGATCCCTTTTTGGAGAGCGAACTCAATCGCTTCCCGGGTTTGCTTATGAATACGGCCGTTGTCTTGAAGCAATGTTCCATCAATATTCGAAACAAGCATTTTATAGGTCATGATGCTCCCCCTTTGCGCTGGTCTCTGCCTCTTCTTATTTATACGAGACACGCCTGCAAGATAGAACACAGAAAAGGTGGTTGCACCAGCTTTAAGGACTAATAATTGGGTAGTGTCATTAGTTCGGGAGGCATTGGCACCCTATGCCTACCGTGTTTCCGATTTGGACGCTCCTTCGGGAGGCATACGCCCGTTTATATGGGAATAACAAAAGAAATTCCATCAAAAAAAGCCCCTCAAAGAGGAGCCATCTTAAGACATAGAGCTGTATAACTCATCCAGCGGCTTCATGATAATTTTATTTAGTTCGGTAATGGTCATGCTCATTTGCTGCTCGGCTTCCATGAGCCTTGTCACTTTCTCATTTTGCTGCACCCTGTTGGCTATTTCCTGGGCATGCATGACCTCCTCTTCGGAAATATCGCGGCCTTCCAGCTGCTTTTGCTGGAGCTGCATCTGGATATCGCGGAACTCGCCAAACATTCTGTTTGCTTCATTGTCATCGGTAACAGATCTATACATCTCTTTCAAATGCTTGAATTCGTTACTGTTTCGCATCGCTTTTTCAAGGTCGTACGCAAAATCATACAGGTTTGTGTTCATTTTCATCCCTCCTCACCCAAGTGTAACATATTATGAAGTGATCATTACAATGATTCCTTGAATCACTCCGATCAAGCCCCCAAGCAGGGCACCCAGATAGGTGATCATTACGAGCTCTTTTTTGGCAACGGCTATGACCAGTTCTTCCAGGCGTTCAAGGGAAAATGACTCAATCTCCTTCCTGACAATATCCTCCACCTGGAATCGTTCAAGGATTTCACCCGATTGTCTGGTCAAATAGTCGCCTGCGGCTGCAAGCAGGCGGGGAACAACCGTATCCAACAGTTTGGGTCTAAAGGGTTCAATCAGATCTTTAATCGGTTTTCGCAAATACCCTTCCAATGGAAAAAGATCGGAAGCCCCTTCTTTTAAAAATCGCAAAACCTTTTCCTCATTGACACCGGAATAAAACTCTCCAAGCTTTCTTTGTTCCAGCTTTCTTGCTTCCTCCTCCAATATGGATATAAGGAGATCTCTTGTCCCTTGATTATGGAAGAATCTCATTATTTCCGGCTGCACCTTATCCGCCAGCTGATCTTCTCCTATAAACATCTGGACCAAATTCCAAAGCTTTCCCCTGTTTTTTAAAAAATTCTCGATCATGACTCTAATTTTTTCTTTTCCTTCTTCGCTGGAAAAGTAATCTGTACCTTTTTGAATGATGTGGTCAGCCAGTTCCGGAATTTTACTGTGTATCGTTTCTGTAAGCTGGCCGGGAAAAATGTTCCGAACCGGCTCATCCAGATATTTTTTCTTAAGTGAGTCATATTTTTTTTCAATCGTTCGATCAATGGCTGAATCCATTTTCTCCAAAGGGTTATTTATTCCAAATTGGTTCAATATTTCTTCCGGGGTCATCCCTTTTTCCAGCCAGCTGTTCAATTTGGCGTTGATCCATTCCTCTGTCTCACGCTTGAATGCCTCATCCGTCAGTTTTTTATAAATGCTTTCAGGGGTTACCAGATAGCCTACAACGAGTTTTCCAATTTGGGCAGCCAATTCACCCTGCCGCTTCGGAATCAGGCCTGGCGTAAACGGTAACCGCCATTTTCCGATATAAAGCGTTCGATACGGGCGAAACAGCATCCGGATCGCCAAAAAGTTGGTGAACCCCCCTATTACGGCTCCGATAATGACCATGAATGGTATGACTGTATACCAGCTTGACATGTATTTCCTCTCCTTATAACCGTTTAAGAACATGGACATCTTCTCGTTCATACGATATGGGGAATGCGCCCAGTTCCGTTGTTTGGCCTTTTTTGCCAATTGTACGGTCTGAACTGATTATAAATAATAATGGTGCACAAGGGCAAATATGGACACCTTTAAAGGAGGGCCTTTATATGAGGGTTCGGTATAAATGCGAGATTTTCGACAGCAACGAGATAAGACTGTATTATCCGCGGGAATTTAAGCCTAAAGGAGAACATCGATTCACCTCATTTGGTTCCAATGCTGCGGAAGCTGAATGCAGCCGGCATCCAAATGGAAGAAATGTCATTTCCATCAGTTCAAGTTTAGCTAAAATTTTGGGAATCCCTGAATTCGTTTCATCACTCTGCCTCTTCGATGATGATGAAACGTTCTATCTCGGTCCACTTGTAGGCATTTTTACATCGGGTTTTACTCCATTTCAATTATTGCCGGTTGGTGAAAGGACAAAAAACTTCGCCAAGCAAATGTCACTGCAGGCATCCGTCGGGGCGGTTCCTTTCTTATTCGGCGAAAAACATATTGATTGGGAAAAAGGTGTCATTAATGGATTTTTCTATCACGAACATAGCTGGAAAAGAAGGATTGTTCCCTTTCCAAATGTCGTATATGATCGGCTGCCAAACCGCTTAAGTGAAAGCCGGCCTTCATTTAAAAAAGTGAAAGAAAAAATGGAAAATGACTATTTAATCCCTTGGTACAATCCAGGTTTTTTCAACAAGCTGGAGCTTCATGAGCGATTATACAATGATTCGCGTGCCGAACATTATTTGCCTGAAACACATCCATTCAGGTCTTTTTCAGATATTGAACGGATGGTTGCCACTTACGGGCACGTATATTTGAAACAGGCGGACGGCAGTAACGGCGAGAGGATTCGGCAAGTGCTTTATGATCCGGAAAAAGGTGATTACTATTGCCGATTTTTTGATGAAAAAAGCCGACTGTATAAATATGATTCCATTGAAAGCCTGATCAATCACATGTACAAAGGCAAGGAATCAGAGAAATTGATTGTCCAGCAGGGTATCCGCCTGCGCCGAATCGACAAAAAGCCGATGGACTTTCGTGTCCATGTCAACAAAGATGAAAACGGGCATTGGAAAGTCAGTGCGATTGCCGCTAAAATAGCCGGGGAAGGAAGCCCGACAACACATACCAGGTTTGGCGGCGTAGTGCGTTCCCTTGAAGAAGTTTTTCCGGAAGAAGAGGAGAGGGAAACTTTTCGGAATAAGCTCCATAAAGCCGCATTGGATCTCGCTGCTGCCATTGAAGACAACATCGGAGGAATTGTTGGGGAAATCGGCTTTGATCTTGGAATTGACCGTAACGGAAAGATTTGGATGTTCGAGGCCAACTCAAAACCAGGCAGGCAAATATTTTCCCATCCCGGCCTCAAAGAATCCGATACATTGACCAGCAAGCTGGCCCTTGCATTCGCAGTTCATTTGACGGAAAAAACAATCCATTCTCCTCAACTGCTTTGGGAGGGATAATCATAGCTTCTCATCTGATTGATTGGTAAAATAGTTCTAAAAACCGAGGTGACCCGCATGCTGCAGCACTTCCAATACAAGCCGCTTTATAAAGATGAACGAATTCCCGGGTGGGCATTTTCCTTTTATTTCTCCGGAAAAAGAATAGAAGGCAGCTATCAACAAGATGGAACAATTGTATGGACATCCGGAAAGCCGGACAGGGAACATGAGAATGCCCTGAAAAAGCAGGTGCACGATTTAATGCTGTTTCATGTATACGATCAGCAGCGTTAATCTTTTACCAACTTTTTATATGCATGGCCAAACGTATCAGCAGCCGAAACTATCCGTAAGGAGGCTGAAAGCGTTGAAGAAGAAAAAGCTGAAAGATCAATTTTTGCCTGATTCAGACCACGAAGGCCGGGACAGATATTTCATGGATGTAGACCGGATGGAAAATGAAGGCATGTCCGGAGGCTATGTTTTTATGAGAGAAGACTCAACAAACATAGAGCAATCCACTGATTTTTTTCCAGAGGATCCGCCGCAGGATCGTATGGAATAACCAAGGGACTCGACAACGGGTCCCTTTCTTTCGTTATGATCCATAAAAAATTTTCAGCTCCTGTTGCGTTCCACACGCTTCACAAATGAACATGTGCACACATTCAGGCTTTTGTGTGCTCTTTGGATCCCCGTCAACCAATTTATTCAAGTCAATTTCCATATAGGGGGAATAATCACCATAAAAATCATATATTTTCCCTTGATCCTTCAGTGCTCCCATACATATGGAACAGGCCCGATTCTCGGCTGGCATCCCGTTGCATAACCGGCAGTAATTCATAAGCAGTCCTCCTCTTATCACATATCTTTTGTGAAATCGGGGAATACATGTATGGCACCCGGCTTTTCATTCAGGTAAAAAGTTCCTCTTCTCTTTCTGTATATTTTCACCTTGAAAAATCATAATAAATGGTACAAACAATGGGTTAAGCCAAAAGAAGGCCACATGCATGTGTGTCGGTGCAAATCCGGCTAACCCAGCCAAATTTATAACAACAGCAAGGAGATGACAACATGGCTAACAACAACTCAAACCAAATTTTAGTTGCTGGTGCCGAGCAGGCAATCGACCAAATGAAGGTTGAAATTGCCCAGGAGTTTGGAGTAAATCTTGGTGCAGACACTACCTCCCGCGCCAATGGTTCTGTCGGTGGAGAAATTACCAAGCGCCTGGTAGCAATGGCACAACAACAGCTTGGCGGATTCTCCCAACAATAACTAAATAAAACATGGCAAAAGGCCCCCGTTGATTCGGGGGCCTTTCATATGGGGCCGGACCTCTTATTGTCCAGTTCCGGCGCCTCCACTTTTTCTTTATAAATTTACCATCTTTTTCGGATCGATCCATTCGTCGTATTGCTCTTCTGTGAGATATCCTGTTTTGATTGCCGCTTCTTTCAATGTTGTTCCCTCTTTGAAAGCAAGCTTGGCAATCTCGGCCGCTTTTTCATACCCGATATGAGGATTCAACGCTGTAACAAGCATAAGGGACCGATTCACATTTTCCTCGATTACTTCAACGTTCGGCTCAAGGCCTTTCAAGCATTTTTCATTGAATGAGATCATTGAATCTGCAAGCAGATGGACTGACTGCAGGAAGTTGTAAATAATTACTGGTTTATACACGTTAAGCTCAAAGTTTCCCTGGCTTGCAGCAAAGCCGATGGCTGCATCGTTTCCGAATACTTGGACGCCAACCATTGTGAGCGCCTCACTTTGCGTCGGATTCACTTTTCCAGGCATGATGGAGCTTCCCGGTTCATTGGCGGGAATCGAAATTTCTCCAATTCCGCTGCGTGGGCCGCTTGCAAGCCAACGAACATCGTTGGCTATTTTTGTCAAATCGGCGGCAAGTCCCTTCAATGCTCCGTGAACGAAAACAATTTCGTCATGGCTTGTGAGTGCATGGAACTTATTATCCGATGATTTGAAAGAATACCCGGTTTGCCTGCTCAGCTGTTCCGCCACTTTGTCGCCAAAATCCGGTTCAGCATTGATGCCGGTACCCACAGCCGTTCCGCCAATAGCCAGATTAAGGAGATGCTCGGCACTTTCTTTGATCATTCTTTCACTTTTTTCAACCATTGCCCTCCAGCCGCTGATTTCCTGTCCAAGCGTAAGCGGAGTGGCATCCTGCAAATGCGTGCGGCCAATTTTAATGATATCCATATACGCTTTTTCTTTTTCAAGAAGCGTTTGTTTCAACTGGTCCAAGGCAGGAATCAAATCATGGTAAATGGCATGGTATGCAGCAATATGCATTGCTGTCGGGAATGTATCGTTGGAGCTTTGCGACATATTGATATCATCATTCGGATGAATCTTCTCTTCAGAACCCACATTTAATAATTCATTTGCTCTGCGGGCAATCACTTCATTCACGTTCATGTTGGACTGAGTGCCGCTTCCTGTCTGCCAGACAACAAGCGGAAAGTGGTCGTCAAACTTGCCCTCAAGCACTTCATCGCATGCTTTGACGATCGCTTCCTTTTTGGCATCTGATAACTTTCCGAATACATTATTTGTAAGTGCAGCAGCTTTTTTTAACTGGGCAAAAGCCTTGATGACTTCCAAAGGCATTTTTTCATTTCCAATTTTAAAATTCTGCTTGCTCCGTTGAGTTTGTGCGCCCCAGTATTTATCTGCAGGCACCTTAATTTCACCAATTGTATCCCGTTCGATGCGGAATTCCATTCTTACATGCCTCCTCTAAGTTTTAACCATAGGTATTCTCTCATATATCGGCAAAAATTTCATCTACCCTGCCGGAAATGATGAAAAAACCTGCTTAATCATTTTGGAACCGCCTATACGTTTCCTTTAATTTTTCTTCAAACTTATTCAAATTTCCTTTTCCTTTTTCCAATTTTTCTTTCCATTTTTTTGCTTCATCCATCATTTTGTCATCAAAATTTTTCATTTGTTCTTTGAGAGAATTCTCTTCTTTTTTTCGCTCTTCCTCAAGCCGTTTATTGATGGATGGCGTTTCAAATTTATCTTTTTCAACATGCGGAAGTGTCTGTTCCATCATTGAGCGGAAAATGGGGACGACTGTATCACTGCTGGAGCCTTTTAAATAATGGTCTCTGTCGGTCCTGTCATAGCCAAGCCAAACAGCCCCCACAAGGTTTGGCGTATAGCCGACAAACCATTGATCCTTCGTTCCATCCGGTATTTCCGGATATGGAAGCTGTGTTGACCCGGTTTTTCCGGCAATATCGTAGCCATCAAGTTTCGCGTTTCTCCCTGTTCCGGTCTCCACCACGTTCAGGAGAATGGCCGTCATTTTTTCAGCCGTTTTACTGCTTGTCACCCGGGTGGTTTTCGGTTTGAATTCACCTTCCACATTCCCTGTGGGACCGACAATTTTTGTGATGATATGGCTTTTTGCCCTTTTCCCGCCATTTGCAAAAACGGAATAGGCTTCCGCCATTTGCTGGGGTGAATATCCCGTTTTCGTTCCACCCAATGCCAGGCTTAGGTTTTCATCTTCCTTTTGGATGGTAAGTCCGAATTTCTTGGCGGCTGCGACCCCTTTATCAAGGCCAATTTCATTCAAAAGCCAGACAGCCGGAACATTCAATGATTGCTCAACAGCAGTATATAAAGGCACTTCACCCGCATATTGCCCGTTGAAATTCTTTGGTGTATAGCCTGAAAATGTCATTCCTTCCTCGTCTTTTAAAGTGGAATGGGCCGTATAGCCTTCTTCAAGTGCCGGAGTGTAAACAACAAGGGGCTTAATGGCCGAACCCGGCTGTGCCTTCAGCTGTGTCGCCCTGTTATAAGCGCGGAAAGTATGCTCTCCCCTTCCGCCGACAAGCCCCCGGATGCCTCCCGTTTTTGGATCAAGCATGATCGCCCCGCTCTGGGCAAGTGTTCCGTCTGAACTTACAGGAAAAAGATAGTTGTTTTGATATACTTTTTCCAAACCCGCCTGAACATTTTGATCCATCTCAGTGTAAATTTTATAACCGCGGGTCAATATTTCTTCCTGTGTCAGGCCGTACTGGTTAATAGCCTCATTTAATACGGCATCCACATAATAAGGATACTTTCCTTTCAGCGGATCCGCGCCTTTGTCTTCTAGTACAATTTTCTCATTGACAGCTTCCTGATATTCTGACTCACTTATCATTTCATATTTCAGCATTTGGCTTAATACGAGATTCCGCCGTTCAACTGACGCATCATAATTTTTATATGGATCGAGGGCTGATGGCCGGTTCACTATTCCCGCCAGCATCGCGGCTTCACTGAGTGTAATTTGGCTTACATCCTTGCCAAAAAATTTTTTGGATGCATTTTGGACTCCCCAGCCGCCGCTTCCAAAAAAAGCTTGGTTCAGATACATTTCCAATATTTCATCTTTCGTAAACTTCTTTTCGATTTCGATTGCCAGAAAAACTTCCTCCAGCTTCCGTTTATATGTCCGCTCTGGAGAAAGAAGGGCATTTTTGGTCAACTGCTGCGTCAGCGTACTTCCTCCGGCCGTGATTCTTCCAGCAAACAGATTTTTAAAAAACGCCCGGGAAATACCGTAAAGGTCGAATCCCCTATGTTTATAAAATCGGTGGTCCTCAACGGCCACTATGGCATTCTTCATATTTTCAGGGACTTCCGCTATTGGGACGCCTTCCATCCGGTTGGCAGATATTTTACTGGCTTCATCACCATCTTTGTCGTAGATAACGGTTGCCTGTGCCAATCCCTGTTTCAAAGATTCGACATTGGCAGCACTAGCCAAATAGGCAAAATATGACAGGCCGATCAAAATAACCAACGAAGCGATCAGCAATAAAATTTGATTCAGATGGGCTTTTTTCCAAAACCTCCATAAACTGTCTTTTATTTTATAAAACAGGTCCATACCTTTTCCTCGCTTTCAATTGCGCCGGCTCCATACACATTTGGAAACCAATTATAATATAATGTTTTTTTCATCAAAAAGCTACAAGAAAAGTGAAGGGCGACGTTTAGCGACGTACAGACTGGACGACTCCTGACGAGATAAAGGAAACACGGCGAAGCCGCAGGCGAGCCGATGTTGACTTATCGTAGGAAGGAGGAGGAAGTCTGCTAGTCGCTGGAGCCCGGAACTGGACAACAAGAAAAGTGGAAGGCGACGTTTAGCGGCGTACAGACTGGACGACTCCTGACAGATAAAGGAAACACAAAAAAAAACAACCGGTTTATTCCGATTGTTTGGGCGCATCGTATAAGGATTAGTGATCCAGTTCTTTTTCTTTCACCCTGGACAGCTCATTTTCCAATGTTTTCATATACATATACACAATTTGCCTTGTTTTATCATCTGCTCCAATGATTTCCAAATGATTCATACATTTGCTGATTACAGGATTTTTCGATTTGTTTTTTTCCTCTTCATTTTTCATACTACCCACCCCTGTCTGCAAGGCTTGGCCTGCCATAATTTATAATGATGGAAAAATCGTCATTTTACACCAAATACAATGGGTAGATATTTGCTGAATTATATTTATTATATATAGACTTTTCAAACAAGTATATAGGTACTTTTTATCAACTTTTCAGAAATAACAAGGTCGGAAGCCTTGAAATACACCGCTTTTTATATAATATCAATAACGTTTTTATCAGCTTTATTTTCATTTTATATAAAAAGTGGCTTAAAAAGATTAGGAGAATTTGTTCGATTTGGGCATATCCTACAAATTGCTGCATACATATCTATAAAGCTCTTAAATAAATTGCATAAAATTAATGTTTAAAAGAGTCTTTTTACCCTTCAACTGATATAATGGAGAGGAGGTGAGTACGGGGATGAACCAGCTTACGGACGAACTTATATCTTTTCTTCAACAAAAAAGATCAAGCTTCCTCGAAAAATGGAAAGAAAGAGCGATGCTGCCTCCCGATTTGACCCAGCTCAACAGAGAGAAGCTGGACAACAAGGGAAAGTTCATATATGAGGTTGCTTTGAAAGCACTTTCTTTGCCTAAGGTTGACTTGCAAACCTATTTACAGGCAAGTGCCCATAAAGTAGCGCAAACGAAAATAAGAGAAAACTCGGAAATTGAACTCTTAGTTTATAACCTGAACATGGCAAAAAATATACTTTGCGAAGAAGTGTGTAATTTTCCATCAGAACCGCAAATTTTAAAGAAATTTTTCATGCATTTATCCTATATTTTTGATCATTTTTCATATCACTCTGTCATGCATTATAGAAGGCTGAAACAACAATTGAATGAACAGGATAACCGGTATATTCACTCAAGCCATGAAGACCGTCTCACGCTGCTTGGCCAAATGACGTCCAGCTTCGTCCATGAATTCAGAAATCCCTTAACAACCGTTCAAGGGTTTGTTCAGCTCCTGCGTGCGGAGTATCCCGATCTCCCATACATGGATATCATCTCTTCAGAACTGGATCAACTTAAATTCCGGATCACTCAGTTTCTAATGCTTTCCAAAAAACAGGAAGTGAATCAGGAAGAAGTCATTTTTTCCTTAAATGAACTTGTTGCACAAGTTGCTTCTTTCGTGTATCCCAGGCTGCTGGAATTGAGGGTCTCCCTTCACCAGGAAATGGAAAATGACCTGTATGTAAAAGGAATCCAGGAAGAAGTACGCCAGGTGATCATTAATATCATTTTTAATGCAATTGAAGTCATGGCATCCGCTGATGCAGAGTCCGTCATACATATAAAAGGATACAAGAAAGGAAACTCGATTTATCTCGAAACTTCCAATACCGGGCCGAAGATTCCTGATTCTTTGATCAAAGATATTTTTGAACCATTTGTAACGACCAAAAAATCCGGTACAGGTCTGGGACTTTATGTTTCCAGACAAATCATAGAAAAACACCACGGGCAGTTATTATGCAGTTCCAATGAGAAATGGACCACTTTCACCATTATCCTGCCTTCTCCACATGAAAAGGATAGGTAAAGTTGCAGGCTTTTTTTGTGAGTAACGTCTAATATCCAAATTAAAGTTACATAATCCAATTGGAAAAAGAGCGGTATATCCCGCTCTTTTCTATTGTGGATTTTACCACCAAGCTGCACCAACAATGATTAACAGAATGAACAATACGACGATCAACGCAAAGCCACCGCCATAGCCAAAACCTCCGCCGTAGCCGTAGCCGCCGTAGCCACAACCGAAGCCACATCCGCCCCACATAAGCGTTCACCTCCTGATCGGGGATAAGTAAAAATCCCTACACAATAAACTATTCAAATTGGGAGTTTATGTTTGGGCTTGCGACATATACAGCCAATCATTTTTGGTTTTTTACACATTCCGCTATGTTATGATATACAGTAGAAGCAGCAAGAAGGGAGTCAAGCAATTGAAATCATTAGTACTGGCAGAAAAGCCCAGTGTTGCAAGGGATCTGGCCCGGGTTCTCGGCTGCACGGAAAAAAAGAAATATTCCATCGAGGGTCCGCAATATGTCGTTACATGGGCTTTGGGACATTTGATCGAACTGAAGATGCCGGAAGACTATGATCAAAAATATAAGACGTGGAAATTGGAAGATTTGCCGATTATTCCTGAAAAAATGGACTTAAAAGTGATCCGGCAAACCTTTCCGCAATATAAAGGAATTGAACAGCTTGCCAAAAGAAAAGACATTAAAGACCTGATCATCGCGACTGATGCGGGACGTGAAGGTGAACTCGTCGCCCGTTGGATCATAAAAAAGGTCCGCTGGAAAAAGCCGGTGAAACGCCTTTGGATCTCGTCCTACACTGACCGCGCAATCAAGGAAGGATTCCGGCAATTAAAGCCGGCGAAGCAATACGATGCTTTATATGATTCAGCCGTTTGCAGAGCTGAAGCCGACTGGCTCATCGGTTTGAATGTAACAAGGGCTTTGACTACGAAATTCGACGATCCCCTTTCAGCGGGACGTGTGCAGACCCCGACACTCGGAATGATTATAAAGCAGGAAAAAGAAATACAATCATTCGTTCCGAAAGAATATTGGACAGTTCATATACAAGCCGGCGGCCTTGAAGCCGAGTGGGAACACCAAGGGGAAAAAAGAGTTTTTTCAAAAGATAAGGCAAATGCCATTATTGCAAAAGTGAAAAATCAGAAAGCGGTTGTGAAGGCGGTCGACCGCAAGGATAAATCGGAGCAGCAGCCCCTCCCTTATGATTTGACTGAATTGCAAAGGGACGCAAACCGCCGGTTCGGTTTTTCAGCCAAAAAAACTTCAAACGTTTTGCAAGGTTTATACGAAAATCATAAGATCGTTACGTATCCCAGGACGGACTCAAGGTATTTGACCACTGACCTGGCAGCTACGATGGCCGACCGGCTTGAAGCCCTTCGCTCCGCCTACAAAGATGATGTGCAGCCTGTATTGAAGCAGAAGGTGAAGGTGCTGGCCTCCCGTGTCTTCAACAACCAAAAAGTTACAGATCACCATGCCATTATTCCAACGGAACAGCCGGTAAGATTAAGCGACCTTTCGCAGGATGAAAAAAAACTCTTTGATTTGATCGCCAAACGCTTCCTGGCACTTTTTTACCCGGCTTATAAATATGAAACACTTCGTGTGACGATTGAGTCTGGCGGTGAAACGTTCCTGGCAAAGGAAACGACAGTCATTGATGAAGGATTTAAGGTGCTGACAAGGCAGCAGGATGGAGAAAAGCACCTGAAGTCCCTCCAGCATTTAAAGCAGGGGCAAACATTTACAATCGAGAACAGCCGGCTTCAGGAACATCTGACGGAAGCCCCGCCAAGATTTACGGAATCCGACCTCTTGGCGAGGATGGAGAAATACGGACTTGGAACACCTGCTACAAGAGCTGATATTATCGAGAAGCTTCTAAGCTCACAGGTGATTGACCGCTCAAACAACCGCCTGTTCCCCACGCCAAAAGGCAAGCAGCTTATTGAACTTGTGAACGATGAGCTGAAGTCTCCGGAATTGACAGCCAAGTGGGAAGCCGAACTGGAGGCAATCGCCCGCCAAAAAGGGGATCCGGAGAAGTTTTTACAAAATATCCGAAAGCAGACAAAACGCCTTGTAACTGAAGTCAAGCAAAGCGATAAATCGTATAAAGCCCATAATATTACGGGTACCAAATGTCCTGAATGCAGTTCTCTCATGAAGGAAATCAAAGGAAAGGACGGGCGCATGCTTGTTTGTTCCAACAGAGAGTGCAATTTCCGAAAAAGGAAAGACCCGAAGCTTTCCAACCGCCGCTGTCCGCAATGCCACAAGAAAATGGAAATCCATAAGGGAAAAGCGGGTATGTATTTCCAATGCCGCAAGTGCAATCTGGTGGAAAAAGCTGAAAACCGGAAAAAGACAGTCACAAAGCGGGAAGAGCGCCAGCTTCTGAAAAAATATTCCAATGATGAAGGTTTTGGAAACAGCATGGCGGATGCATTAAAGGCGGCACTGAAAGATAAAAAGTAAAGGCAACGGCTGTCCGATCGGGCAGCCGTTTTACATTAGGAATTCATTGATTTATATAAGTTTGCCATCTCAATGGCATCAACTGCCGAATCCCAGCCTTTATTCCCTGCTTTTGTTCCGGCCCTTTCGACAGCCTGCTCAATCGTATCTGTTGTCAGAACACCGAATATGACAGGAATTCCCGATTGAAGCGCAACATTCGCCGCACCCTTCGCCGCTTCGCTGCAAACATAATCAAAATGCGGGGTTGCACCGCGTATAACAGTCCCTAAAGTGATAATTGCATCATACTCATTCATTTCTGCCATTTTCTTGGCAGTCAACGGTATTTCAAATGCACCGGGCACCCATACAACCGAAACATCATCCTCGGAAACACCGTGGCGTCTCAATGCATCCAGCGCTCCGGACAGAAGTTTTCCTGTAATGAATTCGTTGAATCTGCCTGCGACAATACCGATTTTCAATCCTGTACCAACTAAATTCCCTTCATAAACTGTTTTCATCTCTTATCTCTCCTCAGCTATTTAAAATGTAAGCAAATGTCCGAGCTTTTCTGCTTTTGTTTTCAAGTATTTTTCGTTTTCACTTTTAAAAGGCAGCTGGATCGGCAGCCTCTCGGTTACCTCGAACCCGAAATCCGAAAGACTGGAAACTTTCCTTGGATTGTTAGTGAGCAGTTTGAGTTTCTTGACTCCTATGTCTTTCAGCATTTGTGCGCCAATGCTAAAGTCGCGAAGATCCGCCGGAAATCCGAGTCTTTCATTGGCCTCCACTGTATCAAGCCCTTCTTCCTGCAGCTTGTATGCTTTTAATTTATTAATGAGCCCGATCCCTCTTCCCTCCTGGCGCAGGTATAGGAGAACCCCGGCACCTTCTTCTTCAATCCGCCTCAATGCAGATTGAAGCTGCGGGCCGCAATCACAGCGGCAAGATCCGAATACATCCCCCGTCAGGCATTCAGAGTGCATCCGTACTATGACAGGTGTATCCGGCTCAATATCCCCTTTTACAATGGCCAAATGTTCTTTATAATCAAGCACGTTTGAGTAGGCAATGATCTTGAAATCACCGTATTCAGTCGGCAATAGGGCTTCCGCTTCCCTTTTGACGAGCTTTTCCTTGGCGTTCCTGTATAAAATCAAGTCTTTGATTGTAATCATTGACAGCCCAAATTCATCAGCCATTTTTCTTAAGTCGGGAGTACGTGCCATCGTTCCGTCATCTTTCATGATTTCACAGATGACGCCGGCCGGCTTTGCCCCGCAAAGTTGAGCCAGATCAACAGCCGCTTCCGTGTGGCCGGGCCTTTTTAATATCCCTCCCTCTTTTGCTATGAGGGGGAAAATATGGCCCGGCCTTTTAAAGTCCCCGGGCTTAGCACCCTCTTCCAGCATTTTTAAAATCGTTTCCGAACGTTCAAATGCACTGATGCCTGTGTGGGAATCAATATGATCAACACTGACGGTAAACGCTGTTCCAAAAGGGTCGGTGTTTTGGTCGGCCATCTTCGGCAAATTCAATTCCTTCGCTCTCTCTTCCGTTATGGGCATGCAAATGAGGCCTCGTCCTTCCTTCGCCATGAAATTGATCACTTCAGGAGCTGCCTTTTCAGCCAGCGCAACAAAATCGCCTTCATTTTCCCTGTCCTCATCGTCCGTTACAATGATCACTTTCCCATTTTTCAATTCTTCCAGGGCTTTTTCAATTGAATCAAACATACTGTCACTCCCTCCTTTTTAACCGATGAAGCCATTCTCCAATAGCTTATCCATCGTGATTTCGGTTTTTATTTCCTTTCGGCTTTCCAGCATGTGATAAATGTATTTGCCGAACATATCGAATTCTATATTGACTGGGTCGCCGATGTTTTTTTCTGCAAGAATCGTTTCCGCTTGTGTGTGCGGTACCAGGGAAATTGTTATTTTTTCACTGTCTGTTTCAAAAATCGTCAGCGATGTTCCATCTATTGCAATCGATCCTTTTTCCATGACAAACACTTGGAATTTCTCTGGTATTTGGATAACCATATAAAGTGCGTTTTCCATACTTTTTTTACTTATAAGGGTGCCGGTTCCATCGACATGCCCGCTGACAAAATGTCCTCCGAACCTGCCGTTGGCAGCAATCGCCCGCTCAAGGTTCACTTTTGAACCTGGTGAAAGCATGCTGAGTGACGTCACATTGAATGTTTCAGGCATGACATCGGCCTGAAACGTTGAGCGGGTAATTTCCGTTGCAGTAAGACAGACACCGTTTACCGCGATGCTGTCGCCCAGCTGGATGTCTTCCAGGATCTTTTCTGCCTGGATATGGACAGTGAAGGACTTCGCCTTTCGTTCAATTCGCAGAACAGTACCGATTTCTTCTACAATTCCTGTAAACATTCACTTTCCCCTTTCCACCGGTTCAACAATTAATTTTATGTCAGGACCGATTTGTTCGACTGATTTAAATGCCAAGGGAATACTGTCTTTTACTACTTGTTTGGGGATTCCACCAAAAGCCGGCGTCCCTTTTCTGTCATTCAATAATTTCGGTGCCATGTACATGACAATTTCCTGAAAAAAACCGGAATCAACGAATGCGGAATGGACGGCGCTTCCTCCTTCGACAAAGACGGAAAGGATTTGCTCCTTCCCCAGCCAATTCAGGAGCGGTTCGATTTCAATTTTCTCTGAAGGCATCTTTTTCACTTTGACTCCTTTTTCCTCAATGGCACGACGCTTTTTTTCATTTGTATGCTTTCCGCACACGATGATCGTCGGAGCCGCATTGTCATTTAAAAGATTGCATTTCATAGGAATTCTCAAATGAGTATCTAAAACAATTCGAATGGGATTTTTTCCACCCTGGGGCAGTCGGGTTGTAAGATGGGGATTATCCTGAATCACAGTATTGATGCCGACCAATATTGCATCGTGGCGATGCCGGTAATGATGGACATCAAGCCTTGCCTGATCAGATGTGATCCATTTGCTGTCTCCGCTGGAAGCCGCTGTCTTTCCGTCAAAAGTTACAGCGGTTTTTAATGTAGTGAATGGTTTCCTTGTCTTAATAAAATGAAAATAAAATTTGTTCAGATCTTCGGCTTGTTGACCGTAAATTCCATATTCCACCGAAATTCCGGCTTTCTGAAGCTTTGCCACACCATTTCCGGCAACAACCGGATTCGGATCCAGGCCCGCTATGAAGACGCGCCTGATTTTTTTCTCAATGATCAAATCAGCGCACGGCGGCGTCCTTCCTGTATGTGAACATGGCTCAAGAGTGACATAAAGATCGGCGCCCTCCGCCCTTTCGCCGGCTTGTTTCAAGGCGTTGACTTCAGCGTGCGGCTCGCCTGCTTTCATATGTGCGCCCATGCCGAGAATCTGCCCGTTTTTGACAACGACACAGCCGACCGCCGGATTCGGACTCGTCTGCCCGACAACGGATTCCGCCAGCTGTATGGCCAATTTCATATAAAAATACTTGTCTCCCATAGTGCCTCCTTTCAATGATCGACGGAAAAAGCCCCGAAACATTGTTTCGGGGCGCAAAAACAGCAATTTTAAATAAGCGTCATGAAGCTTTGACAAAAAGATTTTTAACAAAGCCTAAATAAACATGCCATTTTATAAAAAAATGCACGAGAAACAGACGCCTTTTTCCTTCTCCCATCCAGACTTTCACTGTCGGCTTTGGAATTTCACCAAATCCACCGGATCGTTGCCGAGCCGGGTCACGGACTAAGAGACACTTGTCTCATCACCGCCGGTCGGGATTTTCACCCTGCCCCGAAGGAAAAAACTATTCGAATGTTTGTATTATAACATACAAATATATTTTGCAACCCCTGACTTTTTTCGTGATTGTCAAATGATCAATAGAAATTGGGATAAATGGCTAATCATTGGTCCAATCCGCCATTGACCACGCTGAGGCTTTTCGACCATATCCGGGCATTGGTCCCGCCTGCCAATGACCACGCAGGCGCTTTTTCATCGTAGCCGGGCAATGGCCAATTTTTCAGAACAAAGGTGCAAGCGCCTGTTTATCGACGTACAGACTGGAGCGCTTCTGACGAGATAAAGGAAACACGCGCAGCGCAGCGGAGCGATGTTGACTTATCGTAGGAAGAAGCGTGAAGTCTGCTAGTCGATAGGCGCTGGAGCCGGACGCAGCACAAAAAGATAATGAATTATCAACAACCTAAGCGCTTTATAATTTCCTATACTACGAAGGAAAACCCCCTTGGGTGTACCTTTTCCCAAGGGGGCCTTTCGCTATTTTTATGATTGGAACTGCGCTTCCTCTGTTGATCCTGCCAATGCGGTTGTGGAAGAGGTTCCTCCTGAAATGACCATTGACACTTCATCGAAGTAACCAGTACCAACTTCACGCTGGTGGCGTGTAGCTGTGTATCCTTGCGCCTCGGAAGCAAATTCTTCCTGCTGGAGTTTGGAATAGGCAGCCATGCCGGAATCTTTGTAGCCGCGGGCCAATTCGAACATGCTGTGGTTGAGGGAGTGGAAGCCTGCAAGTGTAACGAATTGGAATTTGTAACCCATTTTTCCCAGCTCTTGCTGGAAGCCGGCAATCTCTTCATCGCTCAGCTTGCTTTTCCAGTTAAAGGAAGGTGAGCAGTTATATGCAAGCAGTTTGCCCGGGAATTTTTCATGAATGGCTTCTGCAAAACGCCGTGCCTCCTCGAGATCCGGTTCAGCCGTTTCACACCAGATGAGATCGGCGTAAGGCGCATAGGCAAGACCTCTTGCAATTGCCTGGTCAAGTCCCGGATTTGTGTAATAGAACCCTTCCGGACTTCTTTCGCCTGTCAGAAATTCGCGGTCATACGGGTCGACATCACTTGTAATCAAGTTAGCCGCATTCGCGTCAGTCCTTGCGATAATGACAGTAGGCACATCCATGACATCTGCAGCAAGTCTTGCCGCGATTAAGTGGCGCACAGCCGTTTGTGTCGGTTGAAGAACTTTACCGCCCAAGTGTCCGCATTTTTTCTCGGAAGCCAACTGGTCTTCAAGATGGACCCCACCAGCCCCTGCCTCAATCATAGCTTTTGTCAATTCGAATACGTTGAGGGGGCCTCCGAATCCTGCCTCCATATCTGCTACAATGGGAGCAAACCAATACGTATCGCCTTCTCCCTCTGCCTGCTGGATTTGATCTGCACGCTGCAGTGTCTGGTTGATCCGTTTGACGACCTGCGGAACACTGTTGGCAGGATATAAACTTTGATCCGGATACATCTGCCCTGCTAGGTTCGCATCTGCGGCAACCTGCCAGCCGCTTAAGTAAATTGCCTTGAGGCCTGCTTTTACCTGCTGCATTGCCTGGTTCCCTGTCAGAGCACCCAGCGCATTTATATAATCTTCCGTATTGATCAAATTCCAAAGCCTTTCGGCCCCCATCCGCGCCAATGTCTGCTCAATGACGACCGATCCGCGCAGTTTCACTACATCCCCGGCGGAATATGGCCTTTCAATCCCTTTCCAGCGTTCTGCTGCCCAGCTTTCTTCAACTTGGCGGATTTGTTCTTCTCTTGTCATGATAAACCTCTCCCATTCTACGTTTTAATATTTGATCAACAGATTGATTCAATCAATCTATTATTCACCTGTAATATATCTGTTTTTCGATATTTATAATGTTATATAACATATAAGGCAAAAAAATTATTCAACGTTCTCGCAGCATTGAATGACTTCCTTAAATGTTTGATGCTCCATACCGCATTTGCTGCAAATGTTTTCAATTTCCAGTTTCTCTTCCTCCCTAATAACGACCACTTCTTTCGCTGCGAGCGGCTCAACATCAAACGAACCTTCAGCATTTCTTTTTAAAGTCAGCAATTCGTTTCCGAGGACGAAAGTTGTACCATTCATTTCTTCAACCGTCTTCCCTTTGATCAGCTCTTCCAAAATCCACTCTTCGATAAAGTCTCTTTCTGCTGTTTGTTTCGTTTGCATGTTCTCCACCTTCTTTTTTAATAAGTTGATATTAATATATAACAGAGTTGTTATTTAGTCAACTGTTATAATACAATATTTTTTAAAATATTTTTCATTTATTTTCTTTAGCAAACTTTCGGGCCTCTTCAAGGCCGTATGACCAGCCTTGAAGAGGCCGCCCTATGCCTGCTGTATTGACATTTTCTGCTTGAATTCAAGACGGCGGCTGTGAAGGATCGGTTCCGTATATCCATTTGGCTGCTCTCTTCCGAGCAATACAAGGTCGCACGCTGCCTGAAAAGCAACAGATTCCTCGAAATTATCCGACATCGGTTTATAATGCGGATCTCCGGCGTTTTGTTCATCGACAACTGCCGCCATACGTTTCATCGTTTCCAGAACCTGCTCAACGGTACAAATGCCATGGTGAAGCCAGTTGGCCATATGCTGGCTTGAAATTCTCAGTGTTGCGCGGTCTTCCATCAGACCGACATCATGGATGTCCGGAACTTTGGAACAGCCTACGCCCTGCTCCACCCACCTGACAACATACCCCAATATTCCCTGTGCATTATTATCAAGCTCCTCCTGGATCTCTTCATGTGTAAAATGAGTGTTGGATGCAAGCGGAATATCCAATATGTCATCCTCTACATCCTTGATTTCCTTTGACAGATTGTGCTGGATTTCCCAGACATTCTTTTGATGGTAATGCAGGGCGTGTAATGTAGCAGCAGTCGGGGAAGGAACCCACGCTGTATTGGCGCCTGCCTCTACATGTCCGATTTTTTGTTCAACCATCGCCTTCATCTGATCGGGCATGGCCCACATTCCCTTACCGATCTGTGCGCGGCCCGGCAGCCCTGTCTCAAGCCCCGCGAAAACATTCGACTGTTCATATGCCTTGAGCCACCTGGATGCCTTCATATCATTCTTTCTGATCATCGGCCCCGCTTCCATCGATGTATGGATTTCATCGCCTGTACGGTCAAGGAACCCTGTGTTAATAAAAACAATCCGGTCTTTGGCTTCTTTGATGCAGGCTTTCAAATTTAGCGATGTCCGGCGCTCTTCATCCATAACGCCCATTTTCAGCGTATTTCGTTCGAGTCCGAGCAGATCCTCGACACGGTCAAACAGCTCATTGGCAAAAGCGACTTCTTCGGAACCGTGCATTTTGGGCTTAACAATATAAACAGATCCTTTTTCAGAGTTCTTCCGAGCGGTATTTCCAAGAAGATCGTGTTTGGCTATTAAACTAGTGATTACGGCATCAACGATTCCTTCCGGCACTTCTTCTCCGTTTTGATCCAAAATGGCCGGCGTTGTCATCAAGTGCCCTACATTCCGGACAAGCTGGAGTGAACGGCCGCGAAGGGAAAATTCAGTTCCATCAGGTGCCGTATAGATGCGGTCTTCATTCATTACCCGGTTGATTGTTTTGCCGTTTTTTTCAAAAACGGCACCGATTGTTCCCTTCATCAGCCCAAGCCAATTTCGATAAACAAGGACTTTGTCTTCCGCATCGACTGCTGCAACCGAATCTTCGCAATCCATAATGGTAGAAAGAGCCGATTCAATTAAAAGATCTTTTATCCCGGCAGAATCAGTCCGGCCGATCGGATCTTCAGGATCTATTTGTATTTCAACATGAAGACCGTTGTTTTTAAGTAAAATGGCACTCGGATTTTCCGCTTCTCCCTGAAATCCGGCAAACTTCTGATGATCCTGCAGCTTCACACTTTTGCCGCCCCGGAGCTCTATCGTCAAATGGCCTCCGGAAATGCTGTACTTGACCGAGTCATGATGGGAACCTTCCTGTAATGGGGCGATCTGATCCAAAAACTTTCTTCCGTAATCAATCACTTTTTGGCCCCGAAGCGGATTATAACCGCTTGTCAGTTCCGCTCCGTCCGCTTCATCAATGACATCAGTTCCGTAAAGGGCATCATATAAGCTACCCCATCTTGCATTGGCGGCGTTTATGGCATATCTTGCATTATTTACAGGCACGACCAGCTGCGGGCCTGCTTGGGCGGTAATTTCTTCATCCACATTTTTTGTTGTAATGGTGAAATCTTCAACCGGCTGTTCCAGATAACCGATTTCTTTGAGGAACGATTTGTATTTTTTCAAATCAACCGGCCCTCTGTTATCCTGATGCCACTGATTGATTTTCTCCTGCAGGCTTTTCCGTGTTTGTAAAAGCTGCTTGTTTGTGGGCACAAGATCTTCAATGATGCGGCTAAAGCCTTTCCAAAAGCTTTTGCTATCCACCCCGGTATCAGGCAATGCCTCCTTTTCGATAAACTCATGCAAAATGGACGCCACTTTCAGCCCATTTACATTCAAGTAGTTCTCCATTCCTCTCTCCTCCTCTGTACTAAGCAAAAAACTCCGTTGTGTTATACATCAGATGTAATTAACTGAAATTATTATATAACAACTCCAACAAAAATAAAAGCCATTTTTACACTAATCTTTTATTATTGAATTTTACGATACTTATGCGAGGAACATTTTCCATATCCTTGATTTGCCCGGCCAAAAATTTTATATTATGCTAAAAACGCCAGGTCCGATTTCCGGCCATTGTATTTGCTCCTTAAATCGGCGGTTTTTTTTCAGAGAGAAAGCATAAAAATTTTTAGCTTTAAAATTTTGAACAAAGCCTTTTGTTGTCTAGCTTCGACGGACAGGAGGTCCTAGTGCCGCCGGCGCCACAGGACGTGGCGCTTTAAGGCGGCCAGCGCCTATCGACTAGCAGACTTCGCACCTCTGGTGCTCCTGCGCCATAGCTTATCAAGGAAGCCTTGTTCAGCTCGTCGCAAAGCTCAGGAAGCCTCTCGAAGAAGAAGCTTTCCTACGATAAGTCAACATCGGCTCCGACGGACAGGACGTCCTAGTGCAGGTAAAGCGACAGGATGTCGCTGCTTGAGCCTGCCGACGCACAGGATGTGCTAGTGCAGGCGAAGCGACAGGACGTCGCTGCTTGAGCCTGCGTTCCTCGCCGTGTTGTCCGGCTGCGAGTGCCATCGGCGCAAGGATTAAGCCAATCGCTGCTGAAGGCAAACTACGCCTTCGCAAGCGTAGTCTAGCTTTGCGCCGATAAGCAGGCACTCTCCGCCTTTCCTTATCCTTTATCTCGTCGGAGGCACTCCAGTCTGTACCTCGATAAACAGGCGCTTGCGCTTTTCTTATTCAAAAAATCATTACTGTAAAATGAAGGGATTGATCGTCATAAAAATCGAAGCCATACATATTCATGCTGTCCATTTACCTTTGTACAGCCCTTTTATTGTGAGCTATGGTATCTTTCACCATATGCCCACCATCATCGTCAAAATAGAAACGGATGAAGGCATTATAGGTTACGGGGAAGCTTTGCCGGACGAATACGTGACCGGCGAGTCTTTTGAAAGCACGTATTACCTTTTAAAACATACTCTCGCTCCGTTGCTGATCGGCAAAAACCCGATGGAATTTGAAAAGATACACGATCTGATGAATGGGACAATTTATGCAGTTCCTGCGGCAAAAGCCGCATTGGACATCGCCTGTTTTGATGCTGCCGGCAAAAAGCTCGAACAGCCTGTCTACCAGTTGATTGGCGGGCGTTATCACGAAAAATTTCCGATCACCCATGTTTTGAGCATCGCAGAGCCGCAGGAAATGGCTGAAGAAGCAGCAGCCATGATGAAACAGGGCTACAACTCTTTTAAAATGAAAGTCGGTACGGCAGTACAGAAAGATGTCGAGCGGATTCAAGCTGTCAGAGAAAAAGTCGGCAAGGACATTGCCATCCGTGTGGATGTAAATCAAGGCTGGAAAAACAGCGCCGCCTCCCTTGTCGCGATTCGTTCATTAAAAGACTTGAATATCGATTGGATAGAACAGCCTGTAGCAGCCGATGATATCGACGGCATGGTTGAAATCAAATCAAAAACCGATATTCCAGTCATGATTGACGAAGGTATGAAAGGGCCCCGTGAACTGCGGGAAATCATCCGGAAGCAGGCTGCGGACAAAGTCAATATCAAGTTGATGAAATGCGGAGGCATCCTTCCGGCAGCAAAGCTTGCATACCAAGCCGAAATGGCCGGCATTGAGTGCCAGGTCGGATCGATGGTGGAATCATCGATCGGGTCAGCCGCCGGTTTCCATGTCGCTTTTTCCAAGAAAAACATCACAAGTGTTGAACTGACCGGACCATTGAAGTTTTCTCGGGATATCGGAAACCTTAAATACGACGTACCTTTCATACAGCTTAATGAAGAGCCGGGGCTCGGCGTGGAGGTCGACGAGGAAACTTTGGAGGAATTGACGCAGTTCAAGGACGTTGTCCGTTAAGGGGTTTGAAGGTATTTACGGCAAATAACATAAGCTCCAGGAAAGGAATTTTCCTTTTTCCCGGAGCTTTTTTCTCATTCCGTGGAGACAACTTCTGTTTGCTGAGCGGTCTCCTGCCTTGCTTCCATCCGTTTTACAATATAGATACTCGCTTCGTATAGTAATGCCATCGGGATCAGCACCATCAACTGGCTGATAAAATCAGGGGGTGTGATCAAAGCCGATACAACCGCTATGGCCAAATACGCCCATTTTCTCACTTTTTTCATTGTTTCCGAGGTCAACACCCCGATGGATGCCAAAAACATGGCGACAATCGGCAGTTCAAATAACAAGCCAAGCGGCACAGTCGTCATAATCAGGAAGTGTACGTATTCCTGTGCCGAAACGATGACATCAAAATTCATTGCACCAAAATTCATTAAGAAATGATAGCTTAAAGGATTGACAACAAAGTAGCCGAAAGCGACCCCCATAATGAATAAGAGAAACATTGCGGGTGAATATAATCCAAGAAATCGAATCTCATTGGACTTCAAGCCCGGCTTAACAAACTGCCATATAAAATGGACGAGAAACGGCAGCGACAATCCAAGCGCAAGAGTCACACAAATAGAAGTGTAAAACTTGACGATTTGAAAAGGGCCGAAAACAACAAGCTCATTCCCTTTCGTCACATAAGGGAACCAATAGTTCATCGTTGTAAAGACAACAAGGAGAAATACAACAAACACAGCCAGACTTTTGATCAACTGCTTGCGAAGATCGGCTAAGTGCTCAACCAAAGCTTCCCCGTTCGTTTCTTCCTCTTGCTTTTCTTTCCGATAATAGGGACGATCCATATTGCGGTCTTCGGGCTTTTTGTCCAAGGGACTGAGAATTTTTCTATCCTGTTTCGTATCTTGTCCCATTCAGCGCACCTTCTAAATCAAATCTCTTTTTTATTCTCTTGCTTTGAGGTATCATCGTCGTCCATGATTTCCCGGGTCGATTTTTTAAACTCTGACAGCGTTTTCCCCATGGCTCCGCCAATCTCCGGAAGCTTTTTCGGCCCGAAAATAATCAAAACGATGACCAGAATAATAATTAGTCCTGGTACTCCAATCTGTGAAATGCCCATCTCTGAACGCCTCCTTTTGTATTAAACAAGACTTCCGCCTTTTTTGCTGTATTTTATGATGCCTTCCGCACATCTGTAAGCCAATGCGCCGACAGTGCCGGTAGGGTTATAACCACTGTTATGGGCGAAATTTCCGGCTCCGACTACGAATAGATTATCGGCATCCCAATGCTGCAAATAGTTGTTTACAACACTTGTGGCGGGATCCGCTCCCATTGTCGTGCCGCCCGTGTTATGGGTTGTCTGGTATGGGACGATATCATAATCTGTCAATACGTTTTCAGGGACAACCTCTTTTGCTCCCATATCTTTCATAATTTCAGCGGACCTTTCCGTCGCAAATTTGTGCAGGGCACGGTCCTGATCGGTAAAATTATAGGTCATCTGCAACAGCGGCAGGCCGTATGCATCTTTATATGTCGGATCAAGCGACAAATAATTTTCCTTAAATGGCAGCGATGCACCCTGGCCACCCACAAACAATGTCCGTGTGTAGTAGTGAATGGATGCCTTCTTGAACTCCTCGCCCCAGAGTGGAACATCCGGCGGGACCGGGTTGCTTGCAATCGGCCTGGATCCCGACTGTGTAATCCAGATTCCGGCGCCGTGGAGAAAATCTTCTTTGCTATGGTCAAAATTGTCGCCGTTGAAATCGTCCATATACATCCCAAGTGCTCCTGCTCCCATGAATGTATTCATTTGATCATCAAAAAAGCCTGTCGCTCCGGCGTTCATTTGATAGCAATAGTTTCTGCCAAGCGTTCCTCTTCCTGTGTCAGGGTCATACTGTTCGCCGATGTCGGATACCATCAGTAGTTTGGCATTGTTCAATACATAGCTTGTCAGCACTACTATATCTGCAGGCTGGATGTATTCCTGCCTTGTCGCTGTGTCGATATACCTGACACCTGTAACCTTGTCGCCTTTTTTCAAGATCTCAACGACATTGGCGTTTGTCCGGACTTCATAATTGCCGGTCTTTTCCGCTGCCGGAATCACTGTTATTTCCGGGGAAGACTTCGCCCCGTACTCACATCCGAATCTTTCGCAAAACCCGCAATATTGACAGGCGTAAATGGTCTGCCCGTCCGGATTTTCATATGTTTCGGACAAGTTTGCAGATGGCATCATATACGGATGATATCCCCTGTCCTTCGCCGCTTTCTCAAACTTTTGCAGTATAGGCGTCTTTTTCATCGGCGGCGTCGGATAATCATTGGACCTTTTTCCCCCAAGCGGATTGGTTTCACCGGAAATCCCCGCTGTCTTTTCAAATTTATCAAAGTAAGGCTCCATTTCATCGTATGTAATACCCCAATCCTGAAGCAAAAAGCCGTCAGGAATCTTATCTTTTCCATATTTCTTTTCCGTCATGCTTCTGATTTCAAAATCGTAAGGCAAAAATCTGAAAGTCCATCCGTTCCAGTGGGTTCCAGAGCCGCCAAGGCCTTCGCCCAATAAAAATGACCCCATCTGTCTCATGGGCAGTGCTTTTTCTTTGCGGGTATTTCTGAATGTGATCGTCTCTTTTGACAAATCCTGCATCAAATCATAACGGATGGCATACCGATACTCGTCGTGAATCCGCTGATAGTCCTGGGTCCCTCTTCTTTCCCCGCGTTCGAGGCCCACCACTTTCAATCCTTCCTTTGCACACTCGGCTGCTACGATGCCGCCTGTCCAGCCGACCCCAACGGTTACAACATCCACTTTATCCAAAGTTTTAGCCATGTCCTCAACTCCTTTAATGATCCATACTTGCCAGTGACTGGGGATTGATTTTTTGAAATTTGTCACTGTCCACGACGTTTATATATGCTGCCTGGTGACCCGGGAAGTTTTTCATCCTCCAGCCGTCCATATTGTTATTGCCGCCGTATATCGGGTCTGCGTAGGCTCCTTCCAGTGTTGCAGACCTGAGCAGCGTAAAAAAGAAGTCGGATGTGATTCCATCCATTTTCACTTTTCCTTTTTGGAAGTCCGTCAATATTTCATCCATCTGATCGGCTTCTAAATTGGCAAAACCTTTTTTAAAACGATTTTGCGCTTCTTTGTCCATCGTTTTGATTCCAAGCAGAAAAGCCTCCTGACGGTTCATCGGAGTTTGATAACCCTGGGTGATTTCCCCAATATCAAATGGTCCCTGCATATATTCCCTTGCATTCAAACCGTAGCTTCCGGCAAGCTGATTGTCGATAAAATACGGGACACCCAGTTCGATGGCACCGGGACCCAAATCATCCTTTGGAAAAATCCGTTCGGTTGCCTGTGATAACACTTCAAAGTCATTGTAATTTTTGAAAAACTGCAATCCTTTTGGGCTTGACCTGTCTTTGCCGGTTCCCTGATCCTTTCTCGCAGTATCGGGTTGTTTGTTCGCGTTATATCCGATCAATCCGCCGAGCACACCGCCTCCAATCAACGTTCCTGTCGCAATTCCGGAGGTTTTCAGGAAATCGCGGCGCGTCAAGCCCTTATCTTTTTCTGACATTTTAACAGCCTCCTTATTTTCCTATTTGATTACCAAACGGCAAATAAAAAAACCGCCATAGGACTAATATTGCCCATGGCGGTTTTAATCATACTTTTTTTTACATTTTTTTCATTAAGCCCGCTCAGATTTTCCAATTTGAGACCGTTTCTAAAAAGTTTTGGCCGGCGAATCCCCGTACTTGATCCTCCGAGTAATATTTTAAAAGCTCATTGATCAGATTTTGGTATTTTGATGCATTTTCCAAACCGGCAATATGTCTATCGATTCCGTCAAAATCAGAACCGAATCCAATATGGCGAACTCCGCCGAGCGAACAGAAATGATCAATATGTTTGATGAGATCCGGGATGGTCACTATTTCTTTTTCTGCTATGAATTCAGGAAAAAAAACAACATGGACCATGCCGTTTTTTTCAAAGAGGGCTTCAGCCTGCCTATCTTTCAAATTTCTTGGATGGCTGCATAGTGCCTTTGCATTGGAATGGCTCGCAATTGGATAATCCGCAAGGTCCATCACGTCCCAAAAGGACCTCTCACTTAAGTGGGAAACATCTGTAAGCATCTTGCGCTGATTATTAAAACGAACAACTTGCTTTCCAAAAGTTGTAAGACCCGCTCCACGCGGCTCTTCCGCCCCATCCGCAGCCAGGTTGGCATAATTCCAGGTAAGACCAGTAGAACGGACCCCCATATGATTTAGAAGACTGAGTTTCTGCAGGTCATTACCAATGCAATCTATCCCTTCAAGTGTAAGCACAGCCCCTGTTTGGCCGGGTTTTAAATCCAGAATATCCTTCCAGCATCTGATCTGGATGATGTCGGGGTTATTTTCCAGGATTTCCGTATAGTAATAATTGATTTGCTCAAGGGCGGACTGAAATTGCTCTGTTGTCTTAATTTCCGGTGGAATGAAAACAGCGAAGCACTGAACCTTCACATTTCCCTTTTTCAAACGTTCCTTATTTGCATCAAGTTCAGGTGAATCATTGAAACGAAGCTTACCCTTGCTTTCCCACAGCTTCCATAAAATATCACAATGAAGATCGATGATATTCACACGCACCCCGCCAATTCCGGTTAGATTCTTTTTAACGCTTCTTCAATAGGAGTGTCGCCGGAGACAAGATCGAACGATTTATTATGAGTATGCTCTTCTTTTAAACATGCAACAACTGCCTTGGCCACATCTTCACGTGGAATGATGCCCCGTTCTGTTTTTTCACCAGCACTTACTTTCCCGGTCCCGGGCTCGTTCACAAGACCGCCGGGCCGCACAATCGTTTAGGTCAAACCGCTTTGTAATAAGGCTTTGTCAGCGTAATGTTTGGCTGCGTAATAGTGTTTGATTTTTTCATTCCAGTTTTCACGGTTGTTCGCCTGGAAAGCACTGACCATAATAAAGCGATTAACGTTTGCCAATTCGGCTGCTTCCACCGTTTTGACCGCTCCATCCAGGTCAATAAGCAGTGTTTTGTCTGCTCCGGTATGACCGCCTGAACCGGCTGTGAAAACGACGGCATCACAGCCCTTCATAGCCTCTGCCAATTCATCGACACTGCCTTCCAGGTCTGCCAATACCGCTTCTATCCCCTTCTCCCTGAAGGCTTCGGCCTGTTCTTTGCTTCTAACCATGGCAATACCGGTATAATCGTCGCTGTCTTTCAATAGTTTCATAATATGACGGCCGATTTGTCCATTTGCACCCGCTACAAAAACTTTCACTTGAACACACCCCTTGTTATTTTTGACTTTGGCTGATCCCTATTTGCCCACATCATATCCCTGGTCTTCTACGGCTTCTTTCATTTTGCCGATATCCGTTTTGGAACGATCATAGGAAACTTTAACAGTTCCTTCATCCAGGTCTGCCTCGGCTTTTTCAACCCCTGCTAGGGCTGTTAATGCTTTTTCAACTGATTGTTTGCAGTGTCCGCATGTCATTCCTTCTACTTTTAATACGGTTTCTTGCATGTTCAATCTCCTCCTGATTTTATAATTTTACTCTTTTTAAACGCAGTGAATTGGAAACAACTGAAACCGAACTGAAGGCCATCGCCGCTCCAGCAACCCACGGGGCCAACAGTCCAGCCGCCGCGATTGGAATTCCGGCTGAGTTATAGGCAAGGGCCCAGAAAAAGTTTTGGTGAATATTTCTCATCACTGCATGGCTGAGGCGGAATGCTTTTGGTATGAGAAGCAAATCTCCTCCGAGAATTGTCAAATCAGCAGCTTCAATGGCAACGTCTGTACCCGTTCCAATGGCGATCCCTACGTCAGCGAGTGCAAGCGCCGGGGCATCGTTGATGCCATCCCCTACCATCGCCACCGTTTTCCCTTGAGCTTTCAGCTCTTTTACCTTTTCCGCTTTTTGTTCCGGCAAAACTTGCGCATAAACACGATCAATACCGACCTGGCCCGCAATCGCCTTCGCAGTTCTTTCATTATCTCCTGTCAGCATGAGGACTTCAATGCCCTCTTCCTTCAAACGGCTGATGGTCTCTTTTGCATGGTCTTTCACGGTGTCCGCAACTGCCACTATGCCTGATAATTTTCCGTCCACAGCAATAAACATGACTGTTTTCCCCTGGGTCTCCAATTCTTCAGCCTTTTTCACTTTTTCCTGATATAAAACAAGATTGTCGCTCATCAGCTTTCTCGTTCCGACCAAAATTTGGCGGCCATCTATCACAGCCCTGATTCCGTGTCCTGCGATTGCCTGAAATTCCGTTACCTGTTTCATTTCAACGCCTTGCTCTTTTCCATACCTTACAATGGCGTCCGCCAATGGGTGTTCGGAGGCATTTTCGGCAGAAACGAGATAAGCCAGAACATCCTCATCATTACAATCAATATCTGTTACCGAAGGTTTTCCCACCGTAATTGTGCCAGTCTTATCCAAAATGACCGCATTCACTTTATGCGCCATTTCCAAATGCTCGCCGCCTTTGAACAGGATGCCTGTTTCCGCCCCCTTGCCGGAGCCTACCATGATCGATGTCGGGGTAGCCAGTCCAAGAGCACACGGACATGCGATGACAAGAACAGTGATCGATGATTCAAGCGCTTTGGCAGCATTTCCGGGTTCCACAATCATAAACCAGGCCAAAAAGGTTAAAACGGCTATACCTACTACGATCGGTACAAATACCCCGGATATTTTGTCTGCAATCCGCTGGATAGGAGCTTTGCTTCCCTGAGCCGCTTCAACGATTTTAATAATCCCGGCAAGGGCCGTATCCTTCCCGACTTTCGTTGCTTTTATCCGGATCATGCCTTGCTTATTGATTGTCGCTCCAATAACCTCTTCACCCGGCCTTTTTTCTACCGGGATTGATTCGCCTGTGATCATCGATTCGTCGATAGCCGCTTCACCAAAGATCAATTCTCCGTCTACAGGTATTTTTTCACCCGGCCGGACAACGATAATATCTCCTGCTTTTACATCCTCCACAGGTATTTGCTCTTCTTCTTCCCCTCTCAGCACGCTCGCATTTTTTGCCTGCAGGCTTAATAAGTGGGAGAGAGCTTCAGTTGTTCTTCCTTTCGCCCGCGTTTCAAAAAGCTTGCCAAGCAGAATCAGTGTAATCAGCACTGCACTTGTTTCAAAGTAAAGATGCGGCTCATATCCCGGATGAAGCCAAGCGCGGATCCCTTCCAGTACACTGTAAAAGAAAGCCGCGGATGTACCAAGCGCCACTAGGACATCCATATTGGCACTCTTATTTTTTAATGATTTATAGGCACCTCTGTAAAATTGTCCCCCGATATAAAATTGGACCGGCGCCGCCAAGATGAACTGAAGCCAGGGGTTCATTAAGACAGCCGGAACCGGAAGGGCCAAATTGCCAGGCAAATGTCCCAGCATCGTATAAAGCAAAGGCAAGGAAAATAGGGCGGAAAGAATGAATTTCTTTTTTTGTTTCTCGTATTCCTTCGATTTGGCCTCTGTTTTTTCTGCCTGAGTCGTCTTCACTTTGGCATCGTATCCGAGTTTTTGGATTTTTTCAATGATATCCGAAGCAGTTGCTATACCTTGCTCAAATGCTACGGATGCGGTCTCGGCAGCAAGATTGACTGTTGCCGATTGGACTCCGTCCATTTTATTCAGTACTTTTTCAATTCTTGCTGAACAGGCTGAGCAGGTCATTCCATATATATCTAAATCAAGCTGTTCTGCTTTTACCCCATATCCAAGGTCTTCTATTTTTTTCGCAACGTCCTGAGCAGAAACTTGCTCATCTGTAATCGTCACAGATGCCTGTTCCAAAGCAAGATTGACATTCGCTTCAACTCCCGGCATTCTGTTCAATACCTTTTCGATCCGGTTCGAACAGGCTGCACATGTCATGCCTTCTATAGGTATGTCCAATGATTTGTTGGGCATATCGGATTCCTCCTTTCTTAATCATGTCTTGACCAGTTGATTGACAATCTTCATCATTTCTTCAATGGTATCATCGCCTTCTCCGATTTGATAGCATCTGCAACACAATGATGAGCATGCTTTTCAAGCTGCGTTAAACCCACCTGTTTCAAAGCCGAACTGATCTTTTATAAATAACATACCCCTAGATGGTATTTTAATCAAGTCTTTCGCATTGGAATTCTTTTATGCATTATATTTGTCCAAGCAATAGGCACTGCTTGTTCATACAATATTCCAGGAGAGATAAGGAGGTGTTTATTCATGAGTGGAATGAGAATGGGTTTCGCTTTGATTGTTGTCCTGTTTATCCTATTAATTATTGTCGGGACATCTTACGTTTATTAAGACGTTTTGGAAGCGCCGTCGGCGCTTCTTTCTAATGTATAGGAATCCTCATATCCTGTGAAAGTTAAGGATATACTATCAGTTATTATGATAATAAGGTGTGATCAAATGGAGCCATTTCCGGTCATACATACAAATTTCTGGGATTCAGTCATTGCGGTCCCGGCCGTATTGATTGCCACCCAGTTCATCAAGATCCTGCTTCCGATTCCGCGAGTTCTCATTCCGACTGTAGCCAATATTCTCGGATTGGCATTCGCTCTCTTTATCGCCCATCGATTTAATTTTTGGGGAGCCGTCTTTATGGGTTTTTTTTATGGAAACGCCGCTGTCGGCGTATATGCATCATTAAAAACTTCCTTGAAAACTTACCGGGACTCGGAAAATTAGAAAAGCGCAAGCGCCTTGCCCATCGACGTACAGACTGGAGTGCCTCCGACGAGATAAAGGAAACACGGCGAGGAACGAGCCGATGTTGACTTATCGTAGGAGGAGGTGCGAAGTCTGCTAGTCGATAGGCGCTGGAGCTAGACAACAAATGGCTTTGTTCAAAGTTTTAAAGCTGAAAAATCTTATACGCTTACTCTGTAAAAAAATAGGCCGGGTGCATGAGAATTTCGTGCACCCGGCCTCTATTATGAATGGAAGCCGATCAATTTGGCTTCTTTTCCGGCCCCAGGCATTTCATCAGCCGGGAATACAATGATAGAGTCAATATACTCCCATTTAATCAATAGATGTGTAGGGCAGGTCTCCTTAAATTGTTCAGATGCCGGAACATCACTCCCGTCATCTTCTTTTACTTTTGTCCTTTCAAAACACGGGTTTTCAACCCAAATCCCCATTGATTCTGTAAAAATCAATTTTGCTATACACCATTTGTCCGGGTGATAAATGCCTGTAACAGGCCCTGAAAGGGATTCCGGTAAGTTCTTGAACTTGATTTGAATCTTTTGGTTTACATAACTGTCCAAAAACACGATCTCAGCCCCCTCTGCTACATTCTACTGTAATACTTCCTCTTTTTTCATTCTTTAAACTGAAGAAAGCACACCTGTAATGGTGTGCTTGGCGACTGCTGTCACTTCCCGAATTTTGTCATAAAAATTTCCTCTGGACATTTCTGCCGTCATAGCTGAAGATCATTGGGCGGTTTTCCACAACACTCTCCAGATGGACGGATCTCCCCCAAAGCTGGTAAATGTACGGGAGCACCTTTTCCAAATACTTCAAATCCAGTTCGACGCCCTCATAAGAGTGCTTGATGTATAATTCCCCATTTTTCATGTAATCCCCATCATTTACGGTCAAATATGGGAAGCCGCCGTTGACTCTCATATTGACAAGCTGGTCCCTTACTTCTTTCCAGTTTTTATCGACAATTTTATAATCGCGGCCCTGTTTCTGAAACAAATACATGTCTTCCCTTGTAACAAGCTCTTTCGTAAGGTAATTCCGAAGGAAAGAGATGTCCGAATCAAGTTCCCTTACTTCAAACATTTTCTCTCTTCCCGAACCCGGTTCGACTCCCTGTTTTTTCAATTCCTCATCCGGATTGTCCCAGCGCTTTTCGATATCTTCGAAAATTTTCAACCCCAGGTAGTAAGGGTTAATGCTCGTTTTTGACGGCTGAATGACTCCCGCATTCAGTTTCGCAAATTCAATCGCCTCATCGCTGGATAAATCCATTTCTCTGATGATCCTTTGATGCCAATAGGAAGCCCAGCCCTCATTCATGATTTTCGTTTCGAGCTGCGGCCAGAAATAAAGCATTTCCTCCCGTACCATCGTCATAATGTCCCGCTGCCAATCGGATAGCTCCCTGCTGTATTGCTCGATAAAAAGCATAAGGTCTTTTTCCGGCTGCGGCGGAAACTTTTTCTTCCGCTTTTTCCTTTCTTTCTTAGGCTGCTTTTCATCCAAATCCCAGAGATCGTCAAATTCAGTTACCGGCTTCTCCTCTTCTTCCTCCCACTCTTCTTCATCCATTTTCCAATCAAGTGATGGACGAAGCAAAGAGGGATCAATATGCTCTTCTATCGACAGGACGGCATCAAGGAACTCCTCGACTTCCCTCCTGCCGTGTTCAATTTCATATTGCCGGATTCTTTCCGCGGTAGCAGCCATACTTTCGACCATATCCCGTTTCGTATTCCGGAACCGGACATTATTTTTGAAAAAATCGCAGTGGGCAAGGACATGGGCAACAATCAGCTTATTTTGAATAAGTGAATTCGAATCAAGCAGGAAAGCGTAGCAAGGATTCGAATTAATGACCAGTTCATAAATCTTGCTTAGGCCGAAATCATAATGGAGCTTCATTTTGAAAAATTGTTTTCCGAAGCTCCAGTGGGAAAAACGAGTCGGCATTCCGTAAGCTCCAAATGTATAGATGATATCTGCAGGGCAAATTTCATAACGCATGGGGTAAAAGTCAAGTCCAAATCCGCTGGCGATTTCTGTAATCTCACTTATGGCATTTTGCAACGCTTTCGTATCCGCACTCATTGGCAATTCCCCTCCCTTATCCACAATGTATGAATAAAAGAGGGCAATCATGAAGGAGCGAAAGCAATTCATCATATTTTTCCTTGAAGCACTTCCATATATACGTATCATGAATTGGCAGGCGGATGCTGCGGCAATGTCAACATTTACAGCCAAAACATCCATTTCGGCTGTCCATACTAAATACAACTCCTAAAAAAGGAGGGAGTTCATTTGCTGGATTATGACCGTGCCCTATATTATACCCATCGGTCCGAATGGGATAATTTAATCGTTTTGATGGTCAGGACGAAAGACGACATGCTCTCAAAAAGAATTGAACACTTTTTGCATGCGTATTATTTTTCCAGGGATTACTCACTGATTGAACGCCGGCTATTTTCCCTGCTCCGTTTTTTGGAGCATGCCGCAGCAGTTGTGGACAGCAAGGACATTTTTGAGGAATATCCGCTAATTCGAATGTGAACCCCGGCTGCCAATCTTTGGCAGCCGCTTTTTACATAAAACTTTAACAATCCTGTTACAAGCTCCCATATTTTTTACATGCATAAGGGATTAATACTATAATCAAGATAATTCTTATTAAAGGCAGAGGATGCAGATGGAATCAAAATCGGCGAAAAATCAGGAAAATATGCTTTTTTTTGCATGGGCCGTCTCAGTTATTGCAACGCTTGGGAGTTTATATTTTTCCGAAATAAAGCAATTTGAGCCTTGTGAGCTTTGTTGGTACCAAAGGATTTTAATGTATCCTTTAACGATCCTACTTGGGATTGCTTCGGTTAAAAAAAATTACGGCATTTCATTGTATTCGGCTGTCTTTTCCGGAATTGGAATTTGCGTTTCCTTATACCATTATTTAATCCAGAAAGTTCCTTTTTTCACTTCAAGCGCTCCGGCATGCGGCCGTGTTCCATGCACCGGCCAATACATTAACTGGTTTGGCTTTATCACCATACCTTTTCTTGCCCTTATTGCTTTTATCTTGATTTTCATTATTAGTTTGCTGTTGCTGAGAATGACCAAGGGAGTGGACCGTACATGAAGAAATTAATTATTTTTTTGGTTGTCATAATTGCTTTATTTGCCGCCATAGCAGGCCTGACCAAATGGCAGCAGGCGAAGAAATCGGAAGGAAATGTTTATAAGAAGGAGAGCCTTGATCCCTTAACTGTAGATTTGCTGGACGATCCTTTATATCAAAACATCATTTTGCCTGATGAATTAAAGAAAAAACTTAAAGACAAAGAAGACGTGACCGTTTACTTCTTCAGCCCCGAATGTCCGCATTGTATGAAAACAACACCGGAGCTGATTCCGGCTGCGGAAAAGACAGACGTAAACGTTTATCAATTCAATCTGCTGGAATTCAAAGATGGTTGGGACCAGTACAGGATCAAATACACCCCTACCCTGATGCACTTTAAAGATGGGAAAGAATATGCAAGGCTCGTTGGAGAACAATCACAGGACGAAATAGAAGCTTGGTTAAAAGAAAACGTTAAGTAGGACCGGTCCTTTTGCCGGTCCTTTTCATATTAGAAACTCATTGGCTGCGCTGGTAAACATGGATAACGCCAAATCAGAATTATGTAGAGAAGAAAACTGTCTGTATGTAAACGGAAAAGAGATATGGTATTTTTCCAATATCCATTTGTTTTTATAAAACAAATTTTCGTAATCCTTATTCTCACCGGGAAGGGACTTCAATTCCAGTAAAGAAATGAGCACCTGGAGTGCGGCAATGATACGGAACGCATCATCCGCAGTTTCAAGCCACTCCTCCTTTTCGTCAGGAGCTTTCAAAACCTCCCAGCGAATGAACTCCTTTATTTCCCCCGCTTCAAAATATAAAGGGAATACGGAATGATAAAGATGGTCAATCAAATCATTGATCATCTTTTTTTGTTCCAAGCTTGCCGCAAAAACCACTTTCATTGCCTGCCCCTGCCTTTAACTATAGTAATAGGTCTTTTAAGAATAACATACGTTTAATCTTTGTTTTTATGGGAATGGCAGGAAATAAAATGGAATTTTTATTCAAGTTCATAAAAGAGGCCATATGCCTCTTTTATGAAAAATTGAAATTGTCGGGATCTGGCCCGTACCTTTCATCCATATTTAATGCACTGATTTCATTCATGTCACTCATCGATAATTCAAAATCGAACAAGTCGGCATTTTCGCGGATTCTTTCTTCGTGTACAGATTTCGGAATAATGATATGGCCGTTTTGCAAGTGCCAGCGCAATATAATCTGAGCTGTGGTTTTTCCGTGCTTGTCGGCAAGATGCTTCAATGTCGGCTCTTCCAGAAGGCGGCCGCGCGCAATTGGTGACCACGCTTCAACGGCAATGTCATTCTGCTCGCAATACTCACGCAATGGCTCCTGCGTTAAGCGCGGATGCAGTTCCACCTGATTGACAACCGGCTTTTCATTGCTGCTGGCCGCCAGGTCTTCCAGGTGATGAATTTGAAAATTGCATACACCTATGGCCTTCACCACTTTTTCATCATAAAGCCTTTCAAGGGCGCGCCATGTTTCTTTGTATTTGTCTTTTACAGCCCAATGGATCAGATAAAGGTCGAGATACTCCATATCCAGCTTTTCCAAGCTCTGTTCGAATGCTTTCAGCGTCGAGTCGTACCCCTGATCGGTATTCCAAACTTTTGTAGTTATAAACAGTTCTTCCCTTGGGACTCCGGATTCCCTGACCGCTCTGCCGACAACATGTTCATTTTCATAAATACGGGCAGTATCAATAGACCTGTATCCGTGCTCAATGGCATATTTTATCGCAGCAGCCGCTTCTTCTTCCTCTTTCATCAGATAGACCCCAAGCCCTATGTACGGCATTTTCACTCCGTTATGCAGTGTTTTTACATCTTGCAAATTATTGATCATACACAGTCCCTCCTTGACTTTTCTTTTATTGTATCCGTTACCGGGCATGAAGACGAATAATTTGTTCACAATATTTATTCGACAGAAACTTTTAACTTTCATCAATATGAGCTAAAATAAAATCGTTTGGTATAATAACCATGGAAAAGGTGGGAATTTATTAATGGTCTTTAACAGGAAAAAAGACAAGTTTGCTACATTATTGGAGAAAATTGCGGCAAACTTGAAAGAGAGTGCGGATTATTTCGCCGACTATAAACTTGGGAACAAAGATGACACCAAAATTTTCGCCGAAAAAATGAAGGAATATGAGAATATCGGAGATTCACTTGTCCATGAAATGATAAAGGAATTGAACAACTCCTTTATTACTCCGATTGAACGTGAAGATCTTTGGGACCTTTCCATGATCATGGATGATGTACTTGACGGCATGGAACATACAGCCGGTCTGTTTGAAATGTATAATATTGTCAAAGCCGATGAATATGTTGTCAAATTTGTAGAAACCATCCGAAAATGTGCAATTGAAATTGAAATTTCCATCGGTTTGTTATTCAGTAAAAAACTTCCGGAAGTCCGGCCTCACGCCATCAAAATAAAAGAATACGAATCAGTATGCGATGATGTATTACGCGAATCCATGAAACATCTATTTGCAACTGAAAAAGATCCTATCCAGCTGATCAAATATAAAGAAGTGTACGAGCATATGGAACAAATCGCGGACGACTGCCAAGGCGTCGCCAATACACTCGAAAGCATTATAATGAAAAACGCTTAAGGGAGTCTTTATTTATGGATTCATTATTACTGATCACCATACTGATCGTTATTCTTGCTCTTGCTTTTGACTTTATCAATGGTTTTCATGATACAGCCAATGCGATTGCCACAGCCGTTTCGACTAAAGCACTAAGGCCGCGTGTCGCCATTGTTCTTGCGGCTTCAATGAATTTTCTCGGAGCCATGACATTTACAGGCGTTGCACAGACCATCACAAAGGATATAGTGAACCCTTTCAATTTGCAAAATGGTTCAATCGTGATCATGGCAGCCCTGATTTCGGCCATAGCCTGGAACTTGATCACCTGGTATTTTGGCATTCCAAGCAGTTCTTCGCATGCGCTGATC
The DNA here is from genome assembly GCF_003605365.2 of Siminovitchia fortis. Lineage (GTDB taxonomy): Bacteria > Bacillota > Bacilli > Bacillales > Bacillaceae_C > Siminovitchia > Siminovitchia fortis. Next base: position 123,457 of record NZ_QYTU02000002.1, read on the forward strand.
GGATCGATTGCGGGCGCGGCGATTGCATCTGCAGGAATGGCATCGATTAACTTTAAAGGTTTTATCAAAATTATTGAAGCGCTGATTTTTTCGCCTATTATTGCTTTTGTAGTAGGCTTTATCATTTATTCCATTTTCAAGGTCAGCTTCAAGAATTTTAATTTGGCGAAAACGAATAAACGTTTCCGTTACTTCCAAATATTCACTGCGTCCCTGCAGGCATATACCCATGGAATGAATGATGCCCAGAAAGCGATGGGGATTATCACAATGGCCCTTATTGCCAACAACCTGCATGCAACGACCGACATTCCGCATTGGGTACAGCTCTCCTGTGCGACAGCAATGGGTCTGGGTACCTCAGTCGGCGGATGGAAGATCATCAAAACTGTTGGCGGTAAAATCATGAAGATCCGCCCTGTAAATGGAGTGGCTGCCGATCTAAGTTCCGCTCTGATCATTTTTGGGGCAACATACATTCATTTGCCCGTAAGCACCACGCATGTCATTTCATCCTCCATCCTTGGCGTCGGTACGTCTCACCGGGTAAAAGGCGTTAAATGGGATACAGCCAAGACGATGGTCATCACGTGGTTTATTACGCTGCCGATTACTATTTTGCTGTCTGCACTAATTTATTACCTTTTAAATATTTTTGTATAAATGCCGGGCAATCCTGTTTCCAGGATTGCCCTTTGACAGTTAAACTTTAACCGGAGGTTCCTTCATGTTCAAATTAACAGAAAACAAAACAGACGTTAAAACAGAAATTCTGGCAGGTGTCACAACTTTTTTGACAATGGTTTATGTTGTGGTTGTCAATCCGATTATTTTAAAGGATGCGGGTGTTCCCTTTGAACAGGTTTTTACAGCTACCATCATTGCCACTGTTGTCGGAACATTGTGGATGGCGCTTGCCGCCAATTATCCGATTGCCATTGGGCCGGGGATGGGATTGAATGCGTATTTCGCCTATTCTGTTGTCGGAGCGCATAATATATCCTATACAACTGCGTTTGCAGCAGTTTTTGTTGCCGGTGTGATTTTTATCATTTTATCCCTGACCCCTTTTCGCAAAATATTGATTGAGGCGATACCGGCCAATTTGAAACACGGAATTACAGCAGGTATCGGGTTGTTTATCGCATTTATCGGAATGAGACTGACCGGAATCATTGTCGCCCATCCTTCGAACCTTGTAGCGTTGGGCGACCTTCACTCCCCAGGCGTCTTACTGGCCCTGCTCGGGCTTGCGGTTACACTTGTTTTGATGGCGCTTAATGTCCATGGAGCATTATTTATCGGTATGATCATCACGGCGGTTGTTGCTTATTTCACTGGCCAATTGTCATTTGACCAAGGATTTGTACAGATGCCGTCATTGCCGGAAGGTTTGCTTGTCACAAATCCGATTGCCGCAATAAGTGACGTTTTCCAACATTTTCTTTTTGCTGTCGTCTTTTCATTTCTGCTTGTCACCATTTTTGATACAACCGGAACGATGATCGGAGTTGCCCAGCAGGCGGGGTTGATGAAAGGCAGCTCATTCCCGCGTGCCCGACAGGCTCTTCTTGCAGATTCAGTGGCCACAACTGTTGGAGCCATGTTCGGGACAAGCCCGACAAGCGCTTATATCGAATCTTCATCAGGCGTAGCTGCAGGAGGCCGAACAGGTTTAACAACAGTGACCGTTGCTGTCCTGTTTATCGCCGCAGCTTTCTTCGGCCCGCTTGTCAGCGCGGTATCGGGGCTATCCGCCATTACAGCGCCTGCCCTCATCATTGTCGGAAGCCTGATGATGGGTGCTATCTCTGAGATCAATTGGAAGGAGATAGATGAGGGATTTCCTGCGTTTTTAATCATATTGAGCATGCCGCTGACATCCAGCATTGCAACAGGCATCGCCCTTGGATTCATCTCCTACCCGTTATTGAAAATCGTCAAAGGGAAATGGCGCAGCGTGCATCCTCTTCTGTATATATTTGCGGTATTGTTTTTCTATCAGCTGGCGTTTATACCACATTAGGGTTTTAGAAAAAGCGATTATCAAATTGATGATCGTTTTTCTAAGGGTTCTTCTATTTAAGGCGTTGGCTACGCGAGCCAATGACCGTGTTTCACTTTTTTACCCTTGTGCGGGCTTTGGCTGCTCGAGCCGATGACCGTGTTTCACCTTTTCACCCTTGTGCGGGCTTTGGCTGCGCGAGCCAGTGACCATGTTTCACCTTTTCACCCTTGTGCGGGCTTTGGCTGCTCGAGCCAGTGACCATGTTTCACTTTTTCACCCTTGTGCGGGCTTTGGCGGCGCGACCCAGTTACCGTGTTTCACCTTCTCACCCTTACGCGGGGCATTGGCGGCGCGACCCAGTTACCGTGTTTCACCTTCTCACCCTTACGCGGGCTTTGGCGGCGCGACCCAGTTACCGTGTTTCACCTTCTCACCCTTACGCGGGCATTGGCACCGGGAGCCAGCCGCAAAAACTGCATACAAAAAGCCTAATCTTCAGCGATTAGGCTTTTCACCGGACCTTTCATTAAAAATTGACTGTCTTCTCGATCGCTTTTGCAACACGGCCGACGGACGGCAAATAGTGCTGTTCCAATGAATAAAACGGAACCGGAACATCGAAGCCAGTGACCCTTTCAATCGGCGATTTTAAATAAAGAAAAGAGGTGTCATTGATTAATGCTATGATTTCCGTTCCCAACCCGCCCGTTGCATGGGCTTCATGAACAATAACTGCCCTTCCGGTTTTTTGCACCGACTCTGCAATCATGTCACGGTCAAGCGGGTACAGTGTCCGCAAATCCAGCACATCACAGTGAATCCCTTTTTCTTTCATTTTTTCTGAAGCCTGGACTGCTACCGGAACCATTGCTCCCCATGCGATTACGGTGACATCTTCTCCGGACATCAGTTTTTTTGCCTTTCCGATTTCCACTGTATATTTTTCTGTCGGTACCTCTTCCCTGAAGGCCCGGTAGACCCTCATTGATTCAAGAAAAAGAACGGGATCGGGATCTTCTATGCTGGCAATGAGCAATCCTTTTGCATCATAGGGGTTGGCCGGACAGACTACCTTGATCCCCGGCATGTGGGTAAAAAATGCTTCGACACTGTCGGAATGGATTTCCGGGGCCCGGATGCCCGCTCCATATGGGGCCCGTATGACGAGGGGAACATGAAAATGGCCGTTCGTCCTCATCCTGAGTCTTGTGGCATGAGTCATGATCTGTTCAAAAGCCGGGTAAATGAAGCCGAGAAATTGCATCTCTATCACCGGAAGCAGGCCGTTGACTGCCATTCCGATGGCCGTTCCCGCAATTCCAGATTCGCTGATGGGGGTATCTATGACCCGGCGCTCCCCGAATTCTTCGATCAAACCGTCCGTTGCCCGGAACACACCGCCGTTTACACCGATGTCTTCCCCCATCAAGATGATTTCTTCCCGTTCCTTCATCATTGTCCTTAAGCCGTCGGTCACCGCTTGAACCAATGTCAGTTTTTGAGTGGCAGGTGCTGAAATACTCATATTGACACACCTCGCAAATAATCGAAATATTGGTCTTTCTGGTCCTGGATCGTCCACGTTTTTTCTTCAAATACATGGTCGAACAAATCATTTGCATCGGCTTCCGGATAGGCCTCCATTGTCCTGACAGCCTCTTCAACCATCTCAGCCGCCTCTTCCCAAGTCCATTCATTCCATTTCTCATCCCAAATGCCTTCCATTTTCATGAACCTTTCCAGCCGTAAAATAGGATCTCCGGATTCACGTTTTTTCTCGCTCAATGACTGGTCACGATATTTTGTCGGGTCATCCGCTGTTGTATGGGCGCCATATCTCCACGTAACTGCTTCAATCAATGTCGGGCCTTTCCCTGCCCGAGCTCTTTCCAAAGCCTTCTTCGTCTCAAAATAGGCGGCGAACACGTCATTTCCGTCAATCCGGACGCCCGGTATGCCATAAGCAACAGCTTTTTGCGCAATTGTCCTGGAATTCATCTGCCGTTCAATCGGAACAGAAATAGCGTATTGATTGTTTTGGTTGTAAAAGATGACCGGGGCTTTGAAGATGCTTGCAAAATTCATCCCTTCATGGAAATCCCCTTCAGACGTAGAGCCGTCGCCAAAATAAACAATTGCCGCATGATCGGTACCTTTGTATTGTTCAGCCATAGCGGCTCCGGCAGCATGCGGCAGCTGGGTAGCTAAAGGCACAGCCGGCGGAAAGATTCTTTTTCCTTCAGGCGGAATGCAGCCTTCCGATCTCCCGTTCCAATAGAGCAGCACCGTATCCATCGGCATTCCAAATGTCATCGTGGCTGCGTGGTCCCTGTATGTCGGAAATATCCAGTCATCCTGCCTGAGCGCATACGCGCTGCCCACCTGGGCTGCTTCCTGCCCTTCAAACGGAGCATAGGTTCCTAGCCTTCCCTGACGCTGCATATTGATCGCTTTCCGGTCAAAAGTCCTCATCAGAACCATCTGCCGATAAAAGTGCTTTACAAGGTCCTCTGTCAACTGACTTTTCATTTCATTGTCCACCAGATTTCCATCTCCGTCTACATAAACGACCTTAGCAAATTGCTCCTCCATGCTGCCCCTCCTTTTGGTAGATGATCACACGGATATTAATGCCGATCTCCCATTTGGGCGGCTTGTTTCTTGTGAAAAACTTTCTCTTGGACTGATCCCCCTATAGTAACCGCTTACATTTAGCGAATGACATCGTGTGCCGGGTCGCTTTCCGGCCTGTACCTGGTCATTGCTGAGATTAGCCTGCTCATATATTTGAATTTGCCCGTAAAAATCCATAAGCGCCGTTTTGTAAAAAAAAGGAGTTCCGTTGATTCAAAACTCCCGTAAAACGCCTTCAATTTTATTTTTAAATCCGGCATATCCGGGGCAGTATAATCCTACCAATCACAAAGCCCCGCCGGCTTTCGGTACTATCAAAAATGATCCGATATAAACCGTATGAATCTTTACAAAAATCAGCTTGTCAAAAGTGCTTTATCGCTTGCAAACTGTTCACCGCGTATTCTCTGGAACTCGGCAAGCAGCTTCTCAATCGTCAATTCCTTCTTCTTATCTTCTTCCACCTCAAGGATGATTTGGCCTTTGTCCATCATGATCAGCCTGTTTCCAAGATCAAGCGCCTGCTGCATGTTGTGTGTAACCATCAGGGTTGTCAAATTATCTTTATCCACAAGCTCCTTGGTCAGGTTAGTGATCAATTCCGCTCTTGCCGGGTCAAGTGCGGCTGTATGCTCATCAAGAAGTAAAATGGAAGGCTGGGTGAAAGTCGCCATCAATAATGACAATGCCTGCCTTTCCCCTCCGGACAGCAGTCCAACCTTGGCGTTTAAGCGATTTTCCAAGTTCAAATGGAGAGTTTCCAAAGAGGTGCGGAAAAAGTCCTTTCTTTTCCTATCCACTCCTTTTTTCAAGGTGCGTTTTTTATTTCTGGAGTAAGCCATTGCCAAGTTTTCTTCAATTGTCATCGTAGGCGCGGTGCCTGCCATGGGATCCTGAAACACTCTGCCAATAAAATGAGAGCGTTTATACTCGGGGAGTTTAGTCACATTTTTAGAATCAATTTCTACTGTACCGACATCGGGGGTAAGAACACCTGATATCATATTCATCAAAGTGGATTTGCCAGCACCGTTACTTCCGATCACTGTGACGAAGTCGCCTTCTTTCAAAGAATAGCTTACTCGATCCAGGGCGATTTTTTCATCCGGTGTGCCTTCATTGAAGATTTTGCTAATCTGTTCGAGCTTCAGCAACGGTTTCTACCTCCTTGTTTTTGGCTGCTTCCAATGCCGCCATCCTGTCGGCATGCCACTTGACTTTTCTTCTGCTTTCTCTTCTCTTCTCAATGTATTGAGGCATGACAAGCGCAGCAATGACGATGACGGCCGTGATCAGTTTCATGTCGCCTGTATCAAGCAATTTAATTCTTAGTGCCAGGCCAAGGACAATCCGGTAAATGATTGCACCGGCTACAACAGCGAGTGTTGTCCTTACAATCGTCTTTGTACCGAAGATCGCTTCGCCGATAATGACGGATGCAAGGCCGATGATAATCATCCCGATCCCCATGCCGATATCAGAGAATTTTGCATATTGCGCAATCAACGCACCTGATAAAGCAACCATGGCATTGGAAATTCCAAGCCCTATTATGACCAAATTATCAGTATTCGCTGAAAAACTTCTAATCATCCGCTTATTATCCCCGGTTGCCCTGATGGCAAGACCCACTTCCGTTTGCAGGAACCAATCCGCTGCAAATTTGATGATCAGGGTCAAAATTGCCATAAGGATCAGCGTACCCCAAGTGGATGGAAGATGCTGAATGCCGATGGCCCCCAACATATTGTTCAACGCCGCGTCAATCCCGAGGTTCCCCCAGAATGCCTGGAACTTTGAAAATACGGTTTCTGAATTCAATAGCGGGATATTCGGCCTGCCGACGGAATTATCGGAAGTGAATCCCATAATCCGTAAATTGATGGAATAAAGGGCGATCATCATTAATATTCCGGATAAAAGGGGGTTGATCTTTCCTTTTGTATGCAATAATCCCGTAACACAACCGGCAAGGAATCCAACGACAAGAGCAACAGCCGTGGCTGCCGCCGGATGATATCCGAAAAATATCATCGTGGCGGCAACCGCAGCACCTGTTACAAAACTTCCATCAACGGTAAGATCCGGAAAATCCAGAACCCGGAATGAAAGGTACACCCCAAGAGCCATAATCGCATAGATGATTCCTTGCTCCACGGAGCCAAACAAAGCTGCAAACATCTAGAATCATCTCCTTATTTTTCAAGATCTTTAACGTCTTCTGCGTTCCAATCATCTTTAACTTTTAACTTAATAGCTTCAGCAGTATCCTTATTAATGACAAATTTCAGATTTTGAGGATATTGGACCGGCATATCTGCAGGTTCGCCTTCGCCATTTAAGATTTTAACCGCCATTTCACCAGCTTCATATCCAATATCATAATATTCAAAGCCGTATGCACCCAGACCGCCTCTTTCGACAGAGTCGAATTCACCGACCATCATTGGAAGATTATTGTCATTTGCAACAGCTACTACAGATTCAAGTGCAGAAACGACAGTGTTGTCAGTGATGGTGTACAAGGAATCCACTTTGCCGACCAGTGATTCAGCCGCTTGTTTCACATCAGCGGATGTTGCTACAGAAGCTTCTACGATTTCAAGGTCCAGTCCCTCGTCTTCAATTAGCTTTTTAATGGAGTCTACCTGTGCACGTGAATTTTGCTCACCGGAGTTGAATACCATGCCAACCTTTTTGGCATTAAGTTCTTCTTTCAAAAATTTTAATGTGTTTGGGATGGCATCCGGATGTGTATCAACTGTACCGGTAACATTTCCGCCCGGTTTTTCATTTGATTCTACCAATTCTGCTCCCTCGGCATCGGTAACGGAGGTGAACACAATCGGAATGTCACTTGTGGCGCTGGCTGCCGCCTGTGCACTCGGCGTGGAGTTGGCAAAAATAAGATCCACTCCGCCGCTTACAAGGTTATTTGCAATAGTAGTGTTTTGGCTGTTGTCACCTTGCGCGATTTGCACATCATATTCAGCTTGGATGCCTGCTTCCTTCAGAGCCACTTTAAAACCTTCAAAAGCTGCGTTCAATGACGGGTGTTCAACAATTTGGGTAACCCCGATTTTGTAGGTCTTGGCTTCTTCCTGTTGGGCCGGCTCATCCGGCTTCTCCTCTTTTTCCGGTGCCCCGGTATTGCTTCCGCAGGCAGCAAGCATCAATACAGCTCCGCCGAATAAAGCCATTGCACTTTTTTTCCACTTTCTTTTCATTTATTTTCCCCCTCTTTAGTTTTTTATCGCCTTATGGTAAAGGACAATAATTACCGTAATGGTACAATGGTTGGACTTGATAGTCAATAAGTTTCAAAGGTTGGCAGGCAGAGTTGCTCTATCAATCTCCTTTGAATAGAGGTTTCCTTTTTTCCAAAAAGGCCTGGACTCCTTCGCGGTGGTCGCCTGAAAGTCCCGCCAGGCTTTGCGCATGAGCCTCTTTCTCCAAGACCCCCTCAAGGGGCAAGTCCCATGACTTCATCAGGGCCTCTTTGATCAGGGCGATGGCTTTTGTTGGCATGGAAGCCAGTCTATCGGCAAAGGCGGATATCTCACTTTTCCAATTCTCTTCGGATATGACTTTTGTCGCAAGCCCAAGCCTTCCGGCTTCCTCAGCTCCCACCTTGTCTCCAAGAACCATGAGTTCAAGAGCTTTTGCATGGCCGACCATTCGCGGCAAATAATATGTATTGCCGGAGTCGGGCACAAGTCCTATATGGATGAACGCATTTAAAAAACTGGCTTTTTCAGATACAAGCCTGAAATCAGCTGCCAATGCCAAGCTGAATCCCGCCCCGGCAGCCGTACCGTTTACAGCGGCAATGACCGGCTTCCCAATCTCGGCCATTTTTTGGATAATCGGATTATACCTATTTCTCAATAAATCCCCGTAGTCCGTGGAATTGTCCACCTCAGACAAATCCTGGCCGGCGGAGAACGCCCTTCCCGCTCCCGTCAACACAATGGCCCTGACCGCTTTGTCATTCTCCGCCTCTTGAAGCGCTTTCAGCAATTCGGAATGCATGGCCTCATTAAAGGAATTCAGCTTCTCGGGACGGTTTAGCGTAATCCAGACAGTGGAACCTCTTACTTCATATAAAATGGTATCAAACATCATATCTCTCCTTTAACGCCCCTTGAAATCCGGCTTTCTTTTTTCAATAAATGCTTTCATGCCCTCTTTTTGGTCTTCCGAAGAGAATAGCAGATAAAAGTTCTTTCTTTCAAAGAACATTCCTTCCTGCAGCGGATAATCCACCGCTTTGTTGACAGCTTCCTTGATCAGGCGGACTGCAAGTGGGGGCTTTTCAGCCAGCTCCTTTGCATATCCGAGCGCTTCTTCTATCAGATCGGCTTTCGGATACAGCCGGTTGACGATCCCTAATTCATGGGCTTCTTCCGCTGGGTGCATGTCACCGCCCCAAATCCATTCAAGCGCTTTTGTCTTTCCGATCAGCTTGGTCAATCTTTGGGTTCCGCCGGCTCCGGGCATGACAGCAAGATTGATTTCCGGAAAAGCGAATTTGGCATCGTCTGCCGCAAACAGCAGGTCGCATACAAGTGCAAGCTCAAATCCTCCACCGAGACAAAATCCGTGTACTGCCCCGATGATCGGCTTTTTTACAAGGCTTAACCTGTCCCAGTCGGCAAACTGGTTCAACAGTTCCATGGAAACGGAATCATCCTCGGCCATTTCATCGATATCTGCGCCTGCCGCAAAAGCTCTCCCCTTTCCGGCAAGGAATATCACACGGATGTCATCATTGCGGTCATATTCTTCAAAAACTTCGAGAATTTCATTTACCATTGTCCGGTTTAATGCATTCAAAACATCCGGCCTGTTCAGCCAGACGATCCCGACCCGGCCGCACGCCTCCGTCTCAATAAACCGGTAATCACTCATTTACTTCCTCACCGAACATGAATGTGACAATATCGCCCGCAAATTTCATGACATCTTTGCCTGAAGCTTTCGACTCCTCCGTCTTTGAAGCTTCCTTGAAAGCCTCAAAGCTGTCATAATACATTTCGCACATCAAATAGTACGGGCTTTCCCCCATTGGAGACCCCGTGAATTTGGTGATTTCCACCTTCCGCAGCCCCGGGATTTTTTCAGTGATTGGAATATGTGTTTCAAAATAATATTGATCAAACTCCTCGGTATTTTCCGGTTTCTTGAATAACGCTATCATTTTAAACATTCATCATTTCCCCTTTCTGTATATATGTGGAATTTTTTCTAAGAACAGCGCAAGGCGCGCAGCCTTAGGCGCAAAGCTAGACTACGCTTGTGAAGGCGTAGTTTGCCTTCATCAGCGATTGGCTTAATCCTTGCGCTGATAGCGCTTGAAGCTGAACATTACGTTAATCTTGTTGGAAGAGAAAATTCGGTAAAATTTTATGCTTTCTTAAGCTGGCTGCCCCGGAGAAAATTTATTTTGTTTTCTTCTTCGAAGGTTTGCCGTCCTCCCCCCAGGACATGATCTCCTTTTCATCCAGCATTTGCTGCTCATATTGGCGCCACTTCTTGCGCAGGTAGCCATAACCTTTCGTCAAACGGTAATCTTTGTTATCCAGCCGGTTGACGATCTGACGTTCTTCGGGCTGCATCATGCGGATATCATCCCGCTTCACTACCCAAATATCAACAACCGGTTCCCTGCGCATGAAGTTTTCCTGTGCCATGACAAATGCCATTTCCTTGTTTGGGGCCAGCAAACTGAATTGGTGCTGAAAATCTGCTTTGTGATTTCTCTTGCTGAATACTTCATATATTTGATAAAATCCATCTGTTTTTTCTTTGCCCATGCAGTCCTCCTCCCTCCTTTTCGCTGCTTTAGCCGAGTGCCCTTCTGACCCATTCATGCTCCTTGTAGGCTGTTCTTCTTAACTGGAGCCTGCTTCCGGATCTGGGTCCTTTATTGGAAATGATTTTTTTGAACTCACTCCAATCGGGCTGCTTATAGATCCACTCCTGTTTGTCCTCGTCAAACCTCAGTGTTTCATCCGGGACTGTAAGGCCGAGTGAATGGACTCTCGGAATATATTTTGAGAGAAAATCCTGGCGAAGCTGCTCATTCGTTTTAGTTCTGATTTTATATTTGATGGTTATATCCTGCTTGGACGATCCGGTTGTTGCAGCTGAAGCGGGGCCGAAAAACATGAGCAGCGACGGCCACCACCTGTTGATCGCATCCTGTATCATTCCCCGTTGTTCCTGCGAGCCTTCCGCAAGAGCCAGAATGATCGATTCCCCATGCTGGGCGTGAAACACCTCTTCCGCGCAAATTCTTTGAAGGGCCCTCGCATAAGGGCCATAGGAGGCTCCGAGCATATTTGTCTGGGTGATGATAGCCGCTCCGTCAACGAGCCAGCCGATCAACCCGGCATCCGCCCATGTAGGGGCTTCCATATGAAAAACATTATGAAACTTCAAATCTCCCTTCAGAAGATCATTCATAATATCTTCCCTGCCTTTTCCAAGCGGGGCCAATAAATCTTCGGCTACACGCAAAAGAAGCTGGCCGTGTCCCATTTCATCCTGGACTTTCGCCATGATTCCGAGCTTTCTGCGAAGTGACGGCGCCTTCGGCACCCATTCCTTTTCCGGCAGAGCCCCCATGATCTCACTGACTCCATGCATTGAAATCAACTTGATCAGGGCCATCCGGTAATCATCCGGCATCCAGTCATTCGCCTCAATTTTTTCTCCGGCATTTATTCTCTCCATGAAACGGTCCAGCTTTTCTTCGTAAGAGAGCCCTGTTGCCACATCCATCAAACGCACTCCTTTCAAAAAGCAACGTTTTTTGTAGGCGCTTTCATACGGGTTTTTTATAATATAACGAAAAATCGACTAAATGGGTAAATTCCGTTATATTTATCTAAAGAATACTTTTAATTTCATATGCTGTCAACTGTAAAATCAGAAAATTATTCAAAAACAAATTGCAGGAGGTTCACTCTAGGTTTGAGCTCTCCTCCTGCAATAATTTCCGAAAGATCATACCATCGACGTTTCAGTTTCCTTTTTAAAGAAACTTTTCATGGCATGATACACATCGGCCTTCTGCTTTAAAATATAATAGTGGAACTTTTCATCTTTGATATTTTTATAGGCTGACATCAAAGTGGAATTTCTTTGGTATTGATTGACCTCTCCGTAACCAAACATGTTCGATTTTTCCATTAGTTCGCCTACAAGTTTGATGCACCTGGCGTTGTCTGAAGTGAGGTTATCCCCATCGGAAAAATGAAACGGATAAATATTGAAACGGGCGGGATCATATTTGTCCCCGATGATTTCAAGTGCTTTTCTATACACGGAAGAACAGATCGTGCCGCCGCTCTCTCCCTTTGAAAAAAAATCCTCTTCCGATACGACTTTCGCTTCCGTATGATGGGCAATGAATTCAATGACGACTTTTTCATATTTTGTCCGTAAAAACCGGGTCATCCAAAAGAAGAAACTCCGGGCCATATACTTTTCCCAGACGCCCATTGAACCGCTTGTGTCCATCATTGCGATGACGACAGCATTAGATTCGGGCTTTTGGACCTCATTCCATGTACGAAATTTCAAGTCTTCCGGAAAAATGGGATAAAAATTAGGGTCACCGTTCATGGCATTCCGTTTAAATGCGCTCATCATCGTCCTTTTCTTGTCAATGTTGCCCATCAACCCTGTTTTTCGGACATCATTATATTCTATATGCGTTACCTGGTTGGCATCCTGCTCTTTTCTTTTCAGATTCGGCAGTTCCAGCTCTTTGAACAGCGCTTCTTCCAAATCCAGCATGGAAACTTCCGCTTCAAAAAAATCTTCGCCCGGCTGGTCGCCTGCGCCCTGCCCTTTGCCCGGACCCGGCTGCCGGGAACCGTCCCTGGCTACTACATCTCCAACTTGGCTGTCCCCTTCGCCTTGGCCGACATGTTTATTTTTATCATAATTATATCTGATTTTATATTCATCTAAAGATCTGATCGGAATTTTAACAACATCGCGGCCATCTGACATAATGATACTTTCTTCAGTGATCAAGTCCGGCAGGTTGTTTCGAATGGCCTCCTGTACCTTCTCCTGATGTCGTTGTTGATCGTCAAAACCTTTTCGATGGAGGGACCAATCTTCTTGAGAGACAGCAAACTGATGAGACTGTGAGTTTGACATATTTACGACGCCCCCCTTGCATTTTTTTAAAAATATGGTGAATGCACAGACGATGTACACTCACCATTTATTACTCTATCTTATGCAGAATGGCAGATTTATTTACAGAAGTTTGCGAGAATGGGACAATGGATTTAATAATAAAATAACCCCTTCCATTGTCGGGAACATGTGTTGTTCACTCCTTTGGAAGGGGCCGCACATTATCTGTTCAACAGGCTTCCGACATAGCGGAGCAATTCGTTCGCTGATGTCGAGTTATAACCGTGTTCATCAATCAAACGGGCTACAACTTCGTTTATCTTTTTCAATTGCTGCTCATCCGGCGTTTTTGCTGATGTCGTAATTTTGACAACATCCTTCAAGTCAGCAAACAGTTTCTTCTGGATGGCTTCCCGAAGGCGTGCATGGGATCTGTAGTCAAATCGCTTCCCTTTTCGTGCGAGAGCCGAGATGCGAATTAAAATTTCTTCCCGGAAAGCTTTTTTAGCATTTTCGGAAATGCCGATCTGTTCCTCAATGGAGCGCATCAACTTTTCGTCAGGATTGATTTCTTCCCCTGTCAGAGGATCGCGAAGCTTCGATTTATTGCAGAATGCCTCTACGTTATCAAGGTAATTGTCCATCAACGTTTTTGCAGACTCTTCATATGAATAGACAAACGCCTTCTGAACTTCCTTTTTCGCCATTTCATCGTATTCTTTCCGGGCAACGGAAATGAAGTTCAAATATTTTTCACGCAGCTCCTGTGTAATGGACGGGTGCTGGTCAAGTCCTTCTTTTAAAGAACGCAGTACATCCAATGCATTGATGGCCGGCACTTTTTTACGGATGATTGTGGAGGAAATCCGGTTGATTACATACCTTGGATCTATGCCGCTCATACCTTCATCCTGATATTCCTTCTTCAGTTCATTCAGATCGGATGAATTGAATCCTTCCACATTTTCACCATCGTAAAGGCGCATTTTTTTCAAAAGGTCTATATCTCCGCGTTTCGGTTCCTTTAACCTTGTCAGTACAGTAAACATTGCAGCGACTTTCAATGTATGCGGTGCAATATGGACATCGGCCACATCACTGTCGCGAATCATCTTCTCATAAATTCGTTCTTCCTGGGAGACCTTCAAGTTATATGGAACAGGCATAACGATGATCCGGGAGTGAAGCGCTTCGTTCTTTTTATTGGAAATGAAGGACCTATACTCAGTTTCGTTCGTGTGCGCTACAATCAGTTCATCGGCGGAAATAAGAGCAAATCTGCCCGCTTTAAAATTTCCTTCCTGTGTCAATGAAAGCAAATGCCAGAGGAATTTTTCGTCGCACTTCAGCATCTCCTGAAATTCCATCAGACCGCGGTTGGCCTTGTTCAATTCACCGTCAAAACGGTATGCCCGGGGATCCGATTCCGATCCGTATTCTGCAATGGTTGAAAAATCAATACTTCCGGTCAAATCGGCTATGTCCTGGGATTTCGGATCGGACGGACTGAATGTTCCGATTCCCACCCGTTTATCTTCGGAAAGGAAAATCCGCTCCACCAGCACGTCTTCAATCCTGCCGCCGTATTCCTCTTCAAGCCTCATCGTATTTAACGGCGAGAGATTCCCTTCCACCTTTATCCCATATTCCCGGTAAAAGTCTTCCCGTAAATGCTGAGGTATTAAATGAAGGGGATCTTCGTGCATCGGGCAGCCTTTGATGGCATATACCGCTCCCCGGTCAGTTCTTGAATATGCTTCAAGGCCTCTTTTTAGCATCGTGACAAGTGTTGATTTCCCGCCGCTGACAGGACCCATCAGCAATAGTATTCTCTTTCTGACATCAAGGCGTTTTGCCGCCGGATGGAAATATTCTTCAACAAGCTTTTCCAGTGCTTCCTCCAACCCAAACATTTCATGACTGAAAAAGCGATATACTTTATGGCCGTTTTCTTCTTCAACACCCGCATCCCTGATCATATTGTATATACGGGAGTGTGCCGACTGTGCTACCCACGGCTTTTCTTTGACTAATTTCAAATAATCGGCGAATGTTCCTTCCCACCTCAACTTCTCTTCTTGAGACCTGTATTGTTCAATCTTTTTTAGAATATCCATATGGACCTCCCTGTGTGCTTGATGAGGAATGTTTAATTAACCATATGCATCCGCCCGGCCGAACATGTCTCAATTAAGCCGGCACAGCTTTGTCCCAAAATTTTTTTCAAAGGATCGCCATATTTACGATACGAGCGTTCCATTCACATTATGCAGAAAATCGGATATAATAAGCTTCAGGGACAACTATGATGAAAAAGGAGGCTTACATAAGTATGAGATTAATCTTGGTATTAGGAGTGACTATTGCATTCTTGTCTGCAATTTTCGCATCGGGCCGTGAAGATAAGCCAGGGGTATTCAAGAAATAACAATCCATTTTATGAACGTAAGAAAAGCGTAAGCGCCTTGCCCATCGACGTACAGACTGGAGTGCCTCCGACGAGATAAAGGAAACACGGCGAGGAACGAGCCGATGTTGACTTATCGTAGGAAAGCTTCTTCTTCGAGAGGCTTCCTGAGCTTTGCGACGAGCTGAACAAGGCTTCCTTGATAAGCTATGGCGCAGGAGCACCAGAGGCGCGAAGTCTGCTAGTCGATAGGCGCTGGAGCTAGACAACAAAAGGCTTTGTTCAAAATTTTAAAGCTAAAAAATCTTATACTTTGTTATTCAGAAAAAAAGACCGTCGGGTTTGATGTGACGGTCCTTTTCTATTGAGCGGAAATCGCCGCTTTAACTAACTAAAGGGGGTCTGACCCCCTCACTTCAACCCCGGGTAGCCCTGTTGACGCAGCGCCTCATATACAAGGATAGCTGCTGTATTTGACAAATTCAGCGACCTTACATTTCCGGTCATCGGAATCCTCAGGCACCTGTCGATATGATTCTCCAGCACTTCCTTCGGAAGCCCCGTCGTTTCTCTGCCGAATATGAAATAATAATCTTTTGCAGGATCATTATATGCGAATGATGTATGCGGTTTCTTGCCGTATTTCGTTAAAAAGAAATATTCGGCGCCCCGGCTTGCGGCAAAAAAATCATCCAAAGAATCATGATATTTAATGTTTACATACTTCCAATAATCAAGCCCTGCTCTTTTCAGCATTTTATCATCTGTGGAAAAACCGAGGGGCCGGATAAGGTGCAAAAATGTATCCGTAGCAGCGCAGGTCCTTGCAATATTCCCTGTGTTGGCAGGTATTTCAGGTTGATATAGTACTACATGTATAGCCAAAGTGTGTCACCTCATTCATCAAAATACCGTGATATTATAACACCTTGATGAATGAAAAGGAACCGATTATCCACATCTATGAACTGCCGTCAATAATATGGAACATTTTATATTGTATATTTGGCGTGTAAGCCGAGGAGTCTTCGTATGCCCAATACCTCATTCGGCTGTTATACGTATGCGCATTGACAAGCGGCATGCCATAAGCATCTTTGCCGGTCACCACCGTATTATGGTCAAACCGCCCGTCACCCTGAAAATCATAGCAAATGACATCTCCCAATTGAAGTTCCTGCGGTTCCTGGACCTCTCTTGCACGGAGCCCGGCGGTTGAATTCTGCAGGTAGTTTTTCAATGCATGTGCAACTGCCCAGCTGAAACTCCAATTATTATTCCGGTACCACCAGCCTTTGCTTCGATTAGGGTATCCCCTCATGGGAGCCCCTCCGGCATGAAGGCATTGGGATACATAATTTGTACAGTCCACGTCAAATTTCCGGTAAGCGGGATTGTATTCATCCCACCATCTTTCTGCATATTGAACAACCGCCATACGGTCATATGAATACCGCTCCATCCCCTGATCTCTATCTTCTTCGAATGTAAATTTTTCAGGTGTATTTAGCGTAAAATCAACCAGGACTTCCACATCTTCATACAATTCTTTTTTTCTGAAAGATGCTTTTCTCCTTTCCAGTTCTTCTTCCACATAGAAAAAATCGCCCTGCTTAATCAGATGTTTCAAATGTACATTATAATAAAGATGATGAAGCCCATCTTTTGTTTCAGCTTTTATAATTTTTCCGACTGCAAGAGTCTTGACGATATCCGCGTTCCTCTTGGACATTGTTTCCCTTTTCCGGATGACCTTTTCATTCTTTGCTTTTTTCTCCCCCACAAATTCACTTACTTTTCTTTCCAGCATCTTCTGAAGCCGCTCTCTCACTTCATCCCTCCTCGCCGATATATATGCATATGTATAAGCAAAAAGAAGAAGACGCCTTAAACGCCTTCTTCTTTACCATATATATGGTTCAAAATATCAAGTTTTATTTGTCATCACGCTGTTTGGCTCGAGCGTTTCCGCCTTTTTCGCCGATATCTTCGTAGAAATCCCGGTCATGATTTTTGGAAGTGGCTTCGCCGCCTTTGCGCCCTATATCTTCGTAGAAATCCCGGTCATGATTTTTGGAAGTGGCTTCGCCGCCTTTGCGCCCTATATCTTCGTAGAAATCCCGGTCATGATTTTTGGAAGTGGCTTCGCCGCCTTTGCGCCCTATATCTTCGTAGAAATCCCGGTCATGATTTTCGGCTGTAGCTTCGCCGCCCTTGCGGCCAATTTCTTCATAGAATTCCCGGTCATGGCTTTCTGCCGTTGCTTCGCCGCCTTTACGCCCGATTTCCTCGTAGAAATCTTTATCGTGGTTTTCGGCTGTGGCTTCGCCGCCCTTGCGTCCAATCTCTTCATAGAACTCTCTATCATGATTCCTTGAAGTAGCTTCGCCGCCTTTACGTCCCGCTTCTTCTACTGACATTTTGCGATCGTTGTCTTTTTTAGCCATTATGTGATTCCTCCTTCAAAGAATTTTTCCTCTTACAGTACTACTACGTTCCCGGTCAGCATGATTTAAAACATGTTTAGACAAAAAAAGCGGACAAACATGTTGTCCGCACGGATTTCCGGTTCACATTTCCAACTCGAAAAACTGAAGCCCTTTTTCTATTTCCTCAAGAACGACAGGATCCTCTTCCATCTCTTGAGCACGCATGAGCGCTTCCTTAGCCTGTTCGCCTCCGATTTTTCCAAGTGACCAGGCCGCTGTCCCCCTGATTTCAGGCCTTACATCTTCATTCAGCACTTTGATCAAATCGCTGACAGCGGATTGGTCCTTAAAGTGCCCCAGCGCTATAATCGCATTGCGCTGTATGGGCTTTTTGCCTCTCCATGAACCCGAGACTGCTCCATATTTTTCTTTGAATTCCCGGTTTGAAATGTCAAGCAAAGGCTGAAGCAAAGGTTTTGCAATGTCTGGATCGGGTTCCATGCCGGGATGGAGATGGAAGTCAACCCCTTTATTTTTGGGGCAGACGGCCTGGCATGTATCACATCCATATAGACGGTTACCGATTTTATCACGAAATTCATCCGGAAGGAGGCCTTTCGTCTGCGTAAGAAATGCTATGCAGCTTTGGGCATCGAGCTGCCCCGGCTGGACGAGCGCGCCGGTCGGGCATGCATCAAGACATTTCGTGCATTCCCCGCATTGATCGTGCATCGGCTCATCCGGCGCAAAAGGAAGGTTCGTTATCATTTCTCCGAGATATACGTATGAACCGAATTCCGGGGTGATAATCGAGCAGTTCTTTCCGCTCCAGCCGATCCCTGCCCGTTCTGCCACAGCCCTGTCCACCAATTCACCGGTATCGACCATCAGCTTAAATCTTGCATCACAGACCTTGCTGTCAATGAATGCTGCCAGCTGTTCAAGCTTTTCGCGAACCAATACGTGGTAATCCACGCCCCATGATGCCTTGCAGAAAATCCCTCTTCTTGCACCAGGTTTGCCGCGTGGTGCATTATTCATTTTTGAAGGGTAGGCAAGGGCAATGGCGATTATGGACCGGGGTTCATCAAAAATGAGCTCCGGATGCGTCCGTTCTTCGATATTTTTGTGCTCAAAACCTGATTGATACCCAAGCTCCTCCTGCCTGATCAGCAGGTTTTTCATTTCAATGAAAGGATCGGCACTAGTAAATCCGATTTTATCAATTCCGATTTCCCGGCTGTATGCAATAATCTCATCTTTCAATTTTCCGTAGTCCACAGTCCGCCCTCCTTTCCCTAAAAGTTAATATTTGAAAACCGTTTGGCTTAACTGTCATTACTGCAACTATATGATAAACTATTTACAACGGAAATTGGAGGTGAAAACATTGGAAGTACACATAGACCCGTCACTCTATGAAGTCATTCCTTACTTAAAAATCGGGGTCATCCATTATGACAATATTACAGTCGGAGACTCACCGCAAATGTTAAAAGGCAGGCTGCAGCTTTTCCAGGAAAATGCCTATTTTGAACTTGAGGATAAAAACGTCACCGATTATGAAGAAATCAAGGAATGGAGAGCCATTTTCAAAAAACTTGGCAAGGACCCGAACCGCTATCGGCATTCCGCAGAGGCCCTTTATAGAAGAGTGAAAAAACAGAACTATCTTCCGCCATTGAACTCAGCCACGGACCTGAACAACTTTTTTTCACTTCAATATAAAATTCCTTTGGGCATTTATGACAAAGATCAAATAAGAGGCGATGTTGAACTTCGAAAAGGAAGAGCAGAAGAACAGTATGAAGGTCTGAACGGGAGGAAAAACAACGCGGAGAACTTGCTTGTCACAGCAGACGATGAAGGGCCGTTCGGCAGCCCATTTGTGGATTCATCCAGGACAGCTGTCACACCCAAAACAACAAACGCTCTTCAAATTGTCTACCTTTCACCGAAGATTGAATTACATAATGCGCAGAAACTTGTTGAATCTCTTGCCTCCATGTTCACACATATAAACGGCGGCAAAGCGCGAAATGATATCCTGGCGCAAACAAACTAAGAAAATGGAAACGCAGTGCTTCGTCCTTCATTGGAACGAAACACTGCGTTAGTAAAAGGTTATGTATGGAGCAGACTATCAGCTGCTCAAGCATACATTTCGTTGCATGCAAATCATATTATACAAAAGTCGACACAATTCGGCAACGGTTGTCACAAAATTTTCATATTCTTCCGGTTTAAATCAGCATTTTATAGGGATTTTCCAACAGCCCTTTTATTGTTGAAAGAAACTCACTTGCCGGAACTCCGTCAACTGCCCGATGATCGAAGGTCAGACTCAATGGAAGCAGTGACTGCCGTTTCAGCTCCTCACCTACAAATACAGGGGTATCTGTAATAAGGCCGACCCCGAGAATCCCCACTTCCGGCGGATTTAAAATGGGGGTGAAAAATTCGACCCCTGATGCCCCAAGACTCGTGATCGTAAACGTGGAACCCTTCATTTCGGAAGCATCAAGCGAGCCGTCTCTTGCCTTTTTGCTTAACATTTTAATCTTATTGGAAAGTTCCTCCATGGAATACCGTTCCGACTGGCGAATGACCGGCACCACCAATCCATTCTCCAATGCCACAGCTATGCCAAGATGAACCGAATCATAGCAATTAATTTGGTTGTCCACAAATGTTCCGTTCATATTTTTATGTTTCTGAAGCGCCAGTACAACAGCCCGTGCAATAAAGTCAGTCACGGTCAAATTGATGTTTTCCTGTCCGGCATTGATCTTTTTTCGTAATGAGAGCATTTCCGTTACATCTGCACGCATATGGATGGTCAGTTGGGCGCTTTGTTGAATGCTGGAAAACATTCTTTCAGCAATGACCTTCCTCATACCGGTAATTTGTTTCACAGTTACAGAATCAGTTTGTTGTTCTTCTGTCGTTTGTTCATTTTTATCCTCAAGCCTGTTTTTAATCGCTTTTTCTATATCCTCTCTTGTCACTCTTCCCTGGGGACCCGTTCCTTTGACTGTGTTCACGTCGATTCCTTCCGCTTTTGCAAGCTTTCTGGCAGCCGGAGAAACCCTTACTTTTATTTGCATGTTAATTGGCGGGCGCCCGGCTTTTTCCACTGAGGCAGCTGCCTCCCTAGCAGCTGCAACAGGCTGTTTTTCACTTTCCGAAGCTGAGTTGATCTTTTCGCCCGGCTCACCGATATATCCGATTGCTTTCCCGACCGCAACCGTTTCATCTTCTTGTGCGGCAACATCCAAAAGGACGCCGCTACCGGGTGCTTCTATATCCTTTTCAATTTTTTCCGAACTGATGACAGCGACGGATTCTCCTTTCTCTACCTTATCGCCTTTCCTTTTCAGCCATTCGACTACCGTTCCTTCCTTCATTCCCATTCCAAGCTTAGGCATGATAATTTCAACGGCCATATTCCGCCCTCCTCATATTAATATGGAAAGAAGCGTGCTATGCCCGCCATGCACAGCACACATTAATTTCAGTTATTGCACCACGACTGTTTCGTCACCGATCATTTCACCCACTACTTGTAAAACTTTATCGGCGGACGGCAAATAAAAATCTTCCAGCACCGGCGAGAACGGTACAGGGCTATGGGGAGCTGTGATCATTTTGATCGGGGCATCCAAATAATCGAACCCTTTATCCGCTACAAGCGCGGAAATATCCGTTGCAGCGTTACATCTTGGGTTTGCTTCATCGATGATGATCAAGCGGTTTGTTTTAGCCACCGAATTTAAAATCGTTTCTTCATCCAGCGGCGACAAGCTCCGCGGATCAACCACTTCCGTTTCAATTCCTCTTTCTGCAAGCTTTTCTGCCGCTTCCAATGCCGTATGGACCTGTTTTCCAATGGCCACAATCGTGAGGTCTTTTCCTTCACGTTTAATATCCGCCTTCCCAAGCGGGATGGTGAAGAATTCTTCTTCCACCTCGCCCTTCATATTGTAGAGGGTTTTATCTTCAAAGAAGATGACGGGATCATCATCGAAAATGGAGGCCAGCAGGAGTCCCTTGGCATCTCTCGGGGTTGAAGGGACGACTACTTTTAATCCTGGTATATGGGTGAAAAGGGCATACAGGCTTTGCGAATGCTGCGCAGCGGCCCTGAACCCGGCTCCATACATCGTCCGGATGGTGAGCGGAACTTTCGCCTTCCCGCCAAACATATACCGGAGTTTGGCTCCCTGGTTCATCACTTCATCCAGACAGCTTCCGATAAAATCATTGAACATCAGCTCCGCGATCGGACGAAGCCCGGTAGCCGCCGCTGTCACAGAGGCTCCGACATATCCTGCCTCGGCAATTGGAGTATCCAGAACCCGGTTTCTTCCGAATTCAGCGACAAGCCCTTTCGTTACACCCATTACTCCGCCCCAGGCATCTTCATCCTGCAAGTGATCGACCTCCGCCCCTCCTGCTACGTCTTCTCCCATCAAAATAACTGTTTCATCCCGTCTCATCGCCAGTTTCATTGCTTCATTAATAGCTTCTGAGTATGATATCGTTCTTGTCATCGCCATTTCGCCTCCATCCTTTTAATAAGAAACATAAACATCTTTCAGAAGATCTTCTTTTGACGGAAAAGGGCTCTCTTCGGAAAACTTGACTGCTTTTTCCACAGCTTCTTTCACTTGATTGTCAATTTGATCCAACTCATCTTTGCTGACCAGCCGGTTGGTTAACATGTATTCCCGGAACAATGCAATGGCATCCAATTCATTCAAATGCTTATCTTTATCTTCAGAAGTTTTATATGTCTGTGCGTCCCCTTCAAAGTGCCCGTAATTCCGGTAGGTGACACATTCAATCAATGTAGGCCCTTCCCCATTTCTCGCGCGTTTGACCGCACGTTCCGCCGCTGCATAAACAGCCATGACATCTTTGCCGTCCACTTTTTCCCCCGGAATATTATAGGCAGCGGCCCTATCTGCTATGTTCGTACAGCTGGAGGCATAATGAAAAGGTGTCGCCTCGGCATAGCCATTATTTTCCGCAACAAATATGACAGGAAGGTTCCAGATGGCAGCCATATTGATTCCTTCATGGAACGTTCCGTGGTTATTGGCACCATCGCCGAAAAAGCAGACAGCCACAGCATCAGAGTTCAGCGTCTTTGCCGTCAAGGCAGCACCGACTGCCAATGGAAAACCGCCGCCAACAATCCCGTTTGCGCCGAGCATTCCTTTTTCCACATCCGCAATATGCATGGAGCCGCCTTTTCCTTTGCATAAGCCGGTCACTTTTCCATAAATCTCAGCCATCATCCCATCCAAGTCACAGCCTTTGGCGATGCAATGTCCGTGTCCCCTGTGGGTGCTCGTGATGCTGTCCTTATCATCCAAATGGGCACATACTCCGACTGCCACCGCTTCCTGGCCCGCGTATAGGTGCACAAATCCCGGAAGTACCCCTGTTTGGAAAATCTCATGGACCTTGTCTTCAAATTGACGGATTTCACACATCTTTTCATACATCCATTTGGCTTTTTTCTCCGTTAAGCTGACTGTTGCTGAAAGCGTCATTCCCTCTCCTCCTATTCGTTTTTTACACATTATAAAATAGTGCAAATTGTGTGCCAATTTAGGTTATACTTTCATAAAAGCGGATAAGACTGCGGTTAAACATCAAAATCAGATCCCCAAAAGGCATCTGATTTTGATGGAGAATGGGACGATTTTGGACATCGTCTCATTCTGTCTCATATGTTCCCATGATTACAAATGGAATTTCTTTATTTTCCGGTACAGGGTGCTTCGTGAAATGTTCAGCTTTTCTGCGGCTTTTGTGACATTTCCTTCTGCAGCAAGCAGGGCATCCATCATTTTAGCTTTTTCAATCTGCTCCCTGTATGTCAAGTCTTCATTTAACGGCAATGCTACCGAATGACTGAGAGGCCTGATATCAGAATGAAGGAGCGTTTTCATTTCTGCCAATGTCGGGGGCATGGTTTCAAATTCAATCCGGAGCCGGTCAAGAAAATTGTGAAGCTCTCTTATGTTTCCGTGCCACTCGTAAGTTTGCAGGCATTCCAGCAAATCACGGGAAAATGTCACCTGCCAATTATTTGTGCGGCAATAGTGCCGGACAAAGTATGGGATGTCTTCCATCCTTTCCCTTAAAGGCGGCAACTGGATCGGATAGACAAATATCCTGTAAAAGAAATCCTCTCTCACATCTCCTTTTGCGGCCAATTCGGCCAAATCCCGGTGAGTGGCGGTAATAATCCTCACATCAACGGGGAACGGTTTTGTGCCGCCGATTGGAACAACTTCCTTTTCCTCCAGGACTCTCAGCAAGGCCACCTGCATTTCCTGCGGAATTTCGGCTACCTCATCCAAAAATAATGTTCCGCCATTTGCCTGCTGGAACTTCCCTTTATGGCCTTCACGCTTCGCACCTGTAAAAGCTCCGCCGGCATATCCAAACAATTCGCTGGCGATCAAATCTTTTGGGAGGGACCCGCAATTCACGGCTATGAACGGGCCGTGCTTTCTCGTACTGTTCAGATGGATGGAGCGGGCCATGACCTCTTTTCCGGTACCTGTCTCTCCATGTATATGAATGGTGATATTGGATTTGGCTGCCCTTTCGGCCTGAAAAAGAACCTTCCGAAATTTTTTACTTTCGCCGCAAACGCCGCCAAATTGAAAAGCCGGGTTGACGGGAAACCTTTTTGCCATATTGGTGGATTCAGTTTTTTTCAATGATATTTTAAACCCGATCACATCATTTCGGGTTCGGGAATAGACAGGCTGCTTCTCCAAAACTGTGCAGCCTTCATTCAAGACATCCGATAAATACGCCGCATTCAGATTTGAAAGTTCATTTTTCAAATGATTGCTTGCCCAAATGATTTTTTCTTTCTCATTGCAAACAAGTGAAAGTGGATCTTGGGGGTTAATGAAGGAGGCATATTGCATCAGCTCAAGTTCTTTATCCTTTGCTATATTGATCAGCTTTTGCTCAATTGCGTAAGCCGCGGATACAACAGACGGCAGCATATGTTCGTGAACGCCATATTCCAATGGGTATGAAATGTTCAATACGCCTTCCATTTGCCCATTTTCACTGAGGATTGGCGAAGCAGCGCATCCCCATGAATGGGACGCGACTGCATAGTGCTCCGCCCCAATAACGGCGATCGGCTCCTTTGTCCTAAGCGCTGTTCCTACAGCGTTCGTTCCAACCTCTTTTTCCGTCCATTTTACTCCCTCAATAAAATTGATGGCCCCTGCCTTTTCCAATGCCATTGGGTCTCCGTCCATATAGAGGACATATCCATCAGAGTCAACAAGCAAGAACAAGGATTTCATCTGGCCAAAAAACTTTTGCAGCTTCCTTATGAATGGGAGGGCCGCATTCAATAATTGGCTGCTGGCATTTTTCCGCCGGAGAAATTGGTTTTCTTGTAGTAACTCATTCCCTTTGCCATTATACGGATTGACTCCGTCCTGACGACAAATATACCAAGACTCAGAGATTCTTTTATTGATCCTGCTTTTATCCAGAACACCTTCCTGAACAAACCGGCTCCATACAGAGTTCTTCAGAGAGTCCTGCACCTCCAGCACTCGTTACACCCCGCCTTTCATCATTTTCTTCCATTAAGAAAGATTTCGCTGCCGATGCCGGATATCCTGTTAATTTTTTCAAAAAATTATCTTTCACTTATAGTAATTTCTCTACAAAATAAGCAATAGCTCTTCTTGCTTTAGCCCAGCGCGAAGAGCTATTGCTTGTATCGAGCAGCGCTCATTAGCTGGCAGAGCCAATGACCGGTTTTCAGCGCTGGTTAAAAGAGACCGTCGCTTGTATAGGCAATATCTATCGTAAAAGGATATCTGTCATACACGTTTCCGGCTTTTTCTTCTTCGTCTTCCAGAATAAGATAATATGTCTTGCCTTTATCGTAGGCTTCTGATTTGAAAACAAACTTTTCACGATATGTCCGCTCAACAGCTTGTGAGGACTCACTGTCTGCAATGATTCTGTTCTCATTCGATACACGGTTGCCTTCTTCATCCGTAAAATACAGCTTTAAACGCAGCGGCAGTTTCTTCTCTTCGACTTTTTCCATTTGAAAAAATTCCAAAAACGTCATCATGTTCGTAATTTTCCGCGTGGGCGTTGTCAGTTTTACATCCACTTTCTTCACTGTATTCCGTGATGATTTGCTGCGATCATTCTTAAATGTAATCACAGGAACCACAATTTCTTGAAGCATGGCGCCGCCATGTACGTAATTCGCACCCGCCCCCTGAATCGCGAACCGGTGAATCCCTTTTGGAATGATGGCAAATCGTCCCCCAGGGTGATCCAAAATGTAGTCCATCGCAAACGTCCATGTTCCTTCAACTACTTCTTTATTCTTCATTATGGAAAATCTTCGGCTCAGTAGTTCAGCACCCTCCGGTTTGCGCAAAAGCTTTTGGCTCATTTGGAGAGAATCCCGCTGGTAGATGAATCCGTGATCGGATGTAATCAGGATATTGGATGCACTGAGATTGTTGACAAGCTGGTTGACCAGAAGACGGATATCATCAATCGCTTCGTCTACAGCATGGAATACTTCCCCCTCGGTTGCCGCATGATCTCCTCTCGCATCAATGACATTATGATAAATATAGATAACCTTTTTCCCTTGAAATGTTTCCCGCAAAGCCGACCGGCTCATGTTGTTGACTTCGTTATATTGAATGGCTATGGAATCAGGCAAATTTCCCTGAAGGATGGCATTACGGTTTGTGATGCCGGCTGAATCGGTGCCATCGAGCAAAAATTTGCTGCCGCCAGAGTACTCCATCTGTTCATATGGCAGCAACGAAGCCATACCAAGTGCAGTATAGGATGGTATCACACTTTGGATCGATGTGATTTCCGCTGCCGCCTTCCGCTGATTGTTAAGTATATCCGCCAATTCTTTTGCCGCCTCATATCGCAAGGCATCCGATATGATCACAAATACCCGTTCATCATTTGTCTGGTATCCGTGCACCCAGTCACGGTAAAATTCTTTCTGCTGCAAAATGCCATCTATCGGCCAAACCATGTCGTGGTCACGTTCCAAACTGCCGGACCATTTTAATGCCAGTTCTTCCATGAAGTGATGTACATAGATGTTTTCAATTTTATCTCGCAGCTGATGCAGTCTTTCTTTTTCTTCCGCCTGGTCATAAGCTGCATAGAATTTCCGATAGGCGGTATCGATAACATAGTATTGTTCTGTATAAGCCTGGAACATCTGGGCGGCTGGTTGTTCCGGAATAAAATAATCCCATTTTTCCATATAGTTCAATAGCTTCGCAGCATGCAGGACCGCCCCGTACTCATAGCGGTATTCGGGATACCAATGGAGCTTGCGCCTTTTTGCAATGATGTCAAAGTATTGTTCAAAGTGGTTGATGCCGCTTGTCAATTGTTCTGCCAAATAGCGAATAATTTTTTCGTCGTAGACGGAAAAAGCATCCAGATGGATTATGTCCTCTATATCCAATTGATCTGCGTAATGGTTTGCCCTGACAACGTCGGAAATTTCATCTGATAAAAGGTTAAATACATGGCGGCCCAAGCGATGATTCATCCATTGATCCATGAATACGATGATATTTGCAGGCCTTCTGCTCACATATTTCTGCCATGTTTCAGGAATTTCCATATCAGGGTTTTGTTCAGAAAGATATGTAAGCATAAAGAAGATGAGGAGCTCCCGAATCGAACGATCAGGCAATGTATAGCCGTAGTATTTTTCAACAAGCCACCAGAATTTCTCCTCGTCACCATATTTCCGGATACGGTCCCGGGCTGATTCATCATTGTCTTTATACTTGCTGAACAGTCTCCTGAGAATATCGTCAAGTGTGTTGGTTGGGCTTTTGCATAATACGGCCAATACCGTCAGGTCGATTGTTTCTTCTGTGTAAAATTCCACTTGGTACTTTTGGAATGATTGGAAACGCGCTCTGCTGTTGAAGAATTCCTTATATGACTTAAATGTCTCCCTTAATCCGTCATCGTTGATCCCAAGTTCCCTCATGATGACGGTGATTTTATCGGTGGCAAATTCATGGCCGATTTTATAAAGATCATAGAGCCAGTCTTCGCGGGGAACCGGCTTCGGCATGTTGGCATAAAGGAGAAAATGGGATTTTGTATCTTTTTTCTCCAGCTCATATTTTGTTGCGAATAGATTATGGTCGGTCACTTTCCAGATGCGTACATTTTCCAGTTTAATCTCATCGACATCTTCGATAAATTCCCCTTCTTCGTCATACCAAAAAACGATATGCCGTTTGCGACCATTTGTTAATTCTTTCTGATAGATGTCATTCAATACGCGATGTATTTCTCTAAGATTCATCTTACACCACTATCCTTTATGTAAACGGGGCGGGAGTGACTGGTCCCCCGCCCGTATCATTGTTTATATTTTTGCCAAGACGTTTCCTTTCAGCGGCTTTTTGCCTTCTCCCTGCGGGATTTCGATGTTTTGGAATTTGGCATAGTTCACTTTCACGCCGTCATCCAGGTCAAGGTCCGGTTTCTGGTTGGCTACATGGGCAATGATCTGATCGTAGCTTTGGCATTCCAGCAGCTGTTTCTGCAGTTTTTCTTTGTTTTTTCTTGCTCGTGTTTTTTCCTGCTTGGACACGTCAGACTCCAGGAGTATGTCCATCCGCTCGATTTCTTCTTCATATTTCCGCTGCTGGGCGTGCAGATAGTCTGTCCGCACCCGTGCTGCCAAGCCCGGTTCATAGCGGTGAAGATAAACGAGCGCTTTGAATCCGTCCTGCTTTCCGCTGTCAAAGAGCCAGTAGATCGGCCGTTTTTGGTAAATTTGCAAATGGTCTTTATAAAATTCTTTCAGGAAATAACGCCGGATCCGCTGGCGGGATGTTTCATTCGCTCTCCTTGTGAGCGTATCCGCGATGAAATCGAGGTTATCCTCCAAATGTTCATCACCAAAAACAATTTTCAAAATATCGACAAACCGCGAAACAATATCATCCTCGAAATACATTTCATCGGCAATCGGAATGACATTATCCGCATCAGGTACAAAAGTCTCATACCGACCCAAATCAAACTCACCCCCTGCAAACACAAGCCCTTCCTCATCCAGCGAATAACGCCCGAACATCAAACCGACGGCATAAGAAAGAAACGACTTCACATCCCGGAGCACATCCGCCCGCCGGACCGTCACATCCTTATCCTCCACCCCAGGCGTCAACTCATCCTCCAACCCATACAACCCGATAAAAATGCGATTCAACTCTTCCTCATTCGCCTTCAGCGTCTGAAAGCGTCGTTCAGCCTCTGCTTGCCAATTAGCAAAAGCCTCCGCAATCCGGGAGGCCGCCTGCCTAAACTCAACAAGCGGATGAACCTTAAAATCCCAGGAAGTCTCGAAAGAATCCCAGTCGGCTTTAGAAATTTCCAAACAGGCTTCAACCAGTTTTACTATGCTTTTGTCTTTCTTTTCAGTGTATATAAAAGGAAGAGATTCAACATTGCCAACCTGCAAATTCAATGTAGGGTTTATACTTTTTAGAAAGTAGTACGATACAACAGAATTTAAAAATCCCATAACATAATATTCAATATCGGAGTTAGATTTAAATGAGGGGCTCCCAGAATCGAACAACACATTGGTTGGTAAATAGCGAATGCTAATCCCTCTTGATGTAACTTTTGACCAAGAAATAACACCTTTAAAATACATTGATCTTCCCTGAAAGCCTGAATTCTCAGCACTTTTTATTTCTTTACCATCTTTCTCCCAATTTATTACCCAGTCAAGATTACCATACCATTTTCTAAACTCGCCTCCCTTATGATAGGGAACCCATTTGTAGTTAACAGAGTTAATATCAAACATTATTTTCTTTAGACATACTTCGAACCAATTCCTTATAAATTCTTCATTATTTCCTGTTTTAACCTCTTCGGATGCCTTTCCGTATTTCAATAACTTTTTGCTTTGAAAAAGTTTAATAGTTTTCTCGCTGAGCCAATACGCAATTGGAAAACCTGGGATTTCTAATAAACCTTCTTGAGCAAGGTAATATTGACGATTCTTATTAAAAAAACGGACCGCCTTTTCATTCGCACCATTTATATCATCTAAACGTATAAACCCAAATTACGAAAGTAAATT